>CAIYUN010000073.1 GCA_903929355.1 uncultured Opitutaceae bacterium
AGCCTTCGCTCTCGATGATGCCGCCCTTCTCCTCCTTTTGGGATTTCTTCACATGGCGTTTGATCAGGGCGACCCCCTCGACCCGGGCACGGCCCTTGGCCGCGAGCACCTCGATGACCATGCACGACTTGCACTTGTGGGCGCCGGCGATGACGACGACCTGGTCGCCGAGTTTGACGTGGAATTTTTGCATGGTCAGAGAACCTCCGGGGCGAGCGAGATGATCTTCATGAAGTTTTTCGCGCGCAGCTCGCGGGCGACGGGCCCGAAGATGCGGGTCCCCTTCGGGTTGTTGGTCGCGTCGATGATGACGATGGCGTTGCTGTCAAAGCGCAGGTAGCTGCCGTCCGCGCGGCGGATCGGATGCCGGGTGCGGATCACGACCGCCTTGGCGACCTCGCCTTTTTTCACGGTCGCGTCGGGCGCACTGTCCTTGATGTGGACGGTGACGATGTCGCCCACGGCCGCAGTGTCCGTGTTCTGACCTTTTTTGGAGATCATCGCGGCACGGCGGGCGCCGGTGTTATCGGCGACGTCGAGAATGGAGCGCAGTTGGATCATGGGAAGGGGGACGGGTGGGACCGGTAGGGCGGAAAAAACTCAGGCGGTGGGGGCGGCGGGCGCCGGGGCCGGCTCGGGCCGGGTGAGCTTGGTGGGAACCCGCGCGGCGACGTCCGCCTCGGTGATCGCGACGGCGTCGGTCGTGACGGCCTGCTCCACCATGCGGACGATCCGCCAGCGTTTGAGGCGGGAAATGGGGCGGGTCTCCATGATCTCAACCTTGTCCCCGGGCTTCGTCTCATTCTTCCCATCGTGGGCGTGCACCACGGTCTGGCGGTTCACGACCTTGTGGTAGAGCGGATGGGGCGTCTTGTAGGCGATGGTCACCTTGACGGATTTGTCACCGGAGCGGCTGGTGACAAAACCGAGGAGCGTCTTGCGCGGATTACGGGTCGGAGTGGACATGGCGTTCAGCGGGTTGCGACGGGCGCGGCGGTTGCCGGTGATTTCTGGGTCTGGCGGGTGAGCAGGCGGGCGACGTCCTTGCGGAGTGAGCGCAGCAGATGCGGCTTTTCAACCTGTCCGGTGTTCTTCTTGAGACGGAGCAGGAGCAGCTCGGAGCGGGTGTCGCGGAGCCTGGTTTCGATCTCCTCAGGGGAGAGTTCGCGGATTTCCTTGGCGGTCATGGTAAAGGTGGGGGGGTGGTCAGACGGCTGCGCCCTCGCGGACGATGAACCGGCAATGGAAAGGCAGCTTCGCGTCGGCGAGGCGAAAGGCCTCCTTGGCGATGGTCAGCGGCACGCCGGCCAGCTCGAACAGCACGGCACCCGGCTTGATGATGGCGACGTAATACTCGACCGGGCCCTTGCCCGAGCCCATGCGCGTTTCGGCGGGCTTCTTGGTCACGGGCTTGTGCGGGAACACCCGGATCCAGAGCTTGCCCTTGCGCTTGAGGTGGCGCGAGATGGTGACCCGGGCAGCCTCGATCTGCTGGCCGGTCATGGGGCCGCGGGTCAGCGACTGGAGGCCGAATTCGCCAAAGGACAGCACGTTGCCGCGCTTGGCGTTGCCGGCGGTCGAGCCTTTCTGCGATTTGCGGTATTTGGTGCGTGCGGGGGCGAGGGCCATGGTGAAAAAGATGAAGGAGGAAGGTGGAAGGATGAAACCGGAGCGGGGCGATCAGAAGTGGCCCAGAACCTGGTTCTTCCCGGAGGGATCAGGCGGCGTCGGCCTCTTTTTTGCAGATCCAGCACTTGACGCCGATTTTGCCGTAGAGGGTGTGGGCCTCGGAGAAGCCGTAATCGATGTTCTCGCGGAGCGTGTGCAGCGGCACCCGGCCCTTGCGCTGCCATTCGCGGCGGGCGATGTCGGTGCCGCCGAGGCGACCCGAGCACTGGATCCGGATGCCCTCGGCCCCGAGCGCCATGGCCATCTCGACCGCCTTCTTGATCGCACGGCGGAAAGCCACCCGGCGCTCCAGCTGGAGCGCGACGTTCTCAGCGACCAACTGGGCCTCGATCTCCGGCTTCTTGACCTCCTGGATGTCGAGGAGAATGTCCTTGCCGGTGAGCTTGGCCAGCTCGGCCTTGATGTTCTCGATCTCCTGGCCCTTGCGGCCGATCACGACGCCGGGACGGGCGGTATAAATTTTCACGCGGACGCGGTTCGACGCGCGCTCGATGAAGATGCGCGGCACACTCGCCTGCTTGAGCTTTTCCATCAGCGTGCTGCGGATGATCTGATCCTCGAGCAGCAGGCGCGGAAACTCCTTCTTGCTGGCGAACCAGCGGGACTGCCAGTTGCGGCGGACGGCGAGACGGAAGCCGATCGGATTGGTTTTTTGGCCCATGGTGAAGTCCTCAGTTGGCGTTGCCGTCCCAGAGGACGATGCGGATGTGCGACATTTTCTTGGTGCGGGGCTTGGCGCTGCCCTTGGCACCCGCCTTGAAGCGCTTGAGGACAGGGCCGTTCTCAATGACCGCGCTCTTCACGGTGAGCGTGTCAGCGGAAAGGTTGTTGTTGTTCTCGGCGTTGGCGATGGCGGAGCGGAGGGTCTTCGCGATCAGACGGGCGGACTTGCGCGGGATGAGCGCGAGATAGTCGGCGGCCGCGGGCGCCTTGCGGCCTTGGATGATGCGCACGACCTCGCGCATCTTTTTGGGCGACATGCGCGCGTAACGGGTGAGGGCTTGGACTTCCATGTTGGGAGGACGGATTCCGAACCGGGGTTCGGCGATGGCAGCGCGTCGCAGGCGACGCGCCCCACCCTTTGGGCATTGGGTTGGGATTAGGTTTTGCTGACTTTGACGCTGGCGAGATCGCCAGGCTGGATGGACTGGCCCGGGGCCAGGCTGAGGATCAGGGCCGCGCCCGCCTGGGCGCGCAGGCCAACGAGCTGGATTTCGGCGATCACCGTCGCGCCGCGGGTGACGCGGCAGACCATGCCCTCGCGCAGGCCGGCCGCAAAGCCGCCGCCCAGAAGCACGAGGTCGGCAACCCGCGTGGGCGCAACCGACACGACCGGGGCGGCCCCCTCCGGGGTCGCCATGACCAAAGTCCCCTGTCCCATGACCAAGGCCAGCACGGCCACCGCCAGCCCGCCCCGGAAAGGGCGGAAGCAGGAGGAAGAAAGGGCGGCAAGGTTACGCATGGAGATGGGGGCGGGCGGCAGCGCGCCTTAGATTTCCTTCCGGGTCATGCCACCATGGGCCTTGAACACGCGGGTCGGGGAAAACTCCCCGAGCTTGTGGCCGACCATGTTCTCGGTGACATAGACGGGGGTGAAGGATTTGCCATTGTGGACACTGAAGGTATGGCCGATGAAATCGGGCGTGATGGTCGAGCGCCGGGACCAGGTCTGGATGGGTTTCTTCGCGCCCGCCTTGACGGCCTTCTCGATTTTCTCGAGCAGGTGGTAGTCGACAAAGAAACCTTTTTTGATGGAACGTGCCATGGTGCGGAAGGGGCGGGGTTACTTTTTGCCGCGCGGCTTGCGGCCGTTGTGGTGGAGGATGATCATGCTGGTCGAGGTCTTGGAACGGTTGCGCGTGACAAAACCCTTCGCGAGCTGGCCCCAGGGCGACACCAGGTGCTGCCGGCCGCCGCCGCCCTTGGATTTGCCCTGGCCGCCACCGTTCGGGTGGTCCACCGGGTTCATCGCCACGCCGCGCACGCGCGGGCGCTTGCCGAGCCAGCGGTTGCGCCCGGCCTTGCCGAGCGACTGCTGGTTGTGGTCGCCGTTGCCCACGACCCCGATGGTCGCGCGGCATTGCGGGTGGACAAAGCGGAGCTCGCCGGAGGGCATCTTCAGCTGCGCCTGGCCGCTCTCGACGCCCACGAGCTCGAGCGAGGTGCCGGCGGAGCGGGCGATCTGGGCGCCACGGCCGGGCACCAGCTCAACCGCGTGAACCCGCGTGGAGGGGGGGATCAGCTCGAGCGGGAAATTGTTGCCGACGTGAAAATCGTTGGTCGTGGCCTTGTTGGAGGCGACGATGGTCGCGCCGACGGCCAGCCCCTCGGGCGCGAGAATATAGGTCTTCACCCCGTTGGAGTAGGCGATGAGGGCGAGGTTCGCCGAGCGGTTCGGGTCATACTCGATCGCCTGGACCCGGGCGGGCAGGTCGAGCACCGCGCGCTTGAAGTCAATCACGCGGTAGAGCTGCTTGTGGCCACCCCCGTGGCGACGGGAAGTGATGCGGCCGTAGACATTGCGGCCGCCGGTTTTGTGTTTCGGCTCGGTGAGGCCGCGTTCCGGGCGCTTTTGGGAGAGGCCGGCGGCCCGGTTCAGCACGGTGAAGCGCTGCGAGGGCGTGAGGGGGGGGAAGAATTTAAGCGGCATGGCGGTGGGTTCGGATCAGACGAGCTCGATTTTGTCGCCGGCCTTGAGCGTGACGATGGCCTTCTTGTACTCGGAGGTCATGCTCGGGCGGCCCTGGCGGCTTTTCTTGTTCTTGCCGGCGCAGGTCAGGGTGTTCACCCGGCGCACGGTCACCTTGAAGGTCTTTTCGACCGCCTCGGCGATGGCGTGCTTGTTGGCGGAGATGGCGACCTCAAAGGTGTACTGGCCCAGCTCCGACGAGAGCTTGTTCGATTTTTCCGTGAGACGGATCAGTTTGAGCGTGTGGACGGCGTGCATCAGTTTTTCCCTCCGTTGACGCGGGCGAGGATGGCGTCGAGCGCCTTGGCGCTGACAATGATTTTCTTGTATTGGGCGAGATCGTGGGTGTTCAGCTTCGCGGCCTCCTGCAGGGTGACGCGGCTGAGGTTGCGCGCGGCGCGCGCCGGCCCGGCGGCAAACGGCGCGTCCACCAGCAGGATCCTGCCCAGCGGGGCGATGCGGCCCACCACCTGCAGGACGAGCCTGGTCTTGGCCTGCGCCACGGTGAACTGCTCGATCACCGCGATCTCGCCGGCCCGCGCCCGGTCGAAGAGCGCGCGGCTGAAGGCCAGCGCCTTCACCTTGCCGTTGATCTTCTTGGAAAAATCGCGCGGCTTGGGGCCGAACACCACGCCACCCCCACCCCAGAGCGGGGAACGGTTCGAGCCGGCGCGGGCCCGCCCGCTGCCCTTCTGGTTCCACGGCTTCTTGCCGCCGCCGCGGACCTCGCCCCGGGTCTTGGTCGAGCGGGTGCCCTGGCGTCGGTTGGCGTTGATGGCGACAATGACCTCCTTGACCGCCTGGAGGCCCTTGTCGCCTTCGAACATGGGCAGACCGGCGAACTCTTGTTCGCTGCTGGTCGTGCCGTCGGAGCTAAATACAGTGAGTTTCATGGCGGTGCGGATCAGGCATTCTTGGTTTCTTTGGCGGCGGGCTTGGCGGCTTTCGCGCCCTTCGGGGCGACGACGGCCTCCACTTTTGGCGCCACCACCCTGGGCTGGCCCTTGACGGAGGTGCGGACGACCACATCGTCGCCGTTCGCACCGGGGATCGCCCCCTTGATGAGAAGCAGATTCTTGTCGGCGATGATCCTCACCACCCGCAGATTCTGCACCGTGCGGCTGTCGGAACCCATGTGGCCGGGCATCGCCTGGTTCTTCCACGTGCGGCCGGGCGTCTGCCGCATGCCGATGGAACCGATGCGCCGGTGAAACATCGAGCCGTGCGCGGCCGGGCCGCCACCGACGCGGAAACGCTTCACGACCCCCTGAAAGCCCTTGCCCTTCGAGATCCCGCTCACATCCACGAACTGCCCCTCGGCAAACGCGGTGACGGTGACCACGTCGCCCACCTTGAGCGCGGGCGCGGCGGCGAGTCGAACCTCGCTGAGCACGCGCGGCGCGACCGTGAGGCCGGCCTTCTGCGCGTGGTGCAACTCCGCCTTGGAGGCGTTCTTGGTCTTTTGCGCCGAAAAGCCCAACTGCACCGCGTGATAGCCGTCAGTCTCGACGGTCTTGATCTGCACGATGGCACAGGGGCCGGCTTCGACGACGGTGACCGGGATCAGGACGTTTTGCGCGTCGTAGACCTGGGTCATGCCGATTTTTTTGCCGAGGAGGGAGGAGATCATGGCTAAGTGGTATCCGGGGAGGGACCGACTTTAGCGAGGGGACCGGCGGTGCGCGGGGCGCACACGGTCCGCCCGAAAAGCTTTGGGTTATACGTTGATGGTGATGTCCACGCCGGACGGGAGGTTGAGTTTCTTCAGCTCGTCCACGGTCTGCGTGGTCGGCTCGATGATGTCGATGAGGCGCTTGTGCGTGCGCGTCTCAAATTGCTCCATGGACTTCTTGTCGCCGTGCGGGGAGCGGTTGACCGAGAGCTTCTCGATGCGCGTCGGCAGCGGAATGGGTCCCGAGACGCGGGCGCCGGAGCGTTTGGCGGTCTCGACGATGTCCAAGGCCGACTGGTCGATGACACGATAGTCAAAGCCCTGGAGTTTGATGCGGATGCGCTGGCCTTTCATGGTGGGAAAAGAACGGGGTTTCAGGTGCGGGCCGGGCCCTTGGAGTTGTTCTCGACGATCTTGGCGAGGAGCGAATTGGGCACCTGTTCGAAGTGCGACGGCGTGATGGCGGCGCTCGCGCGGCCCTTGGAGAGCGAGCGGATGTCCGTGACGTAGCCAAAGAGCTTCTCCAGCGGCACCCGGGCGTCGATGATGCAGGCACCAGCCTTGTTTTCCATGCCCATGATCGTGCCACGGCGGCGGTTGATGTCGCCGATAAGGTCACCCTGGTATTCCTCGGGCGTGGTGACCTCGACCCCCATGATGGGCTCGAGCAGGATCGGATTGGCCTTTTTCATCGCGTCCTTGAACGCGAAAATGCCGGCCATCTTAAAAGCGAGCTCGGACGAGTCCACCTCATGGAACGAACCGTCGATGATGCGCACAATGACATCCACCACCGGGAATCCGGCGACGACGCCGTTGTTGCAACCCTCCTGGATGCCGGCAATCGAGGGCTTGATGAACTCCTTCGGGATGGTGCCGCCGACAATCTCATCAATGATCTCAACGCCCTTGCCCTTCTCATTTGGCTCCAGCTTGATGCAGACATGGCCGTACTGGCCCTTGCCGCCGGACTGGCGGATGAATTTGCCCTCGCCGCCGGCGGCCTTGCCGACCGTCTCGCGGTAGGCGATCTGCGGCTCACCTGCGGTCGCCTCGACCCCGAACTCGCGCTTCATGCGGTCGCGGATGATGTCGAGGTGCAACTCACCCATGCCGGCCAAAATGGTCTGGCCCGTGTCCGTGTCGGTCTTGACCCGCAATGTCGGATCCTCCGCCACCAGACGCTGGAGGGCGTTGCCAAGCTTCTCCTGGTCCGCCTTGGAATTCGGCTCGATGGACATCGAGATGACCGGCTCGGGGAAGGACGGCGGCTCCAAGCGGATGTCCAAATCCTCGTCACACAAGGTGTCACCGGTGATCACGTCCTTGATCCCCACGAGCGCGCAGATATCGCCCGCATAGGCCACATCAATCTCCTCACGGTCAATCGCGCGCATCAGCACGAGGCGCGAACAGCGCTCGGAGCGGCGGGTGCGGGGGTTGTAAAGTGACATGCCCTGCTTGAGCATCCCCGTGTACACCCGGAAAAACACCAGACGGCCGACAAACTTGTCGTTCCACAGCTTGAACGCGAGGCCGGCGAGCTTGGCCTTGTCGTTGACGACGGCCTCGACGGGTTTGCCGTCGCTGTCCTGGCCCTGCATGGGCGGCACGTCGATCGGACTGGGCAGAAAGTTCACCACGCAGTCCAGCAGGCGCTGCACGCCCTTCTTTTTGAACGCGGAGCCGGGGAACACCCCGGTGAACTGCAGCGAAATCGTGGCCTTGCGCACCCCGAGCAGCAGCTCGTCCACCCCGATCTCCTGGCCATTGAGATATTTCTCGGCGATCGCATCGTCGAAATCACAGACCGCCTCGATCAGCTTCTCGCGATACTCCTTCGCCTGCGCCTTCATGGCGTCGGGAATCTCCATGGTGACCGGGTTCATCCCGAGCGGATCAGCCGGATTGTCCTCGAAGGAATAGGCCACATTCTGCACCAGATCCACCAAACCCGTGAAATTCTCCTCCGCCCCGATCGGCAGGTAGAGGGCATGGGCGTTCGCCTTGAGCTTGGTGCGGATGTCGTCGATGCAGCGGAAGAAATTCGCCCCGACCCGGTCCATCTTGTTGATGAACGCGATGCGCGGCACCTTATATTTGTTCGCCTGCCGCCAGACCGTCTCGGACTGCGGTTGCACCCCGGCCACGGCGTCGAACACGGCGACCGCGCCGTCCAGTACGCGGAGCGAGCGCTCCACCTCGGCCGTGAAATCCACGTGGCCGGGAGTATCGATGATGTTGATCCGCTGCTTGATCCCCTTCCACGGACCCCACGAGGCGTTCCAGGCGCAGGAGATGGCGGCGGCGGTGATCGTGATGCCGCGTTCGCGCTCCTGCTCCATCCAGTCGGTTACCGTCGTGCCCTCGTGCACCTCGCCCATCTTGTGGACGGCGCCCGAGTAAAACAGAATGCGCTCCGTGGTCGTCGTCTTGCCGGCGTCGATGTGCGCGGCGATGCCGATGTTCCGCGTCCATTCCAGCGGAAAGGGACGATCCTTGGCGTTGACCGGCGAGACCTTGGCCTTGTCGGTGACGATGGTGATCTGCGCCCGCGAGTCACCAGGGCCATCAGATGAGGAGGGGGCGACGACGGAAGACATGGCGGGTGTGGCGACGGAGGACATGGCGGGAACCGAAACGGTTACCAGCGGAGGTGGGCGAAGGCGCGGTTCGCCTGGGCCATCTTGTGGGTGTCTTCCTTCTTCTTCACGACCGAGCCCGTGTTGTTGTACGCGTCGATCAGCTCGGCGGCGAGGGCGTCGCGCATGGGCAGGCCCTTGCGACCATGAGCCGCGGTCACAATCCAGCGCAACGCCAGGGACTCCTGACGCTCAAAGGAAATCTCCACCGGCACCTGGTAGGTCGCGCCACCCACGCGGCGGCTCTTGACCTCGAGGCGCGGACGCGCGTTCTCCAGCGCGCCCAGCAGCAAATCCACCGGGTCGCCCTTCTCGAGCTTCGCGGAAACTTTTTCAAACGCACCGTAGACGATGCGTTGGGCGACGTTCTTCTTGCCGCATTTCATCACAATGTTGACGAGATGCGCGACCAGCGGGCTGCTGTAGCGCATGTCGGGTACGACTTGACGTTTTTCGGCGCGGTGACGGCGTGACATGGCGGGAAAGGGTTAGGGGGACGAATGCGGGTACGGCTCAGGCCTTGGCGGCTTTCGGACGCTTGACCCCATACTTGGAGCGGGACCGACGACGCTTCTCGACGCCGGTGGCGTCAAGCGTCCCGCGGACAATGTGATAACGCACACCGGGCAAATCCTTCACGCGGCCGCCGCGAACGAGCACGATCGAATGCTCCTGCAGGCTGTGCCCCTCGTCGGGAATGTAGGAGATGACCTCGTTACCGTTCGTCAGGCGCACCTTGGCCACCTTGCGGATGGCGGAGTTGGGCTTCTTGGGGGTGCGGGTCATGACCTGCACACAGACGCCGCGGCGGAACGGGTTGCCCGCCAGGGCCGGCGACTTGGACTTCGCCGTGACTTGGCGGCGGCCCTTGCGCACGAGTTGATTGATGGTCGGCATACGATTGGTGACTGGAAATTTGGGAAAAGGGGAAAAAAGTGAGCCTCCGCCAAACGTGCGGCAAGCACTATTTTGGCGAAAAACGTTTTTTACGCGAAATCTGCCCGGCGAAACCGGCCTCGCGTTCAAAATTTGCGCCTGCCGGGGGAACCCCGACCGACACGGTTGAGAGTGAAGGGGGGTCAGACCAACATGCCCGCCGGCCGGAAGCAAGGGAAATCACAAAAAAAATGCTCCGAGGTGAATCGTGTGCCCTGCAGTCCGCAGAGGTGGCAGGGGGCGCCCCTCGACGACCTGCGCTCAGACGCCGGCGGAGTCGCCCGATCACACCTAGATCGAGACGGGCACAACGGGCCTTGGGGTGCTGGTTCTCCCCGCCAGGTCAGCCCCCCCCCACCCCACCACCATCAACCGCCTGCCGCCCCGTTTCGCCGCGGGGCCGTCGTGGTTCCACGACCGGGTGTCGCCGCCGGAGTCGAACCCTCAAAGAGGGGAAACACATTCACGGCGTGGTTGAAAACGCTCTGGATTTCACCCGCCACCAGAAAAAGGCTGAGTTTCTGGTCTTTGTTGAGCAAATAGGCCGTGTTCATCACCGACTGCATTTTCCCATTATTTTCGTAGGAAACATCAATGCTGATGCCACCTTCTTTGGGTTCAATGGTCTGGGCCTCAAAGGGCTTGAGCGTCACCGTCTGGGTCTGGTTGCACAACACGGAGGCCTTGTAGGGCGTGGCGTTGTAAATGCGAATCTTGCCCAGCGGGGTCCCCCCTGCATCGGCGACCGCGCCGAAGGTGTAACTGCTCGCGTCCCGACTGGGCGCAATGACGATCAGCATCTGTCCGCCCCCTGCCGGAAGGACCGCCTCACCCACCTTCGTGGCCTCGGATTTGCCATCTTTCACCCCCATCCGGGCGAAGACCATGGTGGTGGGTCCGGAGTAATTGTAGCCTGCCGAGCGCGCAAAGGAGGGCGCCTTGAACGACACCGGTTTTCCCCCCGACTCGAAAACCAAGTCCGTCACCGGTTTGTTGACCAACGCCAGCATGGTGAAATTGGCGGTGATGTTCGCCGGCTGGCCCTGGGCCCGCAGGCCCAGCATGATCAGGGCGATGCAAGGCAGGAACCGCCGACGGAAATTAAGGAGGGTTTTCATGGGTGATGGCATCGTGGGTGAATAAAAGATCGCTGAATGAGCAGACCGGGGAAAGCCTGGTCAAATGTCGTTGGGCGACAGCCAGCGGAAGGCGACGATGCGAAACTTTCGCCCAAATTTTTGGTTCGCCGCCGTGATTGTTGTCCCACTACCAGCGGGCCCACTCGGATCAACCGACGCTGGGTTGGACACGTCCGCATAGTCGGGGAAACGCTGCACCACGGCTTCGCACCACGCCCGGCTCAGGATGTTTGCCGGCACGACCGTGCTGCCGGTGTTGATTGGATCCAGCGCCTCTCCGTAGGACCGGATCACAAAAGTGTCCGACCGTGCCGCCAACGCCGGCCCCAGCGCCTGCAATAAATCCGCCTGCGTCAACCAGCCCGGGATTCCGGTGGACTTGCTCAGCGTCACACAGGCCCCGGGCACCGTGAGCGCGCTGGGGGTGGTTTTGGGCAGCGCGTCGGCCATGGGCGGGCCGCGGGTGGCACCATTTCCGGTCGTGTTAACCACATCTACGGCATCCTGGGGAATTGAGGAGGGAAACGCCGTGGCATTAATCCCGGCCCGCTCGATGGCCGTTTGCAGGGCGCCGGAGGTCTCGACCGTGGCATGTTCGGTGTTCAGCCAGCCGCTCGCGCTGGAGCTGGGACTGCCGGTGATGCCGGTCCGGTTGACAAAATGCGCGAGCGACACAAACGGTCCGCGCAGCCGGATCTCCTGCACGATGCAGCTGGCGAGCGTGGTGATCTGCGCGTCGGAGAGCCGGCGGAAGCCACCATACGCGGCGTTTCCGAGCCCGGTCTCCGCACCCGTGCTCAACTGGGTCTGAAAGAGCGAGCGTGGAAACGGCGTGCTGGTGGACGGGGTCGCGGCGGTCTCAAGCGTGGTGGCATTGCGTTTACGCAGGCTGCCCAGCACCGCTTTCCACGCCTCGATGGAGGTCGAATTGATGTTGAACGCTCCGTCAATCATCAGGTAGCGGGCCGCCGCATATTCTTTCGGCAGAAGCTGCCCGGTCGGGTCTGCGGTTGGCGTCTCGTTGCCGACCCCCAGGGCCAGTTGCGATCCCGTCGGAGAGCCGGCGACATACTTCAGCCGGGGATTGGCCGGGGGGTTGGCCGAACCGGGCGAGGTGACCTGGGGGATCGACGAAAAATAGTAGCGGTCCCACAGCGCCGTGTTCAGCAGGTAGGCGATGTCGTAGTAGTTGACTGAAAAACCCGAAGTCTTTCCGGCCTGGGAATAAAGATAGTTGTCGCGCGACTGTACTGTGGCCGTGCGGCTCACGAAGACGTTGAACCAGGAGTTGCCGACGGCTTTGCCGGGCTGGTTGCCAATGAAGGGATAGTTGTCGTCGGCCGTCAGGTTGGCATGCTGCAGGTACCCGATGGAGAGGATCGGCATCTCGGTCAGACTGGAGCGGTGGGGCACGTCAATCATCACAAAGGAGGAGGTGCTGGAATTTGCCCCCGTGAAGTCGTTGCCCCAGGCGGGAGGATACAACCCGGTCGCATAATCCCCGGTCCCCCTGGCTTTGACATAGTAGGAGGTCATCGGCGGGATGTGCGCGTAGCCCGTCCAGGGTCCATTGGTCCATGGCACTGGCTTGTAGGCGCCCACCAGATTGAAATCCACAAAGATCCGGTTGTTTGAACCGTTCGGCTCCGCCCCGCCGACGAAATCGTGCGTCAGGGCGGACTCGTCCCAACCCGGCAGGCCCAGCATGTGCATGTAGCCGATGATGTCCGTCCCGTTGGGCGAGATGGTCACATCGGAATTGATGGGGTTCTGACCCGGCATATCACCGTTCATGATCGCCATCAAAACGTTGCCAGGATAATTGCTGCTGAGGGTGGCCGTTGACGGATCAAACATATAAATACTCAAGGTCCCCCAGTCGGGCGTCTTCATCGAGGATCCGGTTTGCCCCGTGTCGTGGCTGAAATAATTATTGAGCGCCTGCTGCGCCGACGTGACCGGATCCAATTTGATCGTCGCCACGGGCTGGGTCTCGGAATTCTGCTGGTCTTGTCCGCTGATCGTGAAGGCCCTTATCTCCCCCGGGGCCAGGGTGAATGGAGGCGTCTGAAAGAGCACCCCGCCCATCACCGACGTTTGGGTGTCCAGATAAGGGTTTCGGCTGGCCGGTAGAAAAGCGGCCAGGTCCGCCATACTGCTGTAAGGCGCGTAATGGTTGGGGTTTCCCGGCACCGGGGGAGTATTGTTGGGGCCCATGATCCCGAGGTTCAAAACCGGGTAGCCGTTGACGTTGCGCGGGCTGCTGTTCACCCCGGCGGTGCCAATGTCCAGGATCGGCAACGGATTCAACCCCCCGATCAACCAGCCCCAGCCGGGCGATTGGTACAAAATCGACACCCCCTTCGGTGCGCTGAGCGTGACCGTGTAGGCATTCCCCAAAGCCACCGTGTAATAGGTCCGGACAAAAACATGCTGGCCGGCGGCGGCCTGGATCGCCTGCCAGAAAACGCGCGACTGCGCCAGCACCGGCGTGATGGGCTCATGGGTGGCGTCGCCCGCCTGAATGCTGATGGAAGCCGTCGTGGCCGGGGTCATGAAGGTCGAACTGGTCGATCCGGAGAGCCCGTAAAAGTTCCGGAGCAGGTCCCACTGTGGTCCGAAATTCTTCGGGCTGACGTCCTTGGGCAGAGGCGTGGTTCCGATCGAACCCGAGCCGTCGTTGTTCAGATTGGCATAATCGGCCAGATTGCGTGAGGCCTCCGAAGCGTCCGGCAGGATGTTCTTACCCGCCAAACCCTGGCTGACGCTGGCGCTGGCGAAGAGTTTATTATCCTCGAAATAGGCCGTAAGATCTTTGCGCAGCCCGCCCCGCTGCTGGTCCGCCAGCACGCCAAACGAATACGCGGTCAGGTTGTGGAAATTCTGCCGGATCACCTGCGCCGCCGTGAGGGTGACCGCATTCGGGTCCAGGTACCGCACCTCCTGCAGCGCCATCACCCGGTCGAACTGCGA
>CAIYUN010000074.1 GCA_903929355.1 uncultured Opitutaceae bacterium
CGCGCGGTTCTATAAGCTGTTTTGGAGCGTGCTGACCGGCTTTTTTTTTGCGGGTGTCGGCGCGCGTTTCTACCCGGTCGGCTACCTCTGGGTGGTGGGCCGCATCGACGACGTGCTGATCGTCTCCGGCCACCGGATTGGCACGTCCGAGGTCGAGAGCGCGCTCGTGTCGCACCCCTCGGTCGCAGAGGCTGCGGTCGTCGGCCGCCCCGATGAGCTCAAGGGTCAGGCGCTGGTCTGCTTTGTCACGCTGAAGAACAACTTCACCGCCACGCCGCAGCACAAGGAGGAGCTCCGCGCGCATGTGGCCCGGGAGATCGGTTCGCTGGCGCGGCCGGACGACGTCCGCTTCGCGGCCGGCCTGCCCAAGACGCGCAGCGGGAAAATCATGCGCCGCATCCTCAAGGAGATTGCCGCCGGCGGCACGGTGCAGGGCGACACGACCACGCTGGAGGACTTCAATGTCGTTGCCGCCCTCCAGTCGCAGGAGGAGTGAGGGGCGCTCCAGCGTGGGATTGATTAATGCCTTGTGCTTTTCCTCGTCCGGACGATTTTTGGCGCCATGAACCTTGCGGTTGAAGTCGAGCAGGAACCGACGGGCGTTGGGCGGCTCACCCTCCGCGTGCTCGTGGACGGGCTGGAACCCACTGAAATAACCCGCTGAAATTCGCCTCATGGTTTTCCCCCTGGTCTGCGCCCTGATCCTGCTGAAGCTGCTGGCCGAGTTGTGGCTTGCGTTGCTCAACCGCGCCGAGGTGCGCCGCCACGCCGCCCACGCTCCGGCCGCCGTCGCCGCGATCATGGACGGGGCGACCTACCGCAAATCGGTGGACTACACGCTGGCCAAAAATCAGTTCGGACTCATTGAGGGCGTTTTCGACACCGGGGTGCTCCTGGCCGTGCTCGCCAGCGGGCTGCTGCCCGGGGCCTTTGCCTTGGTCGGTGCCTGGGGCGCGCCCGGTGTGGCCTGGACCGGCGCGCTGGCAATTCTGCTCGTGGTGCTCCTGCTCGGTCTCCCGGGTCTGCCGTTTGAATGGTGGGCGCAATTCCGGCTGGAGGCCCGTTTTGGCTTTAACCAGAGCACCCTCGCGCTCTGGGTCACCGACAAGCTCAAGGGCGGGGTGCTCGCGCTCGCGCTGGGCTTTCCCCTGCTCTGGGCGCTGCTTTCGTTGGTGGGGTGGCTCGGGGCGTCCTGGTGGGTGTGGGGGTTTGCGCTGATGTTCACCTTTCAACTCCTGATGCTGGTCCTTTATCCGAAGATCATCCTCCCGCTCTTTAACAAACTGGCCCCGCTCCCGGAGGGGGAGCTGCGGCTTCGCCTGCTCGCCCTGGCGGATCGGACCGGGTTTGCGGCCCGCACCATCGAGGTGATGGACGGCAGCAAGCGTTCGGGACACTCCAATGCGTTTTTCACCGGCTTCGGCCGCTTTCGGAGGATCGTCCTGTTCGACACCCTGGTCGCCCAGCTCACGCCGGAGGAGCTCGAGGCCGTGCTGGCTCACGAGATCGGCCACTGGCGGCGGGGCCACATCCCCAAGATGCTCGCCCTCTCCGCCGTGATGCAGTTCGCGGGCTTCTGGGCGCTGGCGGCGCTGGCCCGCAGCGGCTGGTTCAACCCGGCGTTTGGCTTCCAGTCCGGCGAGCTGGCCCCCGCCTTCCTCCTGTTTGGGCTGCTGGGCGGGGTCGCGACGTTCTGGCTGACTCCGCTGCTGAACCTGCTTTCGCGCAAGCATGAATACGAGGCCGACGCCTTTGCGCGCGGCGCCCTGGGCGGCCCGGCGGCGATGATCGGGGCGCTGCGGAAGCTCGCCCAAAAAAATCTGAGCAACCTCACCCCGCACCCGTGGTTCAGCGGCTTTTACCACTCGCACCCGACGATGTTGGAGCGCGAGGCCGCGCTGGCGGGAAATTGAATCCCTGGTCCACGTCGACCCTCGCATGGACCTGGAACCAAATTCCTCTCCCGGCCAAAGGAGTTGCCGTCCGGTCGGTTTCCTTTTGTGCCCTTTGGGCCTTTTTGTGGCCCATGCCTTTTCGGCCGTCCCGCCCGCCACCCTGACCGTCGCCACCTACAACGTCGAAAACTACACGGAGGAAAACCGGGTGGCCGACGGAGTCTATCATGCGGATTATCCCAAGCCGGAGTCGGAGAAGACCGCCCTGCGGGCGGTCATCCACCAGCTCGATGCCGATGTCCTGGCGTTGCAGGAGATGGGCCCGCCGGCTTATTTGGCGGAGCTGCAGCGGGATCTCAAGGACGAGGGATTGGATTACCCGTTTGCCACCGAGGTGGAGGCCGTGGACCCGGCCCGGCACGTCGCGGTGCTGTCCCGCCGACCGTTCACCTCGGTCGTGCGGCACACTGATCTGACCTTCAAATATTTCGGCGCCGATGAAAAGGTGAAGCGCGGCCTGCTGGAGGTCCGCCTCAGCGTCGGCGGCGCGGAATGGACGCTTTTTGCCGTGCATCTGAAGAGCAAGCTGACCGTGCGGCCGGACGATCCCGATTCCGAGCTGGAGCGCGCCGGCGAGGCGGAGGCCGTGCGCGACCAGGTGCTGAAGGAATTTCCCGATCCGGCGGTGGCCAGGTTTATCATCCTCGGCGACTGCAACGCCGGGCGCACGGAGCGCCCGCTCCGCGCGCTGCTGGCCCGGGGCAAAACCACCATCGCGGAGTGGCTGCCGGCGACCGACAGCCGCGGCGAGGTGTGGACCGATTACTGGCACCAGGCCGACACCTACGAGCGGATAGACTATATTTTCGTGTCACCGGGCCTGCGCCCCGCTGTCGTCCGGGCAAAGATCGGCGACAGCCCGGAGACGATGCAAGCCAGCGATCACCGCCCCGTGATGGTGACACTGAAAACCAACTGACCGCGCGCCCGGGCACCTGCTCTGGGGGTTCACCATTAAGTTTTCAGCCTAGAATCAGCAGTTGGTCACGGAGCACACAGAAATAAGATCCGAGGTCACAGAGGAAGACATCGAACGGCGGGAAGGTCTGGGAGTCACCCACCGGGTGCGATGGTTGCAGCCACATGAATTGTTTAAGTGCTTTGCGCTGTCATCTCTGTGCCCGTTCCTGGTTTCCTGGCTTCTGAATAATCCCTCCGTCCTCTCCGCCTGCCGCGCCCTAGCGCAGCGACTGCGGGTTCCCTCCGGTTAGAAGTCTGATCCAGCCGGCACTGCGCGCTTGCCGCCGCCATCCCCCGCCCCGCATGCTGGCCACCTCATGTCAGCCCTGCCTCAGTCCGTCCTGATCGTTGGCGCCGGCGGGCGCGAGCACGCGCTGGTCCGCGCGCTTGCCGCCTCCCCCGCGCACCCCCGCGTCCTCTGCGCGCCCGGCAACGCCGGCATCGCCGCCGACGTCACCTGCTTTCCCGTGGCCGCCGATGATGTCGCCGGCCTGGTCGCGCTCGCGCAACGCGAGCGGGTGGGCTTTGTCGTCGTCGGTCCCGAGGTGCCCCTGGCCCTTGGGCTGGTGGACGCCCTTGGGGTCGCCGGCATCCCCGCCTACGGGCCCAAGGCCGATGGCGCCCGCCTCGAGGCCTCAAAAATTTTCACCAAGCAGATTCTCCTCCGGCATGGCATCCCCACCGCCCCGGCCGCG
Organism: uncultured Opitutaceae bacterium; assembly: GCA_903929355.1. Classification (GTDB taxonomy): domain Bacteria; phylum Verrucomicrobiota; class Verrucomicrobiia; order Opitutales; family Opitutaceae; genus CAIYUN01. Next base: position 3,611 of record CAIYUN010000074.1, read on the forward strand.
TTTTTCTCCGAGGCCGACGCGGCCATCGCCTACCTCCGTGCCCGCCCCGCGCCCATCGTGGTGAAGGCCGACGGCCTCGCCGCCGGCAAGGGCGTTGTCGTTGCGTCCACCCACGCCGAGGCCGAGGCCGCCGTCCGCAGCTTGCTCAGCCTCCCGGCCGCCCCCTCCGTTCAATCCAAAATCCAAATTCCCCAATCCGAAATCCTCATCGAGGATTGTCTCACCGGTGAGGAGATCTCCATCCTCGTGGTCGTGTCCGGCCGGGATTTCGTCATCCTGCCCGCCGCGCAGGACCACAAACGCGTGGGCGATGGCGACACCGGGCCCAACACCGGCGGCATGGGCGCGTTTTCCCCGGTTGATTTGGTCACCCCCGCCTTGCTCGCGCGCATCGAGCGCGAGATTGTCCGCCCTTCGGTGGATGCCATCGCCGCCGAGGGCATCGATTTCCGCGGTACACTCTTCATTGGCCTCATGCTGACCCCCGACGGTCCGAGCGTGCTTGAGTTTAACACCCGCTTCGGCGATCCCGAGACCCAGGCCGTCCTCCCGCGGCTCGCCACGGATGTGCTGGGGCTCCTTTGGGCCGCCGCCCGGGGCGAACTGGCCGGGGTGAAGCTGGCCGTCCGTCCCGCCCATGCCCTCTGCGTCGTCATCGCCGCCCGGGGGTATCCCGGAAGTTATCCCAAGGGGGACGTCATCACGCTGCCGGCGTCCCCGTCTCTCACTCCGGGGACCTTCATCGATCATGCCGGCACGGCGAAAGATTCCGCCGGCCGGCTTGTGACCAACGGTGGTCGCGTCTTGGGTGTGACCGCCCTTGCGCCCACCCTCCAGGCCGCCGCCGGCGCGGCCTACGTCGTCTGCGACCAAATTCACTGCGCCTCAAAATATTTCCGCCGCGACATCGGCGCCAGGCAGCTTCACCGCCCATGAGACCATCCTTCGCCTTCCTTCTGCTGGGCCTCGCCCTCCCCGCCGGCTTTTCCGCCCGCGCCGCCGCGCCGGTCGTCGACCTCGGCTCGGGTCTCGGCTATCTGCGACCGACCGACGCGGTGGCGGACTTGTCGGTGCTCACGGCGCGCGCGCCAGCCGGCCCGCTGGTGCTTGATCTGCGTCGCGTCGGCTTTGCGGCGGATGACGCCCATGCCTGGCTGGCCGCATTGCGCGGCCAGCCCGTTGGAAAAACGGTGCGGCTCGTTCTGATCTCGCCCGCGACGGGGCCGGAGTTGCTCGCCGGCTTCGCCGCCGGCCTCCCTGGCTGCCTCACCATCGGCCGGGTGGATGGCGCGTGCCACCCGGACATGGCCGTCACCACGGGCGCGGACGCCGATGCGCGGGCCGTCGACGCCCTGGCCTCCGGCACGTCCCCACTGGCTTTGGTCACCACGACGATCAACAAGCCACGCCACGATGAGGTCGAGTTGGGCAAGTTCCACGCCGCCGGCAAAAACCCGCCCGAGGAATCTGACGTCGCCCCGGCCGTATCGCTGCCCGCTGTTCCGCCCGCGCCGACGCCCTCGCTGGACGCGGTGCTTCTGCGGGCGGTGGAGCTCGGCCAGGGCCTGCTCGCGCTGGGCCGCGTGGACGCGCCGGCCCCGGTCAAAAAGCCTTAACCTGGATCCGGTCTCTGGTCGGAAAACAGAGCAGATCAGAACCGCCCCACAGATTTTAAACCGCTAATCCTACTACGCCAAGGCGTCGAAGGACTCGGTCCGCGCTGATCTTCGCTGATTTCAGACGGAGGAATTAACGCAAAGCCGCTGAGACGCAAAGGCCGCAAAGCCCAATCTTCCCTCTGCGTCTTCGCGCCTTTCCGCCTTTGCGTTGATGGATTGCTTCTGACTGGTCGCCCGGATGGCGCTATCCGTTCAAACCAGCCCGGTGCATTGATGCTGTTGTCAGTCCATGTCTGTATCTGCGCGCATCTGCGCTATCTGCGGTGAAGTCCGACCGCTGAATTCAGGATGATTCCGATCGGGTTCGGTGAATTTTTCGCCGACGCCGATTAGGCCGAGGCGGAATCGACTCCATTAACGAAGATTAGGGCAAAAAACTCCGTGGTTTGCTCCGTGAGCTCTGTGACCGCCGTCTGTGCTCTCGGTGTAAACCCTACTGTGGTTTTTAGCCTTAACTTCCCTCGACCACCAAACGGTAGCCGATGCCGGCGTCGGTCCGGAGGTGACGCGGTTCGTGCGGATCCTGCTCCAGCTTCTGTCTCAGGTGGGTCATGAAAACACGGAGATAGTGGGTGTTCTCCTCGGCGTTCGGGCCCCAGAGTTCCCGCAGGATATGCCGGTGGGTGACGACCTTGCCCCGATGCTGCACGAGCAGCCGCAGCAAGCCGTATTCCTTTGCGGTCAGGCGCACCTCCTCGCCATCGCGCCGCACAATGCGTCCGGCCAGGTCCACCTCAATGTGCCCAAATTTCACCAAGGCCGGCTCGCCGCCCGGCTGCGCCCGCCGCATGATCGCCCGTACCCGCGCGATCAGCTCACCGCCCCCGAATGGCTTCGTGAGATAGTCGTCCGCGCCCGCGTTGAGGGCGGCGATCTTGTCGTCCTCCCGGTCGCGGACGGACAGGACAAGCACCGGGACTTTCGACCACTCGCGGAGTCGGCGGAGCACCTCGGTGCCGTCCATGTCGGGCAGGCCGAGGTCCAGGATGATGCCGTCGGGCGGCTGCAGCGCGATCTCGTTCAGGCCGGGACGGCCGCTCTCGGCCTCGCGCACCCGGTAACCGTGGGCCTCCAGGGTGACGCGCAACAGGCGGCGAATCTGGATTTCGTCATCGATGATGAGGATGGTGATGGGCGCGGCGGTGCTCATTCGACCGGGGCAGCCTGGGGCGGGGTGTGCGGCAAGTAAATGGTGAACACGGCGCCCCCGCCGGGGTTGGCGCCCACGACGATCTCGCCCTTCTGCGCCGTGATGAAGCCGCGGACGATGGACAGGCCCAGGCCCAGGCCGCCGGCGCGCGCGGCGTCGCCGCGTTGAAACTTTTGGAACAGCCGCTCGCGCATCGCCTCCGGAAAGCCCGGCCCGCGGTCCGCCACCGTGAAAAACACCCGCGTCCCGCCGCGCTCCAGGCCGGCGGTCAGGAAGATCGGGGTCCCCATCGGCGTGTGGAGCGCGGCGTTGAGCAGCAGGTTGGCCATCGCCTGTTCGGTCAGGGTGAAGTCGGCGCTTACCGGCGGCAGGCCGTCCGGCACGGCCACCTCAAAGGGATGGCCGGCCAGCGCATCGCGCGCGTCGTCCACCGCCGCGTTCACCAGGTCGCGCAGGTCGCACCAGTCGGGCCGGGGGCGGAGCGCACCGCTCTCCAGCCGGGTCTGGTCCAGCAGGTTCCCGACCAGCCGGTTCAGTCGCCGGGCGGCGGACCGGGCCTCGCCGACCAGCGTGGCCCGGGTTCCCTCGTCGGCGGCCGGCATGTTTTCCACCGCGGAGGTGATGACCGCCAGCGGCGTGCGCAGCTCGTGCGAGACGCTGTCGAGCAGCGCGCGGTGCAATTTCTCCGACTCGGCCAGCAGTTGCTCGCGCTGGCCGGCCGCCCGGAGTTGCTCGCGTTCGACCAGCAGCGCCAGCTGGGCGGCAAATCCTTCGATCAGGTCCCGTTGTGCGAGCGTGAGCGCCGCCTCGGGTGGCACCCCGACCACCAGCACCCCCAGGGACTGGTCCTCCCGGACGAGCGGGACGTGAAAACCCTCCGACGCCGGCAGCGTGTTGGTGAAGCGGCCCGCCGTCTTCCGGTTGCGCCACGCCCAGTCGGCCACGCCGTTTTCCTTTTCTGTCAGGTTGAGGGAGGAGGCAAAATGCGGCCCCAGGGTGGAGTTGTCGTCCGTGCCGAGCAGCAGCGCCGTTTGCGCGCCGAAGAGGCGGTCGGCCTGGCGGAGCGCCGCGAACACGCCGTCATCGAGCGTGCGCGCCGCGCTTAGCGCCTGCGTGAGGTGAAACAGCGCCGTGGCCCGGTCCTCGCGCATCCGCTCATGGCGTTCCTGCGCGCGGATGCGCGCCGTCAGCTGCCCGGCGACCAGCGCGACGACGAAATAGGCGCCCAGCATCATGCTGTCCTGCACGGTGCTGACCACAAAGGTGAACTGCGGGGGGATGAAAAAAAAGTCCCAGGCCAGCGCGCTCACCACGGCGGCGGCCAGCACCGGCCCCCGCCCGATCCGCAGGCTGAGCGCCACCACTGCGAGTAGAAAAAACTGGCCGATGGCCTGGTAGCCGGTGAGGGGCACGAGGAACCATCCGGCCAGGGCGACGGCGGCGATCGTGCCGAACCCTTCGCCGTATTCCCGCGTCGGTGAGCTGGCGGTCGGCCGCCAGCCAAACCAGGCCCCGGTCTTCTCCGCCGCGCGCTCGGCCGGCACCACATAGATGTCAATGGGTCCGCTGCCCCGCAGCAGCCGGTCCACGAGGCTCCCGCCCCGCAGCAGGTCGAGCCAGCGCGGGCTGCGCGACTTGCCGACCACAATCTGGGTGGCGTTGTTTTGCAGCGCGACCCGCACCAGCGCCTCGGCCGGGTCCTCGTCGTGGGTCACCACAATTTCCGCGCCGAGCTCCCGGGCGAGCGCGAGGTTTTGCTCCAGCCGGCGCAGGCCTTCGGCGTCCGGCGGCCGCGATGACTCCACGCTGACCGCGATCCACGACGCGCCCTGCGCGGCCGCCATGCGGCGCGTCCAGCGCACCAGCTGGGTGGAGGACGGGCTCGGCCCGACCGCCACCAGCAGCCGTTCCCCCGAGCGCCAGATGGTGGTCACCGGGCCGGCCCCGCGCAGCTCGCGCAGGCGTTTGTCCACGCGTTCCGCGACAAACCGCAGCGCCAGCTCGCGCAGCGCCGTCAGGTGGGCGTCCTTGAAGAAATTGGCCGCGGCCGCGGCGGCGCGGTCGCCCAGATACACCTTTCCCTCCCGCAGGCGCTCCAGCAGCGTCTCGGGGGGCAGGTCGATCAGCTCGATCTGGTCGGCCAGCTCAAACACCGAGTCGGGCAGCGTCTCCTGCACGTTGGCTCCGGTGATCTGGCGGACGGCGTCGGCCCGGCTCTCGAGGTGCTGCACGTTGAGGGTCGTGAACACGTCAATGCCCGCGTCGAGCAGTTCGACCACATCCTGATACCGCTTGGGATGGCGGGAGCCAGGGGCGTTGGTGTGCGCAAACTCGTCCACCAGCACCAGGCGGGGTTTGCGGGCCAGGATGGCCTCGAGGTCCATCTCGGTCAGTTCGACGTCACGGTAGCTGATCTGCTTTCGCGGAATGACCGGCAGGCCGGCCAGCAGGGCTTCGGTCTCTGCCCGCTTGTGGGTCTCGACCAGGCCGACGACCAGGTCGGTGCCGTCGCGCAGTTCCTGCTGGGCGGCGCGGAGCATGGCAAAGGTCTTGCCCACTCCCGGACACATCCCGAAAAAGACCTTCAGCCGCCCGCGGCGCGACCGCTCCTCCTCGCGTTTGAGCGAAGCCAGGATCGCGTCGGGATCGGGTCGGTCGGTTGGGGACATGGCGGGAATGCGGAGTGCGGAATGCGGAACGCGGAGTAAGAAAGCTAAAAACCAGAGACGAATTCGATTTGCGCGACTCGGGGTCAGAACCAAGAACCAAGAACCTGAACTAGTGAGCGTGCTTGGTGATGTACCAGTAGCCCAGCCCGAGGCCGATCAGGACGAGAAGCACGTTCAGCACCACAAACCCGATGATGATCGTTTTCTTGCTGATCCCGGTTTTCCACAACACCGGCGACTGGAGCCGCTGGTAGCGGCCGACCAGCTGCACCTTTTCAAAGTCGTCGAGCTCCACCTTCATCGCGGCGGCGGAGTGGAAGCGCCGTGCCGGATTCCGTTCCAGGGCATGGAGGATGATTTCCTCGACGGCCGGGGTCAGATGGGGGTTCAGCTTGCGCGGGGCGGGCGGGTCTCCGGTCACCCGCGCGTTCATGATCACATAGGGGTTCTCGCCCTCAAACGGCACTACCCCCGTGGTCATCTCGTAGAGGATCGTCCCGAGGCTGTAGATGTCGGTCAGCGCGTCGCCGCGCTTGCCGCGCACCTGTTCGGGCGCCATGTAGTCCGGTGTGCCCATCGTCGGCGAGAAGCCGACAAACGTCAGGCGGCGGGACTGGTTGCTCTTGGCGATGCCGAAATCCATGATCCGGATGCTGCCGTCGCTGCAGATCATGATGTTCGCCGGCTTCAGGTCCCGGTGCACCACCTTCTGCCGGTGCAGGTAGTCCAGTGCCTCGCAGATGCGGCTCGCGATCCGGACCGCGTCGGGCTCCGGCAGCGGGCGCACGGTCTCCATGAGCTCGTTGAGGGTCTGGCCCTCCAGGTACTCCATCACGATGTAGGGTCGGCTTTTCTTCTCCACCGGGAACATCTTGAGGATGAAGGGATGGTCCAACGACAGGCCGATCTGCTCCTCGCGCTGAAACCGGTCAAAGGTGGCGATCTCGCTTTCAAACTTCATCAGCGGCACCTTGAGCGCCACCGCCTTGCCGGTCGTCCGGTCATCCGCCTTGAAAATGGAGGCCATGCCGCTGCGGGCGACGAGGTCGGTGATCTCGAACCGCTTGTCCAGCAGGGAGCCGGGTCCGAGCTCGCTCCCGGACTTTGGGCTGGCCAACCGCACCGCGCTCGGCACCCCCGGCTGGTCGATGCGCTGCACCTGGAGGATCTGGATCGAGATGTTGTCATCCAACTGGCGGCGCTCGGCGAGCGCGACGAGCTTCTTGCACGCGTCAAACGGGTGGGACCGCGAGACGATCTGGCGGATCTCATCATCCACCACGAAGGAATACAGCCCATCCGAGCACTGGAGGATGGTGTCGCCGGGCTGCAGGGTCTCCTGGTGCAGGTCGAACCGGCACACGGGTTCATGGCCGAGGCTGCGGGTGAGGATCGAACGCTTGGAGCTGGTCATGGCATCCCGCTCCAGCAGGAGGCCCAGCTTGATCTGGAGGGAGACGTAGGAGTGATCCTCGGTGAGCCGGCGCACGGTGTCGTGCCGGACCAGGTAGGCCCGGGAGTCGCCGACATGCGCCGTGTAGACCTGGTCGTTGCGGAAAAGCGAGGCGATCAGGGTGGTCGCCATGCCGCGCCGGGAGGGATCGGCCAGCGCGGTGTCGTAGACCTTGCGGTTGGCCGCCTCAAACATCTGCTGCAGCAGACGGGCGGGGGCGAGGTCCGCCGAGGCCGACTGAAACACCGCGAGCGCCTCCTCCACGGCCAGGCGGCTGGCGAGGGCGCCGTTGCCGGCTCCGCCGACCCCGTCGGCGAGCAGGGCCACACTGCCCAGTTTCTCCCGTTGCAACGGATCGTCCGACGACCCGAAGCTCACGAAATCCTCGTTATGGTCGCGGACGGGGCCGGTGTTGGAGACCTCACCGTATTGGATGTGCATGGATAAAGTTTCCAGCCTGCGGCCCCGGCGGGTTGGCGGGGAGGAAGATGGACGGGTTCATGGTGGCTGAGGCGGCGGGGCGGGAACCTTGGCGCCGCGTGGCACTGCGCCAAGCTAGAACTGCATTAAAAAAAGTTAACACGGCCCTGCCTGAAGTAGCGCAGGCATCCCTGCCTGCTTCCGACCCGCTCCGACCTGGAGCCGAGGCCGTGTCCTGCATAGCTAGGCGACGTAGGACGCCCCCGTCGCGGTCCGAGCTAGGGTGGGGACGCATCCGATCAGCTCCTTTCAGCCTTTTCCTTTTGCCCACGCTTGGGCCACGCTCCGTGTCAATCCGGCCGCCTGGGTCGACACGCGCTGGTCCGCGCGGGCGCACCACGCGGCGAGGTCCTCCGGGGTGAGCACCGACGCTCCCATCGCCTCGGCGGTGCGCCGTTCGGCCTGGTCGGCGGTGGCCACCTCGCAGGCGGTCGGGTCGGTGGCGCGGGCGATCAGTTGCTCGATCACATCGTCGGCCGTGAGTTTGGAGGGGGTGAACAGCACGGTGAGCGACTCCTGCCGCGTGGGCCGCTCGATGACCAGTTCCGGCCCGCGCCCGTCAAAGACGACAGTGACACGCACCCCCTCGGTGTCATGGATCGCCGTGAGGCGTCGCACGAGCAGCGCGCGGGCCGCGTCGCGGTCGCGCCGCAGCAGCGCGCGCAACTCCGGCCACGCGTGGAGGATGTTGGGGCCGTCCACCAGCAGATGTTTCGCCGAAGCCATGGCGCGCAGGCTGTCCCCGCCCGTCGCCATTGCAATGCGCGACTGGGTTTCGGGCGCATCTCAGTTTTCTTGCAGGCTCAATTTGATCCCTCTGGCTCCCCCTTTGCGTTCTTCTTGGCGCGCCAAAACCTTGCCTGCGGTCCGACCTGTCCTCCGACTTGTCCGCCGTAGCCTTGGGTGCGGTCCGAAACCTCGGCGAAGGATCGGCGAAGGCGGCTGCGACCTTGTGTAAAAACTTCTGCGACAGTTTCTCCGGGTTGAACCATTAGTGTTAATTAGTGAAGATAAGTGGTTAATAATGTTTTTCCCTGTCTCCGTTTTCTCTGTTACCTCCTGTAAAAACTTCCTGTCCGATCTTGTTGCTTCAATCTCCTGTGCCACTTTGCAATAATCTGAGATGCGCCCCTGGGTTTGTCCGGACTTTCCGGTTGCCCCACCGCCACCGCCCGGGTATTGGCATCGGGAACCCCGCGGGTGCGAATGCTCCAACCACCATGAATATTCTGAAACTCCTGTCGTCGCTCTGCAACGGAGTCGGCCGGAAAATCGCCGGCATGTCGGGCCTGTTGCTCTTGCTGGCCGGCCCCGGTCGCGGTCAGGGCGTCGGGCTGCCGGATCAGTCGCCCGGGCCGGTTTCCCCGTCGGCGCTTGGACCGCGGGCTCCTGCCTATGAGGTGATGAACGCCCTCCTCGGGCTGCCGTTGTTGGCCGACGACAACCTGTGGGGGGACACCCCCGCCGAGGTCGCCGCGCGGCTGAAGCTTCCCGCCGAGGGTATGACCGACCATTTCGCGAGCTACCGCGCCTACCCGAGGCAGCCGGTTGCGGTACTCGGGGTGCGCAGCTACATGCTCTCGCTCAAGGCGGCCGAGGGCCGGCTCACCGCGTTCTCCGTCATGTTCACCAACCGCGGCGACTTCCCTGCCTTCGCCAAGCTGGTGGCACCGGCGGAGCCGGATCCCGGCCAGATCAACGCTTTTGAGGACGCGATGCGGAGCGATTTTCAGACTTTGTCCGCGCGCATCACGGCGCGGTTCGGTCCGTCCCACCGGGCCAGTCTTTCGGGCGGCACCCTGGCCTCCGGTCCGGCGGCGCTCCGCTGGTCGGCGGCCGGCTGTGTGCTGCTCCTGTCCCAGGTGCCGTTGCAGATGGTCACGCTCAAAATCGTCCCGGATGAGTCGGCCAAGGAAACCCGTCTGAGCACCGCGCAGTTGAGGCTCAAGCTCAAGTCCCTCGTCACGCGCCGCCCCAACGGCGATGTCATCCTCGACCAGGTGCCGATGGTCAACCAAGGCCCCAAGGGCTACTGTGTGCCCGCCACGTTTGAGCGCTGCCTGCGGTATTTTGACATCCCGGCCGACATGTATGAGCTCGCGGCGGTCGGTGGCACCGACTATGGCGGCGGCACCAACCCCGTGGCCATGGCCGCCGGGCTGGATCTCTATGTTCACCAGCACGGCCGGGTGTTGGAGCGCGCCGACGCCGAGGTCTCCATCACCGGGCTGGCCCGTTACCTGGACGAAGGCCGGCCGGTGATCTGGACCCTGGACTACACCAAAACCTTCAACACCCTGGTCAACACCCACACCAAGGCCCGCGCCGCGACCACGGACTGGACCAAGTGGCGGCAGACCGTGCTGACCGCCGCCAAGACCCCCCTCGAGCACGACAAGCTAAGCGGCCACGCCTGCCTCATCATCGGCTACAACCGTGCGACCAACGAAATCGCGCTGACCGATTCCTGGGGCCCCGGCTATGCCGAATGCTGGGTGCCCGTCACCGCCGCCATGAAAGTCTCCCGGGATCAGTTTTGGGTGGTGTCGTGGTAGGGTGGAGTGGGGGTCTCGGGCGCCCCCCGCCAGCCTTGTGTCACAAGCCGTAAGGCTCTCCTTCGCCAAGTCTTTCGCCGTTGCTGAAGGCTAGGTGCGGACTGAGCCGACGACAGCCGGGATCAACATGCTCGATGGGAATCAGTCCACGGGTTGGTCCTGAAGCAACCCTCGTCGGGGGTAATGGCTCAGTTTGCCTTGTTTGGGTAGGGACGTCACTCCGTGGCGTCCGCAGACGGCTCGGAGAGGGGGGCCGGGGACATGGTTCCTGGTTCTTAGTGCTGAGTTCCGGGTCAGGCTGGGCGTGGCTTCACGAAGGCGGATGCTGGGTTGCGGCGGCTTGACCCCGAGGCGCTATTCGGCAGGGTGTGAAAATCCATTGATCGGCGGTCCAGCGCGTTGAGGTCGACGCGCTCCACCGCCAGTCGGTTTATGCCTCCTCCCTCGAACATCAAAAAACTCCTCCTCATTGGCGCGTCACGCGGCCTTGGTTTTGCCATGGCCGAGGAGTACCTCAAGCGCGGCTGGCTGGTGGTGGCCACCGAGCGGGTCCAAACTTCCTCAAAGCTGCGCAGTCTTGTGGGCACCTACGAGCGGCGACTTGAAATCGAAAACGTTGACATCGTCCATCCCGACCAGGTGACCGCGCTGCGCGCGCGTCTGGCCTCGAGGACCTTTGACATGCTTTTCGTCAACGCGGGCGTCAAGTGCGCCGCCGGCAATGAGACGACTGCGGAGATTTCAACCGACGAATTTATCCGGGTGATGGTGACCAACGCCCTGAGCCCCTTGCGGGTGGTTGAAGCCTTGCGGGATCTCGTGCTTCCAGGCGGCACCATCGGGGTCATGTCCTCCGGTCTGGGCAGTGTCACCAACAACGTGGATGGAATGCTTGATGTTTATCGTGGGAGCAAGGCGGCGCTCAACATGTTCATGCGCAGCTTTGCCGCCCGCCAAGCCGGTGATCGACGCACTCTGCTGCTCATGCATCCCGGCTGGGTCCGGACGGATTTGGGCGGACCCAACGCGTGGCTGAGCATCGAGGAGAGCATACCCAAACTCGCGAATGTCATCGACGCGCAGGCCGGAAAAGCGGGCCTGCAGTACCTTGATTTCCTGGGCCAGACGATTCCGTGGTGAGCGCGAATAGCCGGTTGCAGGTTGACGGGGTGGAAGCTGAAAGCTGCCCGCCTTCGCCGGGGGCTCCGGTGCGGTGAATCACCGAGACGGCGATTCAAAGGGAAGGTCCGCCGACGGTCACAGGTCGCAAGTCGGAAGGTCGAATGAAGGACTGAATGCTGCCGCCGTCGCTGAAGCTATTGACCCCCATCGCCACCATATGCCGACGCCAACTCGACAGTTTGTCTAAGGTCAAGGCCTGACGTCTTCCGATTGGACCTCTTGAGCCGACGGTTTCTTTTCGCCCGCGGGGCACCGTCTTTTTACTTTACTACATTTTTCAGTTCATTTCATTTGGCGCGATGACTCTTCCACGCTACCTGTGCCGCGCGGCTTTCTTCAGCGGACTCCTGGCCCCTCTTTCGCTCCATGCCCAAAGCACTCTCTTCTGGACGGAGGGCGGCACCGATCGGGTGCAGGCTTCAGCGTCCGATGGCTCGGGGCTCGCGGACCTCACCCCGACCCTCAACGATCCCTGGGGCATCACCTACGATGGCACCCACGTATATTTTACGGAGGACATCACTGGCCAAATCTGGCGCATGGATCCAGATGGAGGCAACCGCGTGATGGTGGCGGATGTGAACTCGCCCAATGACATCGCCGTCAATTCCACCAACATCTACTGGGTGAATAAGAACGGTCGTGTCTTCCGCTCGAACTTGGATGGCACGGGCGCGACTGCCATCGTGGCGGTCAACGGATCCCACTTCGAAGGCATCGCGCTCACCGCCGCCAATATATACTGGACCGACAGCGTCGCCCATCTCATCCAGCGCGCCAATCTCGACGGCAGCGGCGTCACGACGCTCGTCAGCTCGGGGCTCACCACCCCCTATGGCTTGCAGGTCACCGACAGCTTCCTCTATTGGGCCGACCAGGGCACCGGTTTGATTCAGCGTGCCAATCTCAATGGCAGCGGCGTCACCACGCTTCTCAGCGGGCTCTCCAACCCCAGCGACGTATTTGTCACCGGCAGCAACCTTTTCTTCACCGAGCAAAACGTCGGCGTCTTCCAGGCGAACCTCGACGGCACCAATGTCAACTCGGTGGTTTCGGGGGCCAACAACTACCGGTTTATCGCCGGTGACTTCGCCACGATTCCAGAGCCGACTACCCTGGCCCTCGGGTGCGGTGGCCTGATCCTTGGTCTGGTAGTTTGGCGGCGCCGCCGGACCGAGTGAAATCCCCCGGATTCTTCGGGCGAGGAGTCAAAGGGGACGGGGGAGGGGCGGGGAATGACCAATGACCAAGTGGGGAAGGAAGAAAGTCGGAGGCGGAGTTTGATCACAGAAACGGAAAAGAAAGAAACCAAGGATACCCCCGCCGCGCCGGACCCAACTCCAGATCAGACCGTGTAGGATTAAGTCGGCGTCGGAATGGAGCCCCGCTCGTTCAATCTTCCTCCGTCGCCGAGGCTATGGCGGACAAGGAAGGCCCGTGTGAGAGCTTCTTCTCGTTCTTGGTGCTGGGAAGTTGAGGGGTTGCCCTCCGTCGCTGAAGCTTTGGAGGGTGCGGTCTATGCGGCCGCAGTTCTTGACGTGCTCTCTGGAGCCTCGGCGAAGGAGAGGGCTGAGTTGCGGCGGGAGGCGGAATCGGAATCGAGAACGTGTAGGAGTAAGAGAACGATCCTCCTTCGCCATGGCTACGGAGGACAGGGAACGATGGGGGGACGCGGTGGTCGGCTCCACACAGAACCAAGAACGCGAGGCGGACTCGGCTCATTTTTGGAGCTGTTGCGACCCCGCCGCAGGGCGGTACGCGACGAGGGCATCGCGGCACTGGGGGAAGGGCGTCGGCAAGACGACGACGCTATGGGGGAGGGGACCGGCGGCTCCAAACTTGCCCAACTGCAAGTTTCATCTTGCCGCCGGGGGAAAAGCCCACGTAGTAGCCACCTTCCCCGGTGGTGTCGCAGCCAACGGGCGATTCGGTTCTTTCCCAATTTCCGGTCTTTGCCGGCGGTCGGCGGCCCGGCCCTGCCGCCGCCAGAAGGTTATCGCCGCATTTCAACTTTTGGCTTCCTAGCTCAATGGTAGAGCAGTTGACTCTTAATCAATTGGTTCCGGGTTCGAGTCCCGGGGGAGCCACCAATTTCTAAGCGAGGATTTTAGGGCGTTTTTAGAGGTAAAACAGGAAATGGGAAACAACAAAAAGGACGAGTTTAGGTTCCAGAAGTTTTCCAACGTTATCGAGAATCTGTGTGCAGAAAATGAGTAGAAAATGGTTGCGGAGCGGGGGGCGTCCTTTCATGTTTGGGGGATGGAAACTCCCGAGAAAAAGGCGGGGCCAATTCGTCGGTCCGATCCCGAGGTCCAGAACCTCCAATGGCGCACGCGTAAGAACGGCACGGTGGTTCCGATCTGGCGTCAGCGCGTCAATGGCGTGGCACAGAGCATCATGCTGCCGGCGATATCCCCGGAGAACAAGGGCGACCTGCGCAAACTCATCAAGCAGCAGATGCGTGCAAAGTGCTGGGACGCCATGTTGAAGAAGTTCGGCCTGGACGAGAAGCCGGTGCCGCCGCCCTGCGTGACGTTCGGGAAGTTGTTCGAAACATACCGGAAATGGTCGGCGGGTCAGCGGTTTGCACCCAACACCGTGGAGAATAACATCAAGGCCATGTCCCGGCTGATCCGCTGGGTGAAGGGCGAGGAATTCGATGTGGAGGCTGCCAGCGTGGATATTTTCACCGTCAAGTTCCTTGGGGATTTTGAGAGCGCGATGGTGGGCGAGCGACGGGGGCGGGCAAAGGCGGAGGGGTGGGACGCGGAACGGACGGAGCGCGAGGTGGCCAGCGCGTCCCGCAGCGTTTACGCGACCATCCATGCGGCCCGGTCTCTGTTCAAGGGCAAGGCGTTGGATTCGACCGACTATGCGGCTTTGCTCCTCCCGGACTTGGGGCGGGCGCTCAAGGCGAGCTTCGGCTTGAACACCCTCAAGAAGGAATGGTGGATGCCGGACCTGGCGGTGGTGCGACGGATCATCGAGGACAGCGCGGCGCTGCGGAAAGAAGACCCCGCCGCCTGGCTGGGAATGCAGTTGGAGGTCCTGTGTGGGACCCGCCGTGGCAGCGTGCTCGATGCAAAATGGTCATGGTTTGTCGAGGGGATCAGCGCGATACCTGCCACGAATTCTAAGCCGTGGGAATCAGGGAAAGCAGGGAACCCAGACTCAAAGGACGCCGCTCCGCAAAAGGCGATGTTTCTGGAGGTGCGGCGGGCCAAGGGTGCGCCATCGAAAGTGCAGCTCTCGCAGGAAGATTGGGAGGCGCTGCTGAGGGCCAGGGCGGATGTGGGGGCCGCCCTTTATCCGAAGATGGAACCGGAGGAGAGAAACAAGCTGATGGCCGAGGGGTTTGTCCTGCCGCATACTGATCGGAAAGAAAGGGAGCGAATCATGGCGGAGCGGCTGGTGCCTTGGTTGCGGGCGCGGGGCCTCACCCAGGCGAACGGCCGCCGGCTGCCCAACCACGAACTGCGGAAAATCTGGAGCACCCTGATGGACCGCACCCATGGCCACGACAACCTGATGATTGCCGCGGCCTGGTCGGCGGAGCGCCTCAAGTGGGCCTACACGGAACGCCCTTCGGCGGTCGGGATGGCGGGTAGCGAATGGCGCGCCGTCTGAAGCTCGTTCACGGCCCGAATGAACACCACCCTCATCCAAGAAACTGCCCTCAACACCCTGGCCGGCACGATCTCATTTCCCGAGGTCGTCGGCCAGTTGCTCCGTGCCGGCGTGGAGTACTACCACGTGGACTACGTCGCCCTGCGCAAGACCTTCTACGCCGCGGATGGCTCCGCGATGGTCACCACCCCGTTGAACTACGAGGACCTGCCGCCGGTCGCGGCCGACTTCAACGTTGCGTCCCTGCGGGCCAACATTCTCGACAGCCAGACGAAGGGCCAGTCCTTCCACGACTTCAGCCGCCGGGCCACGGCGGCCGGCGTGCAGGGCTACTTCGCCTTCCTGCGGGGGAAACGGGTCACCTACCTCGGTCGGCAGGGCGACCAGCACATCGAGTGGTTCCCCGGCGCCGCGCCCTGACGATTCATGGGGGCGGGTGGTCATCATTTGCTCGGCCCATAAGCAGAGGCTGGCACCTCAGAAGCGAGCGGCGTTTAGCGCGCCGTGGCGTTCGCAATGCTCCAAGTGCCGGTGGGAGCATCCTTTAACGCACCAGAGTTTTCCAGCGCCTAGCATAGATGCGCGAAGCGAACTTGCGCGCCGCATTCCGCTCGATCATTCTGGCGAGTTGGTTCGCGGCCGCATTGTCCGAACCGAAGAGCAGAGGCATGAAAAATCGAGAGTTAGTGGACGGAATTTCGATGAAAAGTGAAGAATTGGTGTTTAGTAGCCACTTTCAGTGAAGATTCTGTATTTAAGTCAGGGGGGCCTCCGATCAAGCAGAACCCGAGCCCTTGCCGCGCCCGCGCCGCTTGGTAGTTGGGGCGGGCGATTGTTTGTTCGTCTTGTGCCGGTGGCCTTTGGCCGGAACGCCCGCGGTCGGGTGGGTCTGGTGCTTGGCGGGTTTCGGCCTGGACCCTGCCGCCGCCTTGAGCGTGAGGCGGTATTGTTGCCGCCGGCTGTTGAGTTTTTCCGGGACGGTGTATTCCACCAATCCGGCAGCCAGGAGATCGGCCAACGCCTGCCGAATCGAACTGGTGACAGATTTATGGCCGATGGCGGTTGCGATTTTTGAACGGGAGGACGGCGCGACTTCGAGGACCGCCATGATCCGATGGTGAACCGATGCCGGCCCCCATTCGGACCGCCACTCCGATCTCACACGCCATGACTCTGACCTCGACTCTGACCTCGACTCTGACCTCGACTCTGACCCGCCCACGGCATTGGTAGATGCCGGAGCGGGGGCAGGCGGAGAGCGGCGGATAATCTGGATGACTTGGCCCTGCTCCTGACGGAACTCGGGGGGCGGGAGGCCGGCGGCCCGGCATGAGGCGATCATGTCGAGTGTGCCGGAGCCGGCGCGCTCTATGTAGCGGGTGAGAAACAATGGCTCGGCAATCAGTGGATTGCGCGGAATCGAGGGATGCGGCCGGCGGAGGGCCTCCACCGTCAGTGGCGGAAACAGTTCGCCGGGATTCCAGATTTCCAGCCGGTCGGCGAAAAGCATGATCTGCACCGAGGCGTTGGACGCATAGTCACGGTGGGCGATGGCATTGACTATGGCCTCGGAGACCGCAGCGGGGGGAAGCTCGTAGGTTTCCGGGGCTTGGTTGCCTCTGGCGCGCGTGCCGACCGCGCGGTCGAGCTTCGACATGACGAAGTCCACGGCCTGGTCAACGAGCTCAAAGACTGTGCCTCGAAAACTGCTGTAGGCCGGGATCGGCTTGCGAATCTCGGTGCCATGAAAGCGGAGGCACTTGACGAACGAGGTTAGAACGAAACGCTGCGGTTCGTCGGCGAAGAGGAGCACCGCCGCATGGTTGGGACGGTCGCCGTCGAGCAGGTTCAGGTGAACCAGGGCGTCCTGCATCGGCGTTTCCGGTCCCAAGGCGTAGTTCCGGCGGCTCTGCGCGAGGCGGAGGAACTCCGCCACCTTCCCGGGCGAGAGATCGGCGAGCGTGGCCTGTGGGCACGCCGCCGCATCAAAGGGACGCGAGCGGATGTCGCCCGTCCGGGCCAGTCGCGCCACGAGGCTGCCGTAGAGCCCTGCCGTTAGTTCCGGCAGCGTGGAAAACCGACGGCGCACCACTTGGTCCGAGGCCCGCTGGATGAGTGCCTGCATCTTGGGCTGACGGGAAGTGTCGGCGGTGCCTTTGACGAAGACGAGGCACTCCTTGCCGGTGGCGATTGCACGGTCGAACTCGCGCTCCGTGGGCGACACCCCATCAGCGTCCTCAGAGCCATAGCTGGCACCAAAAAGGCCGACATAGACTTCGCTTTGGTCCACCTCATGCAAATAGACCTCCCCTGCCCGGTGGCCGGTCGCGGGCAAGTCTTCAAACAGGAAGACCTCGAAAAACTGACGCAACAACGGGTCGTCGTGAATATACTCCTTCAGCGCCCGCCGCTCCGCCGCCAGTTCCTTTTGCACGGAACTGACAAAGATGACCGAGCGTCTGGAGGCAGGTGGCATGAAATTCAGGTAATGACGGGGCGGGTGGTGAGAATCCCCGCGACGACGGCTTTCTCAAGCCGTGAGCGGAGGTCTGTGCGGAGAACGAGCATAGGTTCAGGCAGCGGTGGCTAGCAAATCTTGATTGATCGAAAAGGGGCGGCGTATTCTTGTTCAGGATTCACTCCGCTGGCGATTGCATCGCCGGCCCGACGCCCCGCGAAAGCGGGCGTTTCTTTTGGCCGGTGGCGAGTTCAGCGAAACCTGCCCGGCTGCCCGCATCGACGTTGGCTTTGTCCGTCATGGTTTCAGGATCAGGGTGGAGCCGTCCGGCAGTTTTCCACACCAGCGGCCGCGACCGCGGACCCCGGCCAGTTTGCGGGCCTCGGCCGCCCAGCTCAGATTCAGCTCCTCGGCCCATTGCACGCAGAGACGAACCACTTTCACCCGTTGGCAATGCTTCAGCAGCGGACCTAGCACCTCCATGCGCGGCGACCGGACGCCTTCCATGATGTTCCGCGCTTCCTCCAGCCCCTGCCGCATGCGGACGCCGCTCAGCAGTTCCAGCAGCGCTCGTTCCGGGACGGACACGGCCGGACCATCCGGGGTTTCCGGCAGAGCTTGCAGGCCGAAACCCGTCGGCAAATCGGGATCATAGAGTGACCATGCCACATAGTCAGACGGAAACCGTCGGGTAAACCACTGCGGCAGCGAAGCTGGTTGCTCGCCCCAAAGGCACAGCCGTTCAAATGGACCGACGTTGTGGCGGACGCCGCGCCAGGCGAGGGCGGTCTTTCCTCCGACGTGGAGGCCGGGTAGTCGGCGGGCGAGGAATTTCGTGGTGAGCCCTATTTGGAGCGTATCGCCCGGAAACATGAAAGCCCCGCGTCCCAGCCGCACTAGCCAACCGGCACGGACATAAAAGGAGGCCAGAGAAGATGACACTCCCACCTCCTTGAGGGACACGACATCGAGGGGCGCTCCCCGAGGCAGGGAGGCCAGCGCCTTGATTGGATTTTGTTGTTTAGATGAAACCACGTTTGAACTCCCCGGTGTTTTTCAATCCGGCGACATGATTGGAAAAATGGAAATAGTTCAATCCTAATTCAACCTATTGCCGGTTTTCCAATCACCCTCAGCACCATCCGGGGCGCGCGGGGTGCGAGCCGATCAGGCTTTTTGCGGTGTCGCTGCCACCGGCGGAGCGACCGCGCGCGTGGGTGGAGCGGCACTTTTGTTGCGCGGTGCGCGGGATCCCGCCTTCGGCCGGGGTGCGTCGGGCCGCGGCTTTGCCGACAGGGCCGCCTTCGTGAAGGCGTCGGCGTCCGCGATGAGCTCGGGGTCCGCGCCCGGACCCGGCCGGGCTTCGCGAGCCTGGCGGCGGCGGTAGCTGCGGGTGAGCTCGGCGAGATCGTGCAGGACGGCCCGGAGCGCGTCGGCCTGGTCACCGCCGGCGGCGAGCTCGTCGGCGAGCACGGACAGGTCGTCCTGGGCCTTGCGGCCGCGGGCGGCAATTGTGACCTCGTGCTCGTTGCGGCCGCTGCGCTCGACTTCGTCGTGCAGGTGGGCGAGCAGCAACCGGAGCCCGGTCGGACCGGGCGTCCGGGTGCAGAGCGCGCGCAACGTCGCCTCGTCGGCCCGGCGGCGTTTGTTGACGAGCGAGGAGAGCGTGGAGGGGGCCAAATCGCAGGCACCGGCGATGGCCAGCAGGCTGGATTCGTCCGCCGCGACGAGCAATTCCTGGGAGAGTTGGGTCGGGAGCACATGCACTTGGTGTGTCGAATAGGCGTTTGGTGCAAGATTTTTCTTGCACATACCGCGTGAATAATACACAGTGAGCGCCATGGACACCGGTTCGATTTTGCTCCGTATGCTCCGGGTATGCCGCTCGCACGCCGAAACCGCCGCCGAGCGCGCCGAGGTCACCTGGTGGCGGAGCCAGATCAAGGCTTTGCACGGGCGGCAGCCGCTCACGGACACCGACCTGGTTGGAGATTCGGGCGAGATCCGTGCAACCCCACGGCCTAAGCCGGTGGTTCAATCCTGATTTTTCCAATGGCCACCCTTCGAACAAATCGGCGCGGTTTGGCTGCGCAGCTGGAGCCGGCCTTCAGCGCGCGGGCGATTGCGGCCGCCGGCCTGTGTGGCGGCATCGGCAAGGTGCGAGCCTTGATGAAGCTGGGCGCCCTGCTGCGCGGGCTCCATCCTCGGCGCGGCGGCCTGTGGCCACAGTTTTTTGTGAGCAGGACGCGATGCGTGCCGCTGCATGCGCTAGAGGCTCACCTTCAGCATGTAAGCAGGCTTCGAGGTGTGCCGGCTCCCGAGGTGTGCGTCATGCCGGCCGCCGCCAGATTAGACGAGGTAAAAGAAAGGAAGGGGCTGCCCACGGGTGCCCGGCAACCGGTTGGGGTGGGGGAACGGGCGGCGCAAAAGGCGATCTCGGCCCGGCCTGGCGGTGATCCGGTACCAGCCATCGAGCAGGGTAATTGATTTTAAGTTATTCATAAAAACATGCTTAACACACTTAACAACAATCTCTTGAGATGCGTGGAATATCCGCATGCACTCACGGCTGCACACAAAAGCGGAGGGTCACCCTCCGTCCGATCCGGGTGCGCGGCGGGATGGTCGGGCGCGGGCCGGACCGGCGGGCTCGGGTTTGGAGGGGGGGCGGGGGGGGATCGCACGCCGAGGGGGGTGGCCTCGACCCGATGGATTTGGCCGCACCAGTTTTGGGACAAAAAGGAGGGGCCATGAGTAGCGCGACGTTTAACGGCCCGTTCACGGAGACGCTCGTGGCGCGGGTGGCGGGCGTGAAAAAATCGGTGCTGGCCAACGTGCGGCGCGGGCGGCTCGCGAAGGGCATGCCGCCGGGCGCGGGCGTGCAGGGCGATTGGTTTCTCGATGCCAAGGCCCAGGTCAATTACACCCGCGCCGGTCTGTCGGTGCTGCTGACCGGGCTGGGGATCAGCATGGAGTCGTTCTTGAAACAGGCGGGCGCAGAAATCGATTTTAAGGCCGGGAGGGGTGCCGACGCGCAGACCCCGGTCGCCGATCGCGAAATTGAGGCCTCAGCCGGCGCGGATTCCACGGTGCCAGCTACGGTCAAAACCAAACCTGTGATCGTCGCCGACCTGACGGTCGACCGCGTGATCGGGAAGAAGCGGCTGCGCGCGCGGCTGCCGCACGGCGGGCTCGTCGCGCTGTTGGTCAAGGAATCCGCCAATTTCATGCCGGGGATGGTCTGCCAGGGCTGTCGGCGGGCCGATGACGGAGTGGGGCCGTGGTCGTTTCTGGGCAAACTACCGCGACGAAGAGGGCGCTGGTGACCATGAGCACGGAATTCAAACTCGGGGCACTCATGGCATCACAAAGTTCAATGGGGGAGTAAAACTGAACATCATGGAATGGTTTAAGTTTCCGACGAAGACGACGGGGGCACCGGAGTACGCCCACGCGAAGCCGGCCGCAAAACTGGCCTGGCTTCGCGTGCTCTGCTACTGCGCGCAGCAAGAAAACGGTGGCCTGATCCCCGACGCGGCGGGATGGTCGGACGGGCAGTGGATCGAGGTGTGCGGAGTCAGAAAAAGGGACGTGATGGACGCGGAGCCGTTGCTGACGGCGGTCGGCGGCCACATCACGGTGTGGGGCTACCCGCAAGAGTCCCAGTTCCAGAAGGTGGCGGCGTCGGAGGCCGGGAAGGCTGCGGCCACTGCGCGGTGGCGAAAGGTGCGGGAGGATGCGGCGGGCGATGCGGCGCGCATTGCGCCGGGCAATGCGGACGGCAATCCGGCGAGCAATGCTGGCGCAGATGCGGTCCGCAATGCAGAACAGAAGGAAGGAACAGAAGGATCAGAAGGATTAGAAAAGAGGGAGGGAGGGGGCATTGCGAATGCGCCCGCCCGCCCCCGATTACCTGAAATTTTGGAATACGCAGAAGCCCAAGGTATTCGCGAGGACTGGGCGCAAGCGTTCTTCGACCACTACGAGGGCAACGGATGGCGGGTGGGTGGTCTGCCGATTAACTCGTGGCAAGCGCGGCTGCGGAAGTGGGTGCGCGAGGAGCCGAAACGGGCGCGCGGAAAAAATGGCGGGCCGGAGGTGGTGGTGCCGCTCCATGGGCCGAATTACCTCACGGGTGGCTATCCGGTCTTCACGCCACCGGCTGAGCCTACGAGCGACGAACCAAAGCGTGACGGAGCTGACGGGACAACGTCGTCGCCAGAGGCAAACGTGGGCGAGACTCCCGCGCTCCCAACGGCGACGACGGACCCCGGCGGGGACACCACGGTGCCTGATCGAACATGACCGGCGAAAGCGACCCCATCATGGGTTCACGAAAGAATTGAAAATGAGGCCTGGGAAATCTCAGGGGTCGGGATCAGTGGGGTAGTGGTGGCATTTGCGCAAATCGAGGCCTCTGTCGGCGCGGGCGAAGCCAAGGTGTCAGTGGCCACCTGAAACCGGCCAGTCCTGGCCACCTGGCAACCGGCCAGGCGTTTTTTGCAACTACGCATTCTTCCTTCAAGAATCGCCCCGCTAGTCGCTCTTATGGCGTTTCTTGAAGGAATAATGCTACGTTGACTTATAAAAGTCGGGTGGCCGGTCCGGGGGTGGCCAGAGGTGGCCGGTTTTGAAGTGGCCAATGACAGCCAAGGGATGGAAGATCAAGCCTCGTCCACGAGATAAACGTCCGCGCCCGACGGCCCGAGGCCGTCCGGAAGAAAATCGGCGGGCACTTCCGGCACGGAGTACTGGACGGGGCTCCCTTTCGGGGTCCGCGCACGGTCATCCCCCGCATCGCATCAACAAGACTTACGGAGCGTTTTGGTTGAACCAAGACCGGCTGGCCATCGTGCGGTAGGGGAGAAGGCGCTCGTTGAATGAACAGCGCCCAAGCCGCTGCCCGCAACCACAGGGACAAGGGCATTGGCTTGCACGGCGCTCTTTCATCCCGAGCAGGCGCCAGGCCATACGGACCTGCTCCGGAAGTTTTAAGTCGAACAGCTGCATGTAGTCCTGAAGGACTCCGGTTGAACCGTGAGTGAGTTCATCGAAGACGAATGCACCCCCGAATCGCTCCTTGTGCGTTGCGGCGTACAGATAAGGCACCAAGCATGTATCGGAAAAGCCAGGTAGGGTCGGACTTTTCCTTAAAAGGCTCAACAGCCGGAGCGGGGACCCTAGGCAAAGCGTCCCGTCCCCATTAATGTGATTGGCGCTGTTGCGGGGAATCCGCCGACCGTTCTCGGTAACCCTCGGAATGTCTTGAGGAAATAACGGTGGCACGGCGATCTCCAACAAATATCGCTGGGTGCAGTGCTCGGCGCCTGCGATCGGATTGACGTGCCGAGACCACCGGCGGGCTACTGGAGCCAAGTGGCCCACGGGAAAGGGACGGCGATCCCCCTGAACTCGGTGAAGGAGGGAAAGCCCGAGAGCACGGCGTTCCAGTTCAGTCGTCCGTCAGGAAGAAAGAGGCCGGTGGTGGCTCCGAAACCGACACCAGCGCCAGCCGCACCCGAACCTGCGCTGACGCCAGCTTTGCCAGAGACACCGGTCGAGGTTCACCCTGTGGCGCGTAAGACCCGGACCGCATACGCTGGCGGTGGGGTGGACCCGGGGAAGAAGATTCTGTGGGCGAACCACGATTTCCGTCACGTTCGGCTCGACGTTACTCGTGAGTCGCTTGGTCGAGCGCTCGCGCTCCTCAGCCGGCTCGCATGGGCGCTTGAAAAGGCCGGTTTCGCCTTCGAAGACGGTGATGTGAGAGGCGAGATCAAATTGATTTACCTCGCGAACAAAATGAAGGTGGCCTTCCACGTGGTAGAGGCAGTCGAGCGCCGCGAAGTCAAAAAGCCAGATGAGGCTGAACCATCTATTTTCAAGGATTGGAGCTATCATCCGACGGGTCGCTTGCGGTTCGTGCTGGATGGATACCTTACGGAAGGGATGCGAAAGGCGTGGAACGACGGTACACGTCAAAAACTTGAGGGCCTGGTTGAAGAGATCGTAGCGGGCTGCGTGGCGTGTGCTGAGAGTGAATACAGGTGATCGGAACGATCGACCCATTTGCCGGCGCTTACCTGCCCGAGGCCGTCGCCAAGCTCCCGCCGGCGGTGCGGGCACCTGGCTCAACATGAGGCTTGGCTCTTGATCTACGGTTGGGTGCTTGGTGCTTTGTTGGTCGGAAGGCGAGGTCGGGAAGCGGTTGCCATGGTCAGGCGGGCTTGGCGGACGCGGCCAGGCGGGCACGGGCGAGGCGGACGGTGTCGTGGAGTTTGCGCGCGAGGGCATCGCGGGGCAGCAGTTTCGTCCAGTAGGAGGCAACGCGGATCGCCCCCTTTTCCAGTTCAAGCAGGCGGATGGTTTCGTCGTCCTTGCCGGCGCAGAGGATCAGGCCGAGAGGCGCGGCCTCAGCCGGGTGCTGTTCGTTTTCGCGAAGCCAGGCGAGGTAGAGCTCCATCTGGGCCTTGTCGGCGGGATCGAAAGCCCCGATCTTCAGGTCGAGCGCGACGAGCCGGCGCAGGCCACGATGGTAGAAGAGGAGGTCGAGATAATGGTCGCGGCCGCCGATGCTCATGCGTTTCTGCCGCGCGACGAAGGCGAAGCCGACCCCGAGCTCCAGCATGAAGGACTCGATCTCGCGCAGGATGGCGGCCTCCAGGTCTTTCTCGGCATAGGTGTCCTTGAGGCCGAGAAAGTCGAGGACGTAGGGATCGCGGAAGACGAGATCGGGCGTCAGGCAGTCTTCGTCGCGCAGTTGCTTGAGCTCCATGGCGGCCAGTTTCTCCGGCTTGCGGGAGAGGGCGGTGCGCTCAAAAAGCATCGAGCCGATCTTCTTTTCCAGTGTGCGGGTGCTCCAATTCTCCACCCGGCACATCTCCGCGTAGAAGTCGCGCTGGAGCGGATCGTCGAGGTAGATGAGCTGGCGAAAATGCGTCCAGCCCAATTTTGCACTCAGTGCGTGCAAAATCTTGGGGTCGGGAAAAGTCTCGGCGAAACGCACCATGTTGAACAAGTTGGTCCGACCAAAGCCCCGGCCAAACTCCGCCGTCAATTGTCCACTCACTGCGTGGACAATTTCTTTGCCATACTCGGCCCGCTTGTTTTGCAGAACGTCCTGACGAAGACGCCGACCCATCTGCCAGTAAAGCAGCACCAGTCCTGTGTCCACGGCACGGGCGACGTGCTGCCGGGCAGACAGGATCAGCTGCCTCAGCTCCGCCAGCAGCGGGACACCGGCCGGCTTGGCCGCGGCGGTCACCGCCAGTTTGGTTTTGCGACGGGCGGACTGCGCTTGGGATGGGCGAGGCATGGGCAGGGCGCGGAAATTCGTAAGGGTGGAATGCCCGAGAGCAACGGGGAAAAGGGGCACCGGTGCAGCGCTGTGCCAGGTCGTGCGGCGGCCACATGGTTTCGGTTCGGGCGCCGGCCGGAATCTCCCAGAAATTTGGCTTGTCCAACGGAACTCGGTGCGGCAGACATCACGTTCCAGTTGATTAGACCCCTCGTCAAATCAACTAAAACGCTCTTTGAAACTGTGTGCAACGCTGGGTGCAAGAATCGGCCAAAAGTTGCATTCCTTTGACTACAAAATACTTTGGGAAAGCCTCTGGCTGCCTCTTAATCAATTGGTTCCGGGTTCGAGTCCCGGGGGAGCCACCAACCTTCACCCGCCGGCGTAGCTCAATGGTAGAGCACCTGTTTTGTAAACAGGCGGTTGCGGGTTCGAATCCCACCGCCGGCTCCATCCTTTGCCCTAGGGGCTTCCGCCTTCGCTGAAGCTACGGCGCGACAAGATGGATGGCACGGCCATCTTTCGCCCGTCGAGCCTGCCGTAGGGTAGGGACGCCTCTCCGAGGCGTACGCCCCTTGCCGGTTTTTCCCTTTCCTCAAATTTTTACTGCCCGATGGTGTAATGGTAGCACGAACGACTCTGACTCGTTCTGTCTAGGTTCGATCCCTAGTCGGGCAGCCAATTTGGTTTGAATGACTTACGAAGGCGTTTACGAGGTAAAATGGAACAAAGTATGTTTTGAAATGTCGGCTCCTGGTATCTGACATTATCCGAAATTATTGAAAAAAAGTGACACAAGACTTGACACAGAAAGTGACACAGTTAAGGGTATGGGACGGTTCCTCCCCCAACGCCTATGACACATGCACATGTCCTCGAAAAGCTGAACGCGGTGGCCGTTGGCTGCTGCATTTCTGATGTCTCTCTCGACCCGAAACGCGGGATCAGGAACTTGGTGTGGCGGGTGTCGGAGTCCGGCCGGGTGGCGCCATACTGGAGGCAAACCAAGAAAGGGAAGCGCACCATGGACCGGATCGGCGAGGAGCGGGTGCAGGCCGAAGAGGGGCTCGAACAGGGTTTGGCGGTCATCGACAGAGTGCGGGCCTTGGTCCGCGCCAGGATTGAGGACACGGGGCGTGCGAGCGTCGAAGAGGCGATGGGTGTGGGCAAGGAGCGGGTGCCGCCGCCGGTGACCAAGGCCAATATCCGGAAGGCTTATGTGATTATCTGGCCGGCACGGACATGGTGGTGGACTTGGCCAAGCGGAACTTGGTGGCGTTGGATCTGGTGGTAGATCGGGCGCGGGGTACAAAGGAATGGAATTCGTCTGTCCTGAGCGAGGATCTGATCGTTGACTTTGGTGCCAAGACGTTGGCCGCAGCTAAGGAGAAAGTGAAGTCCATGCAGGAGGAGGAGGCGCGGGTGTTAATGCGGCGCGCTGGGGTCACGCTCGGGAGCCAGGTGCGCGCTGCGATGAGCGTTTTTAGCGACGCGGCTTTGATGTCGAAGCCGTTCCGGGAGCTAAATCTTGGAGAGAAGGCGCTGGCGAGGATCGCGGCCATGAAGAAGGTGAAGGTGGGTGAGAGCACGCTGCAGCGGTACCGGCCACCGCCCCCGGAGGCGTTTGAGGCGCTGGCAAAGAGGTTGCCGGAGCTGCGGCTGCAGGAACCGGGGTGGTGGTTGGGTGCGATGCTGGCGGGCAACGGGGCGCTGCGTCGGAAGAGCGCGGCGCAGGCCAGGTGGTCGTGGTTCGGCAAGAAGGGCGTGGACGACAAGGGGGTGCCGTGCATCGAGCTGACTGTGCGAGTGAACAAGACGGATGACGCGAACGTGAAGCAGAATTTTCCCCTCGCGGTTTATAACGAAATGCTGGAGACGAAGTCGGCAGTGGCCAAGAAGTGCGAGGACGACTACATCATTCCGGGTGCGGACCTCGAATCGCGGTATTTTCTTCTGGGGGAACTGGCTGAAGAGCTGCGCACGCTGGGGCTGGCGACGCATCCTCGGGACAAGCCGCTGCACCATCTGCGGAAGCATTGCTACAACACTTATCTGAAGACCGTTGGGCGCGAACAGGCGTCGGCGAAAGCCGGGCACGCGACGGAAGGAGTGGGGAAGGCCTACGGGAAAGAGGAGACCCTGACGGCGCTTCGGGTGATCTGAAAATTGGTGGCTCCGTTCCCGAGCGACGGCGGTGCAAGTGTATCCGTAAAAAGAATACACTCTCCAGCAAATCTGGGGTGAGCGAACCGATCAGGATTTTTATGGAGCGGCTGGCACCGGCGGAACGCCCGGCCGTGTTCGTGGCGCGGGAAGTTTGCTGCGCGGCGCACGGGATTTCGCCTTCAGCCGGGGTGCGTCGGCCCGTGGCCTTGCCGACAGTGCCGCCCTCGTGTAGGCGTCGGCGTCCGCGCTGAGTTCGTCGGTCGCGCTGGGAAGTGGCAGAACTTCGCGAGCCTGACGGCGCCGATAGCTGCGCGTGAGCTCGGCGAGATCGTGCAGCACGGCCCGGAGCGCCTCGGCCTGGTCCCCGCCGGCGGCGAGCTCGTCGGCGAGCACGGACAGATCGTCCTGGGCCTTGCGGCCACGGGCGGCGATTGTGACCTCGTGCTCGTTGCGACCGCTGCGCTCGACCTCGTCGTGCAGGTGCGCGAGCAGCAACCGCAGCCCGACCGGACCGGGCGTCCGGGTGCAGAGCGCGCGCAACGTCGCCTCGTCCGCCCGGCGGCGTTTGTTGACGAGCGAGGAGAGCGTGGAGGGGGCCAAATCGCAGGCACCGGCGATGGCCAGCAGGCTGGATTCGTCCGCCGCGACGATCAATTCCTGGGAGAGTTGGGTCGGGAGCATGTGCACATAGTGCGTCTAACTGGCGATGCGTGCAAGATTTTTCTTGCGCATCCATCGTGCATAATACACAGTGAGCGCCATGGACACCGGTTCAATCTTGCTCCGTATGCTCCGGGTATGCCGCTCGCGCGCCGAAACCGACGCCGAGCGCGCCGAGGTTGTTTGGTGGCGGAGCCAGATCGAGGCTTTGCACGGGCAGCAGCCGCTCGCTGACACTGACCTGGTTGGAGACTCAGTCGAGATCCGTGCTTCCCGACGGCCCAGGCGGAAGCGTCAACCCTGATTTTTTTCAATGGCCACCCCTCGAACAAATCGGCGCGGTTTAGCTGCGCAGCTGGAGCCAGCCTTCAGCGCTCGGGCGATCGCGGCCGCCGGCCTCTGTGGCGGGCTGAGCAAAGTGAGGGCCTTGATGAAGCTGGGCGCCCAGCGCCGCGGGCTGGATTCACGGCGCGGCGGCCTATGGCCACAATTTTTTGTGAGCAGGACGCGATGCGTGCCACTGCATGCGTTACAGGCTCACCTGCAATATATAAGCATGCTGCGAGGTTTGCCGACTCCGGAAGTGGCCGTCATGCTGTCCACCGCGAGATTAGACGAGGTAAAAGAAAGGAAGGGGCCGCACACGGGTGCCCGGCAACCGGTTGGGGCAGGGGAGGCGCGCGGGCAAAAGGGGGCGTCTGGCGGGCCGGCCGATGGTCGGCGGCCTGGCTGGCGTGGCGGTGATCGAGTCGGCGTGCGGAGGTGTGAACTGATTCGTAACCATTGCTTGGAAGACTTATGAACAACAGGTTACAAATGTTGTGCCGTGTGCTGTGTCAAATTGTGGGCGGCATGAAGGCAAAAAGAGGGTCACCCTCCGTCCGATCCGGGTGCGCGGCAGGATGGTCGGACGCGGACCGGACCGGCGGGCTCGGGTTTGGAGGGGGGGCGGGGGGGATAGGCGGGCTGGTGGGGGTGGCCTCGACCCGATGGGTTAGGCCACACCGGTTTTTGGACAAAAAGGAGGGGCCATGAGTAGCGCGACGTTTAACGGTCCGTTCACGGAGACGCTCGTGGCGCGGGTGGCGGGCTTGAAAAAATCGGTGCTGGCCAATGTGCGGCGCGGGCGGCTCGTGAAGGGCATGCCGCCGGGCGCGGGAGTTCAGGGGCATTGGTTTCTCGATGCCAAGGCCCAGGTGAATTACACCCGCACCGGTCTGTCGGTGCTGCTGACCGGGCTCGGGATCAGCATGGAGTCGTTTTTGAAGGAGGCGGGCGCAGAAATCGACTTTAAGGCCGGGAGGGGTGCCGACGCGCAGACCCCGGTCGCCGATCGCGAAATTGAGGCCTCAGCCGGCGCGGAATCCACCGGGACGGTCCCGGTCAAATCGGAATATGTGGTCGTAGCCGACCTGACGGTCGACCGCGTGATCGGGAAGAAGCGGGTGCGCGCGCGGCTGCCGGGCGGCGGGCTCGTCGCGCTGCTGGTCAAGGACTCCGCCAATTTTATGCCGGGGATGGTCTGCATGGGCTGCCGGCGGGCCGATGACGGCGTGGGGCCGTGGTCGTTTCTGGGCAAGCTGCCGCGACGAAGGGGGAGGTGGTGACCATGAGCACGGAATTCAAACTCGGGGACGTGTGGACGCAGCAGGACACCATCGAATGGCTCGACCGGACGGTGAGGGAGGGCCGCTACCACCAACGCCTGGTCTGGCCCAACGAGCGCCGCCAGACGGCCCCGGCCAGGCCCCGGCAGTCCAATCGGAGCGTGACCAGCTACGGAAAATGGCTGCACGACACCCCAAACGCGCCCGGCCTATTCGAGGCCATCCACCGGCTGGTCGTGAACTGGGAGGGTGGCCAGCGTCGGCCCACGCCGGACGAACTGGTGGCCGAGATCAACCGCATCGAGCGCGAGCGCGCCGGGCAAGGGACGCTTTTCTGAACTTCAACCACAACCCACCATGCTCTGGTATATGTTTGAGACGAACGCACTGCGCGCGGCCGAGTTTGTTCACTCGACCGAGAAGGCCCAACTGGCCTGGGTGCGCCTGCTGGCCTACTGCGCCGAGCGGGAAAACGGCGGCGTCATCGCCGGGGCGGCGGCTTGGAATGATGCCCAATGGATGACGATCTGCGGGGTGCGGCGCGCGGTGGTGCTGGCGGCGGCCCCCCTTCTTGTAATTCAAGGCGACAACGTGAAGGTGTGGAATTACCCCAAGGAATCGGAGAGGAATTACAAAAGGACCTGTGCGGCGAATGCGCGCAACGCCCGGCGGCGCTGGGCGAAGGACAAAGGACTGGGTGCAGCCACGGGCACACCCACGAAGACTGGTCCAGCCGGAAAAGCCGAGCCACCTGCGCTGGTTGCTCCCACTGGCAATCCGCCCGGTCATGCGGTCGCATCGGCGAACGCATATCCAGAAGAGAAGAAAAGGGAAGTGAAGCGAAGGGAAGAAAAAGAAAGAATGGAAGACAGACAGGAGATGGAGGTGCCTGACGGCCCCTCTGTCTCTAATCTGCAAACCGTTTTGAGCTACGCAGAGCAGCAGGGGATGCAACAGGACTACTCACGGCTCTTCTTCAATCATTTCACGGCGAACGGATGGCGGGTGGGCACGGCGCGGAACCCCTGCGCCTCGTGGCAGGCGGCGCTGCGGAAGTGGGCCGGCGAGAATGGCTGGCCGCATCCCAAAAAAATCGAGGTTGAGCTCCCGCCGGAGCATTACACGAGCGGGTTGGAGGACGTGAGCAAGCGGCCCAAACCGGAGGGCGCACCATGAGCACCGAGGCCGGGGAAAAAACGCGCTGGCCCCGCGACACGGCCAAGCGCGTGGCGACGGAGCTGGAGCGCGCCCTGGTGGATGCCTGCACGCGCATCGCGGTGGCGGGCTCGCTGCGGCGCGGCAAGGAGCTCGTGGGCGACATTGAGCTGGTCTATGTGCCGCGCGTCGTCCGGATGAAGGACCCCGCCGACTTGTTTCAGGACAAGGACGTGGACCTAACGGTGGGCGTGATCCGCCTGCTGGAACAGCGCGGGGTCCTCTGCCGGCGGCGGAACGCGCTCGGGCGCGAGACGTTCGGCCCGCTGAACAAGCTGATGGTCCACGCGGAGAGCCAGATTCCTGTGGACCTGTTTGCGACGATGGAGGCGTGCTGGTGGAACTACCTCGTCTGCCGCACGGGGCCGGCCGAGAGCAACGTGCGGATCGCGGCGGCCGCGCGGAGGCAGGGCTGGATGTGGAACCCGACCGGGCCGGGCTTTTCGCGCGTGGTGCCGGGGCAGGGGACCGAGGTGGAGCAGATGGACAGCGAGGCGGCCGTGTTTGAGTGGGTGGGGCTGCCCTGCCCGGAATTTCAACGAACCAAGGAGGAAAAACTATGAACAACGACAACAGATTCAAAGTGCTGGACGGAGGGAAGAAGGACTGGCCGACGCCGATGCTGCCGGGGGTGCGGACCGAGCCGCATTCGCCGGACGCGGAGGCGCAACTGCTGGCAACTTGCCTGATCGACGGCCGGAGCGTCATGGCGAAATGCGTGGCGGCGGGGCTCAAGCCGGCGGCGTTTTACGAGCGGCCCAACCAGATCATATTTGAGCGGCTGTTGGAGATGCATGCGCACGGGGTGGAGATTGACCTGTCGACGCTGGCGGAGGAGTTGCGGACGGCAAAGCAGCTGGATGAGGTGGGCAGCTTCAACTACCTCATGCAGGTGAGCAAACAGGTGCCGACGACGGCGCAGGTGGAATACTTTCTGGAAAGGGTGAAATACCTTTGGGAAATGCGAAGGGGCATCACGCTGGCTAGCCTGTTCATCGAGGACATGTACACGAGCACGGACGGGCGGGAAGGCCTGATGGAACGGGCTGGCGCGCTGGGGCAACGGCTCATCACCTTTGGCCGGAAGCACGAGACGAAAACCCTGGTGGAGAGGGTGACGGAGGTGGAGCGCGACACGGTGGAGCGGATCGAGGAGCGCGAGGACAGGAGCAAGTGGCTCTACACCGGGCTGAAGAAGTTTGACGAGCACTTCCGGCCATTTGGCTGCCAGCGGGAGGACCATCTCATCAACATCATGGGTGGATCGTCGCAGGGCAAAAGCGCGATCCTCCGACAGTTTTCCAACGGGTTTCTCCATGCGGGAAAGCGCGGGCTGGTGTTCACGCGGGAGACGAGCATTGAGGGCTGGATCGAGCAGGCCGCAGCGAGTTGGTGCGGGATCGACCTGATGAACCCCGGCGGCACGCCGCTGGCGGAAAAGAAGAAATTCATCGACGAGTGCGCTTGGCTGCGGGAGAAGGCGGCGGGCAAGCTCCTGTGGTGTGTCCAGCACGAGCGAGAGGCCCCACTGGCGAGCGTCCTGGACATCGAGGCACGCTACCGGGCACATGTGAACCGCTTTGGGCCGATGGATTATGTGAGCGTGGACTACCTCCAGCTCTTCGACGCCTCGAAGCGCTGCTCCAACCGACAGGAGGAGATTTCGGACATTTCCATCCGGCTCCAGGGGTTGTGCCGGGAGTCGGACAACGTGTGGCTGGTGGCCTCGCAGATGGTCGTGTTACAAAGGTGGGGATTTGCACTGCGGCACCTGCGGTACTCGAAGCAAAGCTAGTTGCTCACAAGGTCGCATCCAAAACATACTGGCTGGATTTAGGCGTTATTTGCTATCTACTTTCTCTTTTGGCAGTCGTCACAGCCTCCATAGCACTGGCAATACTAGCCTATCATACGGTTGGCCCTATGAATGTTAATCGTCGAGCGGCATTCCGAGCTGAACTCGTGAAAATCGAGCGATCTTGCGCGTGGACGTCTGGTGAGTGGATCTTTGCCGACGATATGCGGCGGCGGTGGAATGACATCCAAAACACCCCGAAGGACATCGCTCTGCTGACCAACTATCTTCTAACGGCGTACCGCAAAACCCGTGGCTAGGCTTTCGCCTATTTGATCCATGGCTAATTTCGAAGGCGGCACTCTTGCACTTGCCACCCACCATCCTTCCCCATTTCTTTCACGGACGCCCTATGATCACTGACAAACTCAAAGAACTCGCCCAGTTGAAAGCCCAAGCCGCCAAGCTGGAGGCATCCCTCGAAGCTGCGCGTCCCGCCGCCCTGGCCGCGCTTCCGGCGGAATATGGCTTCGACAGCCTGTCCGCCTTCATCAAGGCCTTGAAACAGGCCGCCACCGCGAAGCCGGCGGCGAAGCGAGGGCCGAAGGCCAAGGCCGCCAAACCGGCCAAGCGTAAGCGGGCAAAGGTCACCGATGAGATCAGGGCGGCCGTGAAGGCCGCTCTTGAACAGGGGAAGAAAGCCAAGGCCATCGCGAAGGAGGTTGGAATCTCCCCGGCTAGTGTGAATGTGCTGAAGAAGGCGTTGGGGCTGACGAAGCCGCGTGGAGTCGCTCCCGCCGCTCCGGAGGTCTCGCCAGAACCACCAGTGCAGGGTTAAGGCGGCGTTGGAATGGAGCAGCGCTCGTTCAACCTGAAGGCCCGCCTGAGAGAGGCACGAAAGAACCTCGTGCCTGCGATCTCAGCGGCCGAGCTGGGTCGGAAGCTCGTCCCGGCCAACCTGCCAGATTTCAAGTCGGCCCATGCATCCATGTTGGAGCTGGGCTACCGGTACGCCACCTGGTCGGAAGTCGAGGCGCTCGCCCAAGTACTGAACGTTGATCCGTATTGGTTGGCAAACAAGGAACGCCCCGCGCCATCCGTGCCGCGGGCGCGTGACGTTGTTTGGCACGCCGAAGTGCAGGCGATCAAGCCGAAGGTGGTGCCGGTGGCCACCCCGGCATCGGTGCCGACACCCGCACTCGCCCGACCTGCGGCGACGCCGATCACACCGCCAGCACCACCAGCCGCGCCGCCCGACCTAACCCCGGCCGAGGTCCCTGTGCTCGTGCTGGGCGGCGAAATCGAGTTCCGGCGGAAGATGGTGGAAGAGCTGGCCCGCACCTTGGTCAAATTGGGTGACACCCGGCTGAAGCCGTTTGAGTGGCGGTCCTGGCGGGAGCACGAGAAGAAGATCCGGGCGGCGGCCGTGGGCCTCGTGGCATTGCCAGAGTAAGGGTGCCCGAATCCCGGTTGACCAATGCGGCGTTGTGCCTACGGTAGCGGCGTGACGATTCTCCGCAAACAACTTGAGCGTTGGCGCCGCCAACGGAACGCTGTCGCTTACGCGAAGGCCTTCCACACGGAGAGTCGTGCACGCGTCGCGCAGCTCGCGGACTCCGGCCAAGGGCACGTCGCCTTGAAGGAAAACCTCGCATTGATGGGGATAAACTCCGCGAAAGCCGAGCGTCCGCGTTTGGTGACGATCGGCGGGGTCCGCTATTGAGCGATCCGACATATCCTTACGACTACCGGATCATTGCCGGGAGTGACGTCCGCCCGACCATTGTTGGCGGACAGGCCGTCAATCTTTGGGCCATTACGTTTCTCGAAGACGGTGACCCACCGCTCTCGACCAAGTATGCGAGCGATGATTTGGACGTCCTTAGCGGGCCGCGCGTGCTCGAATTCCTCAAGGGCCTTGAGCCCGGATGGCGGGTCGAGAAGACCCCGTTTTGGAATTTCGGTGACGGACGCCAGGCAGTCGCTTACGGAATTTCGCACGACCAGCGCAAGCTACTGGTTGAAGTTCTCACTTCCGTCCATGGCCTTGATCCGCACGACCTGAAAGCCATCGAAGAAATCGAATACGCAGGCGTCACCTATCGCCTGCTCGACCCCATCGTGCTGTTGAAGGCGAAGGCCGCCAATGTTCGCGACTTCGACCAAGACGGCATCCCGCCGCGTCACGACCGCACGCACCTCAAACTCGTCGCTCGGTGCTGGCCACTTTACCTGCGCCGGGTTCACGCCGCGTCGGTTGATAAATCCGAGGACGCCCAGAAAGCCGCGGCGGGGGTATTCTCCCGTGCTTTCGACACGCTCCAACACCGCAAAACGGCAGAAGTCCTGGCGGATGAAAACATCGATCGCACGGCGCTCATGCCGTCCGAATTTGGCGAATCGCCCAACGAAAAGATCCGCAATGCCTATCGCCATCAGATGCCTCGCCTGCGGGTTGGCAAAGTTTGAACGGTGGATCAGCGCGGCTTGGAACCGTGCTGAATCAGGCGGCGCGCCCCTTGGCGGACCTTGGACGAAAGCTCCCTGCTGTATTCGCCCGCCATGGCCCGCTTGACGCTCGCGATGATGTTGGAGGTCGGACTGCCGCAGCGACTGTGATACTCCGCGCAGTAGTGGACCGTGATGCCGGCGCGCTTGCAGACGGACTCGTAGTAGCCGGATTCGTCGGAATCCTGAGACCGGCCCCACCGGTTGATGTCGTAGGTGAGGATGCACTGGAAGGAGGCGTTGCCGGACTCGACGGTGGCGACCATCCGCTGGAGGCTCTCCCCGCCCTTGACCTTAAAGCCGCTCTTACCGGCATCGGTGAAGACCTCGATGATCTCCATGTTCCGCCGGGCGGCGTACTTCCTGATGCAGTCGAGCTGCTTCTCGATCCAGGGATTGTGGTGTTCGGTGGACTTCGCGACGAGGCCCTCGGCTGTCGTCGATGAGGACAAAGTCGTTGCTGAGCGGACATAGGCCACGACCGGAATCGGCGTGACCGGAGCTTTGGCGGCGGTTGGTGGGGTCGGTAGTTTCATGGGAAAATGGGGCTCGGAGATTATGCCGGGATTGGGAATGCGAGGGTGGAGTCGCCGTCAGCCGGAAGCTGCACCCGAACCACAAAAGAACGTAATTCCACCAGACCTTGCGGTCTCGTGCCCGTATTCGCCTCGCGGCTTTGGACGTTGCGGCGTATGGGTGCCAGCCCGTTGAACTATTTGGTGACAGTGTGGTTCGGGTGAAATTGCTTCCTGATTACGGCTCAGAGGACCTCCATCGCCACCAGCTCCTGAAACTCCTCCATCAGTTCAGGATACCGGGTGGCGATGAATTTTTTGACCTTCGGGTTGTCCAAAAGGCGCTTCACATGGCGTTGGGTGGTGTTCAGGTGCAGGGAGTTTTCCCCGAACTGATCTTCGATGCCGCGGAAATCCCGCTCCAGGGTCTCCGTCTCCTGCCGCATCCGGGCCTGCTCCTCCTCGGAGATACCCTTGCCCACCTCCGCTATGGTGTCGTTGACAAGCTGATCGGTGGGGGTGCCCACAATGAGGGCCTCGACGTAGGCCCAGGTGAAGTTGCCACCACTGACCATGAGCTGGGCCATGTCGATCTGGCGGATCGCCTTGACCTTCTTCAGCAGCCGGAGCGCCGCGGATGAGATGGGTTTGTCCTTCAGGATTTCGATGGCCTCAGCATGGATGCCTTCCAGCAGGTTCCGGCCTGCCTTCACTTTGGCCGGCTCCCCGCCGAGCGCACGGGCGATTTGCTCGGGCGACACGCCCTGGGTGATGGCCCGCTCGATCATCGCGTGTTCTTGGATGACGGAGAGGTTGTTGGTTTTGTCGTTGTAGGTGAAGGCGTCCTGCTCGGTGGCCACGAGGCAGAGCGCCTCCTTGATGCCCAGCTCCAGCAGCACGGCCAGCCGCAGATGGCCGTCAAGCATGATGAACTTTCCCGCCGCCCCTCGCTGGGGATATACCACCATGGGTTCGATCAGCCCAACCTCCTTGATCGAGGACCGCACTGCCTTATATTTGCCGAAGGCATTGTCGCCGGCTTTCACCTGCCTGATCGGCATGATGCTGTCGAGCGACAGCACGCGGGCCGCGGGCTCGAAAACGCTGCGAATCTTGGCGCTCATGCGGATTTCCTCGCTCTTTCCGCCAAGAACTTTGGCATGGTTTGAAGCCCCTCGGCCCGGAGGAGGTTGACGAAATCTTCGTCGGCGACGAGCAGGTTGAATGCCGCCGCCAGCGAGAGGAGCTTGGCCTCGCACAGTTTGGCCTTCCGCACCATGATCTTCTTGCGGTGGGTGTCCTGCTTGTAGGCGTAGATCACTCTTTCCGCCGAAGTGCTGGTTTGATGGCTGCGCCGATGAGGGTCGAGGTTCTTTCCAAAGTGTTTCCTCTGCTCAACGATCCGTTTGAACGCGGTGAGGGTCCGCTGTTTGAGCTCCTTCTTTTCATAGGCCTCCATCAGGATGCGTTGGGACTCGTCATCGTTGAGGCCGGAAATCTGGGCCGCGATGGTCACGGGCAGGCGCCCGTTGAGGACGGCCTGCAAAAGGCGCTCCTCCCCGGTTCTCAGCATGGTCAGGATGGTTCGGACGTAGCTCTCTGACAGGCCCGTCGTGCGGGCGATCTCGGCCCGGTCCTGCCCCTGATCCTTCATCCATTGGATCGTTTTGACCTGGTCGATGGCATGCACGCGCCGCCGGGCGATGTTTTCGATCAAGCTGGCCAGCAGGGCATCGGTCGCGGACAGCCCGCGCACGAAGGCGGGGATTTCCGTTTCGCCCAATCGTTGGAAGGCCTCCAGCCGTCCCTGACCGCACACAAGGTCAAACCTCTCCCCGCCGTCGGGTCCTGGCTTGGCCATGGTCACGGTGATGGGCTTTTTGAGCCCGGCTTTTTCGATGCTCTCCACGATGCGCGCGTACTTCTTTTTCTCCCGCACCCGTGGGTTCACGATGCGGATGCGGTCCACGGGAATCAGGCGGATTTGGTGTTCGTCGGGTGTTTTCATGCGGCTGCCTCCACTGCGATGCGTTCGGCCATCTGGAAGAAAAACTCTAGGTCTTCAAAGCGATATGAGTCCAACGCGGCATGGTTGTTCTCGAAAAGGCGCACCCGCGGCTGAATGCGGTCGAGCGCGGGCAACAGGTAGTAGTCCTTGATCGCCTCGTTGGTCTCGTCCATGCGGACCGCGATGGTGAGGTCCGGACAGAGACTCTCATCAAAACGGAGGAGCCACCGGCGGATGCCGGTTTCGGTGCGGAGGCAGCGGGAAAGCACCAGTGAGACGGTGAGCTCATGGTCGAGGATGAGCAGTTCGGTGTCGGGATCGCGATCCACCTTGACCCCCAACCCCGACAGCCGGGTGATGACGTCCTGCACGATGGCGGGGTGCCGCTCGCGGAGGTTACGGTTGACGGCGAGGAAGGCGTAGTTGGTCCGCGGCGAGTAGCCGATAAGCTCATAGGCGCGCACCAGGCTGCCGAAGCGATGGCGGAACACCGCGCTCGACGGCATCTCCTCCTGCTCGTCAATCAGGACGCCAGAAACCCGGCCATGGTTCGACCACAGTTCCTTCAGCCGCTGGAGCATTTCCTCATTGGTGAAGCGCCGCGCATGGGCCAGGATCAGCTCCTGCGCACGGGTGAAGAGCTCAGGTTCCACGATGGGGGGAAACGCGCCGTCGTTGCGAATCCACATCTCCGGCGGATTCTCGACGTGCTTTTTCTTCAATTTGAACGAGGTCCGGTGGTAGATGTTGTTGCCGATATATTTCTCGTTGCTGAGGATCTGCTGGACGGTGCCGCGCGTCCAAGGGCGCCCGAAGTCGGTGAGGATTTGGCGGGCGTTGAGGAGGTCGGCGATCTCGCGCTCGGACTTCCCTTGGTCCAGGAAAAGGCTGTAAATTTCCCGGACGATGACCTGCTCCTCCTCCGGGCCGGGAACGAGGACCACCCGGTCGGTCTGGAGGCTCTTATGCTCGCCGACCTTGAGGGTGCCCTTGGCCTGGCCCGCTTGGTCAATCAGCATCCGCCGCAAGCCGTAACCGGCGGACCCGCCCTGCTTGAATCCGAGCTGGATCAGACGGCAGGCCCCCTGGAAGACCTTGGACGAAAGTTCCCGGCTGTATTCGCCCGCCATGGACCGCTTGACGCTCTTGATGATGTTGGAAGTCGGGCTGCCGTCGTTCTCGAACTGCTCCGCGCAGTAGTGGACGTTGATGCCGGCGCGCTTGCAGATGTATTCGTAATAGCCGCTTTCATCGGCGTCCTGAAACCGACCCCACCGGCTGACATCGTAGGCGAGGATGCACTTGAAAGCGGCGTTGCCGGCCTCGACGGTGGCGATCATTCGCTGGAGACTTTCCCGGCCCTTGACGTTGAGTCCGCTTTTGCCGGCATCGGTGAAGACCTCGATAATCTCCATGTTCCTCCGGGCGGCGTATTCCTTGATACGGTCGAGCTGGTTCTCGGTGGAATACTGCTGGTGTTCGGTGGACATCCGGACGTAAGCCGCCGCCGGAGTGGGTGCGTCTGGAGCGGTGGCGACGGGGGTTGATGTTGCTGGCGGCTTCATGGGCACGCCCATGGTCGCGGCGACCGCACCGCGGGGGGCGGGATCGGCGGGCAGAGTCTTCGTTGGTGATGTGTAGGAATTCACGTCCGCGCAGCATGGTCCGGCGCGGTGTTCCCGCGAACGAAACTTGTAACGCAACGAAAAGAGGCTCGGACCAACCCGCTTCCTAGAGTGAAAAACGTGTCAATCGAAACTTGTAACGCAACGAATCTGGGCGCCGACGAGAATTTCGCGTGAGGCCGAAACGCCGGGAT
This sequence comes from uncultured Opitutaceae bacterium, assembly GCA_903929355.1. GTDB lineage: Bacteria > Verrucomicrobiota > Verrucomicrobiia > Opitutales > Opitutaceae > CAIYUN01. The sequence goes on from CAIYUN010000074.1 coordinate 42,454, forward strand.
TTCGGCGCTCGGCGTGCCAGAGGCGGCTCCGAAACCGGGGTGGCCAGCGCCTTCGAGCAGGAGCGATTGGTACAGCAGACTTGCCGGGCTGCCTTCGCCTCGCAAGCCTTCCTCCCATGCTCGCAATGCCACTACCCCAGTCGCTGGACGACCTGTTCGCCCATGCGAAAAGCTTCGCCGAGTTCTCGATGCGCACGCGGGGCAGGGTGCCGCTGGCGTTGTTCGCGCTCAGCCCGGAAGGTCCGCTCTTCTACGGCTCGTCCTCGATAGCCTGGCTGACCCCGCCGGACCCGATGGCTGACGAGAGGGAGAAGGACAGCTTCGCCTACAGCGCCGGACTGATCTGCACCGTTCACAAAGCGACTGCCGTGGTGGTGGTCCTTGAGGCATCAATGCCTGTCACCACCCCCAGTCTGCCCTTAAACATTCTGGCGCCGCCGGGCCAGTCGTCCGACCGGCAGGAGATCGTCGTCCTCGCCGGCGAGAGTCGCATGAAGTCCGAGCAGAAGCTGCTTTCGATCGTCCGCATGGGCGGCTTATTCTCCAACCTGGAGGAGTATTTCGGGCCGCCCGATGTCGGGCTTCTCGTCCGCTTCTCCCATTTTCTTCCACCCCAGTCGGTCACCCCTGCCATGCTCGCGACCGCGCGTGCGCACCTGGCTGCGCTCGGAATCAAAGCCGAGACGCTCCGCCGCGACTGGTCAGCCAATTGACGCGGTCGCCAAACGAAGCGAAATGTGATTCCTCCCGCCAGTCGCGACTCTTGGTCGGCAGGCATGGGCCATGACCGGAATTGGGGTGGCCGGAGCGGTGGCAGCGGTTGACGGGGTCGGCGTTCTCATGGGAAACGAGGATGCGCCGACCCCGCAACGCGGGGGGTGGAATCAGTGGGTGGATTCTTCCGTGATGGTGCGTAGGATTTCACGGCCGCGCAGCCGGGCTGCGCGCAGTTTTTTGGCCATCGAATCTTGCAACGCAACTGTGGGGAGGATTGCGACCAACTCGTTTCCCAGAGTGACGAGCGTGTCGAAGTTAGCTTGTAACGCATCAAATCTCAGCACCGAGAGTTGGTATTTTGCCAGGACGAATCGCGGGCGTCGGCGGCCCTTGAACCGTTTGAGCCGGCGCCAGTAATTGGGGTTTAGTTCGCGCCATTCGCGCACCCTGTCCCTGTCGTCGAAAAATTCCTTCCCGTATCGCGCGAGCATTTTTTCGCGCCATATGGCGTCGGATTTGGACTTCTTGACCTTGGTGCAGGCCGGAGCGGAACAGTACCGTTGGAGCTTGCCCACGCGGTAATTGACGTTGAAGGGCCGCCCGCAGTGCGAGCAAGGCCGTGACAGGGGATGTTTGGATTTTTGTTTCATGACCCCCGGATTTTGGAGGTCGAAATGGGAACCAAGCAGTCGCCAGCGCTCCGGTCGATCCGATCACGAGGATTCTGGTGCCTGGGACTCCTCTGCGGGGCTGTGCTTCAGGGTTGGCGCCGTTGGCGTCCTGGCGGGCAACCAAGGAGGCACGCCGGCAGCCGCCATGGACCTCATGGCCGTTGGCTCGACCAAACGTATACGGCCGACTGTTGGCTTTCGGCTCGACACTTGCTTGACAGACCTACGCCGGTGCGGTTCATTTCTGGGAATTCGGGTGCGATCGCAAGCCGCGTGTCATTCGACAATGTGACACAGTGGACGTAAGTTTTTTCGACGAGACACAGAAAAGCTTTACGGAAAGCAACTAACGCAAGCCCGCGAAATAGCTCTGACTCGTTCTGTCTAGGTTCGACTCCTAGTCGGGCAGCCAATTCTTCTGAAATGCGGATTGCGGACTGCGGAGTGCGGAGTTTTTTAACCGCGAATACGGGGGGGGATATGGAATGTGGAACTCAGGAAATCAGGGGACAGAAGGGGCGGAGGGCGGAGTGCGGACTGCGGATTGCGGAATTTTGAAACCGCGAATGGGGAGGATTATGGAGCTCAGGAAATCAGGGAGCGGAAGGCGGATGGAGGAGGGCGAAGGTCGGAGGCCGGAAAAGTCGAAAGTCAAAAGTCGGAATCGAGTAGGAGAACGAGGCGGAGGCTGAATCTTCGGCCGGCTCCTGAATCCTGAATTCTGGCTCCTGACTCCTTCCGAACTCACCGCCACTCATGCCGGGGATACCGCCGGGAGAGCTCGGTTTTGATCTTGGGGTATTGCTCCCGCCAGAAACTGGTCAGGTCGTCCGTCACTTGGATCGGGCGTTGGTTGGGGGCGAGGACCTCGATCTTCACCTGCACCCGGCCATGGCCCAGGGTAAATTTGCCTTCGATGCCGTAGAGCTCCTGGATGCGCGCGCTGAGCACGGGCGGCCCTTCTTTGTAGTAAGTGAGGCGCGAGCGGCGGCCGTTGGCCATCGTGAGTTTCTCAGGGAGATAAACGTCGAGCACGGCGAGCTGCTCGGCGGTCAGCCAGTCGCGGAGCACGGGCATGACCTCCTTCTCCCGCACCGCCCGTGCGCCCAGTTCGCCGTAGCAGATCTGCTCGATGAGCGTGGCCCGGTCGGCGTCGGTGAGCGGGTTGACCTCCAACTCGGGAAACCATTCGGCCAGGCGGTTCACCCGGGTGATCCATTGCTCCACGTTCTCATCCCAGGCCTCCAGCTTGAGGCGACCGGCGAGCACCTCCTGAGTGAGGAGCGCGGCGGCCTCATTGAGGGGGGCTTCGTCGGCCCCCGCCTTGGCGTCGAGCACCAGGTCACGGAAGCGGCGTTCGCGCCGCGTGACGACGCGCTTGGCCTGCGGGTCGTAAACCACGGCGCGAATTTCGCGGAAGTCGTCGGGAAACAGCTCCCGCAGCCAGGGCTCCTCGATGGCGGTGGCGACCGAGAGGATGGTGCTGACCTCGCCGTCGCGCCCGCCGATCTCGCTGATCTCGGCCGCGACGAACAGGGGTGATTGCTGGATCGCGCTCTCACGTGCGAGCACTCCGCGCCGGCCGTGGACGAGCTCGCAGCGCAGGGTGCCGCCGTCCAGCCGCTTCGCCAACTGGTCGGAAAAGCCGGCGAGCACGCATTTGCGCACGGCGGGGCCATCCAGGCGCTGCTCGGTGAGGTCGAGACCCTCCTTGGCGGCAATCTCAAGGAACTGCTCAAACAACGGCCCGACCTGGCGCGCGCCCTGCGCGTGGAGGCCGAGGCGGCGGCAGGCGTCGAGGGAGAAATTGTTCCGGTCGGCATAACGCCACGCGCGCATGAGGAGGAAGAAATCGCTCTCGTGCTCCTCGCCGAACAGCTCTTCGCGGGCCTCCTCGACCGCACGCGGCACGCCGCGCAGCAGGAAGTTGCGCCCCTGCGTCAGCGCCGCCATGAGGGCGACCGGCCGAACACACCCACGCTCCTGCGCGGCGAGAAACATCCGCGCATAGCGCGGATGCACCGGGAAACGGAGCATTTTGCGGCCGAGCGGGGTGATGGAGGGGAGCGCGATCGCCCCCGGTCGCGTTTCCACGGCGCCCAAATCCGCCAGCAGCATTTCGGCGCGCGCCAGCGCGCGGGGGTCGGGTTTCTCCAGCCACGGGAAGTTGGCGATGTCGTCAATGCCGGCGGCCTTGAGGGTGAGCACGACCTCGGAGAGGTCGAGCCGCTTGACCTCGGGCAGCTCCTGCGCGGCGCGCTGGGCGTGTTCGCGTTCCGTCCAGAGGCGCACGCAGACGCCCGGGGCGGTACGGCCGGCGCGGCCGGCGCGCTGGTCGGCGCTGGCGCGCGAGATTTTTTCCACGAGCAGCGTGTTGATGCCGCGATGCGGGTCGAACCGCGCGAGGCGCGCGAGGCCGCCATCAATCACCGCCGTGACGCCGTCGATGGTGAGGGAGGTTTCGGCCACATTGGTGGAGACGATGATCTTCCGGGAGTCGTAACGGGCGACGGCCCGGTCCTGCTGCTCCGGGGGCAGCTCGCCGTGGAGAGGGAAGGTGATAAAGTCGCGCAGCGCGCGGTTGCCCTGGATGGCTTGCACGGTGCGGCTGATCTCATAGGCGCCGGGCATGAACACGAGGAAGTCACCGCCCGTCGCGGCGGCGACGCGCTCGCACTCACGAGCGGCCACGTCCCACACCGGCTCGTGCTCGAAGTCCACGGCCTTGGGCAGATACTCGACCCGCACGGGAAAGGTGCGGCCCGACGACACGAGCACCTCGCACGGCGCGAGGTAGTCGCGCAGCAGGGCGGTCTCGAGCGTGGCCGACATGACGATGACCCGGAGGTCGGGGCGCGTGGTCCGCTGAATCTGGAGCGCACGGGCGAGCGAGATGTCGCCGTAGAGGTGGCGCTCGTGAAACTCGTCAAAGACCAGGGCACCGACGCCGCGCAGATTGGGGTCGAAGGACATCTGGCGGAGCAGAATCCCCTCGGTGACGAAGCGGATTTTGGTTTTGGCCGACACGCGGGACTCGAGCCGGATCTGGTAGCCGACCTCCTCGCCCAGCTCGCAGCCGACCTCCTCGGCGACGCGCCGCGCGAGCATGCGCGCGGCGAGGCGACGCGGCTGGAGGACGACGACCTCGCCGGCGCCGAGCAGGCCGTGGCGGAGGAGCATCTGCGGTACCTGGGTGGATTTACCGGAACCGGTGGGCGCCTGCACGACGAGGCGGCCGCCGGCGCGCAGTTGCGCGACAAGGGCGGACTCGAGCTCGTAGATGGGCAACATGGAAATTTGGATTTTGGATTTTGGAGTTTGGAATGTGAAAGGCCGAAGGGCTGAAGGCCGGAAGTAATCTGGAACTCAGGAAATCAGGAACGGAGGTTTTTGGCTGCAAAAAGGCCCAGAAAACCGAAAAAAACCCTGCTCCGCCAATCCAAATTCCGAAATCCAAGCTCGCCAATTTTTCCATGCACAAGTTGTTCACCAATTGTGCACCGGTGCGTTGGTGGTGAATAAGTTGTAAGGAAGAAACTCGTGACTTTTAAGAGGTAAAACCACACCTTTGGCATCGTTCCTTGATAGAACAGCCTGGCGCACGGCGGCCTGAAAAGGCGGTCGGAAGCGGGGGCTGGGATAATCCCGGGCAACCGGGGAACGGGGGGCTGAAGCTGGTTCGGCCTTCCCCTCCATGGCGAGTGATCGCCACGGCAGGCAGATATCACCAGCTCCTCTGGCCGCGGGTTCGTGCCCGCGCCAGTATACACGATCAGGAGCTGAGCGGATCCCGGCGCGAATCAGAAACCGCGTCCGGGCCGAGTCAGGTGCGGGGGAGGTTTCGGCCCCCGCGCTGATACTGTGACCCAGAGGGTTCCGGCTGCTACAGTACACCGGCACGCGCATGTGATGTCCGGCGGGGCCACCCCGCCAGAAGGCCCGCCCTCACCGGCGGGCGCGCAAAGGGCGTCATGAGCGCGGGGAGCGAGCGGGTTTGGCAAAGCCTGCAAACGCTCCTGACTTGGGGCGGCGCGACAAACCGCGTCACCCAACTGCAAAGCCAACGCAGCCAGCGAGGTAAGAGGTCAGACCCGTCACACGGGGCCAACGCCCGGCCAAAAGCCGGGGCCGTCCCCGTGGCCAAGGTGCCGACGCGAACGCCACAGCTTGTAGGCGTGTCAGCACCCTGTCCGGCGTCCCGTGCTCGGCAGAGCGCGGTCGAACCGGGCAAAGAGGCCTCACTCGTCATCCCCGGCCGGCAACGGCCAGGGCGGTCCCGCCATGAGACCGAATGCAACGCTTGCCGCGTTGAGTGGCGTCGGGGAGCACACGGCCCGCGAAAGCGAGAGCGCCCAATGTGTGCGCCGGGAAAGAGTGCGTGGCGAGCACCCACCCCCCATTAGAACCCGTCGGGCTTCGGCCCGGCGGGTTTTTTTGTGGGCGGAAAGAGGGACAATGGGGAACTCAGGAAATCAGGGAGGGGGGGCGGATGAGTTCTTGGTTCCTCGTGCTTGGTTCTTGGTTGCGAGGGAACCTGGCAGGGAGGGAACGGGGGCGGGCGCATGTTAGATGTCAGAGGTCAGAGGACGGATGTCAGAGGGCAGAGGTCGAAAGTCGAAGGTCGAAGGTCGGAAGCAGAGGGCGGAGGGCAGAGTTCGGAGGGAGGAGGTGGGTTTCCGGCAATCTTCCCATCCTGGAGCAGTCACGGTCCCTATACGGATGAAGGGCTCCGCTCGCCCAAGCTGTCGTCATGGACGCTAAGGCAAAGGTAACGTCTCCTGGAAAATGGCGAGTTCGCACTGTCAGGGAGCCGCCATGGCCTCGCCGCCGCCCCTCTCACTCGCCGCTCGCCCCGCTCCGCCTCTTCTGCTCCAGTGGCGTGGTCCGGCTCCTCCCTCTGCGACCACCCAACCATGGCAAGCTCACGACCGCCCACCCTGAGCGTGGAATATGTCCTTACCCCGGAGGACTACCTCGCGAGTCAGGCATACCAGCGCGCCCACCCGTCGTCGGCCCGACGGCGGCGTGTGGGGGATCTGCGCATCGTACGTATTTTGCTGCCGGTCCTTTTTTCAGTGAGCGTCGGCTTGACGTGGATTTCGATGGGATGGAAAGAGGCGTTGCAACAGTTCTTTATCCTGGGTTCCATCTGCGTGGCCACGATCTTCTTGATCCCTTGGTGTATGGGCCGCTTGTTTGGTTGGTCTGTCAGCCGGAAAATCACCCGCTTGCATCGGGAGGGGAAAACTCGGGCCCGGGTCGCGATCACCCCGGAAGGTATCTCCCAGGGGAATGACCAGCGGCAGCGCACGTTCCACTGGGAGGAGGTGGAGTCCGTGGTCCGCGACGGCGACATGGTCTTTTTCTACCATGGTCCCGCCATCTTTCTGGGCGTCCCGCAGCGGGCATTTCCCAGTGTGGCGGAATTTGACGAGTTCGTGCAGATCGCCGAGCGTTACCATGCCAACCCCACGGATCCGGGCTAACAACGCTCACGGTTCTGCCAACAGGGGCAGGCCGGCCAACTCATGCCCATCATCCATCTCACGACTGTGATCGGCGCGCCGCGGGAGCGGGTGTTTGACCTCGCGCGCAGCATTGACGCGCATCAGGACTCGACCTCGGGCACAGGTGAGCGTGCAGTCGCCGGTGTCACCCAGGGCCTGATCGGGCTCCATGAGGAGGTGACGTGGGAGGCGCGGCATCTTGGCGTCCGGCAACACCTCACGGTCCGCATCACCGCCCTCGAGCGCCCGAAACATTTTCAGGACATCATGGTTAAGGGAGCCTTCCGGCGCATGACCCACGACCATGATTTTGTCGATCATCCCCAAGGAACACTGATGACCGACCGGTTCGACTTTGCCTCGCCGTTCGGTGTGCTCGGGGCCGTGGTGGACCGGCTTTTCCTCGCGGGGTATCTGCGCCGCTTCATCGTGCAGAGGAACGAGATTCTGAAGCGAATGGCGGAGTCGGAGGAGTGGCGACGTTATTTGAGGTAGGGGAACAGGTGAAACCGATTTAGTCAGACGGAAAACTCTAACCACGGATGGACACGGATCAACACGGATTAAGACCTTAAACCCACGGAGATTTTGAACCACTAATTTTCACTTATATCCACTAATGTGTTGGAACAGAATCGGGACTGAGCAGAAAGGGGAAAGGTGAAGAGGTGGGAGTGCTTGGTGTAGCCGGGGTCGGTGACCCCGGTGTCGGGCAAGCAATTTCGGACCGGGGTCAGCGACCCCGGCTACAGTTGACCTGAAATGGGCGCAGCAAGTCTGCTGCCCCTACGCGGGAACCTATTCGTTCAGGGCCACGGGGGCGCTGGCGCCCGAGGCGTGGTTCTCGTCAAGCTCGAGGCGCAGGTAGTCGTACACCACGCCGGAGGTCAGCTCGCCGGCGGGGACCGTGAGTTCCACGGTGTTTTCGCCTTCATGCAGCAGCGCGGCGTCGAAGGGCTGCAAGTATTGGCGCCACACGCCTTTGTTCGTGTTATAGCGGAGCGCGTTGGTCGAGATGATCTTAATCGAGCCCACGCTCTTTTGGTTGACGCCCACGGAGAGTCCGCCGGGCGCCCCGGGATTGTTCAGCCCAGCAGTGCTATCCGAGCCCGCCAGCGCCACGCGCAGGGTCGCCTGACCCTTGGGCGCGTGGTCGAGGTTGAACTTGATCGTCCAAGTGGTCGCCCGGCCCCGACCCCAGGTGCGCCACATGTCCTGGGTGCCGGTCGCGGTCTTGATCCAGCCAAAGGGCTGGTTGGCGGGATCCTTGGCGTCGGGGTTGATCCAGGATGTGTTTTCCGAGTGGGGTGTCTGCTGGAAGAACCAGTCCTTGTGGTAATCGCTTTTCCCGATCGTGTAGGTGATGTCGTTGGGGAACAGGAGCGGATAACGCAGACCCCAGCCCCAGAGCCAGTAGTTGGCTGCGTCGCCCTTGAAGAATTTGTCACCGGTGCGATCGGGATAGCCGATTTCCCAGACCTGCTGGCCGTAGCGCACGGGCTTCCATTGGAGCTGGCCCAAGTCCAGACTCTTGCCGGGTTCCACGGTGATGTCGGTCTGCGCGAACTCCCCGAGCACCCCGTCGGCGAACGCATGGAGCGTGTATTTGCCGGCGCGGACATTGGTCAGGGTGAATTTTCCGTCCTCGGTGCCGTCGTTCCAGAACTGGTAGTAGTTGCCGTCGTGCTCCCAGGTGACCACGTTGCCGTTGCCTGCCCGTGAGACAAACCCGCCGGCATTGCTGGTGAATTCCGGGTGGGCGAGGCCGACGGTGAGGTGGGGCAGCTTGGTGGACGCGGCCTGCGGGTCGTTGAGGACCAGCCGACCGGTCACGGTACCGCGCTGGTCGCGGTGCGGATAGTCCACGCCGTTGACCCAGTCGTAGGGCCAGTGCGCCTTTTCCACCTTGGCCTGGTCGAGCGCGTCATGGAAGAGGGCGGTGGCGTTGTCATGCCATGCGGGCGGCACGATGGGGTTGCCGGCGGTGGCGGCCAGCGTGGCGAGGTCGGCCTCTGACGGGACCTTGGGGTCGGCGAGGGCGTTGCAATAGACAAAGATGGGGCCGATGACCTTGTTCCAGGCCTCCCCGGCGGGGATGTTGCAGCCCGCGCCGCCGCCATAGTGGCCGGCGCACCAGTAATCGAGGATGATGGGGTCGGGGTTGTCGTTGGCGTCAAAATGGCAGACCAGCTCCAGCTTGGAGGCACCGCCGCTCAGGTATTCGGTGGTGGGGTTGATGAACCAGACCCCGATGTGGTCCTTGGTGCTCGACCAGCCGTAGGCGGGAATGCGATACTGCTCGGCGTTGTAGCTGTATTTGTGCTCGACGGAGTTTTTGTAAAAACCGGTGCTGAGGAGGCGCTGCTCCTTGGCGTGAATCACGACGCCCGTGCCCCAGTCCTGCGGGGTGCATTCGAGCAGGTTGCGGTCGGCGTCCACTGAGATCCAGTTGAAGTCCTTGTTCAATTTGGTGATGTAGCGGCTCTCGCCCTCGCCGGCGGCGGCATAGGAGGCCGGGTGGTTGTAAATCCCATACACGAAGATGCCGCTCGCGCCGCGTTCCAGATCGTAGCGAAACTCCATGTCAAAGCCCCGGCCACCGGTGACGCCCTTGACGGCCACCTCGGCGCGCGCGCCGTCGTTTTTCGCCGGGTCGATGGTGATGGACTGGGTCAACTGGCCGGTCGGCGCCTGCTCCCAGTAGCCGCCGCCACTTCCCCCCATGGTGTTGATGCCATGAAACATCAGCGCGGTCATGCGGCCGTCGCGTTTGCTGACGGTTGCCTTGACGATGCCATTGTCGAGGGTCCAGTTGGCGCCGTTGTCGATTACCGTCACCGGGGCGTTGACCTGGGGCTTGGCGATGGAGGGAGAGCCGGCGGCGCCCAGGCCGGGGACGGCCAGGGCGAGAGAAACAAAGGCGGCGGTCAGGAGGCTGCGCGAGTGGGCGGGCAGGGGAGTTTTCATGAGGAGGGAATCTTGAAACGCGGGGTCAATGCTGGGCCTTGGGGGAAAGGGCAAAACGGGGAGGGGGTCAGGGAAATACGGTCGCGGCAGAGTTGCAAGCCTTAGGTGGGAAGGGGGCTGGGGAGGAAGGAAAGGATTCAATTGCGGAGTGCGGAGTGCGGAATTTTTTAACCACGGATGGATCCGCCTCTGCGGACTACGGCGCGACAAGCTACGGATCAACACGGATGAAGACATTCAAGCCGCAGAGGTTTTAAACCACTAATCTTCACTTATATTCACTGATCTCCGGCAAAGAATGGGGGCTGAAAATGGAGGGGGCGGCGGGGCGACTGAATTATGAGGGATGAATTATAAAAGTTGAGAAAGGAGGGCGGAGTTTTTAACCCGCTAATCTGCGCTGATCGACGCTGATGAACGGAACAGAACCGGAGTTGAGACACGGAGACCACAGAGAGAAATCCGGAGTTCACGGAGGAATACAGCGGAAGGGCATCAGAACGCGCAGACGTCCGATGGCTTAGATTAGTGGAGATCAGCGGTTAAACTTTCCTCAGCTTTTGAGCGCTGGGCGGAGTCATCGGCTGCGGAGGAAGCGGACCTCGGCGCGGAGGCGGTCGAGCTCACGGTGCATGTCCACGAGGATGCGCATGGCCGATGGCTCGAGGCCATACTCGGCGCGCAGGAAATTGAGGCGGCGCAGCTCGTAAATCGCGTCCTCGTCGAACCACCAGCCCTCACTTTCCGGGGGGGAAACCGGGGCGATCAGGCCGTGGCGGCAATACACGGCGATCAAATGGCGCGGGGTGTGGGTCAGGTGCGCCACGATCTCGATGGGATAGACCTCCTCCGGTGCGGGCGAGAAGACTTGCAGGGCGGACAAGGCTTTTTTGGGAGTTTTTTTCATGTGATCCTCCAAGGTTCAGGATGTCGGTGCCACCGGGCGCGGTTTGAAGGTCGAGACCTGGCCCAGTTTTTCCCATAGGGCGCGTTCCTCGTCGCCGGGTGGGCCGGGCAGTTGCAGGTCCGCGACAAAGTAGAGGTCGCCACGCTCCCCGCTTTTTCCCATGGGCAGGCCTTGGCCGCGCACGCGCAACTGGGCGCCAGGTTTGGTGCCGGGCGGGATGCGGAGCTTGATGGTGCCGTCGAGGGTGGGGGCGACGATGCTGGCCCCGAGCACGGCCTCCCACGGCGCGAGCGCGAGATCGTGGAAAAGATCCGCGCCGCGGGCGCGAAAGTCCGGGTGGGCGGCGTGGCGCACCCGCAGGTAAAGGTCGCCCGCCGGCCCGCCACGCGCGCCGGGGCTGCCTTTGCCCGGCACGCGGATTCGGCGTCCCTCCACCGCGCCCGGCGGAATGCGGACGCTGAACGAATTCGTGCCTTCCTCGCCGGTGTGAGGGTCAACCGTCCGCAGTGAGATCGACCGCGTGGCCCCGTGCATCGCCTCGTGGAGGCTGACGAGAATGTCGCCTTCAATGTCGGTGCCGGGATGCGCCCCGCCGACCTCGTCCCCGCCGCCGAAACCGCGCCCGCCACCAGCCGAACCCGGGTGACCGGCCCCGCTGAAGAATTGTTCGAAAAAGTCGCTGAAGCCGGTGCCGTTGAAATGGAACTCGGGGCCGGGTGCGCCGCTGTAGCCGCCTCCCGGGCCCGGTCCGCCGGAAGGGGCGGAGCCGCGGCCGCCGTCCTGCCAGTTGGCGCCCAGCTCGTCGTATTTCCTGCGCTGGGCGGGATCGCTCAGGACCTCGTTGGCCTCGTTGATCTCCTTGAACTTTTCCTCGGCCGTCCGTTTGTCCTTGGCGACATCGGGATGGTATTTGCGGGCCAGCTTGCGAAATGCCTGCTTGATGTCGTCGGGTGAAGCGTCACGGGAGACCCCGAGCGTGGCGTAGTAATCTTTGAATTCGACGGGCATGGTGGTGGAAGAGAGGCCGCGGGCGCATTGGAGTCGTCCTCGGCAGCCGGAAGGCAGGACGGTGGGCGGAAAGCAGCGCGCGATTTGCGAACGCGGGCGCATTATTTGCCGATCAGGAGCAAAAGGCAAGGGGGGTGGTGACGCATTTAGAAATGCCACCACCACGGGGCGGCTCTCCGAGCCGTCCGCGGACGCCACGGAGTGGCGTCCCAAAGACGGCAAAATGCGTCACCACCGCAAGGGGTGGAGTCGCGACAAATCCCTCACCTGGGCCAGCCGGATGAAACTGAAAGCTTAGGGCAAGGTCGCCCGGATTTCACTCAGGGTCGAGGCCACTTGCGCGGCTGTCTGGGTGGCGAAGTCCGATTCGTTGGTGCGCTTGCTGATTTGGTCCGCCCGTGCGGCGGCTTGGTCCAGGACGGCGGTGAAGGCTTTGATGGCGTTCGCGACCTGGGCGGGGTTATCGGGGGAAACCTGCTGTAATCGATTGGAGGCCGCCTCGAGCGATTTGAGCATGACGTCCAAGGCCTGATGCACACCCGGTCCGACGAAGGTGTCGCCGGTCGTGGTCCGGAGGGCGTCAATCGCGTTCAAGACCGCAGCGGCGGCGTCGCTGGCCTGAATGCAACACGTCCGCCGGGGCCATGCCCGAATCATTGGTTGCGATGGCGATCGGGGCGGGAGGTTTGGCTTTGACCGGGGCAACCACTTTGGCGGCGGGCGCCTTGGCCAAGACCGGGAACGGGAGATAACGGGCGATGACATACGTGGTCGCCACTGAAGTGAGCAAGGCGACGAAAAAGATCAGGAAGATCGACGGGCCGGAGCCCGGCGCGCGCGGGGCGGAGGCGCGGAGCGGCGAAGAAGGCGGGGTGTAGGTAGGCATAGGGGCGGGGGTGGGGGACGAACAGAAATGCGGCCGGGGCCGCAAGGGTGACGCGGATGGATCAGAGGTGGATCATCATGACGGTGCTGTCTGGCCGATCATGCCTGCGCCAAACGACTCAAGTGAGGAGAGGCGATCGGTGGACTGTTCCACGGCAGGGCAAGTCTGCCCATCGCGGGCTCCACCGTGGCCCCGATCGATCTGCGCCTCATGCATATGCGAGTGATGGCGGCTCCCGCCCGGGTGCGCAAGAGGAAAAGTCCCCGGGACATTGCCGGGGCGCAGCTCAGTTTCTTAAGGCGGAGTCAGGGGCGCAGGAGGATTGAAGGGGGAAGCCATGAAGCCAGGAGAAGAGTACGGCCGAATGCTGGGTCGGTTCTTGGTTTCCTGGTTTCTCCCCTAAAACCCTGGGTCCGCCCTCTGTCACCTTGCTGAGTTTTTAGGATCATCGCTGTGATCAACTGCGGCAGAGGCGAAGTGCCCCGGGGGGCGCTCCCCTCAATTGGCGGGTGGCGGCGGTTGCCACTCGGCGAGCAGGCGGGTGGCCGGCGGGAAGCCGGGGGTCTTGCGCAGCACTTCCTGCACCACCAACAGCGACTCGGGCAGGGTGTCGCCGGAGTGCAACTGCTTCGCCAGCTCCAGGGCCGTGAGCGATCGGGCGGTGCTGCTGTTGAGCAAGAGCCTGACATCCGTCAGCATGGCCACGTCGTCGTGACGGCGACCGTTCAACAGGACTTCATCGCCGCGCAGTTCCTGCTCGTGCGCGGCCAGCCAGGCGGGGCGGGCGGTGCGAATTTCGAGGATCTGCGCCAGAGCGGCCGAGGGGTCGCCCGCCTTCATGGCGGCGGCGAGGGACTGGAGAAAATCGGCTTCACCGGGCGTCGGCGGCCGGCCGGAATCGGCCGCAGGAGTGGCCGGGGGGGGCCGGGTGGCGGTGACCACCGGCGTCGCCGGCGGGGCCGGCGCGGCGGCGGGGCCGGGTGGTGCCCAGGCGGCGAGCTGGCGGAGGGCGGGCGGGAAGCCGGGAGTTTTCCGCAGGACCAGTTGCAGAAGCTGAAGCGACTCGGGCCGGGTGTCGCCCGCATGCAGTTGTTGTGCGAGGGTCACAGTCGCGAGCGACCGGGTGTCGCTGCCGTCGAGGAAGACGCTGGCGGCGGTGGCCAGGGCCGTGGTGTCATGCAGGCGGGCGGTGAGCAGGATCTCATCGCGCCGGAGCTCGTCCTCACGTGCGGCGAGCCAGGGTGGCGGGGCGGTCCGGGCCGTGCGGATCCGGTCGAGCGCGCCCGCCGCCTCCCCTGCCTGCATGGCGGCGTTGAGCGCGGCGAAAAATGGCGCCTCGCCCGCCTCTGTGAGCGTGACGGCCGCCGACGGCGCGGGCGCGGCGGGTTTGGGCAGCTGCGCGATGGTCCGGTCCAGCTCGGCGGCGGATTCCCGCAGGGGGGCGTTGTCGGGATAGACCCCCAGGGCCAGGGTGAGAATCTGGCGCGCGGTCATCAGGCGGCCGGCCTGCCGGAGGCCCTCCACCGCGTCCCGGTAGAGACGGATCGGCAGGTGGCGTGGGCTCAGAAAATCGACCAGGCCGGCCTGCGCACCCTCGGACGGATCAAGCGCGGCCGTCACGGTCCGCGACATCAAGTTCAGCCAGAGCAGCCCGGTCGGATCATTGGGGGGCAGCCGGGGCTTCATCTCGGTGAGCAGGGCGGAGGCATCGGACCAGTGGCCGTTTTTCATGGCGGCAACCACCAAGGCGCGCTGGATCGAAAGGAGATTGAAGCCCTGCGCGCGGGCGCGGTCGAGCAGGCGTTCGAGCAGCGGTTCCTCGGCGATCTCGGCGAGCGGCTCGGCGAGCAGGTCGAGATTGGCGGGCTGGCCGCTGAACCGACCCAGGTAGTCCTGAAAGGTGGTCTCCGCCGGCGGACGCTGGCCGGCGAGCAGGCGCTGGATGATCGCATAGGCGTAGGGGGCGGGCGCGCGTGGGGTCGCGGCGCGCAGTTCCTCGAGGGCGCGGTCCATGTCATCCAGGCGGCCAGCCTCGCGGAACGCCCGCACCTGCAGGCGCCGCACCTGCTCGACCTCGCCGGGCAGCGAGACCTGAGAGCGCCAGTCCGAGAGGAAATCCACCGCGGCGGCCGGCCGGCCGTCCTTGAGCAGCGCGAGCACCTTGAACTCGCGCATGATGTCGCTCCGGGTCTCCCCTTCCTCCCCGGCGAGGTGCACGGCCTCGTCATTGCGCCCGGCGGCGAGCAGGGCGCTGAGCTTCTGGCGCACCAGCCACTGGCGATCCGTGGCGAGTTGCGGCTGGCCGGCCAGCTGGGCGAGCGCGGTGTCGCAGGCGAAAAGCCAGAGAGCATAGTTTTCCCCCTGGGCGGCGACCCGGCACACCTCGGCGAGGTAGGGGCGGCCCGCATAGCCGTGCTTGAGACCGGCCCGGAGGATCTCCTCGGCGCTCCGGCGGTCGTTGAGGGCGAGCTTGAGCGCGGCCAGCTCGAGGCGACCCTTGGTCGTGTCAGGATCGCGGCTGAGTCCGATCTCGAGTCCCTTCAGCGCGGCGGCCCATTTTTGGGCGCGGAAATTGTCGAGGGCCTCCTGGATGGTCGCCTCGCCGCGGAGCGCCTCGAGCCGCGACCAACGGGTCGGCAGCACCAAGTCTGGGTAGGTGACGAAATTGTAGGGCTTGCGGTCCAGCCAGGACCACAGCGCGGCCGCGCCGGCAAAATACGCCACCCCGCCGAGCGCCAGCCCCCAGCGGAGCACCCCCCGCAGGCTGACCGCGAGCGCGGGCGATCCCCCGTCCGCCGGGCGGAAGGAACCGAAGAGGCCAAGCCGCCAGTCCGCCTCCTGCCGCCGGGGCGACCAGACGAACCTGAGGTGCGGCAGGGCCATGACGGGAAGGGATCAGGCCGGCAGGGGCGCGGCGTCGCGCACCGCCAGGTCGAGGCTGGGCGGATGGGTCTCGGCCTCGCCGCGCTCATGGTTGAAGCGCATGGAGACGGTTTTGGAGACCCCGCGCTGTTCCATCGTCACCCCGTAGATGGCGGAGGCGGCCGCGACGGTGCGCTTGTTGTGGGTGATGATAATGAACTGCGAGCTGCCCGTGAAGTTCTTCAGCAGCCCGGTGAAGCGGCCGATGTTCGACTCATCGAGCGGCGCGTCGAGCTCATCGAGCAGGCAGAACGGCGACGGCTTGACCATATAGAGCGCGAAGAGCAGCGCGACCGCCGTCAGTGCGCGCTGGCCGCCGGAGAGCAGCGTGATCCCGCGCAGCCGGGTGCCGGGGGGCTGGGCCACGATCTCGATCCCGGACTCCAGGGGGTCGTCGCCGGCCAGGAGCTCCAGCCGCGCCACTCCGCCGCCAAACAGCGCCTGGAAGGTGTGGACAAAGTTCTTTTTCACCTGTTCGAACGTGATCGCGAACTGCTCCTGCGAGCTGCGGTTGATCTCGTCGATGGTGGCCAGCAGCTCGGCCTTGGCCCCGGTGAGGTCGCGGCTCTGGGTGGCGAGAAAATCGTGGCGTTGCCGCAGTTCGGCGTATTCCTCAATGGCGACCAGGTTGACCGCGCCGAGCGAGTTGAGCCGCTGCCGCAGGGCGTCGGCCTCAGTCTTGACCGCGGTCCAGTCGGTGGACTCCAGCGCGGCGAGATCCGCCTCGGCCGGGTCGCCCTTCGGGCCCCGGGCCTTCCGGCGGCGGGGCCGGGCGGCGGCTTGGGCGTCGTCGACCGGGGTGGCCGGGCCGGTTTCGGCCGGCTCGTCCTCGTCCTCGAGGTCGAGCGGCTGGAGGTCGGGGGGGTCGTCATCCGCGCGCCAGAGCAGCTGCTTCCAGTCGAGGCTCCGCAGGTCGGCGGTGAATTCACGCGTGGCGTCCTCGGCGAGAAACTGCGCGCGGGCGGTGTGCTCGGCCAGCCGGACCTCGTGGCGGGCCAGCTCGGCCTGGGCGGTGTCGGCGTCCGTGCGCAGGCTGTGCTGCGCGGCCTCGACCGCCGTGATGGCCAGCTCGACCTCCGCCAGCTCAGCGCGGACCTTCTCGACCTGCTGTTGGGCGACGACGAGCGTGCCGGCGAGCTGCGCGCCGCGCTCCCCCTCGCGCGCGGCCTCCGTGGCGAGCGCCTCGATCTGGCCGGCCCAGGTTTCGATCTCCTGCTCGCGCTGCGTGAGAATCTCGCCCAGCTGGGTGCGGCGGCGGGCCATGTCGGTGAGGCCGCGGTCGAGGACCTCGACCTTCTGGCGGCGCTCGGCGAGCTCCAGCCGGGCCTGGGCCAGCGTGTCGCGCCGGACATCGCGGTCGACCCGGTCGGCACCGATCCGGGACTCGAGCTGGCTGATGGTGTCGCGCTGCGCGGCCGCCGCGCCCTCGGCGGCGGCAAGGCCGGCGCCGGCCTTCTCAAACCGGGCCTGGGCCTCCTGGCGCGCGGCGGCCAGCGCGGTGAGCTCGGCTTCCATGCGGCGGAGCCGCTGGGCGACATCGTCCACGGAGCGCTGGGCGGCACGCTGCTCGGTCTGGACCGACGCGGCCTGCTGGGAAATGGCGAGGACCTCGGCGCGCTTGAGCTCGAGCGCGTGCTCGGCGGCGGTGAGGCGGGCGTTGACGGCGTCGATGACCGCCTTCTGCGCGTCGTGTTTGCGTTGTTCCTCCGCCAGGGCGCGGGCGGTCTCGCGCAGGTCGATCCGGCGTTGGACGATGCTGCCGGCGACCTTCTTGCCGTGCCCGCCAAAGACGAGCCCGCGCCGGTCCACCAAATCGCCCTGCCGGGTGGCCACGGCGAGAAAAGGGAAGGCGGGGTTGGCCTGCCAGAACGTCAGAAAAGCCCCAAGGTCGTCGGCCAGGTAACACTCGGCGAGCACACCCAGGGCCGGATGGCCGGGCTCGACCTCGCCCAGGGCCTGGATGGCGGGGGTCAGCCCGGGCGGCAGGGCGGCGGAGACGGCGGGCGGGGCGGTCAGGCCGGGGAGGTGCAGCACGGCGCTGCCGAGCTGACCGGACGAAAGCTTTTCCAGCACGCGCAGGGCGGTGGCGGAGTCGGCCACGCTCACGGCCTCGGCCGCGGCACCGAGCAGAGCTTCCACCGCCTGTCCGGCGTCGGGCCGGACATCGAGGCCGGCGCTCAGGGCCGCGGGCCTGGTTCCGGCCAGGACGGAATCGAGCTTACCCTGCAGGAGGGCCTTTGCGCCCTCGCCGAAGCCTTCCCATTTCTCCTGCAACTGCTGCAAAAGCTTGAGCCGGGCGGAACGCTGCGCGAGCGCGCGGTCGATCTCCTGCAACACGCGCTGCGCGTCGCGGAACTCGCGGGTGACGTCGACAATGGTCTGCTGCCCGGCGGCGGCCTCCTGCTGCAGGCGGTTCTTCTCGGCCTGGGCGGCCTCGGCGCGGCTGACCGCGTCCATGGCGGCCAGGGCCGCGGCGTGCTGCTGGGCGCGGATGGCATCAAGCTCGGTCGCGAGCGCGTCGTGGCGCTGGGCGGAGGTTTTCTGGTCAACCTCGTGGCCGGTGCAGTCGGTGCGGAGCCGGGCGACCGAGCTCTCGAGCTGGAGCAGCGCGAACTTGGCCGCCGCGAGCTCCTGCTCGGTGCGGGCCAGGGCGCCGTCGGCGACGGAGAGCTCCCGGTTGCGGTTTTGGAACACCGCGTCACTGGCGCCCAGCAGCGAAAGCTGCTGCTGCTTGTCCTGCGCGCCGCTGTCGGCCTGGGCGGCCAGCTCGCGGAGCTGCATGGCGAGCTCGCCGAGATTGTCACGGGACGACTGGGCGCGATCCTGCAGCCCGGTGCGGCGGATCTGGGCGAGTCGCGCGGCGTTCTCGGCGGCCTCCATCTGCGAGCGCAGGTCGAAAACCGCCTGCTGGCCGTCGGCGGCGCGCTGGTGCAGGAGCGAGCGGGCGGCCTTGCGCTCGTCGAGCGCGGCCTGCCCGCCCTCGAGGCTGGAGCGGCGCGCGGTGGCGGCCGCGCGGAGGTCGGCGACCGAGCCTTCAAGACCGGCGATGTGCGCGACGAGCCGGGCATGATGGTACGCGCTGTGGGCGAGGCTCAGGTGGCGGAGGCGGAAACCGAGGCGCTTGAAGCGGAGCGCTTTCGCCGCCTGCCGGCGCAGGCTGCCGATCTGGCGGGAGACCTCGGCGACGACGTCGGTGACGCGGGCGAGGTTCTGGTCGGTGAGGGCGAGCTTGTTGAGGGCTTCGCGGCGCGAGCTCTTGTAGCGGGTGATGCCGGCCGCCTCCTCAAACACGGCGCGGCGCTCCTCGGGCTTCGAGGAGAGGATCTGGTCGATCTGCCCCTGGGCCATGACCGAGTAGCTGGTGCGCCCGATGCCGGTGTCCATGAACAGCCGGTGGATGTCCTTGAGGCGGCAGGACTGGCCGTTAAAAAAATACTCGCTCTGGCCGTCGCGGTGCACGCGGCGCATGATTTCCACCTCGTGGAAGCCGCCGCCGAGCTGGGTCTCGCAGTCGGCGAGGAGCAGGGCCACCTCGCAAAGCTGGGCGGGTCGGCGGCCCTCGGCGCCCTCAAAGATCACGTCCTGCATGGAGCCGCCGCGGAGGGCCTTGGCGCTCTGCTCGCCGAGGACCCAGCGGATGGCGTCGGCGATGTTGGATTTGCCGCAGCCATTGGGGCCGACAACGGCCGTGACCCCGGGCCCGAAACGCAGGGTGGTTGCGTCGGCGAACGATTTGAAATTATTGAGGCGGAGCGCCTGGAGGTGCATGGAGGAAGCTGATTGAGACGCCGCCGCCGCCCGCGGCAAAGGAAAAAAGCGGGCCACTACTCTGGCCCAGCGCCTATTCATGAAGGGAAGAATATCGAGGCCACAAAGGCTTGGCGTTCGGTCATGACCTCATCAGACAAAAACCTGTAACCACTTATGCACACTAATTTACACTTATTCGATCCTCTGAATCAGTGTTTATCAGGGTCCATCAGTGGTTCAAATCAGTCCGTTCGAAAAGTTTTCGTACCGGGTTTCTGAAAATGTTTTGTCTCTCATGATCATGATTTTATGTCCGGCATGAATCGGCGCTGACTTTGGGCTTTGGGGTTGGTTTTGCCGCCCTGCCGGCTTTCATGCCTGCAGGACCGGCTGGCAAAAAGTTGAAGCCCCCCCCCACCCATCCCCCACCATGAGGTATTCCAAACTGAATTCGGTTCTGCTTGGGAGCGTCCTGCTTCCCGGCCTGTTTTCCACCCCGGCCCGCGCCCAGCGCCTGGCCGACTCGGTCTTTCACGCCGACGTCAAACCCAACTGGCTGGCCGACGGCCACCGTTTTTGGTATCGCGTCCAGACGGGGGCGCAGACGCATGAATTTATCATGGTGGACGCGGACCGGGGCACCCGCGAGCCGGCATTTGACGCCGTGAAACTCGCCGCCGCGCTCTCGCAAAAAACCGGCCAGCGGCTGCGCGCCGACAACCTGCCGCTGAACGGGCTGGATTTTCCCGGCCCCAACCTGCTGCGTTTTGACGCCGGGGGCAAAAACTGGCGCTGCGATCTGACCGACTACACGCTAACGCCGGACCCGGACCCGGTCGCCGGGGAGAATTCCGTGCGCCAACTGCCCGCGCCACGGCCGAGCGTGAACACCGGCGCCCAAACCAGCCTGAATTTCATCAATCGCACCCCGGGCGACGTGGAGCTGTTTTGGATCGACGCGGGAGGCGACCGGCGGCCCTACGGCACCATTGCTGCGGGTGGGGCACACGAGCAGAATACCTACGCCGGCCACGTCTGGCTGGTGACGAACCCCGCCGGCGGGCAACTGGCGGTCTTTGTGGCGCCGGCGAATGGCGGCAACGCCATCATCGGCGGGGCGCCACCGGCGGCGGGGGCCGATTTGCCCCGGCGGGGGGGACGCGGGGAACGCCCGCGCGAGCCCGCGACCTCGCCGGACGGAACCTGGACGGCATTCATCCGGGCGAACAATGTCTATGTCCGCAACGAATCAACCGGGTCAGAGCTGCCCCTCAGCACCACCGGCACAGACGGAGATTCGTATGGCGGCGACTTCCATTGGTCACCGGACAGCCGGAAACTGGTCGTGATGCAGACCATCAAAGGCGAGGCCCGGACGGTCTATCTCATCGAGTCATCGCCGAAGGACCAGCTCCAGCCGAAATTGCTGCACTACGATTACAACAAACCCGGCGACAAGCTACCGGTGCCGCGTCCGCGCCTGTTTGACGTGGCGGCGCGCCGACAGATCCCCGTGCCGGACGATTTGTTCACCAATGCCTGGAGCGTCGAGGAGGTCCGCTGGTGGCCGGACTCGAGCCGCTTCACTTTTCTCTTCAACCAGCGCGGCCATCAGACCCTGCGCATTGTGGGGGTGGAGGCGCAGACCGGCCGGGCGCGCGCAGTGGTGGACGAGCACAGCCCGACCTTCATTGATTACAGCGGCAAAGCATTCTCCCACTACGACGACGCGACGCACGAGATCATCTGGATGAGCGAGCGCGACGGCTGGAACCACCTTTATCTCTATGACGCGGCCACGGGCGCGGTGAAAAACCAGATCACCAAGGGCGAATGGGTGGTGCGCGGCGTGGATTATGTGGATGAGGCCAACCGGCAGATCTGGTTCCACGCGGGCGGCATCCGACCGGGCCAGGACCCGTATTACATCCATTATGGCCGCGTCAATTTCGACGGCACCGGGCTCGTGGTGATGACGGCGGGCGACGGCACGCACCAGGCGGAGTTTTCGTCCGACCGGAAATATTTGGTGGACACCTGGTCGCGGGTGGACGCGCCGCCGGTCACGGAGCTGCGGCGCAGCAGCGATGGCAGCCTGGTCCGCCAGCTGGAACAGGCCGAGATCGGCCAGCTGGCCCGGGGCGGCTGGCCGGCGCCTGAACGGTTCGTCGCCAAGGGCCGCGACGGGGTGACCGACATCTACGGGGTGATCATCCGGCCGGCGAATTTTGACCCCCAAAAAAAATATCCCGTCGTCGAGGACATCTATGCCGGCCCGCAGGACTCATACACGCCCAAGGCGTTCAAGGCGGTCCCCGGCGACCAGGAAATGGCCGACCATGGTTTCATCGTGGTGCAGCTGGACGGCATGGGTACCTCCAACCGCTCGAAAGCCTTCCACGACGTTTGCTGGAAAAACCTGGCCGACGCCGGGTTTCCGGACCGCATCCCGTGGATCAAGGCCGCCGCCGCCAGGCACCCGGAGATGGATTTGTCGCGCGTCGGGATCTACGGTACCTCCGCCGGGGGGCAGGACGCGATGCGCGCGCTGCTCGACCACGGCGATTTTTACCGGGTGGCGGTGGCCGATTGCGGCTGCCAGGACAACCGCATGGATAAAGTCTGGTGGAACGAGCAGTGGATGGGCTGGCCGGTGGACGCCAGCTATGCGCACAGCTCCAATGTGGACGATGCGCACAAACTGCAGGGCAAGCTGCTGCTGATGGTTGCCGAGTTGGACCACAACGTCGACCCGGCCTCGACGATGCAGGTCGTCAACGCGCTGGAGAAGGCGGACAAGGACTTTGAGATGCTCGTCGTCACCGGCTCGGACCACGGCACGGCCTCCACCCCCTACGGCAAGAAGCGCCGCGCGGAATTTCTTGAGCAAAACCTGCTCGGGGCCGGGCCGCGACCCTGAGCTTGCGCCATGGCTGGGTCAGGGGGGGGAGTCGGGCGGGGGCGTCCAGCCGCCACCGAGGGCCTTGAGGAGGAGGACGGTTGCGGCCAGGCGTTGGTTGCGGGTGTTCTCGATGTTCAGCCGCGTGGTCAGCTCGGTTTGGTCGGCGGTGATGAGGTCGAGCGATGAGGCAATTCCCTGTTGGTATTGGACCACCAGGAGGGCCCGGTTTTCCTTCGCATTGGCCAAGGTTTGATCCAAGGCCTCGGACTCGCTTTTGAGGTATTGCAGATCCGACAGCTCGTCCTCGACATCCCGGTAGGCTCCGAGGACCGCGGTGCGGTAGGCCGCCACCAGGGCCGCATAGTTCGCCCGGGCCTGCGCGACGGCGGCGGTAATCTTGCCTCCGGCAAAGATCGGCAGGGTGAGACCAGGCGAGAGCGACCAGACGCGGCTCTGCCAATTGGCCAGGGAGTTCAGGTTCACACTCTGCAAGCCGGCCGAACCCGTGAGACTCAGGGTGGGATAAAAACCCGCCTGGGCGACGCCGACCAGGGCGTTGGCGGCGATCAATTGGTGCTCGGCCGCGGCCACATCCGGGCGCCGGCTGAGCAGGGTGGGGGGAAGGCCGGGCGGGACCACGGGAGCGGCCATCGCCACGGTCTTGGGCTCGAGGGCGAAGCCCGCCGGTGGCAGGCCGAGAAGGATGGCGATGGCATGCTCCTCCCGGGCGCGGGAGCGGCGGACCTCCATCAACTGGTTCCGGGCGGAGTCAATTTGGTTTTGCACGGTCAACACATCGGTTTTTGCGCTCAGCCCGGTCGTGAATCTCGTCTGGGTCAGCACCAACTGTTGGTTGAAGAGGTCGAGGGTTTGCTCCAGAATCCCGGCTTCCGCATCATAAGAGCGGAGCGTGAAATAATTCTGGGCCAGGTCGGCCAGGGTGGTCTGGCGGACGAACTCCAAGTCGTCTGCGGAAGCAGCCTCGAGGTTTTTGGCGTTCTCATACTGCCGGCGAATCTGGCCCCAAAGATCAATTTCATAACTCAGATCCAGCGGCAGCGAGAAGCTGTTGGCAGTGGTGCCCTTGGCCCCGGAGGAGCGGCTGCGACGGGCCGAGGGATCGAAGTTTAGCGAGGGATAATAACCGGCGCGGGCCGACTGAGTGGAGGCGCGGGCGGCGTCGAGGCGGGCGATGGCGGCCTGGATGTCCTGGCTGTCCTGGAGGACCTGTTGGGAGAGCCGGGTCAGGTCCGGGTCGGAAAACAGGGTCCACCAGTCGCGGCCCAGGACGGGCGCCGGGGTCGCGTCGGGCGCCAGCTTGAAGGCGGCAGTGCCGGGGACCTCCGGCCGGTGGTAGTCCGGACCGACGGTGCAGGCAGCCAGGAGGAGGCCGAGAACCGCTGTGGGGAGGTGGCGGAGTTGAGGCAGGGGAAGGGCGGAATGCGGTCTGCGGAATGCGGAGTGCGGAGTGCGGAGTGCGGAATTTTTAACTTTGGATAGGGGAGTGGAATGGGGAACTCAGGAAATCAGGGAGGGGGCGGAGTTTAGCGCAAAGACGCAAACGTGCGAAGGACTGACCAAGGCATTTGAAGGGGGAAGCCAGGAAACCAGGAACGGAGGTTGAGGGGATGAAAGGTTGAAGAGGTGAGGGGTTGAGGGGTTGAAAGGTCGGAGGTCGGAGGGCGGAAGGTTGAAAGGGTGGAGGACGGAGGCCAGAGGCCAGAAGTCAGAAGTCAGAGGGCAGAGGTCGGAGGGAGGAAGGAGGAGGGAGGGGGGCGGGACGGCGGTGGCGGGAGGCGAGCAAGGATTGGAGACGGTCGAAATAAAGATAGACGACGGGGGTGGTGTAGAGGGTGAGTGCCTGGCTGAAGACGAGGCCGCCGACAATGGCGATGCCGAGCGGCCGGCGCATTTCGGAGCCCTCGCCGAAGCCGATCGCGAGCGGGAGCGCGCCGAGCAGCGCCGCCAGGGTCGTCATCAGGATGGGGCGGAAACGCAACTGGCAGGCCCGGAAAATCGCATCGGGCGCACTGAGGTGGCCCGACCGCTCGGCTTCCAGGGCAAAATCCACCATCATGATGGCGTTCTTTTTCACGATGCCGATCAGGAGCAGCACCCCGATGAGGGAGATGAGGGTGAACTCGGTGTGGCAGAGCATCAGGGCGAGGAGCGCGCCGACCCCGGCGGAAGGAAGCGTGGACAGGATGGTGATCGGGTGGATGAGACTCTCGTAGAGGATGCCGAGCACCAGATAGACGGCGATGAGGGCGGCGAGGATGAGGAGGGGCTCGCTGTTGAGCGAATCCTGGAAAATCTTGGCGGTGCCCTGAAAGCTGCCCTGGATGGTGTTCGGGGTGCCCAGGGCGACCATGGCCCTGGCGATGGCCCCGGAGGCGTCGGAGAGGGAGATCCCGGGTGGCAGGTTGAACGACACCGTGGTCGCCACGAACTGGCCCTGGTGGTTGACGGCCAGCGCGGTGTTGGAGGGTTGGTAATGGGAGAACGCCGCAAGCGGCACCTTGGCGTGGGTGGGGCTGATGACGTAAATGTCGTTCAAGGACGACGGGTTCTGGTCGAAGGGCTGGGCCAGCTCCATCACGACGTGGTATTGGTTCAGCGGCTCGTAGAGGGTGGAGACCTGCCGCTGGCCAAAGGCGTTGTAGAGCACGTTGTCCACCTGGGCGATAGTCAACCCCAGCCGGGAGAGTTTGTCCCGGTCGATGACCAGGGAGGTTTGCCGGCCCTTGTCCTGCGAGTCGGTGTTCACATCGGCCAACTCGGGCACGCCGGCCAGCGCCTGGCGGATGCGCGGTTCCCAGGCGCGCAGCTCGTCGATGCTGTCCGACTGGATGGTGTACTGGTATTGCGCCGCAGCCGAGCGCCCGCCGATCTGGATGTCCTGCCCGGCGGTGAGGAGGAGCTGGGCCCCGGTCACGCTGGCGGTCTTGGTGCGGAGCCGGTTGATCACCGCATCGGCCGAGGCGTCGCGGAGGGAGATGGGCTTGAGCTGGACATACATGAAACTGCCGCTCCCCCGCCCGCCGCCTGCGCCGGTGGAGGCACTGACCGTGTCCACGGCGGGGTCCTGGCTGACGATTTCGGCCAGGCGGTTGACCTTGGCGTTTTTGGCCTGAAAGGACATGCTCTGGTCGGTCTGCACCATGCCCTGCAACATGCCGGTGTCCTGCTGGGGAAAGAACCCCTTGGGGATGATGGCGTAGAGGTAAACATTGAGCCCAACGGTGGCGGCGAGCAGCAAGACCATGAAGCTGCGGTGGCCCAGGGCCCAGCGCAGGGTGCGGCTGTAGCCGGCCAGCAGCCAGTCGAACAGGCGCCCGGTCAGGTCCTTCCAGCCGCCGGGTGGGTGCGGCGTGTGGACGCGGCGCAGAACCCGGGCGCACATCATGGGGGTG
The DNA here is from genome assembly GCA_903929355.1 of uncultured Opitutaceae bacterium. Lineage (GTDB taxonomy): Bacteria > Verrucomicrobiota > Verrucomicrobiia > Opitutales > Opitutaceae > CAIYUN01. The sequence goes on from CAIYUN010000074.1 coordinate 68,104, forward strand.
GTGGTGAGGGAGACGACCAGCGAGACCATGATCGCCACGGAAAGGGTGATCGCAAACTCGCGGAACAGCCGGCCGACCACCCCGCCCATCAGCAGGATGGGGATGAACACGGCGACGAGCGACAGGCTCATCGAAATCACAGTGAAGCCCACCTCGCGCGCGCCTTGCAGCGCGGCCTCAAACCGCGACATCCCCGACTCCAGGTGGCGGGAGACGTTTTCCAGGACCACGATCGCATCATCCACCACAAACCCGGTGGCGATGGTGAGGGCCATAAGGGAGAGATTGTTGAGGCTGAACCCGGCCAGATACATCACGGCGAGGGTGCCGATCAGGGAGACCGGCACGGCCACGGCGGGGATGAGGGTGGCGGGACCGTCGCGGAGAAAGACAAAGACCACCAACACCACCAGGATGACCGCCAGCGTCAGGGTCCGCTCGACGTCCCACAAAGAGGCCCGGATGGTCTTGGACCGGTCGGCCGCCGCGGAGATCTTGATGCCCTCGGGGATGGAGGCCTGGAGCACGGGCAGCATGGCCTTGATGCGGTCCACCGTGGCGATGATGTTGGCCCCCGGCTGCCGGGTGATGATGAGAAGAATCGCGGGTTCGGGCGGGGGCACGAGCGCGCCGGACTGCACGGCCCCCGGATTGCTGAACACGGCGCCGTTATGGATGTCCTCGACCGAATCGGTGATGTCACCGAGATCGCCCAGTTTGATGGCGGCACCATCGGCGTAGCTGACGATCAGCGGCAAATAGTCCTTGGAGGTGAGCGCCTGGTCGTTGGCCTCGATCTGCCAGCGACGATCACCCTGCTCGACCAACCCCTTGGCCTTGTTGACGTCCGTGGTGGCGAGCGCGGAACTGACGCTGGCGAGGGAGAGGCCGCGGGCGTTGAGTTTGGCGGGGTCGAGCTCGATGCGCACGGCCGGCAGGGCGCCGCCGCCGACGTTGACGTCACCCACGCCCTGGATCTGCAGGATTTTCTGCGCCAAAATGCTCGAGGCCGCGTCGTAGATCTGGCCGCGCGGCATCTTGGTCGAGGTGAGCGCCAGAATCATGACCGGGGACTCGGACGGGTTGACCTTCCGATAGGTGGGATTGGTGACCAAGCTCGTCGGGAGCAAATCCCGCGCGGCATTGATGGCGGCCTGCACATCCCGGGCGGCGCCATTGATGTCCCGGCTCAGGTCAAACTGGAGGATGACATTGCTCGAGCCGAGCGAGCTCATGGACGTGAGCTCGGTGACCCCGGCGATGCGGCCCAAGGCGCGCTCCAGCGGAGTGGCGACGGTCGCCGCCATGGTCTCGGCGCTCGCCCCCGGAACCTTGGCGGTGACAAAAATGGTGGGAAAATCGACCTGGGGCAGCGGCGAGACCGGAAGCAAGCGGTAGGCCATGGCACCCGCCAGGGCGATGGCCACCGTCAACAAGGTGGTGGCCACCGGCCGACGGACGAAGGTGCCGATGAAGTTCATGACACGGAGTCGGCCGGGACCGAACCGGTGGTCCCGACCGCGGGAGCCGGGCGGGAGCGGCGGACCAGACGGTCAAAGGCGAGGTAAATCACCGGGGTGGTGAAAAGGGTGAGAACCTGGCTGACCATCAGGCCGCCGACCATCGTGATGCCGAGAGGCCCGCGCAGCTCGGCGCCCATGCCCCGGCCGAGCATCAACGGCAGCGCGCCCAGCAAGGCGGCCATCGTCGTCATCAGGATGGGACGGAATCGGAGCAGGCAGGCCTGGTAGATGGCCTCGGTGGGTGGCAGGCCCTGGTGGCGTTCGGCGTCCAGGGCGAAATCCACCATCATGATGGCGTTCTTCTTCACGATGCCGATGAGGAGGATGATGCCGATGATGCCGATCACATCGAGGTCGTGGTGCGCCATCATCAGCGCCAGCAAGGCCCCGACGCCCGCCGAGGGCAGGGTGGACAGAATCGTGATGGGATGGATGTAGCTTTCATACAGGACCCCGAGAACGATATACATGGTGACAATGGCGGCCAAAATGAGCCAAAGCTCGTTGGAGAGCGCGGACTGAAAAGCCGAAGCGGCGCCTTGGAAACTGGTCTGGATGGAGAGCGGCAGGCCGACCGAGGACTCGACCTGCTTGATCGCGTCAACCGCGTCGCCCAAGGAGCCGCCGGGCGGGAGATTGAAGGAAATCGTCGCGGCGGGGAATTGACCGAACCGGGAAATGGAGAGCTGGGCCGGCTGTTCGACGATCTGGGCCACACTGGAGAGCAGCACCTGGCCGCCGCCAGGGGCCGGGAGGTAAATCTGGTCGAGGGCGGCCACGCCCTCCCGGAACCGGGGTTTGAGCTCAAAGACCACCCGGTATTGGTTGGACTGGGTGAAGATGGTGGAGATGAGCCGCTGGCCGAAGGCGTCGTAGAGGGCGTTGTCGATATCGGCCACCGTGAGCCCGAAACGGCCGGCCGCAGCCCGGTCGATCTCCACATAGACCTGGCGACCCTGGGTCTGCAGGTCGGACGCGACATCGGCGATCTGCGGGGTGGAACCCAGCTGCGCCATCAGCTGCGGCACCCAGGTGGTCAGGTCGGCGAGATGGGGGCTCTGGAGGACCAACCGATACTGGGTGCGGCTGACGGTCGTCTCGATGGTGATGTCCTGGACGGGCTGAAGGTAGAGGGTGATGCCGGGCACGGAGGCGACCAGCTCCTGCAGGCGACGGATGATGGCGGGGGCGCGGGCCGAGCGCTGGTCAATCGGCTTCAGGTTGATGGAGAGGCGGCCGGTGTTGAGGGTGGCGTTGGTGCCGTCCACCCCGATGAAGGAGGACAGGCTTTCGACATCGTCCGTGTCCTCAAGGATCCTGGCACCCAGCGCGGCCTGGCGTTCGGCCATGGCGGCAAAGGAGACATCCTGCGAGGCCTCGGTGATGCCCTGGATGACGCCGGTATCCTGCACGGGAAAGAACCCCTTGGGGATGGACAGATAGAGTTCCGCCGTGAGGGCGAGGGTCAGGGCGGCCACCAGCAGGGTGAGCGCCTGATGGGCGAGGACCCAGCGGAGACAGCGGCCGTAGGCGGCGATGAGCGAGTCGAAGAACCGGCCGCTGGCGCGGTAGAACCGGCCCTGCTCCGCGTCCGGCGTGTGGTGCAGCAGACGCGCGCACATCATCGGCGTGAGGGTCAGGGAAATCACGGCCGAGATGAGGATCGAGACCGCCAGGGTGATGGCGAACTCCCGGAAGAGCCGGCCGATGACGTCGCCCATGAAGAGCAGGGGGATGAGCACGGCGACCAGCGAGAAGGTGAGTGAGATGATGGTGAACCCGATCTGGGCGGAGCCCTTCAGGGCCGCCTCGAGCGGGGCATCACCCTCCTCCAGGTAACGGGTGATGTTCTCGATCATCACGATGGCGTCGTCGACGACGAAGCCGGTGGCGATGGTGAGCGCCATGAGCGTGAGGTTGTTGATCGAAAATCCGGCGAGGTACATCACGCCGAACGTGCCGACCAGCGAGAGCGGCACGGCCACCCCCGGGATGACCGTGGCGGGGACGCTGCGCAGGAAAAGAAAGACCACCATGACCACCAGGGCGATCGCCAGTCCCAGCTCAAACTCCACGTCGTGGACGGAGGCGCGGATGGTCACGGTGCGGTCGGTGAGGACGGCGACACTCACCGAGCCGGGCAGGGAGTCCTGGAGTTGGGGGAGCAGCGCCTTGATCCGGTCCACCACCTGGATGACGTTGGCGCCCGGCTGGCGCTGGATGTTGAGAATGACCCCGGGGGTGGTGTTGGCCCAGGCCGCCAGATAGATGTTCTCGGCCCCGTCCACCGTGTCGGCCACGTCAGACAGCCGGATGGGGTTGTTGTTGCGGTAGGCGATGATGACATGGCTGTAGTCGGCGGGCGACATGAGCTGGTCGTTGGCGTCGATCATCGAGGCCTGGGCCGCACCGTCGAAGCTGCCCTTGGCCGCGTTGGAGTTGGCGTTGCCGATGGCGGTGCGGAGGTTTTCAAGGCTGAGCCCATAGGCGGCGAGGGCTTTGGGATTGATCTGGATCCGCACGGCCGGCCGCTGGCCGCCCGAGATCGTGACCAGGCCCACGCCGGTGACCTGGGAGATCTTCTGGGCGAGGCGGGTGTCGGCGAAATCCTCGAGCTTGGTCAGCGCCAGGGAGGGCGAGGTGATCGCCAACGTCATGATCGCCGTGTCGGCGGGATTGACCTTGCTGTAGGTGGGCGGGTTGGGGAGGTCCGGCGGCAGGAAATTGGCGCCGGCGTTGATCGCCGCCTGCACCTCCTGTTCCGCCACATCCAAGGGAAGCTCCAGGCTGAACTGGAGGGTGATCACCGAGGCCCCGCCCGAACTCGTCGAGGCCATCTGGGCCAGGCCGGGCATCTGGCCGAACTGCCGCTCTAACGGGGCGGTCACCGCCGAGGTCATCACGGAAGGGCTGGCCCCGGGGTAAAGGGTCATCACCTGGATGACCGGGTAGTCAACCTGGGGCAGGGCCGAGATCGGCAACTGCTGGTAGCCGACGAAACCGGCCAGCAGCAGCGCCATCATGAGCAGCGACGTGGCAACCGGCCGCTCAATAAATGGCCGTGAGACATTCATGGGTTGGTCGCGGCTCCCGGCTGATCGCCGCCACGTCCTCCCCGGCCAGGTCCCGCCGTGCCAGGGGGAGGGCCATCGCCCCGGCCGCGGCGCCCGCCGCCGGTGCCCGGGCTTTTGACACTGACGACCGTGCCGGTTTGCAGCTTGTCGAGACCCTCGGTGACCACGATTTCCCCGGGGGCCAGACCGGTGGTGATGGCGATGGTGTCGCCGTCCTGGGGGCCGGTTGCGACCACGCGCTGCTCGATTTTGCCGCCGCCACCGACCACGTAGACGTAGCGACTGGGCCCGTTGATCTGCACCGCCGCCACTGGAACGAGGAGAGCGTCGGGCAGGGACCGGACCAGCAGGCGGACATTGACGAATTGGTTGGGGAACAGGGAGCCGTCCTCGTTGGCGAATTCGGCCTTGAGCCGTACGGTTCCCGTGGCCGGGTCGATCTGGTTGTCGAGGGCGATCACCGTGCCGGTGGCCAGGACTTTGGTGTCGGCGCGGTCGAAGACGTCAACCACCGGTGGCGGACCTTCGGTCACCGCTGAACGCACCTGCGGCAGATCGTCCTCGGGAATGCTGAAAAACACGGCGATGGGGCGGTCTTGGGTGATGACGATCAAGCCGGTGTTGTCGGAGGCATGAATCATGTTCCCCGCATCCACCAGACGGAGGCCCACGCGACCGGCAATGGGGGCGGGTACCCGGCACCAGCCCAACAGTAATTTGTCATTGTCCACGACCCCTTGGTCGGTCCGGACAACCCCTTGGTATTGGGCCACCGTCGAAACCGCGAGGTCGAGCGACTGGGTGGGGGCGGCATCCCCGGCCCGGCTATAGCGGTCCACATCCTTCGTGGCATTGTTGAGCAGCGCCTGGTCGCGGAGGAGCTGACCTTGGGCCTGTTCCAGCGCGAATTCATAGGTGCTGGAGTCAAGTTCGGCCACGATGTCGCCAGCCTTCACCCGTTGCCCTTCGGTCACATCGAATTTGAGGAGCAGGCCGTCCACCCGGGAATGCACCGTGGCGGTGTCCCAGGCCGTGACGGTGCCCAACTCCCTGAGATAGACCTTCATTTCACCTGATTTGACCACGGCGGTGGTCACCGGCACCTGGGGCATCCCCCCGCGGCGTCCGCTGCCGCCGCCGCGACCGCCGCCTCCAGCCGCCCCCCCCGTCCCGTCCGCGGGAACCGGTGGGGCGGACTGATAATAGAAGTATGCTCCAGCGGCACCGAGGAGCACGAGGGCCACGAGGATGGATTTCGCGGTCCCGCCCCGGGTGGGGTGGGGCGGAGGAGAGGATGGGGTGATGGGCATCGCGGCAGGGGCGCTCATGGAACAAGGGGAAGGGCGGAGGGGATTAAACCGGCGTGCGGCCGTCCCAAAGACCCCGCAAAGTCATGCGCGGGATCGTCGGGGGCGAAGCAATCGGTTATTCCACCTCCATTTTTCACAATTTCAAATCAGAAAAGGTTATGAGTTGCTAGATTCGGCGGGGGAAAGAGCACGGCAAGGGGAACAGAAAACCAGCCCGAACCTTTCCGGTGGTTCGGGCGACGGGAGCCGGTCGGTCAGACCGGGGAGGGGGCAGGCGGCAAAAGAGTGGTGAATTTGGCGTGGATTCGCGGGCGTTCGGCGTTTCTATGCGGCCATGCGGATTTATTTCATGGGCATCGGCGGGACGGCGATGGGCAACGCCGCGTTGCTGGCGCGTGCCGCCGGACATGAGGTGCTGGGGGCCGACGCCGGAGTTTATCCCCCGATGAGCACCGTGCTCGCTGCCGCAGGCATCGCCGTCCACGAAGGGTATGACCCGGGGAGGCTGCCGGGGCTCGCGCCCGATCTGGTCGTCATCGGCAACGCGATGTCGCGGGGCAACCCGGAGGTCGAGTGGCTGCTCGACAGCCGGGCACTGCCCTTCACGTCCCTCCCGGCCATGCTGCATGATTTCGTCCTGAAGGGCCGTGCCAACCTCGTGGTCGCCGGCACGCACGGCAAGACGACCACGACGGCGCTGGCGGCGTTTCTGCTGCGGGCGAACGGGCGCGATCCCGGGTTTCTGATCGGCGGCGTGCCGCAGGACCCGCCCACCGGCCACCACCTCGGCGCGGCGGGCGACCCGTTCGTGATTGAGGGCGACGAGTATGACAGCGCGTTCTTCGACAAGCGCAGCAAGTTCATCCACTACGCGCCGCACATCGCGGTGCTCAACAACCTCGAGTTCGACCACGCCGACATCTTTCGCGATCTCGCCGACGTGCAGCGGACGTTTGCGCATTTCACGCGCATCGTGCCCCGCAACGGGTGGGTCGTGCTGAACGGGGATGACGACAACCTGCGGGCCCTCGGCCCGCTGCCCTGGACGCGGGTGGTGCGCGTCGGGACGGGCGAAGCGAACGACACCCGCATCGTGGACTTTGCCGAGACGGCGGCGGGCGCGAGCTTCCAGCTGCTCTGGCGCGGCCGACCCTGGGCGGAGGTGCGCTGGGTGCAGCCCGGGCTCTTCAACGCGCGCAACGCCGCGATGGCCGCGACCGCCGCCGGGTTGGCGCTGGCGGGGGTGGAGCGCGTTGACCCCAACGCGCTTTCCGGATCAGGCAGCACCG
>CAIYUN010000075.1 GCA_903929355.1 uncultured Opitutaceae bacterium
CCGCCGCCGCCGGCCGCTCCCGCTGGTGCCGCGGCCGGCCGCAGGGGCGGCGCACGCGCGGGCGGCCCCGCGCCGGGTCCGACCGCCTCCCCCACCGGCAAACCCACCTTTGGGGTGATTTACTTCGAAGCCGTCGGGCCGAGCGAAATAACCCCCGAGCGGATGCCGCCCGGCTACCGCCGGCTCATGGTGGCCCTTCCCTCAGCCTCAGTGTCGAAGAGCCAGGCGGCGGAACAGATTGTCCGGGCTTTTGCCAGCCGCGCCTTCCGCCGTCCGGTGACCGCCGATGAAATGCAGGACTTGATGGCCTTCTGGACCAAGGCTGACACCTCCGGCCACACATTTCCCCAGACCATTCAGCTCACTCTGCAGACGGTCCTCGCCTCCCCCCAGTTCCTTTTCCGGGTCGAGTCCGAACCGTTGGCGAGGGAGCCCAATAACATCCACACCCTCACCGAATACGAGCTCGCGAGCCGCCTCTCCTATTTCCTCTGGAGCAGCATGCCGGATGACGAGCTGTTCAAGCTGGCCACCACCGGCCAACTCCGGGCCAACCTCACCGCCCAGATTCAGCGCATGCTCAAGGATCCGCGCAGCGACCGCTTCATCGAAAGCTTTTCGGGCCAGTGGCTGGCGCTCCGCCAGGTGCAAAACGCCGCGCCGGACGCCACCGCCTTCCCCGGCTTCGACGAACCCCTGCGCGCAGCCATGGCCAAGGAAACGCAGTTGTTCTTCAAGTCCATCGTTCAGGAGGACCGGAACGTCCTGGACCTGATCGGCGCCAACTACTCCTACGTCAATGAACGCCTCGCCCAGCACTACGGTCTGACCGGCATCAAGGGGGAGGACTTCCAGCGGGTCACGTTTGGTCCGAATGACCACCGGGGCGGCCTGCTGACCCAAGCGAGCTTTCTCACCATCACCTCCTACCCGGCCCGCACATCGCCCGTGCAACGCGGCAAATGGGTGTTGGAAAACCTGCTGGACGATGCGCCGCCCCCGCCCCCGCCGAACGTGCCCGCGCTCGCCGAGCAGGGCAAGGCCGCCACCGGCACCATGCGCCAGCGCATGGACGAACACCGCACCAACCCACAATGCGCGGCCTGTCACGCCCGCATGGACCCCATCGGCTTCGCGCTGGAGAACTACGACGCCACCGGTGCCTGGCGCACGAAGGATGTCGACAGCGACACCATCGACGTGAGCGGCCAGCTGCCGGACGGACGCAAGTTCACCGGAGCGGACGGTCTCAAACAGATTATCCTGTTGCAGAAGGACAAGTTTGCGCACACCCTCGCCGAGAAAATGCTAACCTACGCCACCGGTCGGGGCATGGAGGACAGCGACAGCTGTTACGTCGACGCCATCGAGCGGGCGATGCGGCAGAACGGCTACAAGTTTTCCACCCTGATCAACGAGGTGGTGGCCAGCGACGCCTTTCAGAAGCGGACCGGGCTTCCCCCCACCCAAACCGCGATGAAATAAAATCTTATGAACCCACCCACCATGACCCGTCGGACGATGTTACGCGGAATGGGCACGGCCGTCGCCCTGCCCTTCCTTGAGTCGATGATCCCCCCGTCGCGCCTCCTGGCCGCGAACACCCCCGCCAACGCCGCCGGTCCGGGCGGGGAGGCCGGCCCGCGCCGACTCGCGTGGATCTATGTGCCGAACGGCTGCGACATGCAGAATTGGACTCCGGCCAAGTTTGGCAACAACTACGAGCTCTCCCCCACGCTCCAGACCCTCGCCGCCTACAAGGACCGCATGCTCGTCGTCAGCGGCCTCGTCTGCGAAAAGGCGAACCCCAATGGCGACGGCCCGGGTGACCACGCACGCGCCAACGCCGCCTACCTGACCGGCGAGCAGCCGTTCAAAACGGGGGGCGCCAACATCCACCTCGGCAAATCCGCCGACCAGGCGGCGGCCGAGCAGATCGGGCACCTGACCAAGTTTGCCTCGCTGGAAATCGGCATGGAGGACGGGCGCAAGGCCGCCTCGGACAGCGGTTACAGCCTTTCCTATTCGCACAACCTGTCATGGAAGAATGCCACGACCCCGATGACCAAAGATGTGAATCCGCAGTCGGTCTTCGACCGCCTGTTCGCCGCCGGCAACCCCGGCGAGAGCGCCGAGGCCAAAGCCCGTCGCGAGGCGGACCAGAAGAGCGTGCTTGACGCCGTGGTGCAGGACGCGAACCGCATGCAGGGCCGGCTCGGGGCCGCCGACCGGAACAAGCTCGACGAGTATCTCACCTCCGTCCGCGAGATCGAGGTCCGCCTCCAGCGCGCCGCCAGCTCCCTGCCGCCGCCGATCCCCGCCGGCGCGGTGCGCCCGATCGCCTACGACTCGAGCACCGAGAAGAAGGTCGGCATCTCCACCTCCAGCACGGAATATCCCACCCATGCGAAGCTGATGATTGACGTGATGGTGCTCGCCTTCCAGGCCGACCTCACGCGGGTGATCACCTTCCCCTTCGCCGACGAGGGCAGCAACCAAAGCTATCCCTGGGGCGGCGCGGATGTGCCACACCACGGCACCTCTCATCACATGGGCGACCCGAAGAAAATGGCGCTGCTGGCCAAGATCAATGCCTACCACCTGTCGCTGTTCGCCTACATGCTGGAGAAGCTCGACCAGATCAAGGAGGGCAACATGTCCATCCTCGACAACTCGCTCATCGCCTACGGCAGCGGCAACAGCGACGGCAACCGCCACAACCACGACAACCTCCCCTTTGTCCTCCTGGGCAAGGGCGGCAACACCGTCCGCACCGGCCGCCACCTCGACGCCACCGGCACGCCGATCAACAACCTCTGGCTCTCCATGCTCGACCATGCGGGCGCCTCCGACAACAAGCTCGGCGACAGCACCGGTCGCCTCAACATCAGCTGAGAATCGGTGGCCCGACCCAGGTCAAACGGCGCGTTCAACCGAACGCGCCGTTTTTTTGGCCTCAACCTTTTTTCACAAAACAGGCCTTCAGGGCCATCCCGACCCCGTCGATCTTGCAGTCGATCTCATGGTCGCCGTCCACCAGCCGGATATGCTTGGCCTTCGTGCCCTGCTTCAGGACACCGGAACCGCTCCTTAACTTTAGGTCCTTGATCAGGGTGATCGTGTCGCCATCGGCCAGCACGTTGCCATGGGCGTCCCTGACGATCCGGGCGACCGCGGCCGGGGCCTCCCTGGGCCATTCATGTCCGCAAGTCGCGCATTCCCAATGTTCGGGATGAGCCAGAATGTCGGTGAGGGTGCAGGCGGGGCAGGCAGGATTGGACATGAGGATGGTGGATGGGTCGGTCCTGCCAGCAGGCCGGGGCCGGCAATCGCGGGCAAGCCGGTAATGGGACCCATCGCATGATTCCGAGGAGACGAGGCCCGACCGGCGCGGTCGCGCCCCATCCCCGGAACGGACGCGAGCATCAGGCCTCGGTTGGCACAGGGAGGGCTCCGCTCAGCCTTTGGCCCTCGCCCCCTCCAACTGCTCCCAGCGGGCAAAGGCGGTCGCGTGTTCCGCCTCCAGCGCGTCGAGGCGCAACTTCACCGTCGCAAATTTCGTGCCCTCATTTTTGTAGAACGCCGGGTCGGCGAGCTGGGCGGTGAGCTGCGCCTGCTCGCTTTCGAGCCGCTCAATCCGCGCCGGGAGGGCATCGAGCTCACGCTGTTCCTTCCCGGAAAGCCTGCGGGGTTTGGGGGAAGGCTCCTGGAGGTGGGGCGGCTTGACCTCAAGACGCTCAGAACGCGTTGGGGTCAACGCGTTCGACCCCACCGCCTGTTTCTTTTTGTCCGCCAACCAGTCCGAATAGCCGCCGACATAGTCGCCGATTTTCCCGTCGCCCTCAAAGACCAGCGAGCTCGTGACCACCTCGTCGAGAAATTCCCGGTCGTGGCTCACGATCAGCACCGTGCCGGGAAACTCCACCAGCAGATCCTCCAGCAGATCGAGGGTCTCGATGTCGAGATCGTTGGTCGGCTCGTCCAGCACCAGCACGTTCGCGGGCTTGGTGAAGAGGCGGGCGAGCAGCAGACGGTTGCGTTCCCCACCGGACAGCACCCGGGCGGGGGTGCGGGCCCGGTCGGGGGCGAAGAGAAAGTCCTGGAGATAGCTGATCACATGCCGGGTCCGGCCGGCCACGGTCACGTGGGTGTTTCCGTTGGCGATGTTGTCCGCGACCGACCGGTTGTCGTCGATCTGGGCACGGAGTTGGTCGTAATAAACCACCTCCAGATTGGTGCCGTGGGAGATCGTCCCGGCGGTCGGCGCCAACTGGCCGAGCAGGAGCTTGATCAGAGTGGTCTTCCCCGCGCCGTTGGGCCCGATCAGCCCGATTTTGTCCCCCCGGGTGATGGTGGTGGTGAGGTTCCGGACCAGCACCCGGCCATCGGGATAGGCGAACGACATGTCCTCCACGTCCACCACCTTGACCCCGCTGGGAGTGGCGTCGCCGAGGCGCAACGTGACGTTGCCGATCTTTTCCCGACGCGCCCGGCGCTCGGCCCGGAGCGCGTGCAGTTGGTTGATGCGGGCTGTCGCCCGCGACCGTTGGGCGCGCACGCCGCGGCGGATCCATTCCTCCTCCTGCGCCAGCTTCTTGTCGGCCAGGGCCTGGGTCCGCTCCTCGGCCTCGAGCCGGTCCTGCCGGCGCAACACGAACGTGTCGTAATCGCAGTCCCAGTTGGTGATGAGTCCGCGGTCGAGTTCAACGATGCGGGTGGCCAGCCGCTTTAAAAACACCCGGTCGTGCGTCACGAAAAAGAGCCCCACCTTCTGGGCGAGGAGAAATTCCTCCAGCCAGAGGATGGCGGCAAGATCGAGATGGTTGGTGGGCTCGTCGAGCAGGAGCAGGTCGGGCTGGCTCGCCAGCGCCCTGGCGAGCAGCACGCGGCGTTTCAAACCGCCGGAGAGCGAGGCGAACTCGGCCTGCGGGTCCAAACCGGTCTGCGCCATCAGGTCCTCGAGGCGGACATCGCGCTCCCATTCCTCCTCGTGCTGGTCGGCGGAACGGAGGCCGGCTGCGACCAGATCGTGGACCTTGCCCGTGAGGTCGGGGGGAATCTCCTGCACCAGGCGGGCAAAATGGGCCCCCGGCTGGCGGAAAACCTGGCCGGTGTCGGGGAGGACCTCACCGGCGATCAGCTTCATCAGCGTGGACTTGCCGGCGCCGTTGCGCCCGAGCAGGCAGACGCGCTCGCCCGCATCAACCTGGAAGTTGACGTGGTCGAGCACCGGCGGGCCGCCGAAGGCATGGGAGAGATCAAGCAGACTGAGAAGCGCCATGGGAAACCGGCCATACTGCGCCGCCCGAAGGGCCAGCGCAAGGTCTGAAGCAGCAAGGTGGTGGCGTTTCAAAATGCGTCCCTGCCACCCAAGGACGGCAAGATGCGTCACCGGGCGCATCTCACTTTATTGCACAAGAGCTCCCGAAGCTGAAGCACCAGAACCGGACCGGAAGTTAGAACAGAAGGCAACCAAGGAAACGAAGAGGCAGAGGTTGTTCGCAGGGTGTAGGATACGGCGCCATCATTCGAGGCAAACAGAGAAGGTTTCTGAGCAGAGGTTCCAACCACCACGAAGGGTTTTTACACGATCGCCATGAACGCGAAGGCGGAGCCAGACGGGTGAGAGTGGGCCTGCAAGAAACTGAGATGCGCCCTGCGTCACCTCCCTCCCACCTCTGCCATTGACACCGCCCCGGGCTTCCCCCCATTTTTGCCGGTTTCCCCCATGATCTCCTGGATTCAAAAGTACTTTCAACGCCACTTCCGCACCGTTTTTGCGGTCCTGCTCGCCATCACCATCATCTCGTTCATCCTGGGCATCAACGCCTCGGGTGGCTTCGGGCGGGCGACCCCCGGGGGTGAGCATGTGAGCCGGCCGTTCTACGGCCTTGATCTCGCCTCGGCCGATGACAATCAGCAGCTCATCGAGGCCGCCACCATCAGCGCCCATCTTCAGCTGGGCCTGCCATTCAACATCGCCCTCCCCCCCGACCGTCTCCAAGGCTTCGCCCTGCAGCGTCACGCCGCGCTCTGGCTCGCCGACCAGTTGCACCTGCCCGCGTCCACTCCCGCGGAATTGGACGCCTTCATCAAGAGCCTCCGCCTCTTCGCCAGCGCCGAGGTCCCCCATGCGTTTGACCCGGTTCTCTACAGCACCTTCCGGGACAGCGTCAAAGCCGACCCGCGTATCACCGAGGCCGTGGTGAGCCGGATCATCGCCGACGATGCCCGCATTCACCAGGTTCAGTCCCTGCTCGCCGGCCCCGGCTACATCCTGCCCGGTGACGTGAGCGCGGCCCTGGAGCTCAACGAATCATCCTGGACGGTCGCGCTCGCCACCGTGGATTATGCGAGTTTCAGCCCCGCGCTCAATCCCAGTGACGCCGATCTGCAGAAGTACTTCTCCGACCATCCGGTGGAGCTTCCCGCCCAAGTCCGGGTGGATGCCATCAACTTCCCCACCGAGTCATATATGGACAAAGTCAGCGTGACCGAGGCGGAGGCGCGCAAATTCTACGACGGGAACCGCGCGGCATTCCCCAAGCCCGAGGTCGCGTCCACCCCGCCCCTGCTCGCCAAGCCCACCGATCCGGCGACCGCGCCCGATGATTTTCCCACGGTCCGCCCCGCCGTCGAGGCCGCGCTCAAGCTCGACAAGGCCCGCCGGATGGCGGGAAGCGCCGCCGCCGACTTTGCGGTCTCGCTCTTCGAGCAAAAGATCACCCCCGCCACGCTCGACCCGCTGCTCGCCTCCCAGCACCTGGCGCGCCAGCCCCTCGCCCCCTTTGCCCGCAATGCCAAGCCGGTCGAACTCGGAGTTGATCCCGAGAACACCGCCAAGGCGTTCCGGCTCGATGCCACCCATCCCTTCTCGGATGAGATCCTCACGCCGCATGGCGCCGTCGTGCTCGTGTGGCAGGAGACCATCGCCGCCCGCCAGCCGCCCTTTGGCGAGGTCCGGGACCGAGTGGCGGCCGAGTGGCGGGCCGCCGAGAAGAAACGCCTTTTCTCCGAGCTCGGGCAAACCCTGCATCCCCGGATCGAGGCCAGCCTCAAGGCCGGCACCCCCTTTGAGCAGGCGGTGAAAGCTGCGGCCGACCCGGTCAAGGTGGAGGTCAAGACCTACACGAGTTTCACTCTCGCCCAGAAACGCGAGGCCGGCAGCTTCGATGATCTTTCCCATGTGCTGGGCGCGCTGGCCACCCTGCAAAAGGGGCAGGTTTCCGACATGATCGGGGTGGCCTCCAGCGACGATCCCTCCACGCCCTCGCAAGGCCAGCTGGTGTATGCCGTGGACAAGAAGGTCCCCGACCTCACCCCCACCGGCACCCAATACATGTCCGCCCGCCAGCAGCTCGCCGCCCAGCTGGCCGCCTACGCCGCGAACAACGCCCTGGGCGAACTCGTCCAGCACGAGCTCGCCAAGTCCACCCCCGCCCAGCCCTGACGCCACGCGCCCGGCGTCACCTCATGCCGCTCTACCGTTACGAACCGGCGCAGGTTCCCTGCAAACTTTGCGGTGCCGGCTTCGAGCACCGGCAGTCGGCCGCCGATCCGGTGCTCACGGCGTGCCCCACCTGCGGCCAGCCGGTGGCCCGGTGTGCCACCCACTCCGTGAACACTCCCAAACTGTTGGCCCCACTTTCGATCTCCTCCGCCAAACAGGCCGGCTTCACCGTGCTCAAGCGGACCTCCCGTGGGGAATTTGAGAAACAATAACCCTTTGGCCGCCCGCCGCCGTCATGATTCCCCGCCTGTTCCTCCTCCCGTCCTGTTTCCTCCTCTGTCTGGTGTCCTCGCCGGCGGTCCGCGCCGCTGACGCCCCGGCGGTCGCGCCCGCCGCGCCGTCCGATGCCGCCGCCACCCTGCCGCCCCTGACTTTGGCGGAGTGCATCGCCCGCGCCCTCGACAAGAATTTTGAGCTGCAGATCCAAGGCTACGCCAAGCAAAGCGCCCGCGACTCCGTCGTCATCGCCGACGCCGCCTACGACCCCACGGTGACAGCCAACGCCACCGCCAACGGCTCCCGGGCCGCCGCGCTGGGCGCCGTCATCCCCAATTCCGAGGCCAACGGGCAGAGCGCCAGCGCGGGCGTCGGCCAGAAACTCGTCAACGGGGCCACGGTCGGTGTCGGCACCAACCTCGGCCGCAGCGTCGCCAACAACAGCTTTGGCCCCGCCTACAACGGCGGGCTCACCCTCACCGTCAGCCAGCCGCTGCTACAGGGCGCGGGCGTCGAGCTGAACCGCGCCGCGCAGGATCGCGCCCGCCTCGGGGTCCGGCTCGCCAACACCAACTTCAAGACCTCCGTCCTATCCGTCGTCCGCAGTGTCGAGTCGGCCTATTACAACCTCTATTTCGCCCGCGAGCAGCTCGGAGTGCAGCAGTTTGCCCTCACCACCGCCAACCTGCTTGAGGCCGAGAACCGTGACCGGCGTGCGATCGGCGTGGCCATCGACCTCGATGTGGTCACGGCCCAGGTCAGCGTGGCCAACGCCCGCCTTGCGATCGCGACCGCCACGCAGTCCGTCCACAACAACGAGGACACCCTGCTCGCGCTCATCACGCGCTTCGCCTTTGACACCCCCGTGGGCCCGGTCCAGCTCGGCGACGAGGCGGTGCCCGAGGTCTCCTTTGCCCGATCCTACGCGCTGGCGCGAGCCAACCAGCCTTCGCTGCTTGCGGCCCAGGTCGCCCTTGACCAGCTCCGCGTCGATCTCCTCACCGCGGCGGATGCGCGCCAGCCCATCCTGGACCTGGGCGGGTCGGTGAATTTCAACAGCCGAGAGGACGGGTTCTTTGATGCCGCCGACCAGGTCACCACCGGCCGGGGCTACAACTGGCAGTTGGGGCTGACCCTCACCCTGCCCTGGGGGCTGCGCGCCCAGAATGCCCGTTACCGGCAGGCGCTCGCCAGTTTCAACAGCCAGCAGACCACGGTCGAGCAACTCGACCAGAACCTCCTGGCGCAGGTGCGCGCCGCGGTGCGGGCGGTGGAAACCGCCAAGGAAAGTGTCGCCATCGCCACTCTCGCCAGCCAGCTCGCCACCCAGCAGTTCGACCAGCAAAAGGCGCAATACGATGCCGGCCTCGCCACCTTTCGTTTTGTCGAGGACGCCCAGGCCGCCCTGAACTCCGCCCAAGTCGCCGAGCTGCAGGCCCGGGTGACGCAGCGCCAGGCTCTCGCCGACCTCGCCCAGCTTGAAAGCAGCTCGCTTGAACGCTACAAGATCAAGCTGGAGGAGTGAGGGGGGCGCAAACCGGGTTGAGCTGAATTCGGCAGTTGGTCACAGAGACCACAGAGATAAAGACCGAGTGCACAGAGCAGAAATACCTCGGCCGGGCCGGGGGCGGAGACTTGTCGGCCGGTTAAGTTACCCCAATGGTATAACCATGAGCACCGCCACCGTCAAAGAGCTGCGCCACGAGTTTCCCAGGGTCTATGCCGCCGCGCGACGTGCGCCGATCAAGATCACCAAACAGGGCAAGGTCATCGCCACTTTCGACGCCACCCCCGCCCCGGCTGGCGCTTGGACACCCCCGGATTTCACGGCCCGCAGCCGCGCCATCCTGGGCACAAAAAAGCGGGCCATTGACATCGTGAAACTTTGGGAGGGACAGGGTAGCCGGTGAGCGACTACGCCGACACCTCCTTCATCCTTTCGCTGCATGTCGTGGCGGACGCCAACCATGGGCGCGCCGCACGGCATGCCCGCGGTTGGCACAATCCTCCTCACCTGCCCCTCACCGATTTGGCTCCTACGAGGCGACCAACGCCCTCATGCAGCTCGTCGCCCGAAAGCAAATCACCCTGCCGGAGGCGACCGCCTTGGTGAGCGAGATCGCGGGGGGACGGGCGTCGGGCGTGTTTCGCCAAGCCACCCTTGATCATCCAGCCTGGTTGCGCCGAGCGCAGGAGCTGGCGGTCGCCATCACCCCCACGATGAACGTGCGCGCCCTCGACCTTTTGCATGTGGCCGCCGCGCAATGGCTGGGAACCTCCCGCCTGCTCACCCTCGACGCCAACCAGCGCCGCGCCGCGCTCGCCGTCGGCCTCACCGCACCGCTGTTGTGAGCCGGCGCCGACCCGCCGAAAAGCAACGCTGGCCTGCAGCCGGCTTTCTACAGCCCAAGAAAGGCGGGCGTCTTGAATCACGACGCTCAAATCCCCTTCAGTAAATCTTTCAAGCGCGCCCAGGCCTGATCATGGGCTTTTCGGTCGGCAGTGGTGGCCTCGGGATACTCCGGCTCCCCATGCGCCATAAAACCATGCCCCGCCCCGGCGTAGATCACGGGTTCAAAAATTTTGCCCGCGTTCCTCATCTCCAGCTGGCCGGCCGGCACCGTGACAGTGACCCGCGCGTCCCGCTCGCCGTAAAAGCCATAGACTGGACATTGGATATTCGTGATTCCATCCGCCGCTTTGGGCGGCCAGCCGTAAAAAACAAAGGCCGCCTTCAAATCCGACCGGGTGCAGGCGGCGATCGAGGCCTGGGAACCGCCCCAGCAAAAACCGACCACCACCAGTTACCGTTGGCGGATGGGCGTGCCTTCACATATTCCGCCGCCGCGTTCACATCGCCGATGACTTGGTCAGGCGGTAATTTTTTGAGGGCCAGGCCCTCGTCGTTGTCGTTGGCAAAAGAGCTCGTTCCGCCACCGTTTGGCCCCGATCCTGAAAGAAAATCCGGCGCAATGGCGAGATAGCCCTCGGCCGCCAGTTCATCCGCGGAGAGACGTCCAAAATCGGTCAAGCCGGAGCTGTCATGGATGACCAGCACGGCGGTGGTCGGGTGTTCAATTTGAGGATGGACCATCCAGCAGAGCACGGCGCGGTTGCCGTAGGCCACGGTGACATACTCCCCATGGCGCGGAGATTTTGCCAGTTTGGTCTTTGCCCAATCCAGGGTGGAATCGGAGGCCGGCATCGCCATGCCATGGTCTGTCGCGGGATGGGGGTAATTACTGGAGCAGCCAAACAAGCCGACGCTCAAGACCAGCGCGAAACTGGGGATGATTTTGGGGTTCATGGCTTGTTGGAATGAAACCCCTCCGCCAACGCAATTCCGAAACAGGCTCGTGGAGCCGGTCCCATGGTCATTGGCATTGGCGTGCGTTCCTGCGGCATGGCGGGCCGCCCGAGCTCACAAGTAGCAGGCAGGGCCTCCCTAACCTGCAATCCGGTGACCTGCGGCTTGACTCCACGCCAATACCGTGAACTTTTTGATTTATGTCATCATGGCGCCACACCCTATTGGCCCTCGCTGCGCTGGCGCTCGGCGCGCTTTGGGCGGGCTGTGAGTCCTTTTCCTCCGAGGCCAAGGTCGATCCCAGCGTCGTCCCGTGGTCCCAGAAGCATGACCCCGAGCCACTCACCGATGGCGGACAATGGAGGTCTCATGCATCCGAACATGCGACGTACAAGGACCAACCCGTCGCGGACGATCCCAACGCCATCCCTTGGGATCACGATCGTGTTTCCGACCCACCCACCGTTGGCAACCCATTGTATGAGTGGCCTCCCGGCAGCGGCCTGAAATATCTTGACAGCGGCCTGAAATATCTTGATGGCCCCGGCAACGGTCTGCGCTGACCCGAAGGTCATGGTTCACGGGGTCACGCGCTCCCAAAAGCCTCCTTGGGTAGCCCCAGCCGCGCCAGCACGCGCTCGCGGCCAAGGACACGGAACATCCCGGTAATGCTCGGGCCGATGTTGGTGCCCGACACCGCCAAACGCGCCACGGATTGGTAGTCGCCAAACCCCAGCCCTTTCCCGGCCGCCAGCACTTTGATCGCCTCCTCGATGGCGGTGTCACTGGAGAAATCCGTGGTCGCCAGCGCCGCGGCCAGTTCACGCAGCCGTGCCGCCGGGTCGCCCTTGCCCATGACTTTGTCGCGCGCCTTGGCGTCCACCGGATAATCCTCCGTGAAAAAATAAGCCGTGTAGGCCGGCAGTTCCTCCAATCCCTTCAACTTCGACTGGCAGAGCAGCATCACCTCGCGGAAGAATCCCGCATCCGCCGCCAGCGCCGCCTTGGCCCCCGCATTCTCGCCCAATCCCGAAAAATAACCCCGGGCGCGGCGCACGAACTCATCCGCCGGCAGCTCCAGCAGGTAGGCCATGTTCACGTGCGCGAGCTTCTTCTCGTCGAAGCGTGCGTTGCTCTGGTTCACGCCGGGCAGGTCGAACAGCCGGATGATCTCCGCAATCGGCATTTTCTCCCGGTCGTCGCCCGGGTTCCACCCGAGCAGGCACAGGAAATTCACCAGCGCCTCGGGCAGGAAACCCCGCCGCTGGTATTCCTCGATGAGCGCCCCCTGGTCGCGTTTTGACATCTTACCCGGCCCATTTTGCTTCAAAATGAGCGGAATGTGCGCGTAGGCCGGCACCGGCGCGCCCAACGCCTTGAACAACTCCACGTGCTTGCTCGTGTTGGACAGGTGGTCCTCACCGCGAATGACGTGGGTGATGCGCATGGCGATGTCATCCACCACGTTCACGAGGTGGAACACCGGGTTGCCGTCCGAACGCACGATCACAAAATCCTCGTCCTCCAGACGCTCGACCCGACCCCGGATGAGGTCCTCGATCACCGCCGGCGTGTTCTTCACCTTCACGACGGTCTTTTTGCGGTGCTCATCAAAGACCTCCTGCCGGTCCCCCAGCAGCTTGAACCAGATCGCACCGTCCTTCTCGTAGGTCCGGCCAGCGGCCTTCAGCTTTTCGAGGTATTCGCGATAAATGGGCGCCCGCTCACTCTGCCGGTACGGGCCGGAGTCGCCGCCGCCGCAGGTTCCAACCTTGGGACCCTCGTCCCAGTTGAGACCGAGCCAGGTCAAGGAGTCGTAGATCACCTTGAGGAACTCCTCGGTGTTGCGCGCCGCGTCGGTGTCCTCGATGCGCAACACAAAGACCCCGCCGGTGTGGCGGGCATAGAGCCAGTTGAACAACGCCGTGCGGGCGCTGCCGATGTGGAAGAACCCCGTCGGGCTAGGGGCGAAACGGACGCGGACTTGGGCCATGGGGAAAGATTGGGGTGCGACGCGGCAACATCGCCAGCCAGAAAAGCGATGGGGCGCGGCGCAGCACTGCTGATTCACGACGGAAGGAAATTTGAGACCACGAGGGGGTTGCCTTCGCCGATGACCCACCCAAACAAAACTCTTAACCACTAATATGCGCTAATTTACACTAATCCGATCTTCAGGATTAGTGTTCATTAGTAAAGATTAGTGGTTTAAATTGGACCGTTTGAAAGTATTCGTCCTGGTTTATAATGAGTGGTTGTATCATTCATCATCATTGGTTTATGACCATTCATGAATCAGCGCTGCGTGGCGCAGACCGGGGTCGGCGACCCCGGCTACAGCCAAGCCTTGGGCCGACCTCTGGCGCAACCATGCTCCAATGCCCGCTTGTCTCGCGCCAGCCGGCGCGCCTTTCTTGGGCGAATGTCACGCCCCCTCACCGCCACCCCTGCCCGTGCCATCCTGCGCGAGGTGCTCCATCCGGCTGTGATCGTGGGGGCGCTGGGCTACTTCGTTGATATCTACGACCTGATTCTATTCAGCATTGTCCGCGTCACCAGCCTCAAGGACCTGGGTTATGTCGGCGACCAGCTCGCCACCAACGGCCTCCTGGTCCTGAATTTGCAGATGGCGGGCATGCTGCTGGGAGGAATTCTCTTCGGCATGCTCGGCGACCGGATGGGGCGCGTGGTGCTGCTTTTCAGCTCCATCCTGCTATATTCGGCCGCCAATATCGCCAACGGCTTCGTACACACCCTTGGGGCGTATGCGGTGTGCCGCTTCATCGCGGGCGTCGGCCTCGCCGGGGAGCTTGGCGGCGGCATCACCCTGGTCTCGGAAGTGCTCTCCAAGGAGGCCCGCGGCTACGGCACCACGCTGGTTGCCACCATCGGGGTGTTCGGCGCGGTGGTAGGCGGCTTTGTGGCCGGGTATGTCCCCTGGCGCACGGCCTTCTTCATCGGGGGCGGACTGGGTTTTCTTTTGCTCGGGCTTCGCCTCAGCGTGGCCGAGTCGGGGATGTTTCAGCGGATGAAAGGCCGCGCCGGGGTGGTGCGGGGTAATTTCCTGACGTTGTTCACCAACCGGGCGCGGTTCGGCAAATATCTGCGTTGCATCCTCATCGGCCTGCCAACCTGGTTTGTCATCGGCATCCTGGTCACATTGGCCCCGGAATTCGCCCGGGCGCTCGGCGTGCCGGGCGAGATCAAGGCGGCCTGGGCGGTCTCCTTCGCCTACCTGGGCATCACGTTTGGCGACCTGGCCAGCGGCCTGCTGAGCCAGTGGCTCGGCTCGCGCAAAAAAATCGTGCGGAGTTTTCTCCTCCTCACCCTGGTGGGCGTCGCGGCGTATCTCCTGGTGCGTGGCGAGGGTCCGGCCGGCTTCTACTCCCTCGTGTTTTTGCTCGGTTTGGGCGTGGGTTATTGGGCGGTGTTCGTCACGGTCGGGGCCGAGCAGTTCGGCACGAACATCCGCGCCACGGTCGCGACCACCGTGCCAAATTTTGTGCGGGGCTCCCTGGTCCCGGTCACCATGGCGTTCACCTGGTGCAAGGGGGAACTGGGCCTCCTGCCCGGCGCGGCCCTCGTCGGCGCAGTCTGCATCGGCCTCGCCCTCTGGGCCCTGCATGGGTTGGAGGAGACCCACGGCAAGAGCCTGGACTACTTCGAGGCACCATAGTTGGAGCAAGACGTCAGAGGCCAGATGTCAGAGGTCAGAGGTCGGAGGTCGGAGGCCAGATGTCAGAGGTCAGATGTCAGAGGTCAGAGGGCGGAGGGCGGATGTCAGAGGTCAGAGGTCGGAGGTCGGAGGTCAGAGGTCGGAGGACGGGGTCGGAGGGCGGAGACGGAGACGGAGATTTCTTATTGGTTATTGCTTATCTCTCATCGGGCTATTTCAGGTGCGTCCCGATGACAAAGGTAGACAAACGGTCTTTGGTCTGCAATCGCAGGAATAACCAAATAAGCGATAACCAATAACATATCTCCATCATCATGCCCGGGGGTGGGCCTTGTTGTAGACTTCCTTCAAGCGCGCGACGCTCACATGGGTGTAGATTTGCGTGGTGTTGAGGTTCGCATGGCCGAGCAGCTCCTGCACCAGCCGCAAATCCGCGCCGGCGTTGAGCAGGTGCGTGGCATAGCTGTGCCGCAGCTTGTGGGGCGTAAGATCCAACGGCAGCCCGGCCAGCGCCAGATAGCGTTTGAGCAGCAGTTGCACCGCCCGCACCGACAGCCGCCGGTGCTGCGTGGTGACCACCACCGGTGCTCCCGGGCCGGTGGTGCGGGCAAACTCCGACCGCCACTTCTCCAGGACCGCGGTCGCCACCCGCCCGAGCGGACACAACCGCTCCTTGCGCCCCTTGCCCAGCACGCGGGCCACCCCGTTGGCCAAGTCGATCTGCCGGTAATCCAGCGCCACCAGCTCGCTGACCCGCAGGCCGCCGCCGTAGAGCAGCTCCATCACCAGCCGGTCCCGCCAGGCGGTGAAGGCGTCGAGGCTGCCGGCGTCGAGCAGACGTTGCGGTCCGGTCAGCAGTTCCTTCATCTGCTGCTCGGTGAGAAACTGAGGCAGCCGCCGCTCCAATTTGGGCAATGGCACCCCGGTAAACGGATTGCGGGCCACGCGGCCCCGGAGCAGCCAGAATTTGTAAAACGCCCGCAGAGCCGAAACATGGTTGTGCAGGGTGCGCCGGCCGAAACGCCCCTGGGCCTCGATCACGAAATCCCGCGCGGCCCGCAGTTCGACCCGGTCGAACTGGCGGGTCCGACCTCCGCCGGTGCCGAGCCAGCGCCAGTAATCCTCAAACGCCTGCCGGTAGTTGCGCAGGGTGTAAGCCGAGTAACGGCGCTCCTTGCCGAGAAACTCCAGAAATGGCGTCAGCCACTCGGCGACGACTGCGGCCGGCGGCGGCTCAGGCCCGGCGCTCATTGCTGTTGCGCGTCCGCCTGGCGCACGCGCGCCTCAACCGCGCGCATGACCCCGGTCGCATGCCGCCGCACCGCCCCCTCCGGGTCGAGCCCCTTGGCCCGCGCCGCCGCCGCCAGCTCAAACAGCCGCCGGCCCAGCCCGGCGTCGTCGAGTTCCGCCCCCAGCACCCGCACGCGGGCCACGTCCACCTCCGCTGGGGCAACCGGCAGGTTCTTTTTCTCAATCTGTTTCCACACCGCCTCGGCGAACATCAACGCCGGCAGACGCGGCGGCAGCTCCTTGAATACCGCCCCGGCCGTAACCGGCCCGTTTTTGCGCTCCCCCGCCTTGATCTCCTCCCACTTGACCAGGACCTGGGCGGAGGTCTCCAGCTTGTCCGCCCCGAACACATGCGGATGGCGGCGGATGAGCTTGT
Organism: uncultured Opitutaceae bacterium; assembly: GCA_903929355.1. GTDB lineage: Bacteria > Verrucomicrobiota > Verrucomicrobiia > Opitutales > Opitutaceae > CAIYUN01. Next base: position 16,376 of record CAIYUN010000075.1, read on the forward strand.
CGTTGACCTCCCGCGCCACCGCCTCGAGGTCGAAGGCCCCCGCCTCCTCGGCGAGCTGGGCGTGAAACACCACCTGGATGAGCACATCCCCGAGCTCCTCGCGCATATGCGGCAGGTCGGCCCGGTCGATTGTGTCGATCAGCTCGCTCACCTCGTCAATGAGGCAGCGCACCAGGCTGGCATGGGTCTGCTCCTGGTCCCACGGGCAGCCGCCGGGGCCGCGCAAACGGGCGATGGTCTGGCGGAGGTCGTCGAGGGCGCTCATCGGGCTATGGCCGCAAATTGGCGCCCGAATCGCAAAATAAAACGCCGAGGTTGTTTCTTGCGCCTAGGGCGCCTCTTTGCGCCTATTACCACATGTCCGACAAGCTCACTGAGATCATGGCCTGGAAGCGACGGGAGATCGTCGCGCTGGTGCGGCCGGTCCCGGAAAGCGAGCTGGCCGCGCTCAACGCCTCCCTGCCCCCGCCGCCCGACTTCGCCGCCGCCCTCCGCCGCGGCGATGGCCGCCTCGCGGTCATCGCCGAGATCAAACGCCGCTCCCCCTCCGCCGGCGACATCAGGGCGGGGGCGTCCGCCGTTGAACAGGCCCGGCGCTACCAGGCCGCCGGGGCGGACGCGCTCTCGGTGCTCACCGATCAGAAATTCTTCGGAGGCACCCTCGACGACCTGCGCGACGTCACCGCCGACTTCCACGCCCGCCCGCCCGCCCGGCCCTGCCTCCGCAAGGATTTCATGATCCATCCCGTGCAGGTGCGGGAGGCCCGCGCGGCCGGCGCCAGCGCCATTCTGCTGATTGTCCGCGCCCTCACCGACCCTGAACTCACGACGCTCCACGCCGCCGCCCGGGCGGCGGGACTGGCGGCGCTCTTTGAGATCCACGACGAGGCCGACCTCGCCCGGGCAGTCGCCCACGGCGCCGCAATCATCGGCGTGAACAACCGCGACCTCGCCACCTTCCAGACCGATCTCGCGCTCAGCGAACGGCTCATCCCGCAGTTTCCGCGCGGAGTGACCGCCGTCAGCGAAAGCGGGATCGCCACCGCCCAGGATGCGGCGCGGGCCCGGGCCGCCGGCGCCCACGCCGTCCTCGTGGGCGAGGCGCTGATGCGCGCCGCCGACCCCGCCGCGCTGATCGCCGGTTTTCACCCGCATGTTTGAGCACCGTTCCCAACCCCTGCTGCCCCGCCGCCTCTTTGCGCGCCGCCTGCTCCGCACCATGGGTTTTGGCGTGGTGCTGCTGGGACTTTCCCTCGCGGCCGGCATGGCGGGATACCATTACCTGGAGAATCTGCCCTGGATCGACGCGTTCCTGAACGCTTCGATGATCATGGCGGGCATGGGGCCGGTCGCCACCTTGCAGACATCCGGGGGCAAGCTGTTCGCCGGCTGTTACGCGCTTTATTGCGGCATCGCGCTCATCACGTCCGCGGCGGTGATGCTCTCGCCGGTGGTCCACCGCATGTTTCACCGGTTTCACCTCGAGGAGGAGCGCAAGGCATAGCCCATGGCGCTCACCCCCACCGCCACCCGCGCGCTGCTGGCCAACCTCGGGCACACCCCGAAACGCTTTCTCGGCCAGAACTTTCTGGTGGACGGCAACATCGTCCGCAAGTCGCTTGAGCTCGCCGGGGTGGCACCTGGCGACACCGTCGTCGAGATCGGCCCCGGCCTCGGCACCCTCACCGCCGCCCTGCTGGAGGCCGGCGCCGACGTGTGGGCCGTCGAGAAAGACCGCACACTTCACGCCTATCTGGCCGAAACCCTCCTCCCGCATTTTCCCAGGACGCTGCACCTGCTCGAGGGCGACGCCGTCGAGCGGCCGCTCGCCGGGCTGATCCCGTCCACAAATCCCGCCGCCAGCTTCAAGATTGTCGCCAACCTCCCCTATGCCATCTCGACCCCGTGGTTGGACGCGGTGCTCGCGGGCCCCCTGCCGGCCCGGATGGTGCTGATGCTCCAGCTTGAGGCCGCACAACGTTACACGGCCGCGCCCGGCACCAAGCAATTCAGCGCCATTTCCATCGCGCTGCAGTCGGCCTATGCGGTGGCGCCCGGCCACACCGTCGCCGCCGCGTGCTTCTTCCCCCGGCCCGACGTGGACTCCCACCTGCTGCATCTCGTGCTCCGGCCTGACCCTTTCGTCCTCCCGCCCGCCACGCGTGCGCTCATCCGCGCGTGCTTCCAGCAGCGGCGCAAGCAGCTCGGCGCCCTCCTGCGCAACCGCCTGCCCGATGGTGGCCGTGCCTGGTTCGAGACCCTCGCCGCCGCCGGACTGGGACCACGCAGCCGCCCCGAGCAGGTCCCCGCCGCCCTCTGGCAGAAGCTGGGCTGAAGGGGGAAGGGAGATTGCTTATCTGTTATTGCTTAATGCTTATTGAATTATTTTCAAACCACGGCCAGTGCCAACCAAGATTTCTCCAGTCACTCCCCGGGCTTTAGCCGAATCCTTCGAGCCTGCCAATTCTGGACCTGGCCCAATAAGCGATAACCAATATCCATTAACAAATTCTCCCCTGCCCATGCCCCAGGCCTATGAAGAGATCCTTGAAGGCGAGACGCATCTGCGCCTTGCGCCGGCCGCGCCCCACGAACTGCTGTGCAACCGTCTGCACGCATGGGTGCGGGCGGCCCTGCCCGCCGGTTCCCCGCTGCGGTTGCCGCCCCGCCGCACCCCGTTTGAGCTGCCGCCGCGGAGCCGCGTCTCCCCCGACCTCGCGCTCACCCACGCCGACGACGGTCGGCTTTACCTGGCGGTCGAGGTGGTCCAGCCTGGCGACCACAACCGCGACACCGTGGTGAAAAAACAGCTTTATATGGATGTTCGTCTACCCCGTCTCTGGATCGTGGATTCGCGTTACCACAACGTGGAAATCTACGGGACGGGTGAATTCGGGTTCCGCCTAGAGACGATCCTCGCGAACCACCATCCGCTCACGGATCTCCAGTTGCCCGGCTTCAGCCGGACCATGGATGAGTTGTTTGCCAAGCCGTGCCCGTGAGGCGGAGGCCGGAGGCCGGAAGCCAGAGGTCAGACGTCAGAGGTCAGACGTCAGAACCTAGACGTCAGAACCTAGCAGCCGAAAAACCTGCACGAACTGAATTCCAAGTACCAAGCACCAGGAACTCCGCCGCACTCCGCCGCACTCCGCACCCCGCACTCCGCACCCCGCATTCCGCACCCCGCATTCCGCACTTGCCTAACGCCAGGCCAGGACGAACCGGTCCCGGTCGGTCAAATCCTGCCGCGACTCGGTCCGGGTCAAACCGGCCTCGGCGGCCAGCGTGAGCAACCTGGCGTGTTGCGCGATGCCGGTTTCCAAGGCGAGCAGGCCGCCGTCGTTGAGTCTGGCCGGGGCCCCGGCCAGAATGTGGCGCAAGTCTGCCAGACCGTCCTCGGCGGCGGTCAGCGCGTCCCGGGGATCAAACTCGCGCACCTCCGGCTCGGCCGCCGCCAGCTCGGCTGCGGACAGATAGGGCGGGTTCGCCACGATCAGGTCAAACCGCGCATCCGCCGGGAGCGCGGCAAACCAGTCGGACTCGAGCCAGCCAACCCGGTCGGAGAGCCCGAGCGCCACGGCGTTTTCGCCCGCCAGGGCCAGCGCATCGGCGCTGCGGTCCACCGCGGTCACCCGGGCTGCGGGCCAGTGCCGGGCCAGGGCGAGCGCGATGGCCCCCGTCCCCGTGCCGAGATCCAATACCGTGGCTGGCGGGACCGGCCAAAGCTGGGTCACGAGTTCGACCAGGCGCTCGGTTTCGGGGCGAGGGATGAGCGCGCGACGGTCGGTCTTGAGCTTCAGGCCGAAAAACTCGGTTGTACCCAGGATATGCTGCAAAGGCTCGCGCTGTGCCCGGCGGCGCACCAGCGGACGGATCTTCTCCAGTTCCGGCTCGGTGAGGATCCGCTCAAACTGGAGATAGAGCTGCATCCGTCCCAAGCCGAGGGCATGGCCGATGAGATGCTCGGCGTTGAGGCGGGGCGGCTCCACGCCCTTCCCGGTGAAAAACTCCGTGGTCTTCTGGATGATCTCAAGGACGGCGGGCACGAGGGTTGGGGGGGGAGTTATTTGTTATTGGCTATTGGCTATCGCTTATTTGGTTATTTCAGCAATTGCAGGCCACAGACTATTGGTCGCACCTTGGTCATCGGGAAGCCCTTGAAATAGCCCGATGAGAGATAAGCAATAACCAATAAGAAATCTCCTTCTCAGCCGTCTGACTTCTGACGTCTGACTTCTGACATCTGCCCTTCCTCACCCTCCGGAAAGCGCGGCGAGCTTTTCCTCGAATTCCGCCTGTTGCAGCGCGGCGATGATCTCATCAAGTTGACCCTCCAACACTTGGGGCAGATTGTGCAGGGTGAGGCCGACGCGGTGGTCGGTTACCCGGCTCTGGGGGAAATTGTAGGTGCGGATGCGCTCGCTGCGGTCGCCGGTGCCGATCTGGCTCCGGCGTTGGGCGGCATAGCTGGCCCGCTCGGCGTCGCCCTGTTGCTTGAGCAGCCGGGAGCGGAGAACCACGAGCGCACTCGCCTTGTTTTTCTGCTGTGAACGGCCGTCCGCACAATAGACCGTCAGGCCGGTCGGGCGGTGCACGATGCGCACCGCCGAGTCGGTGGTGTTGACGCCCTGACCGCCCGGACCGCTGGCCCGCATCACGGTGATGTCCAAGTCCTGGGGATCAATGCTCACCTCGACCTCGTTGGCCTCGGGCAGGACCGCCACGGTCACCGTCGAGGTGTGGATGCGGCCGTTCGCCTCGGTCACCGGCACGCGCTGCACCCGGTGGACCCCGCTCTCGAACTTGAGCTGGCGGTGGACGTTCTGGCCGGTGATGTGGAAGCTGCCCTCCCGCAGGCCGCCGCGCTCGCTCGGGCTGCCGCCCAGCGGCTCACACCGCCAGCCCTGGGCGTCGGCATAACGCTGGTAGAGGCGCGCGAGCTGGGCGGCGAACAGGGCGGCCTCCTCTCCGCCGGTGCCCGCGCGGATCTCGAGGATGGTGTTGCGCGAGTCGTCCGGCTCCGGCGGGAGCATCGCACGCAGGATGGTCTGGTGGAGCGCCGCGCGCCGCGCCTCCAGCGCCGGCAGCTCCGCTGTCGCCAGTTGCGCCAGGTCCTGGTCGGCCGCGGAGGACTTGAGCAGCGCCTGCGTCTCGGCGATCTCCGCGGTGACCTTCGCGTGCCCGTGCCAGTCGGCCACGAGCTGGGCCAGCTTTTGCTGCTCGCGAGTCACCTCGGCCGCCGAGCGGGCCTGAGCGTAAAACTCGGGCGCCGCCATCCGCGCGTCGAGCTCGTCGAGGCGGCGTTGAAAGGGGGCGATGTCGGGCAGGGGGGGCACGGGGAAAGAGATTGGTTATGGGTTATTGGTTAATGCTGATTTGGCCATGGTAGAAATCAACCGGCCGGCGGCGAGCGGAGCGAGGCGCCGGGCCGTCGGCGTGGGTCTGGCGAATCCCCTCCGCATGCTTCTGAAAATATTTCGATGAGCGATAAGCAATAACCAATAAGAAATCCTCCCTTGCCCCCGCCCCCAGCTGCGACTTCCCTTCATCACCTTGCGGGGGGTAGGCCCGGCGAGGCCCCGCCCGCCATGGCCACGACCCTCTTCACGCAAAACACCATCGCCCTCATCTGGGATTTTGACCGGACCTTGATCCCGGATTACATGCAGTCGCCGCTGTTCCGCCGTTACGGCATCGACGAGGCCACTTTCTGGGTGGAGACCAACCAGCTCGCCGCCCGCTACCGGGAGCGCGGCTACCACCTCGCGCCGGAAATCGCCTACCTCAACCATCTGCTCACCTATGTCATGGCCGGCCGGCTCGCGGGGTTGAACAACCGGATTCTCTTCGAGTGCGGTGCAGACATCGGCTTCTATCCGGGTTTGCCGGACTTTTTCAACCGGGCCCGGACCTTTGCCCGGGAGAAGCCCAAATACGCCGAGCACGAGATTTCGGTCGAGCACTACATCGTCAGCACCGGCCTCGCGCCCATGGTGCGGGGCAGCGCCATCGCCGGCCATGTGGACGGCATCTGGGCCTGTGAGTTCATCGAAAACCCCCTCCAGCCCGGCTTCATTGATCAACAGGAGCTGCCCATCAGCGCGGCATCCGAGATTGCGCAGATTGGCATGGTGATCGACAACACGACCAAGACCCGCGCCATCTTCGAGATCAACAAGGGGACCAACCGGAACCCCGCCATTGATGTGAACTCCAAGATGGCGGCCGAGGACCGGCGCATCCCGCTGCAAAACATGATCTACATCGCCGACGGCCCGAGCGACGTCCCCAGTTTCTCCGTGGTGAAAGGCGGCGGCGGCCGGGCCTACGCCGTGTATAATCCGGCCAAGCCGGCGGAGTTTGCGCAGAACGACCGCCTGCTCCAGACCGCCCGCATCCACGGTTACGGCCCGGCGGACTACACCCCGGCGAGCAGCACCTCGCAATGGCTGCGGATGCACATCCACCAGATTTGCGACCGCATTGTCGCCGACCGTGAGGCCGCGGTCGCGCTGAAGGCCACCAAGCCGCCCCAGCATCTCAACGCGCCTCCCGCGGAGCCCATGGCCCGTGCCACCCCGCCGGCCCAGCAGAGCTGGCTGCTTGAAGAGCAGCAGTGAGGGAGGGGTGCCGGCGCGACCCCGCGCCCGACCACCGCTTATATCTGCGGCCACGGCTGATTCACGAAGGAAGGGATGGGGCGGTCACAAGGACGGACCACAAGGACGCGGCCTTGGCCTCTGAACTACCCTAAACCGAAACCTTTGTAAGCGACCGACGGACGACCTCACGGTCGGCCATTGAACGTCACCATTTCTAAATATAGACCGTCACCATTTGTATGTCCCACTGGTGACGTTTTCTATTCAAAACCTATGCTGGCTGCCAGTTGCCTGGGA
>CAIYUN010000076.1 GCA_903929355.1 uncultured Opitutaceae bacterium
GGATGAAAACATTTTCGAACGGTCAGATTTGAACCACTGATGGACACTGATGAACACTGATTCTGAGGATCGGATCAGTGCAGATGAGTGTGCATAAGTGGTTAAAGTTCTCGGAATTCATTCCTTCGTGAATCAGCAGTGCCTCCTGCGTCCGCCACGGGAAATAGATTTGACAAGCACCCCGGCCGCGCGCTTCGTGCGGGCACCTCGTTTAGGCGAGCCCGGGGCGCCGGGCTGAGAAGGGGGCGCGATCCGCTCCAAAAGCCTTCGAACCTGACGCGTTTAACACCGCCGGAGGGAAAACAGGTTCACCGCCCGACGCGGGGAGCTTGCCGACCTTCGGATGGATTCGGCGCGAAAGACCCAGCTCCCGTGACCAACCCACCATCCTCACCCACCGCCGCCCCGTCCGGCCACCGTCTGTTCCCCGCGTCCCACCGGGTCTATTTGACCGGCTCGCGCCCCGACCTCCGGGTGCCCATGCGGGAGATCACCCTCACCCCCACCCGCAAGGCCAACGGGACCGAGATCCCCAACGAGCCGGTGCGGGTCTACGACACCTCCGGCGCCTGGGGCGACGCCAGCTTCCACGGCGACGCCACCCTGGGCCTGCCGCCCATCCGCGCCGCGTGGATCCGCGAACGCGGCGACGTCGAGGAGACCGCCGGCCGCACGGTCAAGCCCGTGGATGACGGCTACCTCTCCGAGAAACAACGCGAACTGGCCGAGGCCGAGGGCCGGCGCAACCCGCTCAAGGCCTTTGACCGCGCCGGTCGTCCGGTGCTCCGTGCCCGGCCCGGCCGGAAGGTGACCCAGCTGCAGCAGGCCCGCGAGGGCCGCATCACACCGGAGATGGAATATGTGGCGATCCGCGAGAACACCCGCCTCCAGCGCGAGCGGGAGCTGCCCGAGATGACCGCCCGCGGCCCGCGCAACTCGCTCTGGCGCCAGCACGCGGGCCAGGGCCTGGGCGCGGCGATCCCGCGCGAGATCACGCCGGAATTTGTGCGCTCTGAGGTCGCGCGCGGCCGCGCGATCATCCCGGCCAACCTCAACCATCCCGAGCTCGAGCCGATGATCATCGGCCGGAATTTTCTGGTCAAAATCAACACCAACATCGGCAACTCCGCCGTGGCCTCGTCCATTGACGAGGAGGTGGAGAAGATGCGCTGGTCGGTGAAATGGGGCGGCGACACCCTGATGGATCTCTCGACCGGGAAAAACATCCACCAGACCCGTGAGTGGATTTTGCGCAACTGCCCGGTGCCCGTCGGCACGGTGCCGATCTACCAGGCGCTGGAAAAGGCCGGCGGCCGTCCGGAGGCGCTCACCTGGGAGTTGTTCCGCGATACGCTGGTCGAGCAGGCCGAGCAGGGGGTGGACTACTTCACGATCCACGCGGGCGTGCGGCTGCGCTATATTCCGCTGACTGCGGGCCGCATGACGGGCATCGTGTCCCGCGGCGGCGCGATCATGGCCAAGTGGTGCCTCGCGCACCACCAGGAGAATTTCCTCCACACGCACTGGGACGACATCTGCGACCTCATGGCGGCGTATGACGTGTCCTTCTCGATCGGGGACGGCCTGCGGCCGGGCTCCATCGCCGACGCGAACGACGACGCCCAGTTCGGCGAGCTCCAGACCCAGGGCGAGCTCACCCAACGCGCCTGGGAGCGCGGCGTGCAGGTGATGTGCGAGGGTCCCGGCCATGTGCCCATGCACATGATCGCGGAAAACATGGAGAAGCAGCTCGCCTGGTGCCACGAGGCGCCGTTCTACACCCTCGGGCCGCTTACGACCGACATCGCCCCGGGCTACGACCACATCACCAGCGCCATCGGCGCGGCGATGATCGGCTGGCACGGCACCGCGATGCTCTGCTACGTCACGCCCAAGGAGCACCTCGGGCTGCCCGACAAGGACGATGTGCGCGCCGGCGTGATCGCCTACAAGATCGCCGCGCACGTCGCCGACCTCGCGAAGGGCCACCCCGCCGCGCAATACCGCGACAACGCCCTCTCCCAGGCGCGGTTCGAGTTTCGCTGGGAGGACCAGTTCAACCTCGGGCTCGACCCGGAGAAGGCCCGCGAGTTTCACGACGCAACGCTGCCGCAGGAGGGTGCCAAGACCGCGCACTTCTGCTCGATGTGCGGGCCGCAATTCTGCTCGATGCGCATCACCGAGGACGTGCGCCGTTACGCCGAGGAGCACGCGCTGCCCGCCGGCGAGGCCATCGAGGCCGGCCTGCGCGCCAAGGCCACCGAGTTCCGGGAGACGGGCGGCGAAATTCACCTGGAATCCACCGTCCCGGCCAAATGAGCTCCAGCCTCGCGACCACCCACCTCGCGATCCGCGTCAATGACGAGCCGCGCACGCTCGCCGGGCCGGCGACCCTGGAGATGCTCGTCGGCGAGCTCGGGCTGGCAGATCGCCCCGGGGTGGCCGTGGCCGTGAATCAGACGGTCGTGCCGCGCGCCGCGTGGGCGTCGCACCCGCTGGCCGACGGGGACCGCGTGCTCGTGATCCGGGCCGCCCAAGGCGGATGAAGCCCGTCGTCATCTCCCCCGCGGACCACGACCCTCGTGAACCCGGGGTACTCGGCGGCCTCTTCGCCGCCGGTCTCGAACGCTACCATGTGCGCAAGCCCGACTGGACCTGCGCCCGGCTTAAAAGCCTACTAAGCTCCTGGCCGAGTGAATGGCGCGCCCGGATCGTGCTGCACCAGCACCATGAGCTCGTCGCGCCGCTGGGACTCGGCGGCCGGCACTGGCGCGACGACGACACGGCGCCGGCCGCGCCCGAAGGCGACCGCTTCACCAGCCGCTCCTGCCATGACCTGGCGACCCTGCGCGACGCACTGGGCCGTTTTGACGCGGTTTTTTTCGGGCCGGTCTTCCCCTCGGTCTCGAAACCCGGTCATGGCCCCCTCCCGGAGACTGACCTCGCCGCCGTGTCCGCGCTGCTCACGGAGCGCAACGCTGCCGGGCGCCGCACCCGCGTACTGGCGCTGGGCGGCATCACGGCCACGACCGCGCCGCGCGCGAGGGCCCTGGGCTTCGACGAGGTCGCCGTGCTCGGTGCGATCTGGCAGGCCGCCGACCCGGTGCAGGCGTTCGCCGAGCTGCAGGACTCCCCCACCCGCCATGCCGCTTGATCCCGCCCGCCGACCTCCGGTGATGTGCCTCACCCAGGACAACCTGCCCCTCCCGCACCCGGAACAGGCGCGGCGGCTGTGCGCGGCCGGTGCGCGCTGGATTCAATTGCGGATGAAACACGCCCCGCGCGACCTTTGGACCGCGACCGCCCGCGAGGTCGCCGCGATCTGCCGGGCGGGCGGCGCGGTGTGCATCGTGAACGACGACGTGGAGATCGCGCTCGCCGTCGGCGCCGATGGCGTGCATCTCGGGTCGCACGATGCCGACTGGCGCGAGACCCGGCGGCAACTCGGCCCCGACCTGATTCTCGGCGGCACGGTGAACAACCTCGCCGACGCGGACCGCGCGTCCGTGGCCGGCGTCCTCGATTACGCCGGGGTCGGTCCGTGGCGCTTCACCGCCAACAAACAGCAGCTCGCGCCGGTCCTCGGCCCTGAAGGCATCCGCGCCGTTCTCGCGCGGCTCGGCCGCCTGCCGGCGTGGGCCATCGGTGGGATCGGGGCGGAGGACCTGTCCGCCGTGCGCGCAACCGGAGCGACCGGAGCGGCGGTGTCCAGCGCGCTGTTCCGCGACGGGCGCCTGGAGGAAAATTTCCGCGCGCTGGCCGCCGCCTGGGGGCCGCCCGCGACCACCTGATGCCCATGAACACCCAACCACTCGTCATCGCGGGAACGGAATTCACCTCGCGGCTGCTCGTGGGCACGGGCAAATACCGCTCCGGCGCGGTCATGCGGGCGAGCCTCGCCGCGACCGGCGCCCAGCTGGTCACCGTGGCGTTGCGGCGGGTGCACACCGACGGTCGGCCCGACGACCTGCTCGACCACCTCGAGCCCGGGCGATACCGGCTGCTGCCCAACACCTCGGGCGTGCGGGACGCGAAGGAAGCCGTGCTGGCCGCCGAGCTCGCCCGCGAGGCGCTCCAGACCAACTGGCTGAAGCTGGAGATTCATCCCGACCCAAAATACCTGATGCCGGACGCAGTGGAGACGCTCGCGGCCACCCGCGAGCTGGTGCGGCGCGGATTTGTCGTGCTGCCCTATGTCCATGCCGACCCGGTGCTCTGCAAACAGCTGGAGGAGGCCGGCGCGGCGGCGGTCATGCCGCTCGGTGCCCCCATCGGCAGCAACCGTGGGCTCGAGACGCGCGCTTTTTTGGAGATCATCATCGCGCAAAGCCGCGTGCCGGTGATCGTGGACGCCGGCCTGGGCGCGCCCTCGCACGCCGCAGCCGCCCTGGAAATGGGCGCAGCCGCCGTGCTGGTGAACACGGCGATCGCGACGGCGGCGGACCCGGTCGCGATGGGCGCGGCCTTCCGTCTGGGCGTCGAGGCGGGGCGGCTGGCGTTTGAAGCGGGGCTGCCGCACACCGGCGGCGCACGGGCGACCTCGCCGCTCACGGCGTTTCTCACGGAGGCCGGCCCATGAGCTTTGTCTCCGTCTGGGAGCAGCACGATTTCACCGCCGTCGCGCGCACCATCGCAGCGAAGACGGACGCGGATGCACGCGGCGCCCTGGCGCGGGCACGGGCGCGCCAGATTCTCACGCTGGACGACCTGGCCGCGCTGCTCTCGCCGGCGGCGGCGCCCTGGATCGAGGAGATGGCCCAACTGAGCCACCGGCTCACGGTGGAGCGTTTCGGCCCCACCATCCAACTTTACGCGCCGATGTATCTCACGAACGTCTGCGCCAACATCTGCACCTATTGCGGCTTCAGCGCGCAGAACCGGATCCCGCGCAAGGCGCTCGACGACCGCGAGATCCTGACCGAGGCCGACGCGCTCGCGGCGCTCGGCCTCGAGCATGTGTTGCTCGTCACGGGCGAGTCGTCCCGTTACGGCACCGCCTACCTGCGCCGGGCGCTCCGCCTGCTGCGCCCGCGCTTCCCCAGCCTCGCGATGGAGGTGCAGCCGCTGGCGGAGGCTGACTACGCGGCCCTCGCGGGCGACGGGTTGAGCACGGTGCTGGTGTATCAGGAAACCTACGATCCGGCCGTATACCCGCTGCACCACCTGAAGGGGCCAAAGGCCGATATGCGCCACCGGCTCGACACGCCCGACCGGATCGGGCGCGCCGGGCTGAAAAAAATCGGCCTGGGCGCGCTCTACGGGCTGAGCGACTGGCGGGCGGAATCATGGTTCGTCGGGCTGCACCTGCGCCACCTCGAGCGCACTTTCTGGCGGACACGCACCAGCATTTCGTTTCCCCGGCTGCGACCGCATGAGGGCCAAGGCATCACGCCGACCCCGTTTGGCGAAGGCGAGCTGGTCCAGGCAGCCTGTGCGTTCCGGCTGTTCAGCCCGGAGGTGGAGCTGGCGCTCTCGACCCGCGAGAGCGGACGTTTCCGCAACCACGCGTTCCGTCTCGGCTTCACCAGCCTGAGCGCCGGCTCAAAAACAAACCCCGGCGGCTATGCCGCCGAGCCCGGGTCGCTCGAGCAATTTGCCACCGACGACCAGCGTTCTCCTGCGGAAGTCGCCGCCTTTCTGCGCCAGCAGGGCTACGAGCCCGTGTGGAAAGACTGGGACGCGACCTACGACGGAGCGGGGACGGAGAGAGGTCCGAGGTCAGAAGGCGGAGGTCAGAAGTCAGAGCCCCGAGGCCGGGGGCCCGGGGCCGGAGAAACTCCCGACGGCTCCGTGGCCACGGCGGCCCACCATGACGGCACGGCGCCGGCCGCGCGATGAAACGGGCGCCCGGGGTGCTCACCATCGCGGGCTCCGACAGCGGGGCGGGCGCGGGCGTGCAGGCCGATGCGCGCACGATCCACGCGTTGGGCGGGTATGCGCTGACGGCCATCACCGCGATCACCGCGCAAAACACACGGGGGGTGCAACGGTGGGCTCCGGTCGCATCCGGCCTGCTGGCGGCCCAGCTTGGTTCCGTATTGGATGATTTTCCGGTCGCGGCCGTCAAGACCGGCCTGTTGACCGGACCGGCGGCCATCCGGGCCGTGGTGGAGGCGTTGGCCCGGCATCCGGGAATTCCGCTGGTCGTTGATCCGGTGCTCGGCTCGACGACCGGCACGCGTTTCTTGTCTGACGCCGGGGTCAGGACGCTTCGACGGGGGCTGCTCCCGCGAGCCACCCTCGTCACGCCCAACTGGCCGGAAGTCGCCCTCCTGACCGGCCGACCCGTGCGAACCTGGGCTGAGGCCGAGCAGGCGGGCCGCGAGCTGCTCGCGCAATGCGGTGGCGCGGTGTTGGTCAAGGGCGGGCACGGCCCCGGCCCGGCCTGCCGGGACTGCCTGCTCTTGAGTAATGGCACGGTGCGTTGGTTTTCCCGGCGGCGAATCGCGACCCGCAACACGCACGGGACCGGCTGTGTCCTGTCGGCCGCAATCGCCACCGGACTGGCGCACGGCTGGAACCTGGAGGAGGCGGTGTGCCGGGCCTGCGAGTTTCTACAGCAGGCCTTGCTCAGCGGGAAACGTGTGCGGCGCGGCGCCGGAGCAGGGGCGGCCTTTCCAGGGTAGTGAAGGATGGGGCCAGAGGTCGGAAGCCAGAAGCCAGAGGTCAGAAGTCAGAGGTCAGAGGTCAGAGGTCAGGCGGACGCTATGACGGCGCATCGGGGTCAACCGGTACGGGAGATTTCTTGAATCCGACGCGCAAGCTTGACATCCTTGGCGGTCACACGACCGCCAGCGTCGTGGGTGTTGAGGCGTATGGCGACGCGGTTGTAAACATTGGTCCACTCGGGATGGTGGTTCATGGCCTCGGCCTCGAAGCCCACCCGCACCATGAAGCTCAGCGCCTCCGGAAAGCTGCCGAAGCGGAATTCCTTGCTCAAGGCGTCCCGCTCAAAGGCCCAGTCCGGCAGCGCGGCGAGCGCCGTCTCAATGGTCGCATGGTCCAGAGGCTTCGTTTTCACCTCCGGAGGATGGCGGACAAAACGCGGGCCGTCAAACAGTGCGGCAGGGTGGTGGTGATGCATTTTGCCGGCTTTGGGATGGGGACGCTACCCCGTGACGTCCACGGACGGCTCGGAGAGCCGCCCCTGCCATGAGATATCATTTCAAAATGGGTCACCACCGGCCGCGGCCCGGGCAACGCTTCACTCCTCGAATCAGCAGTTGGTCACGGAGCACACAGAGATAAATCCGAGGTCACAGAGGAAGGCATCGAACGGCGGGAAGGTCTGGGAGTCACCCACCTGGTGCGATGGTTGTAGGCACCATGGATCGTTTCAGTGCTTTGCTCGGTGAACTCTGTGGCTGGGCTCTGTGTTCTCCGTGTAACCCATCGGCGCTTTTTAGGTTCATAGCAGGGGCTTGGCGGGGTCCATGAATGGCTTGTTCGGCAGGACTTCGGTTTTGGCCGTCATCAGGAACTGCACCTCCGTCCGGGTGTCCCAGAGCACGGGGTTCGTCTCCACCTGCACAGTGACCCGCGTCAGCACACGATAAGGCAGGCCCACCGAAGCCACCAGCCGCGCGTTGTCACTCTTTGCCGCCCCCTCACTCGCCCCGAAACCGATGAAGATGGCGGTCAAGATGTGGCCGCTCCCCACCTGCGCCGGAGTGAACGGCTGGTCCAGAGTGGCGCACCCCGACAGAGTGGCGGCGAGCAGAAAGAGGGTGGTGATTTTCATGCTGATCCGTCCCAGTCGCGGACAAGAATGGCTCCCGTCCACGGCACGGGAACAAAAAAAGCGGGCCGCGTCAAACGCGACCCGCCGTTGAATCAATCCGAGGCAACCGGAACCAATAGCTGAATCACGGCCCAAAGGTCACCGTACGCGCACCGGCCACGCCCATGGCGGTGATGCCCGCACCTTGGACGATCGGATCGGAGTAGGTCTCCTGGGCGACGGTCGCGAAGCTCTTCACATATTGCGACGAGTTCGTGCCGACGATGGAGGACGAATTGACCGAGCTGACCCCGTTTTCCAGGAAATACTGGTCGGCACCGGCCTGAATCTGACGAAGGTTGTTGATCACCGCCTTGTCCTGGGAGCTCGCACGGACTTTTTGGAAGGCGGGAATGGCCATCGCAGCCAACAGGCCGATGATGTCCACGACAATCATGATTTCGACAAGGGTGAACCCCTTGGTTGAGTGGTTGGTTTTCATAGTTTAACGTGATTTATTTTTATGGATGATATACGACGGAATGAATGGAAAATAATGTTAGCCTCTAGGTAATAACCCCCATGCCGATGTAGGGTAATAAGATTATGCTCTATAGGATACTGTATTACTTTAATGGGTATAGGGCTAGGGGATTGAATGGAATCTCACAAGCACGAATTATGTAAAAATAAAGTGAATCTGCAAAAGCCATGCGATAGCGAGTTCACCTCACAGACCGTGGACACCGCGAGGAATATTCGTACCTGTGGTACCTACCTAATGATGGACACATTTTTTAGGAAATTAGGGTGACACTTTTTGGGTTGAGGAAACGGTGATCAGGCCTTGGCAGACGAGCCAAGCTTCCGCGGCGTGGCGCCAAGCGGCGTTGAGGCTGCGTTGA
>CAIYUN010000077.1 GCA_903929355.1 uncultured Opitutaceae bacterium
GCCCCGGGATTGAGCACCACCGCGCCGCCCAGTGTCACGGTTGCGTCCGTGCCCGTGAGCAGGGCGTTCGCCGACCAGACGAGATTGGAGATCGTGGCGGTCCCCGACAAAGTCAGCGTGTCAAGGAGTGCGGCGCTGCCGCCCCCGTTGACCGCCAGGGTGGTGCCGTCGCCCAAGGTGGTTTGCGAAAGCGCCAGGGTCGCGCCGGCGCTCACGCTCAAAGTTCCGTCACTCGTCAGGCTCGTGTTGTAAAACTCCAGCGTGCCCCCGGTCACGTTGATCAGCCCATGGTTCACGAAACCCCATTCCACCACGCCCGTCTGAGAGCCGATGTGGGCGAAAGTTCCGCCCACCGCGTTGGTGAACACCGAGCCGGCAGAGCCCAGCACGCTCGCGCTGTCATGCAGGGTGAAAACGCCCCCGGCCAGATTGTTCCACACCGCCGTACCGCTGGAGTCGTCATGGAGACCTTCGTTGGTGTTGGCCGGTGTGAAGACATCAGTCAGGCCCACGTTGTTGACCGTGATGACACCCTCATTGGCATAAAGGAGCTCGTTGGCGTTGCCGGACCCGGGGTTGAGCACCACCGCGCCCCCCAGGGTCACGGTCGCGTCCGCGCCCGTGAGCTGCGCGTTTGCCGACCAGACGAGATTGGAGATCGTGGCGGTCCCCGACAATGTCAGCGTGTCAAGGAGTCCGGCGCTGCCGCCCCCGTTGACCGCCAGGGTGGTGCCGTCGCCCAAGGTGGTTTGCGAGAGCGCCAGCGTCGCGCCGGCGCTCACGCTCACGGTGCCGTCGCTCGTCAGCGTTGAGCCAGAGAACAGCAGCGTGCCCCCAGTGACATTGAGCAGCCCGTGGTTCACGAATCCCCATGCCACCACGCCCGTCTGAGAGCCGACGTGCGCGAACGTCCCACCCGCTGCGTTGGTGAACACCGAGCCGGCATTGACCAGCAAGCTCGCGCTGTCATGCAGCGTGAAGACTCCTCCGGCCACGTTGTTCCAGACGGCTGTGCCACTGCCGTTGTCATAAAGACCGTCATTGGTGTTGGCCGGCGCGAAGATGTCGGTCTGGCCCAGGCTGTTGACCGTGATTGCCCCGCTGCTGGCGTACAGGAACTCGTCGGCGTTGGCGGACCCGGGGTTGAGCACCACCGTGCCGCTGAGCGTGAGGGCTGCATTGGCCCCGGTGAACGCAGCATTCGGCAACCAGGCGAGGTTGGCCAGCGACACCGCACCGCCCAGCGTGGTCGTTCCATCAAGCATGGTGCTGCCCGCCCCGGTGATCGTCGTGCCCGACCCCAGCGTGCCCGTGGACAGGGTCAGGGTGGCCCCGGAGTCGAGCGAGAAGGTTCCGGTCGAGGTGAAGTCGGAGTTGTAGACCTGAAGCGCGGCACCGTCGGCCACACTGACGGTGCCATCGGTGGTGACCTTATTAGCGAGAAACTCCATGAGCCCCTGCAGGACCGAGATCGTGCCATGGTTGGTCACGCCCCAGTGAATGTTGCTCGTCCTCGCCCCCGTCTTCGTCACGGTCGCCCCGGCCTCGTTGATCAGCGTGGAGCCCGCATTCGACGGGAACGACGCCGCGCCGCTCAGCGTCAGCGACGCCCCCGATTTGTTGTCCCAAATCGAACCGGCCACCGCCTGGTCATAGATGCCGTAATCCGGATCCGCCGCGTACACCGTGATCGCCCCGGAGTTGGTCAGCGTCCCCCGCAAGCTCTCGTTGTGATCCTGTCCGGCGACCCCGATGGTGCCGGTACCGCCGGCACCCAACGCCAAGCCGCTCCCGAGGGTCACCGTGCTATCCTGCCAGGTCAGATTGCCTGTGACCGTCAGTGAGCCCGTGCCCATCACGGTGGCGCCCAGTACCGCGTTGGAGGCCTGCATGGCCGCGTTCAAGGCCGTGGGGCTGCCTGAAAAGGTGAGCGTTCCGGCTCCGCCCATGGTGGTCGTGCTGGCGATCGTCGCACCGCTCAGCCCCACGACCGTGCCGCTGGACGCGGTCAGGGTGCCGCTCCCCGTGTAAGTGTTGCCCACGAAATCCAGCTCTCCCTGCTGGACTGAGATCGTGCCATTGTTGGTCACACCCCAGTGGATGAGGCTGGTGCCCGCCCCCGTCTTCGTCACGGTCGCCCCGGCCTCGTTGATCAGCGCGGAGCCCGCATTCGACGGGAACGACGCCGCTCCGCTCAGCGTGAGCGACGCCCCCGATTTGTTGTCCCAAATCGAACCGGCCACCGCCTGGTCATAGATGCCGTAATCCGGATCCGCCGCGTACACCGTGATCGCCCCGGAATTGGTCAACGTCCCCCGCAAGCTCTCGTTGTGGTCCTGGCCGGCGACGCCGATCGTGCCGGTGCCGCCCGCGCCCAGCGCCAAGCCGCCTCCAAGTGTGACCGTGGCATCCTGCCAGGTGAAATTGCTGGTGACCGTCAGCGAGCCCATGCCGGTGAGAGTGCCGCCAGACAATTGCAGTCCCGCAACGGAGAAGGCGGCATTGACCCCAATTGTGGAACCGGAGTTCTGCGCGGTGTCAGCAATTCCCGGCACAACGCCCCCCCATGTGAGAGGGTCGGACCACTCGCCGCTCCCCACGGCCGGGATGGTCGTTTGCGCAGAGGCAGACGAAAAGATCGAGACGGGCAACAGGAGGAGTGTTGCAAGTAATCGTTGGGACGCGGACTTCATCAAAAGACGAGGCAGGGTGGAGGGAGCCATGGGAGCTTAATGCAAAAAGCGGGCCAGATGGAGGCAGGAGAAGCCACAAAATACCGCAACTCCGGAAATATCACATGCATCGCAAGTAGTCGGGGAAAAATACTGCGAGTGAGCCGCCGGAACCCGGCTACAAGGCGGAATTGAAAAGGCGAACGGTGAATTTTGCCCCCCAAGCATGCGGAGATGGGATTTGGCTTGGGCATGGTCTCGGCGAAGGGGAAAAAGACGCCAGTTTACAATCCTGGTTACACCGCCACCGGCAAAATGGTTTGCCAACCGTCCCATCCACGGTCGCCATGGCCGTGCCACCCATGGACTTCGCCAGCCAGCACCACGCCCTCGTCGCACGCGTCGAACGCGGCCTGGCCAAGCTCATGCCCCCGGCCTCGACCCGCCCGGCCCGCCTGCACACCGCCATGCGCTATTCGCTGGAGGCGGGCGGGAAGCGCCTCCGGCCGGTCCTCGTCCTGGCCGCCGCCGACTTGTTCGCCCCGGTTTCGAAATCCACCAGCCGAAATCCAAAATCCAAAATGACCGACGCCCTCCCGGCCGCGGTGGCGGTCGAGTGTGTCCACACCTACTCGCTCATCCATGATGACCTGCCGTGCATGGACAACGACGACCTCCGGCGCGGCCGCCTGACCGCCCACAAACAGTTCGATGAGGCCACGGCGTTGCTGGCCGGCGACGCGCTGCTGACGCACGCCTTCGTGCTCCTCACCTCAGCGTACGCCCCGCAGTCCGCGCTCGCCATCGCACTGGTGCGGGAGCTGGCTGCCGCCGCCAGCAGCGCGCGTCTGATTGGCGGCCAGATGGAGGACCTGCTCGCCGAGAAAAACCCTGCCACCAGCGCGGCCGGGCTCGAGTTCATCCACCTGAACAAAACCGCGGCCATGATCGAGGCGGCATTGGTGATGGGCGGCCTGGTCGGCGGGGCTACCACGCGACAAATCGCGATCTTGCGCCGCGCCGGCCGGCACCTCGGCCTCGCCTTCCAGATCATTGACGATCTGCTCGACGCCACGGCCGACACCGCCACGCTCGGCAAGACCGCCGGCAAAGACGCCCGCGCCGGCAAGGCCACCTATGTGCGGCTCCACGGCCTCGCCGCCACGCGCACCCGGGCCAACGAGGAATCGGCCGCCGCCATCGCCGAGTTTAAAAAGCTGCCGGGGGGCAGCGCGTTCCTGGTCGCGCTGGCGGAGCAGATGCGGGCGCGGAGCAGGTGAGATTGCTTATTTGTGATTGAATATCGCTTATCTGGTCATTTCGGATGTTGGCCGCCTGCTGTGAGGTGGAGTTCCATGATTGGAGTTCGGGCAATGGCTCAATGAGCGTTAACCAATAAACAATAAGAAATCTCCCCATCCCTCACCCCCCTGCCGGCTCATCGAGCCCGAACACCGCCCGCGCATAGCTGGCGGCATCGAAGGGCTGAAGGTCCTCGGCCTGCTCCCCGAGCCCCAGGAAGTAGATCGGCAGCCGCAGCTCGCGCCAAATGCCCACGATCGCCCCACCCCGCGAGGTGCCGTCGAGCTTGGTCACCACCAGACCGGTCAGGCCGAAGCTTTTGTGAAACACGCGGGCCTGTTCGATCGAGTTCGCGCCCAGCGAGCCGTCCACCACGAGCCAGGCGTGCTGCGGGGCCGCCGGGTCATGCTTCGCCAGCACCCGGCGGATCTTGGCCAGCTCCTCCAGCAGGTTGCCCTTGGTGTGCAGCCGGCCGGCGGTGTCCACCAGCAGATAGTCGCGCCCGCGCGCCCGCGCGGCCTGCCAGGCATCGAACGCAACCGCCGCGGAGTCGGCCCCGGTGCGGCTGGCGATGAGCTCGAGATCAAGCCGCGTGGCCCAGGTCTTCAATTGTTCGACCGCAGCAGCGCGGAAGGTGTCGCAGGCGGCGAGCGTGACGGTGCGGCCTTCCTGTTTGAGCCGCCAACCCAGCTTCGCGGTCGTCGTGGTCTTCCCGGATCCGTTCACCCCGATGAGCGCAATGACCACAGGATTCGTTGTGGCCGGGGTCGCTGTCCCCGGCCCGGGGCCTTCCAGCCGCCCCTCGCTGCCGGCCAGCACCCGCGTGAGGACGGCGGCCCCGATCTCCGCGGCCTGCCGACCCTGCAGTTGCGGGTCCTGGCGGAACGCGGCCTTGATTTCGGCCAGGATCTCACCCGTCGTCTCCACGCCAAAGTCGGCCGTGTACAGCGCCTCCTCCAACTCATCGAGCGAGGCGGCGTCAATCTTGCGCCCGCCGAACAGGCCGTGGGTCTTTGCCGCGATGGCGGAGACCGTCTTGGCGAGGCCGTCGCGGAATTTTTTGAATAGGCCAAACATGGGATGGGGAACGCGGAAAATACGGGCTGGGAATGTGGAAATCAGGAAGAAGCAACATTCAGTCCCGGGCCCACTCTTTTGATGGTGAGCGGCATCGTGGCAAAGTTGAGGATAAGGCCGTCGCGAATGCCTGCGGCCCGCATCTGGGAACGGCAGATGGCGAAAAAGACGTCCTCGAGATTACTCACCGCCTTGAGCTCAACCAGCAGCACCCCCTCAACTAATAGATCAAGGCGGTGCTCGCCCACCTGTACATCGCGATGGAGAATTCGAACGGCTTTTTGCTGTTCGAATTTGATGTCCCGGGCGGTCAGTTCCACCCCCAAGGCATTCTCATAAACCGATTCGAGGAATCCCGGCCCCAGAGCCTGATGCACGACAATGGCCGCCTCGATCACCCGCCCACTCAGCTCCTTGTGGCCAAGTTCCTTCATTTTAATTCCTGATTTCCTGATTTCCACATTTAATGCCCCTCCTCAGGTCACCTTGCGGGCGTCGCGACCGAGGCTGTCCTTCAGCCGGTCCAGGATGCCGTTGATGAAACGCTTGGCGTCGGTGTTGGAAAACTCCTTGGAGAGGTCGATGGCCTCGTTGATCGAGACCACCGGCGGGATGTCGGTCCGGAACACCATCTCGAAAATCGCGACCCGCAGGATCGCGAGGTCGATCTTGGCGATGCGCGTGAAGTCCCAGTTCTGGGCCAGCTTTTTGATGTGGGCGTCGATCTCAACGACATGCGCGATGACCCCGTGGATGATCTCCTCGCCAAACGCGTAGTGGTCGCGCGGCTCGGGCAGCTCGGCGAAAAACAGGTGGAGATCATGCGCCAGGTCGGACGGCGGATTGATGCTCCACGCATAGAGGTATTGCATCGCGGCGGCCCGGCCGGCGCGTCGCTGGGCGAACTGGGATTTGCTCATCGGGAAAGAGTCCGTTTCAGGGCGGCCATCGCGAGGGCGGCGGCCGCGAACTCCGCGCCGCGGGCGATCCGGCCCGTGCATCGGGCGCGGGCCTGCGCGGCCGTGTCGGCCACGATCACGCCGTTGATCACCGGCACCCGGGTGGCGAGGGCGACCGTCTGGAGCGCGTGCGACACGCTGGTGCCGACCAGCTGGTGATGGCTGGTGTCGCCGCCGATGAGCACGCCAAGGGCCACCAGGCAGTCGTACCTACTCGCGTCCGCCAGCAGTTGGACGGCCACCGGGAGCTCATGCGAGCCGGGCACGCGGACGATCGTGACGTTTTTCTCCCTCACCCCCGCCGCGCGCCAACCGGCGAGCACCTGCGCCAGCAGGGCGTCGACCAGCCGCGGATTATAGCCCGCCGCCGCCAGGCCGAGGCGGAAGGACGCCCCGTTGATCACGGTCGCAGATGGAGGAAAAGAACTCATGGCGGAAATGCGGAGTGCGGAATGCGGAGTGCGGAATTGAAGAGCAAGCAGAAAGGGAGGAAGCTCAAGTCCAACGCCGGGCCGTCAATCCGCAATCCGAAATCCGCATTTCAGACAGGCACCTGCTCGACGATCTCCAGGCCGTAGCCGTCGAGGGCCACAACCCGGCGCGTGCTGTTGGAGAGGAGGCGGATCTTGCGCAGACCGAGCGCGACCAGGATTTGCGCGCCGATGCCGTAGTCGCGAAAGCTCATCGGCGGCGGCTCGCCGGGTTTGGCGACCAGCCGTGCGACCAGCTCCGCGCCGTCCGTCGCATGCTCCATATAAAGCACCACGCCGCTTCCGGCCCGCGCCACGGCCTCCAGCGAGGCGGCGAGAGCGCGGTGCGTGCCCAGCCCGCGCAGGCGGAAGATGTCGCCGAGGGGATTCTCGCTGTGGACGCGCACCAGGGCCGGCCCAGGGCCCGGCGTGCCGGCCACCAGTGCGAGATGGTGGCGACCATCGAGCTTCCCCCGGAAAATATGCAGGGTGAAATCGCCGAACTCCGAGGGGAACGGCCGGGTGCCCACCAGTTCGACCAGCTGGTCGCGTTGGGCGCGGTGCTCGATCAGCTGGGCGATGGAGATCATCTTCAGGTCAAACTTGCGGGCAAAGGCCGTCAGCTCCGGCAGGCGCTGCACCGTGCCGTCGTCGTTGACGAGCTCGCAGAGCACCCCGGCGGGCGGCAAGCCGGCCAGCACCGCCAGGTCCACGGCAGCCTCGGTGTGCCCTGCCCGCTCGAGCACGCCGCCCGGCCGGGCGCGCAGCGGGAACACATGGCCGGGCTGCACCAGCTGCTCGGGCCGCGCGGCCGGATCGGCGAGCAGGCGGATCGTACGGGTGCGGTCGGCGGCGCTGATTCCGGTGGTGATGCCTTCGGCGGCGTCCACGCTCACCGTGAAATCGGTGCGGTGCGCCTCGCGGTTGCCCTGGACCATCGGGCCAAGGCCGAGGCGGCGGAGCTGCGGCTCGACCGTGGGCACGCAGACGATGCCGCTGCAGTAGCGGATCATCATGTTGACCGTCTCCGGCGTGGCGCGGGCGGCGGCCATGATGAGGTCGCCCTCGTTCTCGCGGGCCTCGTCGTCCGTCACGATCACGAGCCGGCCGGCGGCGATGTCTTGGATCGCCGCGGTGACGGAAGCAAAGGGAGCCTCTGGCAACATGGAACCTGCCATCCTCGCGCCGGCGCCCGCGCCTGTCAATGCACAGAAGGCCGGCCGGGCGCGTCGGCGTTGCCCCGACGGCAACCGGGGCCGGGCCGGGATCGGTCCCGCGATCGGCGGGCCCGAATTGGCATGTTTTACCCCGTTGACACGACGCACGCGGGCCGGTTGGGTGAGGCACGCGGGCCGCCCGCGCCCACTCCGCCACCATGGCTTTCAAACTACCCGGATTCTTTTCCTGCGACATCGGCATCGATCTCGGCACCGCCAACACGCTCGTCTATGTGAAGGACGAGGGCATTGTGTTGCGCGAGCCCAGTGTCGTGGCCATTGACACCGCGACCAGGCGCGCCATCGCCTTCGGCGACGAGGCCAAGCGGATGCTCGGGCGCGTCCCCGGCAACATCACCGCCATCCGCCCGATGAAGGACGGTGTGATCGCCGACTTTGACGTGACCGAGGCGCTGCTGAGCCACCTGATCAACAAGGTGCGCCGCGGCTCGTTTGCGCTGCCCCGCGTGGTTATCGCGATCCCCTCCGGCATCACTGCGGTGGAGAAGCGGGCCGTGATGGACAGCGCGACCCGCGCCGGCGCCCGCCAGGTCTACACCATCGCCGAGCCGATGGCGGCCGCGATCGGGGTCGGCCTGCCCGTGGAGGAGCCGGCGGCCAACATGATCGTGGACATCGGCGGCGGCACGACCGAGATCGCCGTCATCTCGCTGGGCGGCATGGTGGTGTCCCAGTCCATCCGCGTGGCGGGTGATGAGCTTGACAACGCCATCATCGATTACATGAAGCGCGCCTACAATCTCCTCATCGGCGAGCGGACGGCCGAGGAGATCAAAATCACCGTCGGCTCCGCCCATCCCCTGGACGAGGAACTGACGATGGAAGTGAAGGGCCGCGACTCGGTGGCCGGGCTGCCCAAGACCATCCACATCACCTCGCAGGAAATCCGCGAGGCGATGAGCGGTCCCATTGGCCAGATCGTGGACACCGTGCGCACGACGCTGGAACGGTGCCCGCCCGAATTGTCGGCCGATCTCGTGGACCGCGGCTTTGTGATGGCCGGCGGCGGCTCGCTCATCCGCGGGATCGACCGCCTGCTCAGCGAGAAGACCGGCCTGCCCGTGACGGTGGCCTCGGACCCGCTCTCGGCCGTGGCGAACGGCACCGGCATTTTCCTCAACAACCTGAACTGGGTGCGCGCTAGCACCTGACCGGGGTGGTGCGCGACTTCCCGGGCGCGCTTTGCCAGAGCCCAGGCAGACGACCTGTCGGGCAGTTACCTACATACTTCACCCCATATTTATTCTTTCGGCGGTTGCCATTCAACCAAATCGGGCCGATGATGTCACCCATGATCCCAACCCCCGGTTCATCCCAATCCCAAACGGAGCAGCAGGAGCACTTTTCCCTCCCTCTCTTTCTGTTCACCGTCGCCCTCTCGCTCGCCGGACTCGCCACCATGCTCAAGCTGGTCGCGCCCGAAGCGGTCTGGCGGGCGCAGCTCGATGCCACGACCCTTGGTTTTATCGGAGCGTTTCTCACCATTACACTTTTCAACTGCTTCGTGGAGTATGTGTTCCACCGCTATGTGCTGCACAAGCCGGTGGTGCCTTTCCTCAGCCAGTTCTACCGGCAGCACACCCTCCACCATAACCTCACCCGTATCGGCCGTCGGCGCACGCCGGGTGGACGCGATGTACCGTTCGTGGAAAACATCTACCCCATCACCACGCCGGAACAAGGCGAGGCCTCGTTCTTCCCCTGGTATACCCTCGCGATTTTCGCCATCATCGTCACCCCGCTGCTCGCGCTGCTCCAGTGGCTCGCGCCGTCCGCCCCCTGGTTCTTCGCCGGCTATGCGGCCCTCACGAGTTCGATCATGCTTTACGAGATTTTCCACGCGATTGAGCACTGGTCGTTTGAAAAATGGGCGCCGCTCATCGAACACCGCCAAATGGGCTGGTTCTGGCGCAAGGTTTACAGCTTTCACCTGCGCCACCACGCCGTGATTGACTGCAATGAGGCGATCTCCGGCTTCTTCACCCTGCCGGTGGCCGATGTGGTGCTCGGCACCTTCATCCTGCCCAAGTCGCTCTACGCCGACGGTCAGGAGTGGCAGGCGGAGGAATTCACCAGCCCGCGCCCGTGCGCGCTCATCCGCTGGTGCGACGAAAGCAGCGAGGCCCTCATCAAGCGCCGGCGCGCCCGCGCCCAGACCGACGCGGAAAAGGCCGCCGCCGCGCCGCCTGAATACACCCGGGGCGAGCGCATCGCCCACGCCCTCACCCATGGCACCGGCCTGGGTGCGAGCCTCGGGGCCCTCGTTTTGCTCGTGACCTTCGCGGCCATGCGCGGCAACTCCAGCCATGTCGGCAGCGCCCTGGCGTTCGGTGTCGCCCTGGTGGCGCTCTACGCGGCTTTGTTCAATTTCCGCCGGGTACGGGCCGCCCACTGGCGGCAGCTTTTTCACAAATACAACCATGCGGCGGCCCTCCTGCTCATCGCCGGAACGGCCACCCCATTTCTGGTCGGCAATGTGCGCGGACCGTGGGGCTGGAGCATCCTTGGCCTCGTGTGGGCGTTGTGCCTGACCGGCGCGGCCTGCCGGCTGGCCGGAACGGAAAAGCTGCGGGGGGTGTCGCGCTTCATTTACGCCTTGCTGGTGGCGCTGGGTTTGGTGGCCCTCAAGCCCTTGATCGCCAGCGTGCCGGCCGGCGCGCTCTGGCTGCTCTTGGCGGGCGGATTGTGCTATGCCGCCGGGACGGTTTTTCACCTCTGGCAGCGGATGCGTTACCATCAGGTGGTGCGCCATGCCTTTGTGCTTGGGGGCAGCGCCTGCCACTTGGTGGCCGTGATGTATTTCGTGCTCCCCGTGCGGGCCTGAACGGGCCCCCGGGGTCTTGCGCCAGGTTGGGCGCATTCCCGTCTTTGTGGCGGTCAAACCCGAGCCACGCGATGGGGGCGTCCCGCCCCCATTTTACTGAACGGCGGCCGGGCGGTTCCTCCCGCGACGGCCGTGGGGCGTCGAGCTCAGTAGCGGTAGTGCTCGGGCTTGTAGGGACCCCCGATGGGGACGCCGAGGTAGGCGGCTTGGTCGGGGGTAAGCGTCGTGAGTTTGGCCCCGATCTTCTCCAGGTGCAGCCGGGCGACCTCCTCGTCCAGGTGCTTGGGCAGGCGATAGACCCCGATGGCGTAGGTGTCCTTGTTTTTCCACAGGTCCATGGCCGCGAGACACTGGTTGGTGAAACTGTTCGACATCACGAACGACGGGTGGCCGGTCGCGCAGCCGAGGTTCACGAGCCGGCCCTCGGCGAGGAGATAAATGGCCGGGCCGCCGGGAAAGGTGTAAAGGTCATACTGCGGCTTGATGTTGGTGCTGACCGCGTCCGACCGGTTGAGGAGGTCCACCTGGATCTCGTTGTCGAAATGGCCGATGTTGCAGACGATGGCCTGGTCCTTCATCCGCCGCATATGCGCGAGGGTGATGATGTCCTTGTTGCCGGTCGTGGTGACATACAGGTCCGCCGTGCCCAGCGTGCTCTCCAGGGTGTTGACCTCGAAGCCCTCCATCGCCGCCTGGAGCGCGTTGATGGGGTCGATTTCGGTCACGATGACCCGCGCGCCAAAGCCTTTCAGCGAGTGCGCGGAGCCCTTGCCCACGTCCCCATAGCCGCAGACGCAGGCGACCTTGCCCGCAATCATCACATCGGTGGCGCGCTTCAGGCCGTCCGCCAGCGACTCCCGGCAGCCGTAGAGGTTGTCAAACTTGGACTTGGTGACGGAATCGTTGACGTTGATGGCGGGCACACGGAGTTTGCCCTTCTCCAGCATCTGGTAGAGACGATGGACGCCGGTGGTCGTCTCCTCGGAGACGCCACGCCAGGCCTTGGCGATGGTGGTCCAGCGGCGCGGATCCTCGGCGTGGACGCGTTTGAGCGTGTCCTTGATCACCTGCTCCTCGTGGGAACCCGACGCCGAATTCACCCAGTCGCTGCCTTCCTCCAACTCGCAGCCCTTGTGGATCAGGAGGGTGACGTCGCCGCCATCGTCCACGACCAATTGCGGGCCCATGCCGCCGGGGAACGAGATCGCCCGCAGGGTGAGTTCCCAGTATTCCTCAAGCGTCTCGCCTTTCCATGCAAACACCGGCGTACCGGTGGCGGCGATGGCCGCGGCCGCATGATCCTGGGTCGAGAAGATGTTGCACGAGGCCCAGCGCACGTCGGCGCCGAGGACCTGCAGGGTCTCGATCAGCACCGCCGTCTGGATCGTCATGTGCAACGAGCCGGTCACCCGGACGCCGGTCAGCGGCCGCGTGGGGCCGAATTTTTTTCGGACTGACATCAGGCCGGGCATCTCATGCTCGGCGATCGTGATTTCTTTGCGGCCCCAGCCGGCCAGGGACAGGTCTTTGACCTGGAAGTCCTGGGCGGTGGGGGCGGATGGAGCGACGGCGGGCATGGGATGAGATTGGGGGGTTCGGGATTTTGGACTTAGAATACGGACCGGAGCGCGGCACGGATGCACGCGGTCCCGGAGAATCAACCTGTCATGGGGTCACTCAGCCGACGGCGGCGCGAAGGGCGGCGGCCTTGTTGGTGGATTCCCACGGCATCCCCTTCTTGCCGAAATGACCGTAGTTGGTCGTCTGGCAGTAAATCGGGCGGAGCAGATCAAGCTGCGCGATGATCTCGGCCGGCTTGAAGCCGAACACCTTGCCGACGGCGGCGGTGATCTTCTCGTCGGCGACCACTCCGGTGCCAAAGGTGTCGACATGCAAAGAGACGGGCCGCGGATGGCCGATCGCGTAGGCAAACTGCACCTCGGCATGAGTGGCCAGCTTGGCGGCCACAATGTTCTTGGCCACCCAGCGCCCCATGTAGGCGGCGGACCGGTCCACCTTCGAGGGATCCTTGCCGGAGAAGGCGCCGCCGCCGTGACGGCCCCAGCCACCGTAGCTGTCCACGATGATCTTGCGGCCGGTGAGGCCCGAGTCGCCTTGCGGCCCGCCGATGACAAAACGACCCGTGGGATTGATCAGAAACTCTGTCCTGGGTGTGAGCAGCCGGGCCGGGATGACCTGGCGGACCACCTGCTCGATGAGAAAAGACTCGATCTGGGCATGAGTGACGTCCGCAGTGTGCTGGGTCGAAATGACCACATTCACCACCTCGACTGGCTGGTCGTCCACGTAACGGACGGAGACCTGGGACTTGGCGTCAGGGCGGAGCCAAGGCACGGCACCCGACTTGCGGAGCTTGGTGAGCTGGCGGCCAAGCCGGTGCGCAAACATGATCGGCGTCGGCATCAGCTCCGGCGTCTCATTGCAGGCGTAGCCGAACATGATGCCCTGGTCGCCCGCACCCTGCTCGGCCGTCTTCTTCCCTCGGGCCTTTTTGGCGTCGACCCCTTGGGCGATGTCCGCCGACTGGGCGGTGAGGAGATTGTTGATGAAAACTGTGTCGGCGTGGAAAACATCGTCGGCGTTGTGGTATCCGATCGAGCGGATGGCGTCCCGGATCACCTTGCCCAGGTTGATGGCCTCGTCGATGGGCTTGGAGTGCCCGGTCTTCCGGTCCTGCAGCTTCGGAATGGTGATTTCGCCGCCTACGACCACGACATTCGACTTGACGAAGGTCTCACACGCCACCCGGCTGGACCGGTCGAATGCGAGGCAGGCGTCGAGCACGCTGTCGGAGATGAGATCGGCCACCTTGTCGGGATGGCCCTCACCCACCGACTCGGAGGAGAATACAAAGGAGTTGGACATGGGAACGATCAGCGAAAAGCGGCTGGCGCGATTCAGCAAGCTAGATTCTCGGCGGGTAGCGAGGCATTTTGCCGTCTTTGGGATAGGGGACGCCAATCCGAGGCGTCCGCGGACGGCTCGGAGAGCCGCCCCTACCGTGGTGGCGGCCTTTCAAAATGCGTCACCACCTTTCGGCGGCGTTGAAACTGCCGGTGGATCGCAGGCTCCGAAGGAACTCACCCGTTCGAGCTGCTGCCCCCCCGCCACCCCAACTTCGGGCACTGAACCTTCAATAGATGAGCTTGTACGACCATCTCTGAAAACCGAGACGCTCTAATTTCAAGAACATCGATGCTCAGCCTGTTTGGCCGGGGTGGCTTGTCACTTGGCCACCATCGCCATTTCTGCGCGTTTACCCCTACTAAATCAAGCGCAAGCATTCGTTAAAAATTTGTAAAAATAATGAAAAAACGGACGTTCCTGTTTACAACCATTGCTTTTGCCCACCTCACCCTTCAACGCTCTCCACATGTCATCCCCACTTGTCCTCGATCAAGAGGCTATTGCCACTCTCCGTTCGCTAAGTCCCGACGACGGCGATGTGTTTCTAAAGGAGATTCTGGGTATTTTCCTGGAGGACACCCCCGCGCGGATTGCCGAGCTACATGCCAGCAAATCCCGCGGTGATGCGGTTTCGTTCACCCGCGCGGCTCATAGCATCAAAGGAAGTTCGAGCAACGTGGGCGCGCAGGAACTCAGACTTGTCGCCGAACGGCTCGAAGCGCATTCCAAACAGCAGGGATTGGAAGGAACCGACCCGCTGGTGATCGAATTGACCGGTGCCTTTACCCGGGTTGAGCTGGAGCTACGCAAGTTTCTGATCTGATATAACTTATATCTAATATTACTGCTGGTCTTGCCTCAATGCCGGTGGGGTGATCTCACCCCCGAGTTTGGCGGGAATATGGCTAACCCAGCCCCCTTTTTTGCTCAGCGATCCAAGAAATAGCCCCGCTGTTTCTCCGACACCGGCAGGCCCACGCGATCCATCACTTTGAGCAGGTCCTCCCAGATCAGGCGCTTTTTACGGTTTGTCGGCTCGCGCAGGATGTAACTGGGATGGTAGGTGACCATCACGGGTTTTCCGGCAAACTCGTGCCAAAGCCCCCGGGCCTCACCAAGAGTCTTGAAACGTCCGGGGCCGAGCAGGCCGTCCAAGGCGGTCTTGCCGAGGGCGACGAGCACCGCCGGCTGCACGATTTCGATCTGGGCGCGCAGGAATGGCAGGCAAAATGCCATTTCCGCCGCGGTGGGCGGCCGGTTTCCCACTTGGTCCGCTCCGGGCTGGCCGGATAGCTGCGGACGCCAGTTCATGATGTTCCCAATGTACACTTCTTCCCGTTTCAAACCCATGCCGAGGATCATCTTGGTGAGCAACTGCCCGGCTGGCCCCACAAACGGCTCACCTTGGATCTCCTCCTCCGCTCCGGGAGCTTCACCCACAAACATGATCTGCGCGTCGAGACTGCCCACCCCCAACACGACCTTCTTCCCCGGCCTCACCTGCGCCTGGCAGACCGGATGTTTGAGCACCAACTCGCCCAACGCCGCCCAGCGGGTCGCTTTGTCGCCCGCCGGCAGTTCCACCACCGGGGGCGGTGGTAGCACCGGGCCGGCCTCGCCAGCGGGAATGCGGAGTGCGGAGTGCGGACTGCGGACTGCTTCGGCCGCTGCCGTAGTGTTGCCCACCTCTGACGACCGTCCTCCGGCCACCCGCTTCTGACTTCCGTCCTCCGGCTTCTGCCCTCCGACCTCTGGCCTCAGGACTCTGGTCTCTGACGTCTGACGTCTGACTTCTGACGTCTGATTTCCATCGCTCCGCCGCGCCAACGTTTCGCGCAAAGCCGCCACGCTTTCCGCTGACACTGCGATAGTCTTCACGCCAGTGCTTTTCAGGCGCTTCAACTCCTCGGACAGGGCGGACAGGACGGCACGCATGGGGGTCGGGATCAGGGCTGGCGCAAGGCGAGGAGTTTTTCTGTATGTTTGGCGAGGAGATCAAACTCCAGATTCACCCGGTCCCCCTCCTGCCGCACGCCGAGGTTGGTCGCGCGCAAGGTGTGCGGAATGAGCCACACCGCCAACTCGTCCGCCCCGACCTCCGCCACGGTGAGCGACACGCCATCAACCGCCACACTGCCCTTGGGCACCAGCCAGCGACCGCTGCCCTCCGGCCCCCGCACGCGCAGATAATGGTCTGCCCCGCGCGCAGCAAAAACCAGGACCTCCCCGGTGCCATCGACATGGCCGGTCACAAAATGGCCTCCCAGCCGCCCGTCGGCCCGCAGCGCACGTTCCAGATTGACGGGCGAACCGGGGGCAAACGCCGTGAAATTTGTCACCCGTCGCGTCTCCTCCAGCACGTCAAACCATAGGTTCTCCCGGTCGAACTGTCCGACCGTGAGGCAACACCCATTGACCGCGACGCTGTCGCCGAGCCCCACCCCGTCCGGCCCGGTTCCCGCCGGCCCCCCGGTCACCACGCGCGCCCCGATTTGCAGCCGCCATGCCCCCGCCCCGCGCGTGAACGCGATGACGCGGCCGGTTTCCTCGACAATGCCCGTGAACATGGGGGCGCATCGTGAAGCCCGCCGCGCGACACGCAATCCCGCAATCAGATAACGTCCGACCGGTCCCGCCTAGGGATTGAACTCCCCTTCACTTTCGCCGCCCTTGGTCAGCAGCTGGTTGATCGTGGCGATCATCTGGGCTCGGACGCCTTCCGGCACGTCGGCGATTTCCCACCCGTTTCGCGCCACCTGCGCCAGCTCGCCGCGGGTGAAATGCAATTCGGCGGCGAGAGTGGTGTATTCCTCGTTGACGGTGTTGGCAAAGATCAGGGGATCGTCCGTGCTCACCGTGCAGCGGATCCCGGCTGCCATCAGCCGGCGGAGCGGGTGGGCCGCCAAGTCCGGGATCACCTGCAGGCCGACATTGCTGATCGGGCACATGTCAAAGGTCACCCCACGGTCAGCCGCCAGCCGCACGACCGCCGGGTCCTCGATGGCCCGCACGCCGTGCTGGATCCGGTCCACCCCGAGCACCTCGATGGCCTCACGCACGCGGGCCGGACCGTCAAACTCGCCCGCGTGGCACTTGGTCACCTTGCCCGCCGCGCGCAGCCGGGCCCAGACCGCCGCCGTGTCTCGCTCGGTCGGCATCGGCTCGAATCCGTGCAGATCCACGCCGGCGAGCCCGTCCCAGTTTCCCAGGTCGTCAATCGTCGGCCGCAGGCCGCCCGCCAGGTCGCTCCGCAGCATCCCGGCGTAGATCCGCACCTCCAGCCCGGGCGGCACGGCGGCGCGGATGGCCGCGATGATCTCCGGGCCGGGGACCGAGATGAAGCCCGTAATCGGCAGGTGAAAGCTCGTCTCGACATAACGCACATTCTGCGCGACGTGTTTTTGAAACATCAGCTTCGTCGCCTCATGATACCGCTCCGCCGAGGTGAACCAGGGCAACGCCGCATTGAGCAGGGCTTGCTCGAACTCCGGGAAGCTCGCAAATCGATGGCTGCGCTCCCGGAACGGCGGGTTGGGCGGAAACTGTCCCGGCTGCCACGCGTTCAGCAGCTCATACGGCAGGGCGCCCTCGACGTGCAGGTGTGTCTCCGTTTTCGGAAGCGCTTGGACGAAAGCAGCGAGGGTTGAGGACATTGGGTTCCCAGTGTTTTGTGCTTGGTGCTTAGTTCTTGGTTCTTGGTTTTATGGCCTCGGACTTTGAACCTTGATGCTTGGAGTTTGGTGTTTTCGTCCTTGGAATTTTGGCAGCTGGAATCTTGGGCTTTGGCTTCGGGCTTCTGACCTCTGACCTCTGACGTCTGACCTCTGACGTCTGGCCCTCAGCGGCGGCCATATAGCCGCCAATGATGCCGTCGAAGCTGCCGTTGGTGAAGAAGGCCACCACCCGCGGTCGGCCGGCGGACGGGCCCAGGGTTTGGGCCGTGAGCTTTTCCAGCAGCACGGCGTTGGTGGCAAACCACTGGGCGGTCACCCCCTGCGTCTCCAGATGCTGCGCCACGGCCTCCGCATCGAACCGCTCGGCTTCCGCCAGCTTGTCGGCCCGGCTCACGGCTCCGAGGTAAACCTCGTCCGCCAGGGCGAGGGCCCGGAGGAAACCGGCCTGCAGGGCCTTGGTGCGCGCCGTGTTGCTGCGCGGTTCAAAGACCGCCGTGAGCAACGCGCCGGGAAACCGGCCACGGAACGAATGCAGCGTCTCCGCGAGTGCCGTCGGGTGGTGCGCGAAATCCTCGATCACGGTGAGCGCGGGGGTCGCCAGCAAGATTTCCTGGCGCCGCTTCACCCCGCGGAAATGAGCGAGGGCGTCGAGACGAAGTCTGGTCGGATCTGCGCTGGTGGAGCGCGTTGACCCC
>CAIYUN010000078.1 GCA_903929355.1 uncultured Opitutaceae bacterium
CCGCTGCTCCCAGGCAACTGGCAGCCAGCATAGGTTTTGAATAGAAAACGTCACCAGTGGGACATACAAATGGTGACGGTCTATATTTAGAAATGGTGACGTTCAATGGCCGACCGTGAGGTCGTCCGTCGGTCGCTTACGAAAGGCGGGCGTCGGCCGGGGTATTGTCATGGGTGTCAACGCGCTGGGTGGGCGCGAGGCCGAGGGGGAATTTTTTGATCGCACGGGTCGAGAGATTGATCGTGGCGATGCCATCGGGCACGGTGACGACGAGCCGGGTACCGTCGGGCGTGTAGGGGTTTTGGTGAAAATAGAGGCTCTGGGTGTTGTCCTCGTCGGAGAGACGGACCACGCGGTGGCCGGTGTCAGGGTCCACCCATTCGCGCGGCAGGTCGGCGGGCTTGACGGCGGTGGCCGGAGCCGGCGAAGAAGCATCGGCCGCCCGGACGGGCGGCACGCAGAGGGTCAAAGCGAACGCCAGCGGGCCGCAACACCGGCGAAGGGGGGAAGAGAGGAAACGGGGCATGGGGCTAAAAGGAACAAAAGCCAATCACTGATTTTTACAGGAGGGAACGGAGGAAACGGAGGTTTTAATCACTGATATTCACTCATGAGCACCGATGGCGGAACGGAATCGGCGTGGAACACGGAGCCCAGACACTAAGAATTTAACGCGAAGTCGCCAAGACGCAGAGGCGCAAAGCCAAATCACCTCCTCCCCGTCCCCGCGCCTTTGCACCTTTGCGTTAATGGATTGATCGGCGGCAGGATCCCGGCCGGAGCTCACGCATTGGTCTGGCGGCGGCGGCGGAAGGCCGCGAAGCCCAGCGTCGCGGCGCCGATGATCCCCGCCACGGTGGACGGCTCGGGCACGACCACCACATCCGCGAGACCCTGCGAGTAGAGATTGCTGAAATCCCACATCAGGCCAGATTGCAGGCCGAAAGTAATGGAGGGAAGGCTGGTGAAAGTGCCGGTGAGGGAACCGCTGTTGTTGACGAAGAGTTGGAACTGGTTCCCAAGCGCGGGCGAGAAGGTGCCACCGCTGTCAACCCCGTTGAAGGTGAAGGCCAGGCTGGCACCCGTCAGATTCAAGATGGCCCCGCTACTGAGGATAATCTGGTTATAGCTGTAACCGGGCGTCGCGATCCCGCCCAGATTCAAATTGAACGAGGAGCCCGAACCCATCGCGATATTACTGTTCGCCCCGATGGTGGTCTGGCCGCCGTTGGCACCCGGGGTGTAGGCGTTGAGCAGCTTGATATTGCCATTCAGGTTGCCGCCGCCCGTGACCGGTCCGGTGAAGACGAGAAACTGGCCGGCCGTGGTCGGGCCCTGCACGGTGGCGCTGTTGAACGCAGGTACATGGTTGACGACCCCGGTCAGCACCTGCGTGTTTTGGAACGGATTGCTGATGGTGGCGGTGCCGGCGGCGGACATGGTCCCGCCCGCCTGGAGCACAATGCCATGGAAGGAAGTGAGCTGGCCACCCGCGGCCAGAATCACCGCGCCCACGGTGGTGGTGCCACCCGCGAGAAACTGCACGGAATGGGTGCCGACATTGACCGCGCCGCTGTAATTGAACCCGGCGGGATCGGAGAAGCTGCCCATCTCCATGTCACCGGTGGCAATGATCTGGCCGCCGCTCCCGCTGAAATCGTAGATCAGAAACTGGGAGCCGATCATCATGGTCCCGCCGTTGATAACCACCTGGCCGCCGCTGGCGCCCAGCGCGGTGCCACTGCCCACCACCAAGGTGCCGCCAGTGACCGTGGTGCCACCGGTGAAGGTGTTTGCGCCGGACACGAAGGAGGAGCCGGCGGTTTGCGTGAGGTTGGCAGCGCCCGCCATGGTCGCGGAAACCGTGCCGCCCTGCAGGGCAAAGGTGGTGCCGGTCGACACGGTGCCGTTTTGGATCGTGCCACCGCCGAGGGTGACCAAGCCGGTGGTCTGGGTCGTCCCGCCCAGATCCATCACGCCGGAGGTCGAAACGGTCAGGAAATTCGTCACGTCGCCCAAGGTGCCGGGGTTGGAGACGGCCAGCGTGCCGGCGGTAACCGTCGTGCCACCTGTGTAGGTGTTGACGGCCGACAGCGTCGCCGTGCCGTTGGTCCCGGTTCCGTCCGTGATCTTGTCGAGTCCACCACTGCCGGACTGTACCGTGCCAATCGTTCCGGACGAAACGGTGATCGTGCCTGCAGCCCAAGCAGATCCAGACCAGATCGCGAAAGTTAACGCCAGCGAACGGCAACACCAAGTGGAAGCAAATGAATTGTAAGAAGGCATTTTCAACGACGAACTAAATAGATGGGTGCAGAGATTCAAGGATTTAAAGCGAGCATAGGTCAAAAAGGGGGCAGAGGCGGGTGGTGACGCATTTTGCCGTCTTTGGGTAGGGAC
Organism: uncultured Opitutaceae bacterium; assembly: GCA_903929355.1. Classification (GTDB taxonomy): domain Bacteria; phylum Verrucomicrobiota; class Verrucomicrobiia; order Opitutales; family Opitutaceae; genus CAIYUN01. The sequence goes on from CAIYUN010000078.1 coordinate 2,401, forward strand.
GCAACGCAGTGGCGTCCGCGGACGGCTCGGAGAGCCGTCCCTACCGTTTGGTGGAATTTCAAATTGCGTCACCACCCAAGGGCGGCGCGCCCATCCGCCTTGGCCAGGCTTCTGAGGACAGGGCGGCGAGCGACGCCCCTAGGGGGGGAATCAGGCCTTGGGGCCGTTTTGGCGACGGGAGCGGCGACGGAGGATCACGGTGAAGCCGAGGACGGCGACTCCAAAGATACCGGCCACGGCCGAAGGCTCGGGAATGACCGCGCCATCCACCATCACAAAGCCCGTCGAGTAGAGGGTGCTGAAATCCCAGGACAGGCCGGGTTGCAGGCCAAAATTGGTCGTGGGCAGGGTGGCAAACGTGCCCACCACGGAGCCACCGTTATTCACCAGCAGCTGGTAGGAGTCCCCGGACGAGGGTGAGAACGTGCCCGCCAGATCAATCCCGTTGAAGGTGAAGACCAGGTTTGCACCGGTAATGTTAAAGGTGGAGCCGCTGTTGAGGAACACCTGGTCGTAGCTATGGCCCGGGATCTGGGTGCCACCAATGTTGAGGGTCAGACTGGCCCCCGTGCCAAGGGTCAGATTGCCGTTAACATTGGTCACCGAGTCGTTGATGCCCGGCTGGTAGGAATTGAGAATCTTGATGTTACCATTCAAGTTGCCGCCGCCCTGGAGCGGGCCGGCAAAGGCCAGGAACTGGCCCGGCGTGGTCGGACCCTGCACCGTGGCATCATTAAACGTGGCGTGCCCGCCCACCACACCCAGGAAGACCGACGTGTTTTGGAAGATTCCACTGACGGTCGCCGTGCCGGTGGCGGTCATGGTGCCGCCAGCCTGGAGGACGATGCCGTGGAAGGAGTTGAGCTGGCCACCCGCACTGAGGATCGCACCGCCAATGGTGGTGGTGCCCGGCGAGAGCAACTGCACCGCGTGGCTGCCGACGTTGAGGGTGCCGGTGTAATTAAAGGCGTTCGGGTCGGTGAAGCTGCCGAACACCGTGTCACCCGTGGCGACCACCTGGCCGCCGGTGCCGCTGATGTCGTAGTTCAGGAACGCGGTCCCGGCGTCAAGCGCGCCGCCATTGACCGTCACATGACCGCCCGTGATGCCGAGCGTATTGGCCACGCTCGCGATCAAGGTGCCGCCGGTGACCGTGACCCCGCCCGTGAAGGTGTTCACGCCGGACAAGGTGGTGGTGCCCGACAACTGCGTGAGGGCAGCGGTGCCCACCAGTGAGGCCGACACCAAGCCGCCCTGGGTCGCAAAGCCGACGCTGCTGCTCAGGGTGCCGTTTTGGATCGTGCCGCCACCCAAGGAGACCAGACCGACGGTCTGGGTCGTGCCAGACAGATTAACCAAGCCGAGGGTCGAAACCGTCAGCGCGCTGCCCGCCGCCCCCAAGGTGCCGGGGCCGGACAGCGCCAAGGTGCCGCTGGTGACCGTGGTGCCACCGGCGTAGGTGTTCACGCCCGACAAGGTGAGGGTACCAGGACCGACCAGCGCCAGTGCACCCGCGCCCTCGATGACACCCGAGAAGGCGGTGCCCACCGCCCCGGTCGTCAAGGTGCCGCCCAAGGTCACGGTGCCGGCACCCGCCAGGGAGGAAAGGGTGCTGGTGTTCACCACCGCCAGCGTACCGGTGCTGTTGACCGTCACCGGGCTGACCGCCAGGGAGTTGGCACCAATGATCGCCAGCGTACCCGCATTGACGGTGGTCGCACCGCTGAAGGTGTTGGATCCGGAAAGGGCGAAAGTGCCGCTGCCGGTCACCGTCAGGCCACCCGTGCCACTAAGGGCACCGGAGTAGGTGGTGCCCGCCGCCGTGGTCGTCAGGGTCCCGCCCAAAGCCACCGGGCCCGTGCCCGCCAAGGCCTGGATCGTCTCATTATCGAGCAGGACCAACTTGCCGGGGTTGCTGACGGTCACCACGCCGCTGGCGGCGAGGGCGCTGCCGCCGCTCAGCGCCAGCGTGCCGGTCGTGATCGACGTGTTGCCCGTGAAAGTGTTCGCACCGGACAGGCTGGTGGTGCCGGAAGTCTGCGCCAACCCGCCGCTGCCCGCCAGCGCCGCAGACACCGTGCCGCCCTTCATGGCGAAGGTCGAGCTGGAGTTAAGCGTGCCGTTTTGGATCGTGCCCTTAACCTCGGACACGAGCCCCGTGAACTGCGTCGTCCCGCCCAGATCCAGCACGGCGGAGGTCGAAACGGTCAGCGCATTGCCCGCAAAGCCCAGCGTGCCGAGGCCGGTGAGGGCCAGGGTGCCGGTGGCGACGGTGGTGCTGCCGGTGTAGGAGTTCAGGCCGGACAGGGTCACGGTGCCGGAGGTGGTCTTGTTCAGCCCGACGTTGCCAGTGAGGCTCGTGCCATAGGTGCCGGAGGTGAAGAGGAAGGTGCTGAGGCCGGTGAGCGTGCCATCGGTGATGGTGCCGGCGGCGCTGACGGAAACCGTGCTCGCACTCAAGGTATTGCCACCGAGATCAAGCACGCCGCCCGTCACAACGACCGAGCCGGAGGCGGCGCCCAGGCTGGAAGTGCCGACGCCGCTCAGCAGCAGGGTGCCGCCGGTCACCGTCGTGCCGCCCGTATAAGTGTTGAGCCCCAGCAGGGTCACCGCGCCACCCGTGGTCTTCGCCAACCCGCCGTTGCCGGCCAGGATCGCGCTCACCGTGCCGCTCTGCACCGCCATCGTGCCGGAAGTGGAAAGGGTGCCGATGGTCGCGGTGCCCGTGAGCGTGCCGCCGGTGAGGGTGAGACCGGAAACGGTCTGGGTGGAGACGCCCAGGTTCAGGGCGCCGCCGGCCACCGTCAGGGCGCTGTTCGCACTGCCCAGGGTGCCGCCGCCGATGAGGGTTAACAGACCGGAGCTCACCGTGGTGCCGCCCGTGTAGGCGTTGGCCGCCGACAGCGACACGGTGCCGGTGCTGACGAGCACCCCGCCATTGCCGGCCAGGGAGGCGCTCACGGTCCCGGTCTGCAGGATGAGAATCCCGCTGCTGTTCAGCGTGCCGTTGATGAGCGTGCCGCCATTCAGCGCCAGGGCCGAGACGTTCTGGGTGGTCGCGCCCAGATCCAGCGTGCCGCCGGTCAGGGTCAAAGCGTTGGTCACGCTCCCGAGGGTGCCGGAGCCGACGAGGGTCAGCAGGCCGGAGGTCACCACGGTGCCGCCCGTGTAGGTGTTGAGCCCCGCCAGGGTGAGGTTGCCGGTGCTCGTGAGACCGGCGCCGCCACCGCCGGCCAGCGCGGCACTGATGGTGCCGCCGGTCAGATTGTAGGAGGCGCCCGTCAAGGTCGCGCCAGAGATGGTGCCGGAGGTCAGCGTCACCGCGCCCACCGTCTGGGCCGTGTCCAGGTTCAGGTCACCACCGGCCACGGTCACCGCGCCCGTGTTCAGCAGCACGTTGCCGCCCGTCAGGGTCAGCGTGCCGGAAGTCACGGTCGTGCCGCCAGCGTAGGTGTTGGCCCCCGACAGCGTGAGGGTGTCGGCGCCCTGCTTGGTGAGCGCGCCCGCGCCCGAGATCACCCCGGAGAAGGCGGTGTCGGTGAGGTTGCCGGAGGTGAGAGTGGCGCCCGAGCTCACCGCCACCGCGCCGGCCCCGGCGAGGGAGGCGATGGTCTCGTTGTCCTGAACCGCGAGAGTGCCGGTGCTGTTGACCGTGACCGCGCTGCTGGTCGTGAGCGCACTGCCGCCGCTGATGGCCAGCGTGCCGGACCCGACCGTCGTGTTGCCGGTGAAGGTGTTCGCCCCCGAGAGGGTGAAGGTGCCCGCGCCCGCCACGGTCAGACCGCCGGTGCCGGCGACCGAGCCGCTGAAGGCCGTGCCGGCCGCCCCGGTCGTCAGGGTCCCGCCCAAGGTGACAGTGCCGGTGCCGGCCAGAGACTTAAGACTTTCAGCGTCCAACACCGCCAGCGTGCCGGGGGTGTTGACCGTCACCGCACTGCTGTTGGTCAGGGCGCTGCCGTTCTTGATCACCAAAGTGCCGTTGGTGACGGTGGTGGAGCCCGTAAAGGCCGTATTCGCACCGGCCACGGTGGCGGTGGCGAGGGCACCGCTCATCGTCAGGGCACCGCTGCCCGCCAGCGGGGCGCCGATCGTGCCGCTAGCCAAGCTGTAGGAACTGCCCGTCAAGGCGGCCCCGGTGATGCTGCCAGAGGTCAGCGTGACCGCGCCCACGGTCTGGGCTGAGCCCAGGTTCAAACGGCCGCCGGCCACCGTCACCGCGCCCGTGCTCAGCAGCGCGCTGCTGCCCGTCAAGGTCAGGGTGCCGGAGTTGACCGTCGTGCCGCCGCTGAAGGTGTTGGTACCCGACAGGGTGAAGGTCCCGGCGCCAGCGACCACCAGCCCGCCGATGCCGCCCGCGCCGCCGGAGAACGTCGTGCCCGCCGCCCCGGTCGTCAGATTTCCGCCCAGAGCCACCGTGCCCGCGCCAGCCAGGGCATTGATGCTCTCGGCATCCTGCAAGGCCAGGGTGCCGGTGCTGTTGACCGTCACCGTGCTGCTGCCCGTCAGCGCGCTGCCGCCGCTGATGGCCAACGTGCCGGAATTGATCGTCGTGCCACCGGTGAAGCTATTCGCCCCCGAGAGGGTGAAGGTGCCGGCGCCCGCCACTGTCAGTCCGCCCACGCCGTTGACGGGGCCGCTGAAGGCGGTGCCGACCGCCCCGGTCGACAAGGTTCCCGTCAACGTCAGCGTACCCGTGCCCGCCAGCGAGCTGATGCTCTCGGTATCCAGCACCGCCAGCGCGCCGGGGGTGTTGACCGTCACCGTGCTGCTGTTGGTCAGGGCGCTGCCGCCGCTGATCGCCAGGGTGCCGGCCGTCACCGTCGTGCTGCCCGTGAAGGCGGTGTCGTCGCCCGAGAGAGTCACGGCCGTGCCGTTCATGGTGAGGGACCCGGTGCCGGTCAGCGGCGCACTGATGCTGCCGCTCGCCAGACTGTAGGAACTGCCCGTCAGGGCCGCGCCGGAGATGCTGCCCGAGCTCAAGATGACCGCGCCGACGGTCTGGCTCGTGCCCAAGCTCAGCTGGCCGCCAGCAATCGTCACCGTGCTCGCGATCGGCAGCACATTGCTGCCCGTCAAGGTCAGGATGCCGCTGGAGCTGACCGTCGTGCCGCCGGTGAAGTTGTTGGCCCCCGACAGGGTGACGGACTGACTGACGAAGAGCGACCCCGAACCGCCCAAGCTGGCGGTGATATTGCCGCCTTCCAAGACGTAGGAGGTGGCGGTGATGGGCGCCCCAGCGATGGTGCCCCCGGTGATCGTCAAGACGCCAAACGTTTCGGGGCTGGTCAGGTTCAGCGCGCCGCCGTTGACCGTCAGCGCACTCCCGCTCAGCAAGGCGTTGCTGCCGATCAAGGTCAGCGTGCCGGAATTGAGCGTCGTGCCACCGGTGAAGTCGTTGATGCCGGTCAGCGTCAGGGTGCCGCTGCCGGTGAGCGTCAGGCCGCCGGTGCCGGTCAGGTTGCCGGAGAAGGTCGTGTTGGTCATGCCGGTCGTCAGAGTTCCGCCCAAGGTCACGGTGCCGGCGCCGGCCAGCGAGTTGATGCTCTCGTTGTCCGTCACATTCAGCGCGCCGGTGCTGTTGACCGTCACGCCGCTGCTGTTGGCCAGGGCGCTGCCGCCGACCAGCGCCAGGATGGCGTTGGTGATGGTCGTGCTGCCGGTGTAGGAGTTGGTCCCCGACAGGGTCAGGGTGCCGGGGTCGGACAGGTTCAGGCTGCCGGGGCCGGTGATCGAGCCACTGAACACCGTGTTTTGTTTGGCGCCCGTGGTCAGGATGGCACCAGGGCTGAAGACCACGTTGCCGGAGCCGGCCAGGGAGATGATGGTCTCGGCATCCAGCACGGCCAGGGTGCCGGTGCTGTTGATCGTGAGGGCGCTGCTGGTGCTGAGCGCGTTGCCGCCGCCGATCGCCAGCGTGCCGGTCGTGATGGTGGTGCTCCCCGTGAAGGTGTTGTTGCCCGCCAGGGTGGCGGTCGTGCCGTTCATCGTCAGAGCCCCGCTGCCGGCGAGCGCCGCGCTGATGCTGCCGCTGGCCAGGCTGTAGGAGGTGCCCGTCAGGGTCGCGCCCGAGATCGAGCCGGAGGTCAGGGTGACCGCGCCCACCGTCTGGCTGGTGCCCAGGTTCAGGTTGCCGCCGGCCACGGTTACCGCGCCCGTCGAGAGCAGGGTGTTGCTGCCGGTCAGCGTCAGGACGCCGGCATTGACCGTCGTGCCACCGGCATAAGTGCTGGCCCCGGAGAGAGTGACAGCCGTGCCGTTCATCGTCAGGCCACCGAGGCCCGCCAAGGGCGCGCTGATGCTGCCGCTTGCGACATTGAAGGACGCACCCGTGAGGGTCGCACCGGAGATGCTGCCCGAAGTCAGCGTCACCGCGCCAACGGACTGGCTGGTGCCCAAGCTCAACTGGCCACCGTTCACCGTCACGGCACCCGTGATCGGCAGAACATTGCTGCCCGTCAGCGTCAGGACGCCGGCCAGGATGGTCGTGGTGCCGGTGAAGCTGTTGGCGCCCGACAGCGTCACGGACAGACCGTTGATGGTGAGGGAGCCCACACCGGCCAACGTCGCGCTGATGTTGCCGCCCTCGAGGAGGTAGGAGCTGGCGGTGAGCGTCGTTCCGGAGATCGTGCCCGAGGTGATCGTCAACGCGCCGATGGTCTGGCCCGTACCCAGGTTCAGGTCGCCGCCGGCCACGGTCACCGCGCCCGAGGAGAGCAGGGTGTTGCTACCGGTCAGGGTCAGCGTGCCGCCATTGAGGATCGTGCCGCCGCTGTAGGTGTTGGTGCCGGTCAGGGTCAAGGTGCCGCTGCCCGTGAGCGTCAGTCCGCCGGTGCCACCGAGGCCGCCGGAGAAGATGGTGTTGGTCGTCCCGCTGGTCAGGATTCCGCCCAAGGTGACGGTGCCCGCGCCCGCCAGCGAGTTGATGCTCTCGGCATCCAGCACCACCAGCGTGGCGGGAGCGTTGACGGTCACGCCGCTGCTGCCCGCCAGCGCGCTGCCGCCACTGATCGCCAGCGTACCGGTCGCGACCGTGGTGCTGCCGGCGAAGGTGTTCGCCCCCGACAGCGTGAAGGTGTTGGAGCCGGTGACCGTCAGGCCGCCGGAGCCGCTGACCGGCCCGCTGAACGCCGTGCCGACCGCGCCGGTCGTCAGGGTTCCGCCCAAGGTCACCTTGCCGGAGCCCGCGAGGGAGTTGAGGCTCTCGCTGTCGAGCACGGCCAGGGTGCCAAGGGAGTTAACCGTGACCGCGCTGCTGGCGGTCAGGGCGTTGCCACCGCCAAGGGCCAGCGTGCCGTTGCTGACCGTCGTGAGACCGGTAAAGGCCGTGTTCGCACCGGAGAGCGTAACCGTGCCGGTGGAAACCGTCAGGGCCCCGCTGCCGGCCAGAGCCGCGCTGATGGAGCCATTAGTCAGGCTGTAAGAGGCACCAGTCAAAGTCGCGCCCGAGATGCTGCCGGAGGTCAGCGTGACCGCGCCAACGGTCTGATTGGTACCCAGGTTCAGGTCGCCGCCGGCGACCGTCACCGCGCCCGTGGTCAGGAGATCATCGCCGGCACCGTTGAGGTTCAACGTACCGCCGCTGATGGTGGTGCCGCCAGTGTACGTGCTGGTGCCGGTCAGGGCGAGGGTGCCGCTGCCCGTAAGGGTCAGGCTGCCCGCGCCGCCGATGGCGCCGGAGAAGACCGTGTTGGTCGTCCCGGCCGTCAGGTTGCCGCCCAAGGTCACCGTGCCGGAGCCAGCGAGGGCGGAGACGGCCTCATTGTCCAAGAGGGCCAGCGTGCCCGGGGTGTTGACCGTGACCGCGCTGCTGGTCGCCAGCGCACTGCCGCCGCTGAGGGCCAGCGTGCCGTTGGTGACGGTGGTGGCGCCCGTGAAGGTGTTGCTGCCCGACAGGCTCACCGTCGCGCCGGGGCCGTTCATCGTCAGCGCGCCGCTGCCCGCCAGCGCGGAACTGATGCTGCCGGACACAAGATTATAGGACGAGCCCGTCAGCGTCGCGCCCGAGATGCTGCCGGAGGTCAGCGTCACCGCGCCGACGGTCTGGGCCGTGCCCAAGCTCAGGCCGCCGCCGGCGACCGTCACCGCGCCCGTGCTCAGGAGGACGTTGCTGCCCGTCAGGGTCAGGGTGCCGCCAGAGATGATGGTGCCACCGGAATAGGTGCTGATGCCGGTCAGCGTGAAGGCGCCGGATCCCGCCAGCGTGAGCCCGCCCGTGCCGCCAAGGCCGCCGGTGAAGGTTGTGCCCACCGCCTGGGTCGTCAGGATGCCGGTCAACGCCACCGCGCCGTCGCCGGTCAGCGATTGGATGCTCTCGGCGTCCAGCACGGCCAAGGTGCCGGGGGCGTTGACGATCACGGCGCTGCTGGCCGTGAGGGCGTTGCCGCCCTTGATCGCCAAAGTGCCGGTGGTGATGGTCGTGCCACCGGTGAAGGCGGTGTTGTTGCCGGAGACCGTCGCGGTCGTGCCGGCCATCGTCAGGGCACCGCTGCCGGCGATCGCCGCGCTGAGGGAGCCGCTCGCCAGGCTGTACGAGGTGCCAGTCAAAGTCGCGCCCGAGATGCTGCCGGAGGTCAGCGTCACGGTGCCGACCGTCTGGGCCGTGCCCAGGTTCAGGTCGCCACCGGCCACCGTCACCGCACCCGTGGTCAGCAGAGCGCTGCCGACGCCATTGAGGGTCAGGGTGCCACCATTGATGGTCGTGCCGCCGCTATAGCTGCTGGTACCGGTCAGAGTGAGGGTGCCGCCGCTGGCGAGGATCAGCCCGCCCGTGCCACCGAGGCCGCCGGAGAAGGCGGTGTTGGTCGCCACGACGGAAAGATTGCCGCTCAAGGTCACGGTACCGGCGCCGGCGAGAGACTTGATGCTTTCGGCATCCAACACCGACAAGGTGGAGCCGCTGAGGACCGAAACCCCGCTGCTGTTGGTCAAGGCGCTGCCGCCCTTGAGGGCCAGCGTGCCGGTGGTGACGGTGGTGCTGCCCGTGAGGCCGGTGTTGGTGCCCGCCAGCGTCACGGTGGTGCCGTTCATCGTCAGGGCCCCGCTGCCCGCGAGCGCCGCGCTGATGCTGCCGCTCGCCAGATTGAAGGACGCGCCCGTCAGGGTCGCACCCGAGATGCTGCCCGAGGTCAGCGTCACCGCGCCGACCGTCTGGGCCGTGCCGAGGTTCAGCAGGCCCCCGGCCACCGTCACCGCGCCGGTGTTCAGCAGATCGCTGCCGACGCCGTTGAGGGTCAAGGTGCCGGAATTGACGGTGGTGCCGCCGCTGTAGGTGCTCGTACCGGTCAAGGTGAAGGTGCCCGCGCCGGCCACCGTCAGGGCGCCCGCGCCGCCGATGCCGCCGGAGAAGAGGGTGCCGACCGCCCCGGTGGACAGGGTGGAGGCGTTGGCGATCGTCACCGTGCCCGCACCCGCCAGCGACTTGATGGACTCGGTGTCGAGCACCGACAGGGTGCCGGTGGTCGTCACCGCGCTATTCGTCAGACCGTTGCCCCCGCTGATCGCCAAGGTGCCGGCGGTGATCGTGGAGCTGCCGGTGTAGCCGCTGTCATTGCCGGACAAGCTCACCGTCGTGCCGTTCATCGTCAAGGCCCCGCCGCCCGCGAGACCGGCGCTCACGCTGCCGGAGGCGAGATGGAAGGCGGACCCGGTCAGGGTCGTGCCCGAGATCGAGCCGGAGCTCAGCGTGACCACCCCGACCGTCTGGCTCGTGCCCGCGTTCAGATTGCCGCCGGCCACCGTGACCGCGCCCGTGGCCAGCAGATCGCTGCTGCTGCCGTTGAGGTTCAGCACGCCGGAACTGATGGTGGTGCCGCCGAAGTAGAAGTTGGTGCCGGTGAGGGTGAAGGTGCCGCTGCCCGTCACGGTCAGCCCGCCGGTGCCCTGCATGATGCCGGCGAAGGTCGTACCCGACGCCCCGGTCACCAGATTGCCACCCAGGTTAACCCCGCCGGTGCCGGCCAGGGAGCTGAGGGTTTCACTGTCCAGCAGCGCCAGGATGCCGGGGGCATTGACCGTGACCGCACTGCTGGTTGTCAACGCCGCGCCACCCTGGATGTCGAGGGTGCCGGCCGTGACCGTCGTGGTGCCGGTGAAGGTGTTGTTGGCCGCCAGCGTCGCCGTGGTCCCGCTGCCGTTCATCGTCAGCGAGGCGTTGCCGGCCAGGACGGAACTGATGCTGCCGGCCGCCAGGGTGTAGGACGAGCCCGTCAGGGTCGCACCCGAGATGCTGCCGGAGGTCAGCGTGACCGCGCCAACCGTCTGGGCCGCGCCCAGGTTCAGGTTGCCGCCGGCCACGGTCAGCGCGCCCGTGCTCAGCAGCACATTGCTGTTGGTCAGGGTCAGGATGCCCGAGCTGAGCGTGGTGCCGCCGCTGAAGGTGTTGACTCCCGACAAGGTGAAGGTGCCGGGGCCCCCCACCACCAACCCGCCCGTGCCCACCAAGGAACCGGTGAACGAGGTGCCGACGGCGCCCGTGGTCAGAGTCCCGCCCAGCGTGACCGTGCCCGCACCGGCCAGCGAGGTGATGCTCTCGGCATCCTGCACCGCGAGCGTGCCGGCGACCGTGACCGCGCTGGCCTGCAGCGCGCTGCCCCCGACGAGCGAGAGCGTGCCCACATTGACCGCCGTGTTGCCCGTGAAGTTGATGTTGGTCCCGGACAGGGTGGCCGTCGTGCCGTTCATCGTAAGCGGCCCGCTGCCGGCCAGGACCGCGCTGATGGTGCCACTGACCAGGCTGTAGGAGCTGCCGGTCAAGGCCGCCCCCGAGATCGTGCCGGAGGTCAAGGTCACCGCACCCACCGTCTGGGCCGTGGCCAAGTTGAGGCTGCCACCCGCCACATTCACCGCACCGGTGCCCAGCAGGACACTGCCGCCGTTGAGCGTCAACGTGCCGGAATTGACCGTCGTGCCACCGCTGTAGGTGCTCGTGCCGCTCAAGGTGAACGTGCCGGCACCGGCCACCACCAGGCCGGTGGTGCCCTGGATGGACCCGCCAAAGGTCGTGCCGGACGCGCCCGTGGTCAGGTTGCCCGTGCCCAAGTTCACCGTGCCGGTACCCGCGAGCGACTTGATGGTCTCGGTGTCGAGCACCGAGAGCGTGCCGGTGACGGTCACCGGGCTGTTGGTCAAAGCGCTGCCGCCGCTGATCGCGAGGGTGCCCGAATTGATCGTGGTGCCACCGGTGAGGGCCGTGTTGACCCCGGCCAGCGTCACGGTGCCGGTCGACACGGTCACGGAACCGGCGCCCGCCAGCCCCGCGCTGATGCTGCCGCTCGAGAGGTTGTAGGAAGTGCCGGTCAAAGTCGCGCCCGAGATCGAGCCGGAGGTCAGCGTGACCGCGCCGACGGTCTGGTTGGTGCCGAGGCTCAGGTTACCGCCGGCCACCGTCACCGCGCCCGCGGCCGCCAGATCGCTGCTGGCGCCGTTGAGGGCCAACGTGCCGGCATTGAGCGTCGTGCCACCGGTGTAGGTGCTGATGCCGGTCAGCGTAAAGGTGCCGCTGCCCGTGACCGTGACCCCATTGGTGCCGGAGATGACGCCCGAGAAGGCCGTGCCGGTCGCGCCGGTCGTCAGCGCCCCGCCCAAGGTCACCGTGCCGGAGCCGGCCAGGGAGCTGAGGGTTTCGCTGTCCAGCAGCGACAACGTGCCGGGGGTATTGACCGTCACCGCACTGCCCGTCAAGGCGCTGCCGTTCTTGATGGCCAGCGTGCCGGTCGTGACCGTCGTGCTGCCGGTGTAGGTGGTGTCGGTGCCCGCCAGCGTGGCAGTCGTGCCGTTCATCGTCAGGGCCCCGCTGCCGGCCAGGGCCGCAGTGATGGTGCCGCTCGCCAGAGCGTAGGAGGTGCCCGTCAGGGTCAGCCCCGAGATCGTGCCGGAGGTCAGGGTGACCGCGCCGACCGTCTGGTTCGTCAGCAGGTTCAGGGTACTGGTGGCACCCGCCACCGTCACTGCGCCCGTGGCCGAAAGATCGCTGCCGACACCGTTGAGCGTCAGGGTGCCGGAGTTGATCGTCGTGCCGCCGCTGTAGGTGCTCGTGCCCGAGAGGGTGAAGGTGTTCGCGCCAGCCACAATCAGACCGCCCGTGCCGCCGATGCCGCCCGTGAAGGTGGTGTTTGCCGCCCCGGTCGTAAGGGTGCCGCCGAGCGTCACCGTGCCCGAGCCCGCCAGCGACTTGATGCTTTCCGCATCAAGCACAGCCAGGCTGCCCGTGACCGTCACCGCGCTGCTATTCGTCAGGGCGGTGCCGCCGCTGATCGCCAGGGTACCGGACGTGACCGTCGTGGAGCCGGTGTAAGTGTTGGCCCCGGTCAAGGTGGCGGTCGTGCCGTTCATGGTCAGCGACCCGGCGCCAGCCAGTGCCGCGCTGATGCTGCCGCTCGCCAAACTGTAGGACGTGCCGGTCAGGGTGAGCCCGGAGATCGACCCGGAGGTCAGCGTCACCGCGCCCACCGTTTGGGCCGTGGCCAGGTTCAGGTCGCCGCCGGCCACCGTCACCGCGCCCGTGGCCGCCAGATCGCTGCCGACGCCGGCAAGGGTCAAGGTACCGGAGTTGACGGTTGTGCCGCCGCCGTAGGTGCTGGTCCCGCTCAGGGTGAACGTCCCGGCCCCGGCCACCACGAGGCTGCTGGTGGCGCCACCGCCGATGCTGCCCGTGAAGGTCGTCCCCGTCGCGCCGGTCGACAGCGTGAAGGTGTTGGCGATCGTCACCGTGCCCGCGCCGGCCAGCGACTTGATCGTCTCGCTGTCGAGCACCGCCAGCGTGCCGGCATCGGTCACCGCGCTGTTCGTCAGCGCGTTGCCGCCGCTGATCGCCAAGGTGCCGGCATTGATTGCCGAGGTGCCCGTGAAGGTCGTGTTCGCCCCGGTCAGCGTCACCGTGGTGCCGCTCATCGTCAGGGAGCCCGCGCCGCCCAACGCCGCGCTGATGCTGCCGCTCGCCAGGCTGTAAGACGTGCCGGTCAGGGTCGCGCCCGAGATGGAGCCGGAGGTCAAGGTGACCGCGCCGACCGTCTGGTTGGTGCCCAAGTTCAGCAGGCCGCCCGCCACCGTCACTGCGCCCGTGGCCGAAAGATCGCTGCTGACGCCGTTGAGGAACAGCGTGCCAGAATTAATGTTCGTGACACCGCTGTAGGTGCTCGTGCCCGTCAGCGTGAAGGTCCCCGCGCCCGCCACCGTCAGGCCACCCGTGCCGCCGAGGCCACCCGTGAAGGTCGTGCCAACCGCGCCGGTCGTCAGGGTACCGCCGAGCGTCACCGTGCCCGAACCCGCCAGCGACTTGATGCTTTCCGCATCGACCAACGCCAGGCTGCCCGTGACCGTCACCCCGCTGCTGTTCGTGAGGGCCGTGCCGCCGCTGATGGCCAAGGTGCCAGCCGTGACCGTCGTGGAGCCGGTGTAGGTGTTGGCCCCGGTCAAGGTCGCGGTCGTGCCGTTCATGGTCAGCGACCCGGCGCCCGCCAGCGCGGCGCTGATGCTGCCGCTCGCCAAGCTGTAGGACGTACCCGTAAGGGTCGTGCCCGAAATCGAGCCGGAGGTCAGCGTCACCGCGCCCACCGTTTGGGCCGTGGCCAGGTTCAGGTCACCGCCGGCCACCGTCACCGCGCCCGTGTTCAGCAGATCGCTGCCGACGCCGGCAAGGGTCAAGGTGCCGGAGTTGACGGTCGTGCCGCCGCTGTAGGTGCTGGTGCCGCTTAGCGTGAAGGTGCCCGCGCCGGCCACCGTCAGCCCGCCGGTGCCGCCGATGCCGCCCGCGAAGGTCGTGCCCGCCGCGCCAGTCGTGAGACCGCCGCCCAAGGTGACGGTGCCCGCACCGGCGAGCGACTTGATGGTCTCGGTGTCGAGGACCGAAAGGGTGCCCGTCGCCGTCACCGCGCTGTTCGTCAGGGCGCTGCCACCGCTGATCGCCAAGGTGCCGGAGTTGATCGCCGAGGTGCCCGTGAACGTCGTGTTCGTCCCGGTCAGCGTCACCGTGGTGCCGCTCATGGTCAGGGAACCGGCGCCGGCCAACGCCGCGCTGATGCTGCCGCTCGCCAGGCTGTAGGAGGTGCCCGTCAGAGTCGCGCCCGAGATCGAGCCGGAGGTCAGGGTGACCGCGCCGACCGTCTGGTTGGTGCCCAGCTTCAACAGGCCGCCCGCCACCGTCACCGCGCCCGTGGCCGAAAGATCGCTGCCAACGCCATTGAGGGTGAGCGTGCCGGAGTTGACCGTCGTGCCGCCGCTGTAGGTGCTCGTGCCCGTGAGGGTGAAGGTGCCCGCGCCAGCCACAATCAAACCGCCCGTGCCGCCGATGCCGCCGGTGAAGGTCGTGTCCACCGCACCGGTCGTCAGGTTGCCGCCGAGCGTCACCGTGCCCGCGCCGGCCAGCGACTTGATGCCCTCGTTGTCGAGCAAGGCCAGGGTGCCGGGGCTGTTGACGGTCACCGCGCTGCTGGCCGTGATCGTGGTGCCGCCGCCCTTGAGCGCCAGTGTGCCGTTGTTGACCGTGGTCACGCCCGTGTAGCCGTTGACCGCGGTCAGCGCCAACGTGCCGGCGCCACCAAACACGGTCAAGGTGCCGCCGGTGCTGTTCAGCCCGCTGGTCAAGGTGACCGACTGCCCGTTGGTGTCGATCCGATAGGTCTGGCTGGCCGCGCTGCTGAAGCGGCTGGAGTAATCGGTCGTGTTGCTCGCGCCATACTGCAGGGTGCCGCCGCCGAAGGCAATCGTGCCGGCGCCACCGATTGCACCCGCGCTGCCCAGGGCCAGCGTCCCGCCGTTCAGGTTCGTGCCGCCGGAGTAGGTGTTGGTGCCCGTCAAGGTGAAAGTGCCGGTGCCGACCAAGGTCAGCGCGCCCGTGCCACCGATATTGCCGGAGAACAGGGTGCTGGTCGCATTGCCCGTGGTCAGCGTGCCGCCCAAGGTCGCGGTGCCGGTGCCCGCGAGGGAGGAGATGGTCTCGCTGTCGAGCAGGGCCAGCGTGCCGGGGGTGTTGACCGTCACCGCGCTGCTCGCGGCGATCGTGGTCCCGGCGTCCAGCGCCAGCGTGCCGTTGGTCACCGTGGTCACCCCGGTGTAGCCGTTGACGGCAGTCAGCGTCAGGGTGCCGGCGCCACCAAACACGGTCAGCGTGCCGCCGCTGCTGGCCAGGTTGTGGGCAAAGGTGACCGACTGGCCGTTCGTATCAATCCGGTAGGCCTGGTTGGCCGCGGCGCTGAAGAGCGTGGAGTAATCGGTGGTGTTGCTCGCGCTGTACTTGAGCGTGCCGCCAGCGAAGGAAATGCCGCTGGTGGAGACAATCGCCCCCGCGCTGCCCAGGGCCAGCGTCCCGCCGTTCAGGGCGGTTGCGCCGGAGTAGGTGTTGGTGCCGGTCAGGGTGAAGACACCGCTGCCCACCACCGTCAGTCCGCCGGTGCCGCCGATGCCGCCGGAGAAGAGCGTGCTAGCCGAATTGCCCGTGGTCAGCGTCCCGGAGCCGAGGGCGACCGTGCCGCTGCCCGCCAAAGAGGCGATGGTCTCGTTGTCCAGCAGGGCCAGCGTGCCGGGGCTGTTCACCGTCACCCCGCTGCTCGCGGTGATGGTCGTCAGGGCGTGCAGGGCCAACGTGCCGCTGGTCACAGTCGTGGCCCCGGTGTAGCCGTTGATGGCATTCAGGGTCAGGGTGCCGGCGCCGCCAAACACGGTCAGGGTGCCGCCGCTGCTGCTGAGATTCGTGGCCAAAGCGACCGACTGCCCGTTCGTGTCAATCCGGTAGGCTTGGTTGAGCGCGGTGCTGAAGCGGGCCGAGTAATCCGTGGTGTTGCTCGCGCCGAACTGCAGGGTGCCGCCGCTGAAGGTGATCGTGCCCGCAGCGCCAATCGCGCCCGCGCTGCCCAAGGCCAATGTGCCGCCGACCAAGGTGGTGCCGCCCGAGTAGGTGTTCGTGCCCGTCAGGGTGAAGGTGCCACTGCCCGCCAGGGTCAGAGCGCCGGTGCCGCCGATGGCGCCGGAGAAGAGCGTGCTGGCCGAGTTGCCCGTGGTCAGCGTGTTGGCACCCAAAGCGACCGTGCCGGAGCCGGCGAGGGAGGCGATCGTCTCGTTGTCCAGCAAGGCCAGCTTGCCGCTGGAGCCCACCGTCACGCCGCTGCTCGCGGTGATCGTGGTCCCGCCGCCCTTCAGCGCCAGGGTGCCGTTGGTCACCGTCGTCGCGCCGGTGTAGCCGTTGACGGCGGTCAGGTTCAAAGTGCCCGCGCCGCCAAACACGGTGAGGGAGCCGCCGGTGCTGTTCAGGGCGCTGGCGAAAGTGACCGCCTGGCCGTTGGTGTCGATGCTGAAGGCCTGGTTGATCGCGCTGCTGAAGCTGTTCGAGTAATCGTGCTGGTTGCTGGCGCCAAACTGCAGGGTGCCGCCGCCAAAGGCAATCGTGCCCGCAGCGCCGATCGCGCCCGCACTGCCCAGGGCCAACGTGCCGCCATTCAGGGTCGTGCCACCCGAGTAGGTGTTGGTGCCCGTGAGGGTGAAGGTGCCGCTGCCGACCAGCGTGAGCCCGCCCGTGCCGCCAATGCCGCCGGAGAAGAGCGTGCTGGTCGCGTTGCCCGTGGTCAGCGTGCCACCCAACGTGACGGTGCCCGAGCCCGCCAGCGAGGCGATCGTCTCGGTGTCCAGCGTGGTCAGCTTGCCGCTGCTGCCCACCGTCACGCCGCTGCTGGCGGCAATGGTGGTGAGGGCGTCGAGCACCAAGGCACCGTTGGTCACGGTCGTGGCCCCGGTGTAACCGCTGATGGCGGTCAGGGTGAGCGAGCCGGCGCCGCCAAACACGTTCAGGGTGCCGTCCGTGCTGTTCAGAGCACTCGCAAAGGTAACCGCCTGCCCGTTCGTATCAATGCTGAAGGCCTGGGCGGCGGCGTTGCTGAAGCGAGCCGAGTAATCCGTGGTGTTGCTGGCGCTGAACTGGAGGGTGCCGCCGCTGAAGGTGATCGTACCCGCGGTGCCAATCGCGCCCGCGCTGCCCAGAGCGAGCGTCCCGCCGTTCAGGGTGGTCCCGCCCGAGTAGGTGTTGGTGCCCGTCAGCGTGAAGGTGCCGCTGCCCGTGATGGTCAGGCCGCTGGTGCCGCCGATGCCGCCGGAGAAGGCCGTGCCCACCGCGCCGGTGGTCAAGGTTCCGCCCAAGGTGACCGTGCCGCTGCCGGCCAGGGACTTGATGCTCTCGGCATCCAGCACGACCAGTTTGCCGAGACTGTTGACCGTCACCGCGCTGCTGGAGGTCAGGGCGTTGCCGCCACCGATCGCCAAGGTGCCGTTGGTGACCGTCGTGAGACCCGTGAAGTTGGTGTTCGCACCGGACAGAGTCACGGTCGCGGTGGAAACCGTCAGATTGCCGCCGCCAGCGATGGCCGCGCTCACGGTGCCACTCGACAGGAGGTAGGAGGAACCGGTCAAGGTCGCGCCCGAGATCGAACCGGAGGTCATGGTGACCGCTCCGACCGTCTGGTTGGTGAGCAGGTTCAGATCGCCGCCGGCCACCAGAACGGTGCCCGTGCTCAGCAAGTCGCTGCTGACACCGGCGAGGGCCAAGGTACCGGTGTTGATCGTCGTGCCGCCGGTGAAGGAGCTGATCCCGGTGAGGGCGAAGGTGCCGCTGCCGGTGACCGTGAGGCCGCCCGTGCCCGTGATGGCGCCCGAGAACGTGGTGCCGGCCGCGCCGGTCGTCAGTCCACCGCCCAAGGTCACGGTGCCGCTGCCGGCCAGGGACTGGAGGGTCTCACTGTCGATGAGGGAAAGGGT
This sequence comes from uncultured Opitutaceae bacterium, assembly GCA_903929355.1. Taxonomy (GTDB): domain Bacteria; phylum Verrucomicrobiota; class Verrucomicrobiia; order Opitutales; family Opitutaceae; genus CAIYUN01. Next base: position 20,137 of record CAIYUN010000078.1, read on the forward strand.
GCCGGGGCTGTTGACCGTGACGGCGCTGCTGGTGGTGAGGGCGCTGCCGCCGTTGATCGCCAGCGTGCCGTTGTTGACCGTGGTGGTGCCGGTGAAGGTGTTGGCGCCGTTCAGGAAGAGCTTGCCGCTATTCTTGGTGATCAGGTTGCCCGAGCCCGCGATGATGCCGCTGTAGGTCACAACCTTGCCGCTGGCGATGTCCAGCCGGGCGGTGTCACCGGTGCCGAGCGTGATGCCACGGTTGGGGTTCAGAATGAAGGAGTTCGTCACCCCCAGCGTGCCGCCGTTCAACGTGATGCTCGCGGCCGTGGTGGTGACGGGAACCAGGCCCAGGTTGATGTCAGTCGAAATCTGCAGCGTCCCGGAGTTGATGGTGGTGCCCGCGCTATAGCTGTTCGTGCCCGTCAGCGTCTGCGTGCCGGTGCCGGACATCACCAACGCCACGTTGCTGGTCAGGTCACCGTTGAAGACCACGTTGCCCGCCGTGTTCAGGGTCAGCGTGCTCGTGACGGCGGTGATGGTGTTGATGACGCGGCCGGTGATGTCGCTGGCGAGCGAACCAAGCGCATCGTTGTGCCCGTTCATGTCGAGGGAGCCGGAGTTGGTCAGGGTCAGGGCCGTCCCGGTGGCGGCCAGCGTGTTGTTGGCCCCGATTTGCAGGGTGGCCAGATTCACGTTGGTGGCACCCGTGTAGGTGTTCGCCCCGCTGAGGACGAGGATGCCGGCATCCTGCAGGGCCAAATTGCCGCTGCCGGTGATCACGCCACTGACGGTCATGACCGTGCCCAGGCCGACATCAAAAGTGCCGGTGTGGCCAGTGCCCAAGGTGATGCCGCGGTTGGGGCTCAGGGCAAAGGAGTTGTTGGCCGACAGGACGCCGCCGTTCAAGGTGATGCTGTTGGTGACGGTCGTGCCGGGAACCGCGCCCAGGTTGGAGTCGGCGCCGATGCTCAGCGTGCCAGAATTGATGGTCGTGTTGCCGGTGTAGCCGTTGATGCCCGAGAGCGTCTCGGTGCCGCTGGCACCGCCGGCCAGGATCAGCGCGATGGGGCCGCTGATGGTGCCGTTGAAGGTGGCGCTGCCCGGCGTGCTGAGCGTCAGGGTGCTGGCGGTGACCGAGCTGTTGAGCACGAAGCTGGTGCCGTCGCCGGCGAGCGAGCCGAGGGTGTCGCTGAAGCCGGCCACATTGAACGTGCCGGAGCTGTTGACGGTCAGGGCGGTGCCGGTGGCGGCCAGCACATTGTTGGCGCCGAGCTTCAAGGTGCCGCCGGTGACGGTCGTCGTGCCGGTGTAGGTGTTGGCACCGGAGAGCAGCAGCGTACCGGTGTCTGAGAGGGCAAGATTGCCGCCGCCCTTGATCACGCCACCATAGGACAGGATCGTGCCACCGGCCACGTCGAACGTGCTCGTGCCCGAGTTGAGCTTGATCCCACGGGTGGTGCTGAGGCCAAAGGTCGCGGTGGTCGCCAGCGTGCCGCCGTTGAAAGTGAGGCTGTTCGTGACGGTCGCGCCGGGGGCGGCGCCCAGATTGTTGTCGGCCGTGATGCTCAGCGTGCCGGCGTTGATGGTCGTGCCGGCGGAATAAGTGTTGGCCCCCGAGAGGGTTTCCGTGCCGGCGCCCGTCACCACCAGCGCGATCGGGCCGCCGATGATGCCCTGGAACGTGGCATTGCCCGCCAAATTGAGCGTCAGGGAGTTGGGGCCGGTCCCGCTGTTGGTCACGCGACCGGAGGTGTCACCGGCCAGGGTGCCAATGGTGACGTTGAAGCCAGCCAGATCGAAGGTGCCGCCAGTGAGGGCGGTGCCGACGGTCAGGTTCGTGCCGGTCGCAGCCAGCACGTTGTTGGCGCCGAGCTGCAGGGTGCCGACGGTGACGCTGGTCGTCCCGGTGTAGGTGTTGGCGCCGCCGAGCACGAGAGTGCCGGCGTCCCGCACGGCGAGGCTGCCGTTGCCGGTGATGACGCCGTTGTAGGTCAGAACGGTGCCGTTGGCGACGTCCACCGTGCCGGTGTCAGCGGGGCCGATCGTGATGCCGCGGGGGGAGCTGAGGGCAAAGGTGGCGGTGGTGGCCAGAACGCCGCCGTTCAAGGTCAGGCTGTTGGTGACGGTCGAGCCGGGGACGGAACCCAAGTTGCCGTCGGAACTGATGCTCAGGGTGCCGGAGTTGATGATGGTGCCGCCGGTGTAGCCGCTGTTGCCGGTGAGGATCTCGGTGCCGGTGCCGGCCAGAATCAGGGTGATGCCGTTGTTGATCTGGCCGTTGTAGGTGGCGGAGCCGGCAGTGTTCAGCGTGAGGTTGTTGGGGCCGGTGACACTGTTGATGACCTGACCAGCGCTGTCGCCGGTCAGCGAGCCCAGCGACTCGTCAAAGCCGGCGAGGTTGAGGCGGCCGGAGGCGTTGACCGTCAGGGCGGACCCGGGAGGCAGCGCGCCCGACGCCGACAACTGCAAGGTGGAGCCGGTGACCGTCGTCGTGCCGGTGTAGGTGTTGGAACCGCCCAGCACCAAGGTGCCGGTGCCCTGCAGGACCAGATTGCCGGTGCCGGTGATCACACCGCTGTAGCTCACGGCGGTGTTGTGGGCGATGTCGAGGATGCCGTTGTCGAGGTTGCCGATGGTGATGCCGCGGGTGGAGCTGAGGGTGAAGCTGCCCGTGGTTGCAAGGATACCGCCGTTGAGGGCGATGCTGGAAGCGACCGTCGCGCCCAGGTTGAAGTCCTTGGCAATGCTCAGTGTGCCCGAGTTGATCGTGGTGCCGCCGGTGTAGCTGTTGGTCCCGCTCAGGATCTGGGTACCCGGGCCGTACATCGCCAGCGCCACGGTCCCGCTGATCGAGCCGCTGAAGTTGCCGGTGCCCACCGTGTTAAGCGTCAGGGTGGCGGCGCCGCCGCTGTCGGTCACCTTGCCGCTCCCGTCGCTGCTGTTCAGTGCGCTGATGGTGTCGCTGAATCCACCCAGGTCGAGGGTGCCCGAGTTGGTCAGCGCCACGATGGACCCAGTGGGCAGCGAGTTCGTCGCCCCCAACTGCAGGGTGCCGGCGATCACGTTCGTCGTGCCGGAGTAGTTGTTGGCACCGCTGATGACCATCGTGCCGGTGTCCTGGAGGGTGAAGTTGCCCGCGCCGGTGATTACGCCACCATAGGTGAAGGTCGTACCAGGGGCCACATCGAGCACCCCGTTGATGAGGTTGATCCCGCGGTTGCTGTTCAGGATGAAGTTGGCGGTGGTAGCCAGCGTGCCGCCGTTCAGCGTCAGGCTGTTGGTGACGGTCGCTCCGGGCACGGCGCCAAGGTTGCCGTCGGCGGAGACACTCAACGTGCCGTTGGTGAGCGTCGTCAGGCCCGTGAAGGTGTTGACCGCGGAGAGGGTCACGGTGCCGGTGGTGGTCTTGTTGATCCCGCCGATACCGGCGAGGACGCCGTTCACCCGACCGCTCTGCAGCGCGAAGGTGGCGGAGCTCGTCAGCGTGCCGCCGCCCGTCGCGGCGATGGTGCCACCGTTGGTCAGGGTGAGGCCCGAGACCGTCTGGGTGGTATTGGCCAGATCCAGCGTGCCGGCGTTAACCGTCAACTGGCCCGCGCCCAACGTGGCCGTGGGGGTGAAGGTCAGGATGCCAGCACTGACGGTGGTGCCGCCGCTGTAGGTGTTCGCTCCGTCCAAGGTGAAGGTCGAGGCCCCGGTCTTGGCGAGTCCGCCGAGGCCCTGGATGACGCCCGAGTAGGTCGTACTGCTGCCGCCGCCGGTGGTGAGCCCGAAGGTGCTGGCGATCGTCACGGTGCCGGTGCCGGCGAGGGAGGAGATCGTCTCACTGTCGAGCACGGCCAAGGTGCCGCTGTTGGCGATCGTCACCCCGCTGCTGGCGGCAATCGTGGTTCCGCCGCCACTGAGGGCGACCGTGCCGACATTGATCGTGGTAGTGCCGGTGAAGGTGTTGATCCCGCCCAAGGCCAGCGTGCCGCTGTCAGTCGTGCTGAGGTTGTGCGCGCCGGTGATGACGCCGTTGTAGGTGAGCGTCGTGGCCCCGGCCAGATCCAACGTGCCGTTGGACGAGAGGGTGATCCCGCGATTGGCATTCAAGGTGAAGGTGGCGGTGGTGGCGAGCACGCCGCCGTTCAAGATCAGACTGTTCGCGACGACCGAGCCGGGGGCGGTGCCGAGGTTGGCGTCGGCCGCGATGCTCAGCTTGCCGCTGCTGATCGTGGTGTTGCCGCTGTAGGTGTTGGTGCCGGAGAGCGTCTGCGTGCCGGTGCCGGCCATGACCAGCGAGACAGCGCCGCCAATGTCGCCAGCGAACGTCGCCGCTCCCGCCGTGTTGAGGGTCAAGGTGCTGGCGCCGCCGCTATCCTTCACGAGGTCGGTCGCAACCGTGCCCGCCAGCGAGGCAAGCGTCTGGTTGAATCCGGCCAAATCCAAGCTGCCGTTGCCGGTCAAGGTGAGAGCCGTCGCCGTCGGCAGCGCGTTCGTGACGGCCAGTTTCACGGTGGCCAGATTGATGGTGGTGGCACCGTTGTAGGTGCTGAGGCCGCCGAGCACAAACGTGCCGCCGGCCACTTCAGCGAAGGTCAGGTTGCCGCCGGCTGCACCGGCGATGACGCCGTTGTAGGTAAGGGTGGTCAGGGCGGAGACATCAAGCGTGCCACCGGAAGCGCCGAGGGTGATGCCACGGTTGGCGTTCAGCGTGAAGCCCGCGTTGTTAACCGCCAGCGTGCCGCCGTTGAGGGTGATATTGGACGAAGCGGTCGTACCTGGAACCGCGCCGAGCGAAAGGTCGGCCGTGGCAATCAACGTGCCGGAGGTGATGGTGGTCCCGCCGCTGTAGCTGTTGCTGCCCGACAACGTCACGATGCCGGTGTTCATGGTCACGGCGCCCGTGCCGGCCAAGGTCGCGCTCACCGTGCCGTTGACCAGAGCGAAGGTGCCGGAAGTGGACAGTGTGCCGTCCTGCAAGATGCCGTTGCTGGCCAGTGACAGCCCCGAGACCGTCTGCGTCGTGGCGCCGAGGTCCAAGGTGCCGCCGAAGACCGTCAAAGCGTTCGCCGTGGAGCCCAGGGTGCCGGGGCTGCTGAGCGAGACGGCCGCGCCGGTGGTCACTGTGGTGCCGCCGGTGTAGGTGTTGGCTCCGGAGAGCGTGAGGGTGCCGTTGCTCGTCAGGCCGCCGGAGCCGGTCAGCGTTGCGCTCACGGTGCCGGAGTGCAGGACGTAGGCCGAGCTGTTGCTCAGGGTGCCGTTGGCCAACGTGCCGCCGGTCAGCGTCAGGTTCGACACGCTCTGCGTCGTGCCGCCCAGGTTCACCTGGCCGCCGGAAATCGTGAGCACGTTCGTCACCGCGCCCAGCGTCGCGACCCCGCTGCTGAGGGTCAGCACGCCGCTGCTCACCGTGGTGCCGCCGGTGTAGGTGTTGGCGGCAGAAAGGCTGACCGTGCCGGTGCTGACCGTAACTCCCGCCGCGCCGGCCAAAGGAGCGCTCACCGAGCCGCTGTTGAAACTAAAGGCGGTGTTGCCCGTCAAGGTACCGGTGCCACTGATCGTGCCGCTGCTCAGGGTGACCGTGCCCAGGGTTTGGTTGAAGGTGCTGAGGTCGAACCGGCCGCCGTTGACCACGAGATTGTTGCCGGACTTGAGTGCGCCATTGACGCCGAGGGCCAGCGTGCCGCCGAGAACAGAAGTGAGGCCCGAGTAGGTGTTGGCGCTCGAAAGAGTCTGCGTGCTGGTGCCGACCAGGGTGAGGGCGATCACACCAGTACCGTCCGAAATAACGCCGCTGAACGCGGTGGGGCTGCCGGTGCTGAGGGTCAGGGTGCTGAGGGCAGCAACGCTGTTGGTCACGGTGCCGTTGCCGGCGAGCGAGCCGATGGTCTGGTTGAGACCGGCGAGATCAAGGACACCGAGGGTGAGCGTCAGGGCGGTGGTGGTGGGCAATGCATTGGTAATCCCCAAGCTCAAGGTGGTGTTGGTGGTGACGGTTGTGGTGCCCGTGTAGGTGTTGAGGCCGCCGAGGCTGATTGTGCCCGTCGTGGCGTCCGACAGCGTCAGGTTGCCAGCGCCCGTGATGACCCCGTTGTAGGTCAGCGTATGGAAGCCCGAAATATCCAACGTCCCACCGGAAGCCCCCAAGGTGATTCCCCGATTGGCGTTCAAGGTGAAGGTGGCGGTGCTGGCCAGAATCCCGCCGTTGAGCGTGATGCTGGCGGTGTTGGTTGAGCCGGGGATGCCGCCGAGGTTGCCGTCGCTGCTGACGGACAGGGCGCCGAGGCTGATGGTAGTGTTGCCGGTGAAGGTGTTGGCACCGGTGAGCGTCACGGTGGTGCCGCTCATTGTCAGATTACCGGTACCGGCCAGAATCGAGCTGATGCTGCCACTCGCGACGCTGAAGCCCGTGCCGGTGAGGGTCGCGCCGGAGATGCTGCCCGAGGTCAGCGTCACCGCGCCGACCGTCTGATTCTGGCCGATGTTCAGGAAGCCGCTGGCCACCGTCACCGCGCCCGTGCTCGACAGGGCGCTGCTGCCGGTGAGCGTGAGCGTGCCGGAATTGACGAAGGTGCCACCGCTGAAGGTGTTCGTGCCCGAGAGGGTGAAGGTCCCCGCACCGGCCACCACCAGACCGCCGGTGCCGCCGATGCCGCCGGCAAAGGTCGTGCCGACCGCGCCGGTCGAGAGCGTTCCGCCAAGGGTGACCGTGCCGTTGCCGGTCAGCGACGGGATGGTCTCGTTGTCCACCAAGGCGAGGGCACCGGGGCTGTTAACGGTTACCGCCGTGGTGTTAAGGAGGGCGCTGCCGCCACCGATGGCCAGGGTGCCGTTGGTGATGGTCGTGGTGCCGCTGAAGGTGTTGACGCTGCTCAGGGACACCGTGCCGTTGCCGTTCTTGGTGAGGTTGCCGGCGCCAAAGAGGTGGCCGGTGACATTCACCGCCCCGCCCGAGCCCGTGGACGTGAGGGTGAGATTGTTCGCCGCGTTGATATTGCCGGACAAGGTGGAGGTGCCGGAGCTGAACGAGCCCCCGACGGTGAGGGTGCCCGAACCCGCGGTCAGCGCCAGACTGTTGGTGAAGGTGAGGCCGGAGGCTCCGAGCAACAGCGTGCCGTTGTCGCTGCCGACGCCATCGCCGATGGTCACGGCCGTGGCGTTGGTGCCCAACGCACCGGCGTTGGTGAGGATCAGAGTGCCCTGATTCAGCGTGCTCGTGCCCGCAAAGGTGTTGTTGCCGGACAGAGTCACCGTGCCGGTGGAGAGGGTCTTGGTGAGGTTGACGGTATTGTTGCCGGCGAGGACCGCGCTGACCGTGCCGCTGTCGAGGGTGTAGCCGGTGCCGGTGAGGGTCGCGCCCAGAATCGTGCCGGAGGAGGTCAGCGTGACCGCGCCAACCGTCTGGTTCGTGACCACGTTCAGCGTGCCGCCGGACACTGTCACGGTGCCGGTGCTCAGGAGGGCGCTGCCGCCGGTGACGGCGAGCGTGCCGCCGCTGATCGTGGTGCCGCCGCTGAAGGTGTTTACGCCCGAGAGGGTCTGGGTGTTGGTGCCCGAGATTGCCAGGGCGAGGGTGCCCGTGGCGCTATCGGCGAGGTGGCCGGCGAACGACGAGTCGGTGTTGGTATTGATCGTCAGGGTCTTCGTCGCCGCGACGCTGTTGGTCACGGTGCCGGTGGTGCCGGCCAGCGAGCCGATCTGGGCGTTGAAGCCGGTCAGGTCCAGGGTGCCGTTCAGGGTCAGGCCGGTTGCGATGGGCAGGGCGTTGTTGACCCCCTGCGTCACCGTGGCACCGTTCAGGATCGAGGTCGCCCCGCTGTAGGTGCTAGCGACGCCGAGGAAGATAGTGCCGTTGCCGACGATCAGACCGCCGGTGCCGCTGATACCTGCACCGGTGAGGTTGATGAGACCGGGGCCGGTGAGAGTTACCGCGAAGCCGGCATTGGTAATGCCACCGCTCAGGGACAGAGTGCCGCTGTTCGCCGCGATGCCTGCGGCGCTGCCCAACGTGATGGCGCCCGCAAAGCTGCTGGTGCCCTGGACGTCCAAGGCGCCGCCGGGGGCCGATCCAAAGCCATTGATGGTCAGGTTTTCGGCCGTGGTGTAATTAAGACTGCCGCCATTGCCGAGGGTCAGGAAGCCGCCGCTGAGCACCGTGGTGCCGGCGTCGCTGCCGCCTCCCGGCCCGAGAGCGCCGTCGTGGTTTACCTTGAGTTCGGCCGTACCCTTGACGGTGGTGCCGCCGGTGTAGGAACTAGCGCCGTTCAAGTTCTGCGTATTGTTGCCGCTGACGACCAACGCGGTTTTACCGCTGATGGCGCCGCCATAGGTCGAAAACGACGAAAGGTTGATCGTCAGGGTGCCGGTCGTGAGTGCGCTGTTGCCCACGGTGCCGGTGTTGTTGTCATTCAACGAGCTGATGGTCTGGCTGAAGCCGGCCAGATCCAAGGTGCCAGAATTGGTCAAAGACAGCGCGGTCGCGGGGGGCAAGGCATTGGTCACGCCGAGTTGCACGAAGGCAGCGTTGATCGTGGTGGTGCCGGTGTAGGTATTGTTGCCGGCGAGGTTGATGGTACCGGTGTCGGCCAGGGTCAGGTTGTGGTTGCCGGTGATGACGCCGGCATAGGTGAGGGTCGTGGCGGCGGCCAGATCCAGCGTGCCGTTCCCCGCCAGGGTGATCCCGCGGTTGGCGTTCAGCGTGAAAGTGCCAGTGGTGGCGAGGGTACCACCATTGATCGTGACGCTGTTGGTGACGGTCGTGCCGGGCGCGGTGCCGAGGCCGGTGTCGGCCGCGATGCTGATCGTACCGCCGTTGATCGTGGTGGAGCCGGTGTAGGTGTTGAGGCTCGAGAACGTCTGCGTGAAATTGCCGGTCTTCACCAACGAGAGACTGCCGTCGATCTGGCCGGCAAAGGTGGCGTTCGCGGTGGAGTTGATCGTGAGCGTGCCACCGGTGCCGGTCACGTATCCGAAGGTATTACCGGTCAGCGAGGCAATCTGGTCGCTGAACGTGCTCAGGTTGAACGTTCCGGTGTTCAACGTGAGGTCAGTCGAGGGCGAAGTGGGCAGCACGTTCGACGCTCCCAGTTGGAGATTGCCGCCGGTCTGCACGGTGGTCGTGCCGTTGTAACTGCTGGCGGCACTGAGCACCAGGTGCGCATCATCGATGACCAGGTTGGAACCGGCGGCGCCGCTGATGGCCCCGCTTTCATTGATCGTGCCGCCATTGCCATTGGCTTTCAGGCTCAGGGTGTTGCCACCCACCGCGATGCCGCCGGTCAGGTTCAGCGTGGTGGCGTTGGGGTTGATCATGGCGCTGCTGGCGATGATGATTGCGCCGGCAAACGTGCTGGCCGTGCCACTGCTGATCAGCGCGCCGGGTCCCCCACCGTTGCCGTTCAGGCTCAGGGTTTCCGTCGTCGTATAGTTGTCATTGACCAGATAGAGACTCGCGAAGTTGACGACCGTAGTGCCCGCATCACCGGCCACCGTGCCCGCGCCCAGCGCCTTGTTGCTCGTGATGAGGAGGTTGCCGCCGTGGACTGTGGTGCCACCGAGGAAAGTGTTCACCCCGGACAAGGTCAGCGTACCGCTGCTCATGGTCAGACTGCCGGAGCCGGCCAGGACGGCGCTCACCGTGCCGATGCCGCCCGAAAAGCTGATCACCGAAGCGCTGGAGAGCGTGCCGTTCTGGATAATGCCGCCCGACATGGAGACCGGGCCGACGGTCTGCGTCGAACCACCGAGATCCAGCACGCCGGTGGTCGCGACCGAGAGGGAATTGGTCGTGGCACCCAGAAGGGTGCCGGAGCCGACCAGTTGCACCGAGCCGGCGTTCACAAAGGTGCCGCCGGTGTAGGTGTTCTGGCCCGACAGGGAAACCGTGCCAAGGTTGAGCGTGCCGTTGGTGGTCTTCGTCAGGCCGCCGGTTCCGGCGATGACAGCGCTGATCGTGCCGCTCTTGGCCGCGAGCGAGGTGGCGCTGCTCAGCGTGCCGTTCATGATCGTGCTCGAACCGGACAGGGTGGCAAGCCCGGTGGTTTGCGTCGTGCCGCCGAGGTTGAGGACGCCACCGAGCACCGAGACGGCGTTGGTCGTGGCTCCCAGCGTGCCGGAGCCGCTGAGCGCCAGCGTGCCGGCGTTGACCGTCGTTCCGCCGGTGTAGGTGTTGGCTCCCGTGAGCGTGAGGGTGCCGGTGCCAACGGAGTCGTTCAGGGTTAGCGCGCCGCCGGTGCTGGTGAGGGCGGTGGCGAAGGTTACCAACTGCCCATTAACGTCGATGTTGTAAGCCTGATTGTTGGCAGTGCTGAAGCTGGCCGAGTAATCGAACTGGTTGGCGGCGGTGTATCGCAGGAAGCCATTGCTGAAGGTGATCGTGCCGGTGCCAATGGCCGAGGCGCTGCCCAACACCATCGTGCCCGCCGTCAGCTCGGTACCACCGCTGTAAGTGTTGGTGCCGGTGAGGGTGAGGCTGCCGGAACCCTGCTTGATGAGGGCGAAGGGTCCGCCAATATTACCGGCGAAGGTCGAGTTGACCGCGGTGCCCGTGGTGAGCGCCCCACCCAAGGTGACGGTGCTGCCCACCTGGCCGCCCAGCGCGCCGATGGTTTCGGCGGACTGAATGGCGAGCGTGGCACCGGAGCTAATGGAGATCGAGCTGCTGGCACCGATCGTGTGGGTGGTGGCGCTGTTGAGCGCCAGAGTGCCGCCGATAACTGTCGTGGCACCGGAATAGGTTTCGCTGGTGTTGAGGATGAGGGTGCCGGCGCCATACTTCGTGAGCGTACCGCCCGTGCTGTTCAGGGCGGTCCCAAAGGCCACCGTCTGCCCGTTGGTGTCAATGTTGAAGGCTTGGTTGATCGCAGTGCTGAAGCTATTGGAGTAATCGTGATTATTGAAGGCGCTGTATTGCAGCGTGCCGCCCGAGAAGGTGAGCGTGGGGGTGAGGCCGAGCGCATTCGCGCTGCCGAGGGCCAGCGTGCCACCGCCCAGGGTCGTGCCGCCGCCATAGGTGTTCGCGCCGGTCAGGGTGAAGGTGCCGCTGCCGGTCAGGGTCAGCCCGCCCGTGCCCTCCAACACACCCGCGAAGGTGGTGCTGGTGGCGTTGCCAGTGGTGAGAGTGTTGGCAATAGTGACGGTGCTACCGGCCACACCAGCCAGCGAGGAAATGGTTTCGGTACCCGTGGTGCCCAAGGTGGCAGTGTTGGCGACCGTCACCCCGCTGCTGGCGGCGATCGTGTGGCCACCGCCGGCGAGTTCGAGTGAGCCGCCATTAACCGTCGTGGTCCCGGAATAGAGATTGGTGGCCGAGAGCGTCAGCGTGCCGCCGACCAGCGTGCTATAGAGGCTCAGCGAGCCCCCCGTGCTGTTCAGGGGGGAGGCAAAAATCACGTTCTGACCGTTGATGTCCACGCTGTAGGGCTGGCTGGCCGCGGCGCTGAAGCGCGAGGAGAAGTCCGTCGAAACGCCGGCGCCATACTGGAAGGTGCCACCCCCGAAGGAAAGCGTGCCCGTGTTGGGCAGGGCCGCCGGACCGCCCAGCGCGAACGTGCCGCCATTCAGGGCGGTGCCGCCGCTGTACGTGTTGGTGCCCGTCAGGGTCAGGGTGCCGGTCCCGACCAGCGTGACCCCGCCCGTGCCGCCGATGCCGCCGGAGAACGTGGTGTTGAACGCGCCGCCCGTGGTCAGGACAAAGGGGCTGGCGATTGTCACCGTGCCGGAACCGGACAGCGAGGGAATGGTTTCGCTGTCGATGAGACTGAGGGTGCCGGTCGCCGCAATGATCACCCCGCTGCTGGCGGAAATCGTGCTGCCGCCGCCGCCCAAGGCGAGTGTACCAAAGTTGATCGAGGTCGAGCCGGTGTAGCCGTTGGTGGTGGTGAGATTGAGGGTGCCGGTGCCGAACTTGGTGAGCGAACCGCCGACACTGTTCAGACCCGACGCGAAGGTCACCGACTGGCCGTTGGTATCAACGCTGTAGGACTGGGTGGAGGCGTTGCTGAAGCGGGCGGAGTAGTCCGTCTGGTTGACCCCGGTGAATTGGAGCGTACCGCCCGCAAAGGAGATCGTTCCGGTGGAACCGATCGCGCCCAGGCTGCCCAAGGCCAGCGTGCCGCCGGTGAGGTTGGTGCCGCCGGTGTAGGTGTTCGGGCCGGAAAGCGTGAAAGTCTGGCCGGGGCCAAACTTTGTGACGGCGCCGGGGCCTTCCACCAGCCCGAGGAAGGTCGTGCTGCTCCCGCTACCGGTCGTCATGGTCGCACCCAAAGTGATGGTGCCGTTACCGGTGAGGGAGGAAAGGGTCTGGGCCGAGGCGACCACGAGGATGCCGGGACTGCTGACAGTTACCGCGTTGGCACCGGCGGCGGTGCCGCCCCCACCGTTGAGAACGAGGGTGCCGTTGGATATCGTCGTGCCGCCGGTGTAAGTGCTGGCGCCCGCGAGCGTGACCGTGTGGCCGGTGCTGCTCATGGCCACAGCGGTCAGGCCGCCGATGCTGGCGCTGATCGAGCCCGACAGGAGGACGACGGAACTGGGGGTGATCGTGCCGGTGGAAAGGACGCCGCCGTTGTTCAGGGTAAGCACACCGATCTGATTACTGAAAGTCTGAAGATCCAGCACGCCAGCGGTGCCGCCGGGCAGCCCCACGGTGACCGGCGAGCTGCTCGGCAGGAAGTTGCTTCCGGTCAGTTGCACCGTGCCGGAATTGACGAACGTCCCGCCCTGATAGGTGCTCGGCGCCGAGAAGACGAATGTGCCAGCCCCGTTGAAGGTGAAGGTCACACCCGCACCACCACCGAGGAGGGCGTTGATCGTGCCACCCGACACGACATAGGCGTTGGCAAACAGTTCGCCGGTGCCGAGGTTGTCGGTCACCACGCCACCGGTGTTCAGGGTGAAAGTACCGAGGTAATCAATGTTGCCGTTGATGTCCAGGGTGCCACCGCTGTTGACCGTCATGCTGCTGGCGGTAGTCGTCACCAGGTTGTTGGCAAAGAGGAGCGTGCCCCCGTTGACCGTGGCAAGTCCGGTGTAGGTGTTGGCGCCGGACAGGGTGAAGGTGCCGGTGCCGATCTTGGTGAAATTGCCCGCGCCGGCGATGACGCCAGAGAAGAGCGTGGAACCGTTGTTGCCGCCGAGGGTCAGGGTGGTGCCGGACGACAGGGTCGCATTGCCAGAGCCTGACAGCGCGCTGATGGTCTCGCTGTCGAGGATGGCCAAAGTGCCGGGGCTGGTGACAGCGACCCCGCTGCTGGCGGCGATGGTGGTGCCAGCGCCTTTGAGGGCGAGGGTGCCGTTGCTCACTGTCGTGGCCCCGGTGTAGGCGCTGACCCCGGTCAGGGTGAGTGAGCCCGCGCCGCCCGTCACGTTCAGCGTACCGCCTGTGCTGGTCAGCCCGGTGGCGTAGGTGACAGCCTGCCCGTTCGTATCAATGTTGAAGTTCTGTCCGCCCGCGCTGCTGAAGCGGCTGGAGTAATCCGTCTGGTTGCTGGCGCTGTATTGCAGCGTGCCGTTGCCAGCCCCGATCCCAAAGGTGATCGTGCCGGCGGAACCAATCGCCCCCGCGCTGCCCAAGGCGAGCGTGCCGGCGTTCAGGGTGGTGCCGCCCGAGTAGGTGTTTGCACCGGTCAGCGTGAAGGTCGTGGCGCCCACCTTGGTCAATGCGCCCGTGCCCTCAATCGCGCCGGAGAAAGCGGTGCTGCCACCGCCACCGGTCGTCAGGGTGCCACCCAGCGTGACCGTGCCGTTGCCGGCCAACTTAGCGATCGTCTCGGCGTCCAACAAAGCCAGCGTGCCGGGACTGTTGACCGTCACCGCGCTGCTCGCGGTGATCGTAGTGCCACCGCCTTTGAGCGCCAGCGTGCCGTTGTTGACCGTGGTCACGCCGGTGTAGGGGCTGACGGCGGTGAGGTTCAGCGTGCCAAGACCACCGTAGACGGTGAGCGTGCCGCCAGCGCTGGTCAGCCCGGTGCCGAACGTGACCGACTGGCCGTTGGTATCAATGCTGAAGGCCTGGGCCGCGCCGCTGCTGAAGCGGCCCGAGTAATCGGTGGTGTTGCTCGAGCTGAACTGCAGCGTGCCGCCAGCGAAGGTGATCGTGCCGGCGGAGCCGATGGCACCCGCACTGCCGAGAGCCAGCGTGCCTGCCGTCAAGGTCGTGCCGCCCGAGTAGGTGTTGGCGCCGGTCAGCGTGAAGGTCGTGGCCGCACCCGCTTTCGTCAGTGCGCCGGTGCCTTCGATGGGTCCCGAGAAGGTGGTGCTGCCGCCGCCTCCGGTCGTCAACGTGGCGCCCAAAGTGAGCGTGCCGTTCCCGGTCAGGGAGGCGATCGTCTCGGCGTCCACGACCGCGAGCGTGCCGGGGCTGTGGAGCGTGACGCCGCTGCTGGCGGTGATCGTGGTCCCGCCGCCGTTCAGCGCCAGCGTGCCGTTGTTGATCGTGGTGACGCCGGTGTAACCGTTGGTCGCGGTCAGGTTCAACGTCCCGAGGCCACCGTAGACCGTCAGCGTGCCGCCGCTGCTGTTAATCCCGGTGGCGAGGTTGACGGTCTGGCCGTTCGTATCCAGGCTGTAGGTCTGGCTGGACAGGTTGCTGAAGCGGGCCGAGTAATCCGTGGTGTTGCTCCCGCTAAACTGCATCGTGCCGCCGGCGAAGGAAATCGTGCCGGTCGTCCCGAGGGCGCCTGCACTGCCGAGAAACAGCGTCCCGCCGGTCAGGTTGGTGCCGCCGTCGTAGGTGTTGGTGCCCGACAGAGTGACGGAGCCGCTGCTCGTGAGCACGGCGCCGGCGCCGGCGAGGTTGGCACTCGCAGTACCGCTGGCGAAATTGAAAGCGGAGCCGGTCAGCGTCCCGGAGGTGCCTCTGATCGTGCCGCTGCTCAGGGTCACGGTGCCGAGAGTCTGGGTGTGGCTGTTGACATCGAAGGTGCCGCCGTTGACCGTGAGATTGTTGCCGGACTTGAGCGCCCCGTTGGTACCGATGGCCAAGGTGCCGCCAAGCACGGACGTCAGGCCCGAGTAGGTGTTGGCTCCCGAGAGGGTCTGGGTGCTGGTGCCGGCCATCGTGAGGGAAATGCTGCCGGTGCCGTCGGCAATATTGCCGCTGAAGGCGGTGGGGCTGGCGGTGCTGAGCGTCAGGGTGCTGAGGGCCGCGACGCTGTTGGTCACCGTGCCGTTGCCAGCCAGGGACCCAACGGTCTGGTTGAGCCCGGCCAGATCGAGGATGCCACCGGTGAGCGTGAGGGCGGTGGCGGTGGGCAGCGCGTTCGTCACCCCCAGCTTGGCAGTGGCGGCGTTGACGGTCGTGGTGCCCGTGTAGGTATTGAGACCGCCGAGCACGATGGCGCCGGTGTCGGCCAAAGTCAGATTGTGGCCGCCGGTGATGATGCCGGTGTAGGAGAGCGTGGTGGTCGCACCCAGGTCCAACGTGCCGTTGGACGACAGCGTGATACCACGGTTGGCGTTCAGGGTAAACGTCCCCGTGGTGGCCAGCGTACCGCCGTTGAGGGTGAGGCTGGAGGCCGAGACCGTCCCAGGCGCCGCGCCAAGGTTGGCGTCGGCCCCGATGCTCAGCGTGCCGCTGTTGATCGTGGTGGTGCCCGCGTAGGTGTTGGTGCCGGACAAGGTCTGCGTGCCGACGCCAGACATCACAAAAGTGATCGGTCCGCCGATTTTGCCACCGAACGTCGCGGTGCCCGTGGTGTTGATCGTGAAGGTGCTGGCGGCACCGCTGTTGAGCACCAAGCCACCGGCGCCGGACAACGAAGTGGTCGAGGCGCTCTGGCCAGCGAGGTTCAACGTGCCGGTGCCGGCCAAGGACAAAGATGTCGTCGTCGGCAGCGCGGTGGCTGAACCGAGGGCCAGCGTACCGCTGGTGATGGAAGTCTGACCGCTGTAGGTGTTGGTGCCGGACAAGGTCTGCGTGCCCGCGCCGCCCATTGAGACGGAGGTCGTGCCACCAATGCCACCCGCAAAAATCGCGGTGCTACCGGTGTTGAGGGTCAGAGTGCTCGCGCCGCTGTTGGTCACCGTCGAGCCGGAGTCGCCGACCAGCGAGCCGAGGGTCTGGTTGAAGCCGGCCAGACTCAGGGTGCTGGAGGTCAGGGTCAGCGCGGTGGTCGTCGGCAGCGCGTTGTTCACACCCAGTTGCACGATGGTGCTCGTGACATTCGTCGCGCCATCATAAGTGCTCGCGCCGCCGAGCACCAGCGTGCCGGGCGAAGCCCCGTCTTTAAGGTTCAGCGCACCACCGGAGGTGCCGACGATAATGCCAGCATAAGACAAGGTCGTGGTGCCGGCGATGTCCAGGGTCCCGCCGGAGGCCCCGAGCGTGATGCCGCGCCCCGCGTTCAAGGTGAAGGTGCCCGTCGTGGCCAGCGTGCCGCCGTTCAGGGTGATGCCAGCCACCGCGCCGATGTTGGCATCGGCACCGATGCTGATCGTGCCGGAGTTGATGGTCGTGCCGCCGCTGAAGGTGTTGGTGCCCGAGAGGGTCTGGGTGCCGACGCCGGACATCACCAATGAGACGATGCCGGTGCCGTGGGAAAGATTGCCGCTGAACGTGGCCCCACCCGCGCCCGTGCCGAGAGTCAGCGCGGCGGAACCCGCGTTGCTGTTGGTCACAGTGCCGGTGCCGGAGAGCGAACCGATGGTGGTGGCAAAGCCGACCAAGTCCAAGGTGCCGGAGCTGGTCAGCGACACCGCGGTCGACGTGGGGAGCGCGTTGGTAACGCCCATCTGGAGGACGCCACTGTTCAGCACCGAGGTCGGACCATTGTAGGTGCTGGCCACGCCAAGCACGACGGTCGCGCCGTCCACGACGAGATCGGAGTTGGCGAGCGCGCCGCTGATACCGGTCCCGAGAATGTTGATGGTGCCGGCGCCCGAAAGAGTCAGGGTGGTGCCGTTTTTGGTGATTCCGCCGGTCAGATCGAGCACGGTGCCGGAATTGATGCTGGCGTTGCTCGCGATCGTGATTGCCCCTCCGTAAGTGCTCGTGCCGACGTTGGCCAGCGCACCGCCACCGACAATGCCGGTGCCGTTGAGGGTGAGTGCTTCCGACGCCTGGCCGGCGCCGACCGATGAGAGCAACAGGGCCGCGCCGCCACTGACCGTGACGCTGCCGGAGCCGAGCACGCTGGTGTGGCCGCCGTTGACCGCCACGATGCCGACGCTGATGGTCGTGCCGCCGGAGTAGGTGTTGGCGCCGGAAAGGGTGAAGGTACCGCTGCCCACCTTGGTGAGGCCGCCGCCACCGCCAAAAGTCCCGTCGAACTGCGTGTTGCTGGCGTTGCCGGTGGTCAGGGTCCCGCTGCTGAGGCTGACGTTGGTGGTGTTGGCACCGGTCAGGTTGGGGATGGTTTCACTGCCCAAAAGGGAAAGGGTCGAGGTCCCGGTCAGCGCGACGCCGCTGCTCCCGCCGACGGTGTGGCCGCCGCCGCTATTGAGCACCAAGGTGCCGGCGGTCACGGTCGTGCTGCCGGTGTAGGTGTTGACGCCCGACAGCGACACCGTGGTGCCGCTCATCGTCACCGAGCCACTTCCGGCCAGCACGGAACTCACCGAGCCGCTGGCGAGGGCGAAAAGACCCGAGGTCGAAAGCGTGCCACCCGACAGGGTGCCGCTGGTCAAGGTGAGACCGGACACGGTCTGCGAGGTGGAGGTCAGATCCAGGATGCCGCCGTTGACCGTCACGGCGTTGGTCGTCGCGCCGAGCGTGCCGCCGGGGGCGATGACAAGCGAACCGGCGTTGACAGTCGTGCCGCCCGTGAAGGTGCTGTTGCCGGAAAGTGTCTGCGAGAAGGCGGCGCCATTCTTCACCAAGGCGAGGCTGCCGTTGACGGTGCCGCCATAGGTCGCGTTGGCCGCCGAGGCGATCGTCAGGATGCCGCCGCTGCCGGTCACGGAGCCGGTGCTGTCGCCCGCGAGCGAGGCGATCGTGTTGTTGAACGTAACCAGGTCAAATTTGCCGGCTGTGTTCAAGGTCAGCGCGGTCGCGGACGGGAGGAAGTTGCTGTTGCCCAGGCGGAGGATGCCGGAGTTGGCCACCGACGTCGTGCCGGTATAGCTGCTGGCGACGCCCAGGACGGCCAGCGCATGGTTCACCGCGAGGTTGGAGGCGCCCGCCTCACCGATGCCGACGGTCAGGAGGTTGATGGTGCCGGAACCCGTCAGGGTCAGAGTCGCGCCGGAGGCGTTGGTGATGCCGCCGATCAGGTCGAGCACGGTGCCGCTGTTAATGGTGGCGCTGTTCGTCAGTTTGATCGCGCCATCATAGGTGCTGGTGCCAAAGTTGGTCAGTGCGCCCCCGGCGGCGGCGCCGGTTCCGCTCAGGGACAGGGTTTCGGTTGCCTGACCGGCGGAGAGGTTTGAAATCAGCAGGGCCGCGCCCGAACTGACGGACACGCCACCCGCGCCGAGCACGGCGGGGTTCGCGTTGGTGATGGCCAGGATGCCGCCGCTGATCGTGGTGCCGCCACTGTAGGTGTTGGTGGCCGAAAGGGTGAACGTGCCGGTGCCCTGCTTGATCAAACCGCCCGTCCCGCCAATGAGGCCGTTATATTGGGTGCTGGTGGACGTGCCGGTGGTCAGATTGCCACCCAATGCCACAAACGTGCCGGTGGGACCGCTGAGCTGGGAAATGGTCTCGGCATTGAGGAGGGAGAGGGTTGAAGTCCCGGCGAGCGTCACGCCACTGCTGGCGGCGATCGTCTGGCTGCCACCGAACAAGACCAGCGTACCGGCGTTGATGGTGGTGGCCCCGGAGTAGGTGTTGATCCCGGTCAGCGCAAAGGTGGTGCTGGCGCCAGCCACGGTGAGACCGCCCGTGCCGCCGATGACACCGGCGAAAGTCGTGCTCGTATTGTTGCCGGTGGTCAGGGTGTTGGCACCCAGCGTCACGAGGCTGCCGTTGGCACCGGTCAGCGCCGAAAGCTGTTCGCTGTCGGAAAGGAGCAGGGTGCCGGCGTTGCCGAGGTTGAGCCCGCTGCTGGCGAGAAGAGTGGTGGCACCCTGCAGCGCGATCGTGCCGCTCGCGTTGACCGCAACGGCCCCCGTGAAGGGGTTGACGGCCGAGAGCGTGAGGGTCTGGTTGCCGGAGTAGTTGATGGTGCCGGCGCCCGAGAAGGTGCCGGAGAAAAGGTCGCCGGTGGTGGTGCTGCTGATCGTCAACACATGGCCGTTCACATTCACCGCGCCGGCACCGGTGATCAATTTGATCGTCTCGGCCGCATCACCCACGAAGAGGGTGCCGGCCGCCAATACGTTGACCCCGCTGCTGCTGTTGAGGGTGTTGACGCCGCCGTTCAGCGCCAACACGCCGTTATTGACGTTGGTGGCACCGGTGAAGTTGTTGGTCGCGATCAGCGAGAGGGTGCCGGTGTCCTGCAGCGCGAGGTTGCCGCTGCCGGTGATCGTGCTCACGGTGAGGGTCGTGGCAGCCTTCACATCAAACGTACCGCCGCCGCCGGCCAGGGTGATGACCCGGGACGGGTTGAGCGTGGCGTTGGCCGTGGTGGCCAAGATGCCGCCGTTGAATGAGAGACTGCCGGTGGTTGCGCCCAGATTGCTGTCGCCGGCAACACTCAGCGTGCCGCTGTTGAGGGTGGTGCCGCCACTATAAGTGTTGGTGCCCGAGAGCGTCTGGGTGCCGGTCCCGCCCATCGTCAACGCAATCGAGTCGGTGCTGGTGCCGTCAGCGATGTTGCCCGCAAAGGTGGCGGCGCCGGCGGTGTTGAGCGTGAGCGTGGCGGCGGTCGAGCTATTGGTCACGAGGCCGCTGCCGGTCAGCGCGGCGAGGGTGGTGCTGAAGCCGGTCAGATCCAATGCGCCACCAGTGATGTTCATCGAAGTCGTCGCGGGCAACGCGCCGAGGGCAGCCTGACCCAAGGTGCCCGCGGTGATCGTCGTGCCGCCGCCGTAGCTGCTGGCCCCGCCAAGGATGATGGTGCCCGGACCGGCGGCGGTGAGCGCACCGGTCCCGGAAATCACACCGGCGAAGGAGAGCGTGCCGCCCCCGGCCTCGCTGAGCGTAAAGGCCTGGTTCGCGGTGATGGCGCCGGAGTAGCTGGAGGAGCCCGTGGTGTTGAGGCCACCCACGATAAGAGTTCCCGAGACGGCAACGAGCGAGAGGCTGTTGGTCACGGTCAGGCTGGGGCCGCCGATCAGCAGCGTGGCGGGGTCGGTGAATACGCCATCACCGATGGTGACGAGGTTGGTGCCCAGCGCGCTGTTGCCGGCCAGCACCAAGGTACCCTGCTTCAGCAGCGTGCCGCCGGTGTAGCTGCTGATGGCGCTGCCGCCCACCGTCACGGTGGTGGCGGAGTTGGACTTGGTGACCACGGTCCCGGCCCCGCCGAGGCCGGCGGTAACGGTGCCGTTCTCCAGGAAGAAGGAGGAGCCGCTCAGCACCCCGGTGGTGCCGGCGATCATGCCCGTGGACAGCGTGACCGGCCCGATCGTCTCGGTCTGGGTGTTGAGGTCGATGACGCCACCGGTCGAAATCGAGAGCGTGCCGTCGTTGAAGGCGAAGATCTGGCTGGCCCCCATGAACAAGGTGCCGCCCGTGATGAAGGTCCCGCCCTGATAGGTGAGCGCGCCGGAGAGCGTAGCGACGTTGGCGCTCATGGTCAATTTCACGGGTGTGGGGCCCGTGGTGCCCAGCTTGGCCGTGATCGTGCCGCCCGTGAGGGTGAAGCCCGTGGCGTTGAGCGTGCCACCACTGCCGAGAATCGAGCCCCCGTTGGCCACGGTAACGGGGCCCGCGATGGCGCCGTTGTTCCCGATGTCCAGCGTCCCACCGTTGTTGACGATGAGGCTCGAGTTCGTCGTGAGATTGGCAAAGCCGTTGAGCGTCAGGCTGGAATTCAATTGGAAGGTGATCGTGCCAAGGTTCACGGTGATCGAGCCCACCGTAAACGGAGCGTCCACTGTCACCGTGAAGGCCTGGTTGCCGTCGACGCCGGCGGAGAAAATCGCGTTGTTGCCCGCGCCGTTCGGCCAACTGATCGTCGTGGAACTTCCGGTGGAATCGGTGGTCCAACTGGTGCTCCAATTATAGGCACCGGCCCCGGCCACGCCTGAACCCGCCGTCGCTCCGTTCACGTCGAAGTAAAATTGCGCGCGCAACTCCGTCCCGACCCCAGCCATCAGTGCAAGCAGTAGCACCAGCGAGCAAATCGAGCCAAACCATGATGGCGTCAAACGCGCCGATTCTGAGGCGCGCGAAAGCTGTCCCCCCGGAGAGGGGAAAAGGCTACGACGAGGAATTATTTTCATGGCGGGAATAGAAAACCGTGTCACTTGGAGGATGAAAAGATCTGAGGAATAATGAAAACGGCTCCGTGAACGGAACCGGTGGCACGTGGAAACAGGTAGAGGACGCCAATCTTTTGCAAAGATGTCAATAGGGAAAATAAGCCACCTTGGTTGAAAAGATTTGGGGGCTTTTCGGATATACTTTGTCCTACAGGATTGGAACCAAAAAAGTGAACAAGTTGTGAACAACTCGGCATTTTTTCCGGCCAGAGAGCTACGCTCCGAACCGCCATCCGCTTCGTCCACCCTGTTCCGTTCGCGACCAACCGACGCGTGTAGGGCAAGGCCTGCAAACCGCTGGGATACGGGGCACAATAATGGCATCTGCGAACCATGAGCAGATGGAATGCCAAATCGGGGATCCGAGAATCGGCAATCGGATTTTACCGCGGATCCTACTTCGCCAAGGCTTCGCAGGACAGGTTACACAAATATACACGGATACAGAATGATGCGTAGTTTTATCCAATCAAAATTCAGTCACCCAGGGGGTGAAACCCCAAAGATTTACATGGGGCGGATTTTCCGGGCTCATCCGTGTTCCGGGCGAAGCGACAGTCTGACAATCCTTGGTTTCAATGAGGTTTTGGGTAAATTTTGCCGGCGGTGACGGTTTTTCGGTCATTTGGGGGGATTTCGGGTAATAATCGCCATTTAGTGGCGTTTACTGCCACGCGTAGGGGGGGCGGGGGCGATCCATCAACGCAAGGACGGAAAGGCGCGAAGGCGCAGACCAAGGGATTTGAATATGGAAATCAGGAAAGCAGGAACGGAGTTTTTAACCACGGATGGACACGGATTCACACGGATACGGACTCGGAGGATTGGCCACACGCCTTCGTTGAGACTCCCGCCGTCGCGTTGCTATGGCGCGGCGAGTCGGCGCGGCAAGCGGAGGACGGAGGGGGCGATCCATCAACGCAAGGACGCGAAGGCGCGAAGGACAGACCAAGGAACTTGAATATGGAAATCAGGAAAGCAGGAACGGAGTTTTTAACCACGGATGGACACGGTTCCTACTTCGCCGATCCGTCGCCAATCCTTCGCCAAGGCTATGGACCGCAGTCAATGCTATGCAGTACACAGTCTTACGGATACGTACTCGGAGCGCATTTTTCTTTCCAATTTGGAAAGAAAAATGGTGCGAGCGCCGGGAGTCGAACCCGGATCGATGGCTTCGGAGGCCACAACACTATCCATTGTGCTACGCTCGCAAACGGGAGGCGGGTACTTTCCGTGATCTCCGGGTCGACCTCAAGAAAAATGCGTGGAGCCTCCTGCGGATCGGAACGGAACGGAATTTTTACAGGAGGGAACGTCCGCCTGCGCCAAGGCTCCCGCCGTCGCGTTGCTATGGCGCGGCGAGCCGGCGCGGCAAGGAGGGAACCCGCCTTCGCCGAGACTCCCGCCGTCGCGTTGCTATGGCGCGGCGAGCCGGCGCGGCAAGCGGAAGACGGAGGGGGCAGGGGATTTTTTAGGCAACCGATTGGGGTCAATCGGTTCCACCTCGGAACGCAATCACCTCGGACCGCGACGGGGGCGTCGCGGCTCCATTTTCTGGTGCAGTTTCGCGTTTTTCGTGGCCATTCGCCGATTTCCGTTCTCTCGTCGCGCCAGGAATTCAGCCAATGCTGAAGCAGTCACTTCGCAGAAACTCCACCCCCTTTTTCAGAAGCTAGATGTCAGAGGCCAGAGGCCAGATGTCAGAGGTCAGAGGTCAGAGACCGGAGGTCAGAGGTTAGAACCAAGAACCAGGAACTAAGAACCAATCCCCCCATGCCCCTCCATGAACGCCGCCAGTTTGTCCAGCTGCTGGCCGCTGGTGCCGCGGGCTCCTTGCTGCCGGCGCGCGGCGGCTTGTCCACCATAGCTTCAGCGTCGGTGGATGCCGCCGCCTCGTCCCCCACCCCTCCCGTGAATCCACCAACCGGCGCCGATGGCGCCAGCTACGCGCCCAAGGGCAAACCCAACCCCGTGGTCAAGCAGGGGGAATTCCCCATCGCCGCGGCGTTTCTCGACCATGGCCACATCATCGGCCAGTGCACGGGCCTCACCGAGGCCGGCGCAGACCTCAAGTGGGTCTTCGATCCCGATCCGGCGAAGGTCGCCGCTTTTCTGAAGACCTTTCAGCCGCAGTTTCCAGCGCTCAAGGCCGCGCGCTCATTGGAGGAGATCCTCGACGACCCAAACGTGAAACTCGTGGCGAGCGCAGCCGTCCCGTCGGAGCGCGGCCCCATCGGTCTCCGCGTGATGGCGGCTGGCAAGGACTATTTTGCCGACAAACCGCCATTCACGACTTTCGCCCAGCTCGAGGCGGCCCGGCAGGCCGTGACCGCCACCGGCCGCAAATACATGGTGTACTATAGTGAGCGGCTCCACAACGAGTCCGCCATGTATGCCACCGACCTGGTGCAGTCGGGCGCCATCGGCCGGGTGCTGCAGGTGCTGGGGCTCGGCCCACACCGCGAGGGCACGGGCCGGCCGGAGTGGTTTTACGATCCGGCCCGCTACGGGGGCATCCTTTGCGACATCGGCAGCCACCAGTTCGAGCAATTCCTCACCTACGCGGGCGCGACCGACGCCACGATCATGCATGCCGCGGTCGCGAACCACGGACACCCCGGCCAACCCGGCTTTGAGGACTTCGGCGAGGCCTCGCTCCTCGGCGACAACGGGGCGACCAACTACATCCGGGTGGACTGGTTCACCCCACCCGGCCTGAGCATCTGGGGCGATGGCCGCATGTTCATCCTCGGCGACAAGGGCACCATCGAGCTGCGCAAATACGTGGACGTCGCCCGCGACAAAACGGGCAGCCATGTCTATCTGGTGGACGACAAGGGCGAGCGGCACATCGAGACCGAGGGCAAGGTCGGCTACCGCTTTTTTGGCGAGTTCATCCTCGACTGCCTGAACCGCACCGAAAAGGCGATGACCCAGGCCCACGCCTTCAAGGCCGCGGAGTTGTGTTTGAAGGCACAAGCCGCCGCGAGGCGGCTGCCCGGGGTGATGAAGGGGTTGAAGAGTTGAGGGGTTGAGGGGTTGAGGGGTTGAGGGGTTGAGGGGTTCAAGGGGAAGAAGTCAGAGGTCAGAAGCCAGAGGACGGAGGGCAGAATTTGTAACCGCGAATGGATCCGCCTCTGCAGACTACGGCGCGACAGGCTGCGAAGAAACGCGAATGGACGGAGGATGGATGGACGGAACGGAGCAGAAGGAGTTTAACCACGGATGGACACGGATGAACACGGATCAAGCCGAAGCCGAGGTGGTGCGCGGCGGGGTGCGGCGGCCCTGACTCGCGCTGAACGCGCCGGGACATCGCGTTCCATCTCCGGAATCCCCGCCAGCAACCGCCACCTCGAGCCAGCGCGTTGGGGTCAACGCACTCCACCGCAAACGGCAGGCACGAATGACATGCGCACCAAGAACCAAGCACTCAGAACCAAGAACACTTCAGATGTGGATGGCCTCGCCGGTGGTGGCGGCGGCGGCCTCCATCACGGCCTCGCTCAGGGTCGGGTGGGCGTGGATCGTCTGGTGGATGTCCTCGATGGTCGCCTCCAGCCCGATGGCCAGGCCATACTCGGCGATCAGCTCGGTCGCCTCGCTGCCGATGATGTGCGCGCCGTAGATCTCGCCGGTCTGAGCGTCGCTGATGACCTTCACGAAGCCCTCGCTCTCAGCCGAGGCCACCGCCTTGCCCGACGCGGTGAAGGGGAATTTGCCCACCTTGTAATTGAGTTTCTTCTCCTTGGCCGCCTGCTCCGTCAGGCCCGTGCTGGCGACCTGGGGCTGGCAGTAGGTGCAGCCGGGGAAATTCTTCACGCGATGCGGCGTGCCGTGGCCGAACATGCCGTTGACGGCGCTGACGGCCTCAAAGGTCGCCACATGAGCGAGCCACGGCGGCCCGATGATGTCGCCCGCCGCGTAGATGCCCTTCACGTTGGTCTGGTAGTCGTCGCCCACCTTCACATAGTTGCGGTCGAGCGCGACCGGCACGTTCTTGGAGACGACCCCCTCGATGTTGGCCACCACGCCGATGGCGGAGAGCACGGTCTCGGCCTCGACCTCCTCGCTCTTGCCGTCCTTGACGAGGTTGAGTTTGACCGAGTTCGGCCCGACCCGGAAGTTTTCGCACTTCGTGCCGGTGTGGATGACTATGCCCTGCTTCTCAAACGAGCGGTGCAGGGTCTTCGCCACCTCCTCGTCCTCGACCGGCAGGATCTGCGGCAGCATCTCGACGAGCGTGACCTTGGAGCCGAAGGCGTTGTAGAAATAGGCGAACTCCACCCCGATCGCGCCCGCGCCCACGATGACAATGGATTTCGGCAACGACTTGTTGGCCAAGGCCTCACGGGAGGTCATCACGCGCGCCCCGTCGACCGCGAGGTCGGGGAGGCGGCGCATCTTGCAGCCGGTGGCGATGAGGATGTTTTTGGCCTTGAAAAATTTTCCCTTGTGCTCGCCGTCGACGATCGAGACGAGGCCGGCCGCCGTCACCTCGCCCTTGCCGACAAAATAATCCACCTTGTTCTTCTTGAAGAGAAACTCGATGCCCTTGGCCATCTGGCCCGCGACCGTGCGGGAGCGTTCCATCACCTTGGCAAAATCGAAGGACACCTCCTTGACGCTGATCCCGAAGGTCTCGGACTTTTTGATTTTCTGGTAGAGCTCGGCGCTCTTGAGGAGGGCCTTGGTGGGGATGCAGCCCCAGTTGAGGCAGGTGCCGCCCGCGCGCTCCAGCTCGATGCACGCGGCCTTCTTGCCGAGCTGCCCGGCGCGGATCGCGCCCGCGTAGCCGGCCGGCCCGCCGCCAATGACAATGAGGTCGTATTCGATGGTTTCAGCCATGGCACCAGCGTCGACGACGGGCGCGCAGGGTCAAACGGAAAAGCACCGCGCGCGGCGCGCGGTGCTTTGTTCTTGGTTCTTCGTTCTTGGTGGAGGCAGGGTGCCTTCACCTCCCGACGGGTTCAACCCCTCAACCTTTCAACCCTCCGCCCCGCCTGCCGCGCGCTCTGCAAACCAAGCACCCAGCACCAAGAACTGCTCCGACGTCAATGCCAGCGCGTTGGGTCAACGCGCTCCACCTCTCAAATGTCGATCACGTCGCCGCCGCCGCGCGCCGCCGGCGGGGCCGGCGGAGGGCGCGGCGGGCGCGGGGCGCCACGAAAAAAGGCGCTGCCCACCATGTTGGTGAGGCTCACAATGATCGCGCCCCACAGCGCCGGCCAGAAGCCGGCGACATGAAAACCCTCCACCAGCCGGCCCGCCCACAGGAAAAGCAGGGCGTTGATCACCAGCACGCCCAGCCCCATCGTCAGCAGGATGAATGGCAGCGTGAAAAACAGCAGCACGGGCTTGAGCACCGCGTTGAACAGACTCAGCACCACCACCACGGTGATCAGAGTCGCCGTGTCATCGCAGCTGATGCCGCTCACCAGTTTGGTGGCGAGCGTCACTCCGAGCGCCAGCACCGCCCAGCGCGCGAGAAGATTGAAGATGGGATGCCTCATGGCGTAGCCCGCAATTCCCGCCCCACTTTCCCCGCCGGGCAAGAACCAAAGCAAGAAGATTGGGCCGGCCGGAGGTCCTGAAATGCAGATTCGAATTTAATTTGGAACTCAGGGAATCAGGAACAGAGGACGGAGTTTTTAACCACGGATCGACACGGATGAACACGGATCAATTCAAAAGCCATGAAGCGGAGTTTTAACACGGAGGACGCGGAGCGCACGGAGGGAGCAATCCGGGGACACAGAGGGGGAGGGGCACGGAGGGAGGACCAAGGCAGGGGATTGGGCCGGTCGGAGGTCCTGAAATACAGATTCGAATTTAATTTGGAAATCAGGGAATCAGGAACGGAAGGGACGGAGGTTTTAACCACGGATTGCACGGAGGACACCGAACAATCGGAAGTTTTACAGGAGGGAACAGAGAGAACGGAGGGGGCTAACCACTTATCCTCACTAATTTTCACTGATGAATCAAGGGCATGGAAACTGAATCGGGACGAACGCAGGCAAAGAAGGGACAAGGGAGGAAGTGACAAGCGCCAGGGATCAAGTAACAAGGGACAAACATCGGCGATGAAGATTCTCATTCTCCAAGACCACCTCCGCAGCGGCGGGACCGAGCGCCAGTCGGTGCTGCTGGCGCATGCGTTCACTGCGGCGGGGCATGCGACCACGCTGGCGAGCTTCCGGCCCGGGGGCGCGCTCGACGGCACCGTGGTC
Source organism: uncultured Opitutaceae bacterium (assembly GCA_903929355.1). Taxonomy (GTDB): domain Bacteria; phylum Verrucomicrobiota; class Verrucomicrobiia; order Opitutales; family Opitutaceae; genus CAIYUN01. Next base: position 47,649 of record CAIYUN010000078.1, read on the forward strand.
CCACCTGTCGCCCGCCATATTTTCCAGCCTTTCGACACCGGTCTCAACTGGTTCGCGCCGGGCCTCGGAGGGTTCGTGCGCCGGCTTCAGCCCGAGGTGATCCTCTGCATGGGCCGCATGGCCAACTGCCACGTCGGCCGCCTGCAAAAGCTGCTGCCGGGCACCGCCGTCATCGCGACCATGCGCACCGGGAAAAAACTCCCCTGGCTCTACCGCCGCTCGCTCCGCCTCGCCCGGCACATTGTCGCCAACAGCCACGAGGCCGCCCGCGGGCTGGCCGCCGACCACGGCATCGCGGCCGACAAGATCACGGTGATCCACAACGCCCTGGTTTTTCCGCCGGACGCAGAAGCCCTTGGTGGCGCGGCGACAACGCCGCGCGAGGTCGGAGAGGCGCGTTGGGGTCAACCCGCCCCACCAGATTCGGAGGCACCCCGCCCCACCTTCCGCGCCGCGCACAACGCCACGGCGACCACGACCGTCCTGCTCTGTGTCGCCATGTTTCGACCTGAGAAAAACCAGCGCGCGCTGGTGGAGCTGGCGGCCCGGCTGCCGCGCGACCTAGACTGGCAGCTCTGGCTGGTCGGCGATGGCGAGACCAGGTCGGAGTGCGCGGCGCTCGCGAGCAAATGCGGGATCGCGGACCGGATGAAGTTTCTCGGCTTCCAGGCCGATCCTGCCCCGGTTTACCGTGCCGCGGATGTCGCGGTGCTGACGTCGCGGGCCGAGTCGCTGCCCAATTTTCTCATCGAGGCGCAGGCCCACGGGCTGCCGGTGGTCGCCGAGGAGGTCGGTGGGGTGCGCGAGTGCTTCCTGCCCGGGGAGACCGGCTGGGCGGTGCCGCCCGGCGACGCGGACGCTTTCCTTGCGGCGCTCGCGCCGCTGCTCGGCGATCCGGCGCGACGCGCGGCCGCAGGGCGCGCGGCGCGGACCTTCGCCCGCGACGCCTTCGCGCCGGCCCGCCAGTCGCAGCGCTACCTCGATGTTTTCGGGCGGATGGTCCCGACCGCGCTCCCCTGGAGACCGAAGCCCTGAGGATAAATTCGGCAAATGAGGATTTCAGATAATCTGAATGTGGAAATCAGGAAATCAGGACACGGAGGACGGAAGGGACGGATTTATTACAGGAGGGAACGGAGAAAACAGAGGATGTAGATCGGAGGTGGTTAACCACTGATTGTCACTGATGGGGGAACGGAATCGGAGTGGGACACCGAGCGCACAGAGAAACCGGCGCGAGGACACGGAGGACGGAGCTTTAACCACGGATCAACAGGAGTACCACAAGCGGGATTGAGGCTGGCCTGAGTTCCTGAGTCCCAGATTCGAATTTAATGTGGAAATCAGGAACGAAGTACGGAGGCACTGCTGATTCACGAAGGAAGGGATTAGGAGACCACAGGGACGGGGCCTTCGCCCATGACCTATCCAAACAAAAACCTGTAACCACTTATTCACACTAATTTGCACTGATCCGAGCCTCAGATTCAGGGTTCATCAGGGGACACGGAGCGCAGACATTGAGAACTTAACGCGGAGTCGCCAAGACGCTGAGGCGCAGAGCCCAATATTCACCTTCGCGCCTTCGCGGTTGAGCCGAATTCTCCGTTCATGGTTTCCTGGCTTCCGGCTTAATATCGGACCGCGCGATCTGCATTTGCTTTCCGAAATTTCGCGTCCATTCGTGTCCCTTCGTGGTTAAAAAACATCATCCGCCCGAGTGCATCCGCCTCCGGGGCGTCCACCAGAACAACCTCACCGGCTTCGACCTCGATGTCCCGCTTGGGCGTTATGTGGTCGTCACCGGGTTGAGCGGCTCGGGCAAGAGCTCCCTCGTGTTTGACACCCTCCACGCCGAGGGCCAGCGGCGCTACGTCGAGACGTTCAGCGCCTACACCCGCCAGTTCCTCGACCTCCTCGACAAGCCCAAGGTGGACTCGGTCGAGAACATCCGGCCCTCCATCGCCATCGAGCAGACCAACACCATCAAGAACTCCCGCTCCACCGTCGGGACCATGACGGAGCTCACCGATTTCTTCAAGGTCTGGTTCAGCCATGTGGCCGAATGCTTTGATCCCGCCACCGGTGAGAAGGTCGAAGACGACAACCCCGCGACCATTTGGGCCAAGGCATCGGCCCGGGCGGAGGGCGGCACCGTGATCATCGCCTTCGAGGTCCGCAAGCCGGAGAACCTCACCTGGCCGGAGATCCTCCAGAACCTCAAAGGGCAGAGCTATGTGCGGGTGCTGGTTCCGGGGGAAGGGCGGGTGGAAGGATTCGGGAGTCAGGAGTCAGGAGTCAGGAAGACGGACGAAATCAGACCCGGACTTGGACACAGAGAACACGGAGGAAAACCGGAGGGCACAGAGGGCGGAAAGGGCGGGGAGGGAGGAAGGAGGGAGGAAAGAGGGAAACTGGCGATGTGGCGGGTGGATGAGTTGCTGGCGGATCCCCGGCCATTGCAGGAGGCCGGGCGGCTGTTTGTCGCGCAGGACCGCATTGCGATCAACGCGGAGAACAAAGGCCGCTTCCTTGAGGCGGTGGAGACGGCGCTCCACTTCGGCCAAGGGCAGGTGCATTTATTCGCCCCTCCGACCTCCGACTCCGTCATTCCACACTCCGCACTCCCCGCTCCGCAGTTCACCCCGGTGGGGCATTATTCACGCGGGCTGCATTCGCCCCGGACCGGGCGGACGTTTCGCGCGGCCACGCCCGCGCTGTTTTCCTTCAACTCGCCGCTCGGCGCCTGCCCGAAATGCCGCGGCTTCGGCCGCGTCATCGACATCGATTACCGGCGCGCGCTGCCCGACCAGAATCTCTCGATCGACGAGGGGGCGATCAAGGCATGGGAGAGCGAAGTTTACGGCGACTCCAAGCGCGACCTGAAGGTGTTTGCGAAAAAGCAAAAAATCCCGACCAACGTCCCCTTTGCCCAACTGACCCCGGAGCAACAGGCCTACGTCATCGACGGCGAGCCGGGCTACGGCGAGGACGGCAAAACCTGGCCGAAGGCCTGGTATGGCCTGAAGGGCTTCTTCCGCTGGCTGGAGAAGAACACCTACAAGATGCAGGTGCGCGTGTTTCTCTCGCGCTACCGCACCTACAACCTGTGCCCCGATTGTGCCGGCGCGCGGCTGCAGCCCGAGGCGCTCTGCTGGCAATGGCGGGGCCGAACCCTCCCCGAACTCTACCAGCTGCCCGTGTCGGAGCTGCTCGCCTTGATGGCCCAATCCGCAGTCCGCAATCCGCAGTCCGCACTTGAGACCCACTCCGCGCAACTCGCCCACGATTCCATCGTGACCCGCCTGCGCTACCTCGAGCAGGTCGGGCTGGCCTACCTCACGCTGGACCGCGCCTCGCGCACGCTCAGCGGAGGGGAGGTCCAGCGCGTCAACCTGACCAGCTGCCTCGGCACCTCGCTGGTGGACACGCTCTTCGTCCTCGACGAGCCCAGCGTGGGCCTGCACGCCCGCGACCTTGGGCGGCTCATCGCCATCATCCGCACCCTCACCGCCGCCGGCAACACGGTGGTCGTGGTCGAGCACGACGAGGCGATGATCCGCGCGGCCGACCATGTCATCGAGCTCGGCCCGGGGCCCGGCCGGCAGGGCGGGCGGATCATGTTTCAGGGCCCCGTCGCCGGCCTGCTGACGGCCCCGGACAGCATCACGGGGAAATATTTCTCCGGCCGCGAGACCATCGCAACGCCCGCCCGCCGCCGCCCCGTCACGGTGGCCGGGGTCGCCGGCCCCAAGGGCCCCGCGCCAACGCCCTGGCTTACGTTCACCGGCGCGACCAAACACAACCTCCGCGACCTCACTTTCCGTCTGCCGCTGGGCCGCCTGGTCGGATTGAGCGGGGTGAGCGGCTCGGGCAAATCCACGCTGCTCAACCAGGTCATTTATCAGGGCCTGCTCACCCAACGCCACCAGCTCACCGAGGATGCCGCCGGGATCGCCAGCATCGAGGGCGGCGGCGGCCTCGCCGAGATCGTCCTGGTGGACCAGTCGCCGCTGTCGCGCACGCCGCGCTCCAACCCCGCGCTCTACACCGGGGCATGGGAGCTGATCCGCGAGCTCTTTGCCGCGACGCCCGCGGCCCAGGCGGCCGGGTTTAACGCCTCGAGTTTTTCCTTCAACAGCGGCGAGGGCCGGTGCGACCATTGCAAGGGACTCGGCCATGAGCGGGTGGAAATGCAGTTCCTGTCCGACGTCTTTGTCCCCTGCCCCGTCTGCGAGGGCCGCCGCTTCAAGCCCGAGGTGCTGGCGATCACGTGGCACGACGTCAGCGTGCACGAGCTCCTCACAACCTGTGTGGACGACGTGCTGCCGTGGTTGGCCGGCGAGCCGGCCGTCCAACAACGCCTGGCCCCCCTCGCGGCCGTCGGCCTTGGCTACCTCGCCCTCGGCCAGCCACTGAACACCCTGAGCGGCGGCGAATCCCAGCGCCTGAAGCTGGTGCACTATCTGGGGGCGTTCACCGCTAAGGCGGACGCCGGGGGCGCCCCGATCCCAAACGCCAGGGGCAAAACTGTGGAAAAATCGGACGGATCGGACCGATCTGACGAATCCAAAATCCAAATTCCAAAATCCAAAATCGAGACCGGGGCCCTGCTGCTGCTGGACGAGCCGACCACCGGCCTGCACCGTCACGACGTGAAGCAGCTGCTCACGGTGCTGCAGGCGCTGGTGGACCGCGGCCACAGTGTGGTCGTCATCGAGCACAATCTCGACGTGCTCAAATCCGCCGACTGGATCATCGAGGTCGGCCCCGACGCCGGTGCCAAGGGCGGCCGCATCGTCGCCGAGGGCACGCCCGAGGAGGTCGCCGCCGCCGACACCGCCACCTCACCCTTCCTGCGGGCGGCCCTGACCCCATGTCAACTAATAGTTGACATTATAGATGAGCCGCAGGCGGCCGAGGAGGCGGCCCCCTATCGGTCGGTGCCCATGGCGCCGGTCGTGAGCCCCGTGATCACCATCGTCGGCGCACGGGAGAACAATCTCCAGAACCTCTCGCTCACGATTCCACACCGGTGCCTCAACGTCGTGACCGGCGTCTCCGGCTCGGGCAAATCCACCCTCGCGTTCGACATCGTCTTCGCCGAGGGCCAGCGCCGGTTCATGGAGTCCATGTCGCCCTATGCCCGGCAGTTCGTGGAACAACTCCCGCGCCCCTTGCTGGACCGCCTGACGGGCATCCCGCCCACCGTGGCCATCGAGCAGCGCATCACGCGCGGCTCGCGCAAATCCACCGTGGCCACCATCACGGAGGTCGCGCAATACCTGCGGCTGCTCTACGCGCGGCTGGGCGTGCAGCACCATCCCGACACCGACCGGCCGGTGCGCCCGCTCTCCGCCGGCCAGCTCCAGCGGCTCCTGGCCGACGTGCTGGCCACGCCCAAGGCCAGGAAAGCGCCGCATCTCTATCTCTGCGCCCCGCTCATCCGCAGCCGCAAGGGGCACCACCAGCCCATCGCCACCTGGATCGCCCGCCAGGGTTACGAACTCATGCGGGCCGACGGCCGCGTGCTGCGTGTGGCGGCGTTCCAGAAGCTCGACCGCTACAAGGAGCACGACATCGAGGTGGTCGTGGCGGACTTGAAGGACGGAGGAGGAAGTCAGGAGCCAGGAGTCAGGAGTCGGACCGCAGAGAGCAGAGGGCGAAAGTCGCACGCCAGTCCGGGCAAGGAGCGCCAGGCGGTAACAGCCTCGCGGCGACTGGAGGAGGCGCTGCGGCTGGGCCAGGGGGCGTGCTTTCTGGTCACGGCCAAGGGCGAGGTGCTGTCCTGGTTCTCCACCACGCGCACGGACATCGAGACGGGCGAAAGTTTTCCGGAGCTGGACCCGAAGCATTTCTCCTTCAACTCGCCGCAGGGTTGGTGTCCCGCGTGCCGCGGGCACGGTCGCATTTTTCCCTGGATGCTGGTGCCGGCGGAGGAGGAGGGCGACGCGAACCTCGACCGCCTCCGCCAGCTCGGCCTGGGGTCGGCGGACGACGTGGCCGATGAGGGCCGGCCCTGCCCGGAGTGCCACGGCGAACGCCTCAACCGCACCGCGCGCGCGGTGAAGCTGCATTTCCGCGGCCGGCGCCCCGCCCTGTCCCTGCCCGCGCTGTTGCGCTGCATCCCGGCCGAGCTGCGGGCGAACCTGCAGGCGCTCGAGCTCGACGCCCGCGGCCGCCTCATCACGCAGGACATCGTGCCGCAGATCGAGGAGCGGCTGCGTTTTCTCGACGAGGTCGGCCTGCGCTATCTTACGATGGAGCGGCCGACCGAAACCCTGTCCGGCGGCGAGGCCCAACGAATCCGGCTGGCGGCGCAGCTGGGCACCAACCTGGCAGGCGTGCTCTACGTGCTCGACGAGCCCAGCATCGGCCTGCACGCGCGCGACAACGACCGGCTGATCGACACCCTGGAATCGCTCCGGGACAAGGGCAACACCCTCCTCGTCGTCGAACACGACGACGGCCTGATGCGGCGCGCCGACCGCATCATCGACCTCGGCCCGGGGGCCGGCATCCACGGCGGCCGGTTGCTGGCCAACGACACGCCGGCCAACGTCGCCCGGATCCCGGCCTCGCTGACGGGACTGTACCTGGGACGCGGGTTGAAGCACCCGCAGCGCGGGGCGTACCGGCCGGTGGAAAGGTGGAGCGCACCCTGGCTCGAACTCACGGGAGCCCGCTTTCGCAACCTGAAAGGCTTCGACCTGCGCCTGCCCCCCGGCCGCCTGATCATGGTCGCCGGGCCGAGCGGGGCGGGCAAGTCCACCTTGTTCCGCGACCTCCTGCATCCGGCCGTCACCGACGCGATCAAGCGGCGGAAAAAAAAGCTCACCGGCCAGGACTTTGTGCGGGCCACCGGCTTCGGCGGCGACCCCGGGGAAACGCGGGCCGGCGGCGCGCGCCGGCGGGGGGCGGACCAAAGGGCCGCCGCGCCCTTCACCGCCCTGACGGGCGCGGACGGCTTCCGCTCGGTGATCGAGGTGGACCAGTCGCCGATCGGCCGGACCCCGCGCTCCTCGCCGGCCACCTACCTGGGCATCTTCGACCTGATCCGGCAGTTTTTCGCGGCCCTGCCCGGGGCGCAGCTGCGCGGCCATACCGCGTCGCGCTTCTCGTTCAACACCGCCGGGGGCCGGTGCGAGGCCTGCGCGGGCGCGGGCCGGATCAAGTTCGAGATGGCCTTCATGCCGGACACCTTTCTGCCCTGCGACGCCTGCGGCGGCCTGCGCTACGGGCCGGAGCTGGCCGACATCACCTGGAAGGGCCGGAGCATCGGCGAAGTGCTGCGCCTCACCTTTGAGGAGGCCGCGCTGTTTTTCGACTTTCACTCGCGCCTGGGCGCGGTCTGCCGGCTGATGGTGGACTGCGGGCTCGGCTATCTGACGCTCGGGCAGAGCTCCCCCACCCTCAGCGGCGGCGAGGCGCAGCGGCTCAAGCTCGTCACGGAGCTGGCGCACGGCCTGCCCAGTTTCGCGGAGCGGAACCAGGGAGTCGTGCCGCGCAATCTCTACCTGCTGGAGGAGCCGACCATCGGCCTGCACCTGAGCGACTGCGAAAAGTTAATTGGGGTGCTGCACTCGCTGGTGGACCAGGGACACACGGTGGTCGTCATCGAGCATCAGCTCGACCTGCTCGCGGAAGCCGATTGGATCGTCGAGCTGGGGCCGGACGGCGGTCCGGATGGCGGGGAGCTGATCTACCAAGGCCCCCTCGCCGGCCTGCTCACCACCAAGCGCAGTCCGACCGCGCCTTATCTGCGCGAGCGGTTGAATGAGAACTCAACGCAAAGACGCTAAGACGCAGAGGCGCAGAGCCCAGTATCTCCTCCGCGCCATTGCGCCTTTGCGTTGATGGATTGACCCCGGTGGGGGCGGGTCAGGCCGAGGCGGCGAGGGACTGATCGTGCTGCCGCGCGGCCTCCCGGACCACGTTGACCAATTCGGCCATGGGCACCGGCTTGAGGAGATAGCGGAAAAGCGCGGCCTCGTTGACGCTGCGCAGGAGCATCTCGGGCTTCATGTAGCCGGTGACGAGCACGCGCTGCATGTGCGGATACTCCTCCCGCGCCCGCACCAACAGGCTCATGCCGTTGCCGCCGGGCATGAGATGGTCGCAGACAATGACCTTGAAGTCATGCTTGTGCAGCAGGAACTCCGCCTCCCGCACCGACTTGGCGGTGGTGATGGTGAAACTGGGGTCGAGCGCGGCGGTAAACACCTCCAGCATCGCGGGCTCGTCATCCACGACGAGGACGGCGGGCTTGTCCGGATTGGGGCGGGGCGTCTCGTCACTCATTAAGAACATAAGTTGGAGTAATTGAGGCCGAGCGCAAACCCAAATCGGAGGCGGAGTTTTTCCGCGGATTACGCGGATGGATCAACGGGGCGGATTATTTTACAAGGGAACTGAGGGAACAGAGACGGAGGGGAGAATTCGGAAGCCAGGAATGGGGAAGAGGTCGGAGGCCGGATGCCAGAGGACGGAGGACAGATTTTTTTTACAGGAACGGAGGACGGAAAGGCCGAGGTCACTGCTGATTCACGGAGGAAGGGAGTGGGCGACCACATGGACGGGGCCTTCGCCCATGACTTACCCAAACAAAAACCTGTAACCACTAATGCACACTAATTTACACTGATCCGATCCTCAGAATCAGTGTTCATCAGTGTCAATCAATGGTTGGAATCCGACCGTTGGAAAAGTTCTCATCCAAGTTTTCCAAGAGTGGTTGGGTCATTCATGATCATTGGGTTGGAGTCATCCATGAATCGGCACTGGGCCGAGGTCGTCTAAAGTCTTTAACCACTGATGGACACTGATTCACACTGATCGTAATCCAGACGGAAACAATAATGGCGGGAGCCATGCTGGAAGTGGAATGAACGCAAAGGCGCTGAGACGCAAAGGCGCAAAGCCCGATATTCCCTCTGCGCCTTCGCGCCTTCCCACCTTTGCGTTGATGGCTAGAGCTGGAGCCGGAGGCCGTCGTGGGCGGGGGCAATGCCCGGGGGCAGCGACGCGGCCAGCGCGGTGTGCTCGGTGAGATGAGTCAGGTGGGTGAGAAAGGTCCGGGGGGCCGCGATCTCGCGGGCCACCGCCACCGCCTCGTCAATCGTCAGGTGCGTGGGATGCGGCAGCGGGCGCAGGCCGTCGAGCACCACCACGTCGGCCCCGCGCGCGAGCGCAACGGCGGCGGGCGGCACGGTTTTGCAGTCGGTGTAATAGGCGAATTTTTTCCCGCTGGCGCGCTCGGTGAAGACGAGGCCGAGGGTCTCCACCCCGCCGTGGGGGAGCAGCACGGACTCGACGGTGCCCTGCGGCAGGTCGAGCCGGACGGGCATCAGCCGGAGCTGGAACGCCGCATAGCCCTTCATCGCCGGCCGCTCCGCCATCGCGTACGGATACATCGCCCGCACGCGGCCCAGGCCCTCCTCGGTCGAATACACCGGGAGCGCCACCCCGCCCAGCAGGTCGCAGAAGCGGCGCAGGTCGTCCATGCCGGCGACGTGGTCGGCATGGCCGTGGGTCAGGATGAATTGATCCACCCACCCAATCCGCTCGCGGAGACATTGGAGCCGAAACTCGGGCGCGGCGTCCACCTGAAGGTGCAGCCCGCCCATCACCACGTGGAGGGAGGTGCGCGTGCGCTGGTTGCGCGGGTCGGGCGAGGCGCAGACGGCGCAGCCGCAAGCGATCATCGGCACGCCCTGCGACGTGCCCGTGCCGAGAAAGATGACTTCCATGGTGGGGCAGCCACGGAACACACCGGACCAGCGGAAGGGAAGGCGAAAGGGAGGCGGATAAGTTCCTGGTGCTTGGTGCTTGGTGCTTGGTGCTTGGTTTGCGGAGGCGGTACCCGCCTAACCCGAACCAGCGCGTTGGGGTCAACGCGCTCCACCCCCGACGTGGCTCCACAAAAAAGGCGCTCCCTGACGGGAGCGCCTTGAATTGATTGCGAGGTTGGGCCGGACTCAGTAGTCCATGCCACCGCCGCCGCCGTGACCGCCGGGGGCCGGGGCCTTGTCCTTCTCCGGGGCATCGGTGATGATGCACTCGGTGGTGAGGAGCAGACCGGCGATGGAGGCCGCGTTTTGCAGCGCAATGCGGGAGACCTTGGTCGGGTCCACCACGCCGGCCTTGACGAGGTCCTCGAACGCGCCCGTGGCGACGTTGTAGCCCTGGTTGCCCCGGCTCGTCAGCACCTGCTGGACGATGACGGCACCCTCGACGCCGGCGTTGAAGCAGAGCTGCTTCAGCGGGCTCTCGATGGCGCGGCGCACAATGTTGGCGCCAAGCTTCTCGTCACCCTCGAGCGTCGCGGTGAGCGCGTCGATGGCCTTGGCGGTGCGCAGGAGCGCCACGCCACCGCCGGAGACGATGCCCTCCTCCACGGCCGCACGGGTCGCGTGCAGGGCGTCCTCGACGCGCATCTTCTTCTCCTTCATCTCGGACTCGGTGGCAGCACCGACGTTGATGACGGCCACGCCGCCCGCCAGCTTGGCGAGACGCTCCTGGAGCTTCTCCTTGTCGTAGTCGCTGGTGGTCTCCTCGATCTGGCGGCGGATCTGCTTCACCCGGGCCTGGATGTCGGAGGACTTGCCGGCGCCCTCGATGATGGTGGTGTTCTCCTTGTCGACGGTGATGCGCTTGGCCTTGCCGAGGTCGCTCAGCTGGATGTTCTCCAGCTTGAGGCCGAGATCCTCAGTGATGCAACGGCCGCCGGTGAGGACGGCGATGTCCTCGAGCATGGCCTTGCGGCGGTCGCCAAAGCCGGGGGCCTTGACGGCGCACAC
>CAIYUN010000079.1 GCA_903929355.1 uncultured Opitutaceae bacterium
ACCATTTTTTGGCCCGCACACCGCTGTTCTGCCGTTTTATGTGGCGCCGCGTGCATGCGACGCACCGGCCGGGGCTGACGTAGCGCATCGTTTTGCTGCATGCGCGGCAGGGGGCGCCTTCGATAAATTCGGTCATGACATCGCCACACCAAAAATCTGCGCCCGCCGCGCCCGCTCGACCCCCAACTGCTGCACCTCGATCTGATTCAGCATTTCCGCACACGCCACACCAACATCGCCGATCACCGCGCCCTCGGCCGTCGACAGCACGTCGTTCACGCTTCGGCCGCACTTCTCGCACCGGTCAGACCACCGTTCGATCGAATGCCCAGCGACCAGCCGCGTTTCAGCCATCTCACGCCCCCTCTCGTTCAGGTTCCAGCACCGTCCGCGAAACAGATTACACGGCCGCCATAATAGCACGCAACCGGCTCCCCAACAGGATTCGGTCCAGGCGGCAACCGAGCGTCATCCGGCACCGCAACCCAATCGTCCGGCGCTGCCAGGCCAAACTCAGACCGACCGATAAATGCCTCAAGCCGACCACCAACAATCCGCGTTCGCACGCCCCGGCAGTCCGAAACATCGCAGCAAGAAATCCCAGTTCCTGGAGCCCTCAGACCTCGAAACCAACCAGAAACCGCCGAATCAGGATCGCTCCCCGCCGGCGCCGCACCGCTCAACAGCACAAACACCACCATCAGACCGAAAATCACCGACACCGCAGACCAGACCCGACCCGTTCGAATTTTCATCGCGCCCCACACCAAAAATCAATCCGCCGAATAAAGCTCGCGCGGCTCGGCGCGCCCGCCGCAGCAGAAAAAGCAGCGCCACCCAAAGCATATCCCACCAAACAGAATTGAATTATTTTATGCAAAAAAATTTTCCAAAAATTTGGGAACAGTCGTCGGAAGGTAATCAGAAAATCCGCGCTCGCTAGGCAAAGAGGGGGGTGGGGGTCGCGCGTTGGCCGGCGGGCGGGTTTCGGGCGGGCGAGCGGCGGTGAGGCTGCGGCGCCGGGGATGACGCGCGGCGAGGGGTGCGGCGGCTGGGGGGAATGAGGCGGCTGGGGCTGAAGGGAGGTCAAGGGGGGGCGGCGGTCCCGGTTGGGCAATGCCCGTGCGGCCCGCCATCACGTCCTCCCTGTGAGCGTGGCCATCCCGCTCGGCACGCTGCCGGTGATCCTGCCGAACGCCTCGCCGGTGCCGGCCTTGTTGCCGTCGGCGCGCTCGTTGGCGCTCTCCAGCTCTCGGCCAATGCGCTGGCGGTCGGGCTTGGATAGCGGCTGGCTGCGGAGGATGTCGATGACGGTATCGGCGGGGCGGGCGGGCTCGGGCGCGCGTTGCTCAGTGTCGGGGAGCGCGGCGGCATCGGACGGGAGAAATTCGGCGGCGGTGAGCGTGTTGCTCCACGTCGTGAAATCACCAACCTCGGACCATTCGACGGTCTGCTGCTGCTGGTCTAAGGTGGCATCGGAATATCGAGCAGGCAGGAGCATGTTGGGTGTCCATGGCCCTGCGGCGTCGGCGATCATCTCCACCCGCGCCCGGATCTCGGCCACGGCCGTCAGGGCCGCTCTGATCTGATCCTCGTCCATCGCCCTCTCCTTATATATAGACGCGCGGCATCATCGCCCCGGCCGGGGATGGCGCGCAAGCCCGTCAGGTGTTGCCAGCCTGCGCCCGTATCTGATCGGCGAGGCGCCGGTAGTGCTCCGCCATCTCCTCGGCAACCGCCAGCACGGCAGAGCGCCATCCCTTCGGCGGGGGCCGGTGGGCATGAGCTTCAACGGGCAGCCTCGCCTGCTTCACCGTCGCCACCGAAACACCCAACCGATCCGCGATGTCCTCCCGGCTGATCGACACGAGCAAGGCATCCGTCGCATCCGCGAAACTCAGGTCTCCGGTGCGGGATACTGGATCGGGCCGCAAGTCTCCGTCGGGGGATACTGCGGCGGGGTTGGGAGCCTTTTTGTCTCCGCTTGGGGATACTGGCTTGTCCCCCACTTGGGGTACTGCCTGCCCACCCTCGCGCATCGCTGGCGCTGGGCCTGCACCACGGACCACACCCTCGACGGGCGGCACAACGCGGGGAGGCTTCGGGGCCGGTGCGCCGCGGAACTGCCTTTCGTACTGCATTTCCCGGAGGCGCCGATTTGCTTCGTTCGATCCTGCTCCCATGTCACCCTCCAAGCTGCCGTATTCTGGCCTGCCGCGCCGCCAGCGCCTCATCCAACAGCTTCGCCAATAGGTTAGCGATAGGACGCCGCTCGTCCAGGGCGATCTCCGATAGCACGGCGCGCACTTCGGCCGAGACACGGAAGGTGAGAGTAATCAAGTGAGGCTTGTCCATGCCGCATTATAGACACCCCGCATCGGGCCGCGTCAACGCTGGTTCGCGCCGCATCGGGCCGCATCGGGCCGCACAGACGACGATTCTGGTGACGTTAAGCCCCGCCGACCGTGCTCAGGGACGGCTAACCCCGCCAGAATCGCCATGAAAACAAGAACATGACGGGAACTTACTCCCCAAACGGCACTTCCTCGGCCGTCCCCTCAATCAGGTGCGCGCCGGCGGCCAGGTCGTCCAGCGAGGCCAAAAGCACCCGCTTCGCCGCGATCCCCTGCGGCCCGCCGATGTTAATGTTGATGTTCGCTCCAGGCGGCGCGCGGTCCCCGTAGATCTTCGGAAGCACCTTGGAAAGCAGCCATTTCCGCGTGTCCACCTGCAATCTGGCCCGGTCAACGGCGTCGCTCGTGACGATCTCCCGCGTTCCGTCTGCTTTGTCGGTGATCTTTTTGCTTTTGCGCGGGGTATCCGCGAGCTTGAGAACG
>CAIYUN010000080.1 GCA_903929355.1 uncultured Opitutaceae bacterium
ACGCCGAGGAAGCGGCGTCGCCTTAGGCGGTGAAAGAACTCGGACGGGCAAAGGTTGGGCCGGGCGGGGGCCAAAGGCAATTTTCCTGGCACCCTAGTTTTCTCAAGTCATTCATATTAGCTTCTTTGGCTGTGGATAATTCCGCCATGAGGCCTACCGGCAATAAAGGGTGGAATTACGAAGGCAGGATCCCGTGGATGGCGCGGATGGCCGGAAAGGTGAACCGCTAATCTTCGCTCATCTTTTCGGACTCGCCTTCGCCAGATCGGCTTCGAGGCGGACAACCGCCTGGAACCCAGACCGCTTGTTGTGCCTCTTGGTGTTTCTTGTGGCCACTCCGTCCCGGGTTCGATCCGTGACCGTCCGTGCGATCCGTGGTCCGCACTCCACCTTCCGCATTCCGCATTTCCCTCACCCCCGCGTGAGCTTGCGGTATTTGATGCGGTGGGGCTGGTCGGCGGCTTTGCCTTTGCGGCGGCGGAAATCCTCCAGATAGCTCGAGTAGTTGCCGTTGAAAAACACCACCGTGCTGTCGCCCTCGAACGCCAGGATGTGTGTCGCCACGCGGTCGAGGAACCAGCGGTCGTGGGTCACCACCACGGCGCAGCCGGCATAGTTCTCCAGCGCCTCCTCCAGCGCCCGCACGGAGTTCACGTCGAGGTCGTTGGTCGGCTCGTCGAGCAGGATGAGGTTGGCCCCGCGCTTGAGCACCCGCGCGAGCTGCACGCGGTTGCGCTCGCCGCCGGAGAGGATGCCGACCTTTTTCTGCTGGTCGGGGCCGGTGAAGCCGAACTGCGCGCAATAGGCGCGGCTGTTCACCTCGCGCCCGGGCAGCCGCATGATCTCCTCCCCGCCGCTGATCGCCTGCCAGATGGTCTCGGGGTCGGGCAGCTCGTCGCGCGACTGGTCCACATGCGCCAGTTTGACCGTGTCACCCACGCGCAGCGTGCCGGTGTCGGCCGACTCCGCGCCGATGATGAGGCGGAACAGGGTGGTCTTGCCCGCGCCGTTGGGGCCGATGACGCCGACCAGGCCGCCGGGCGGCAGGGAGAAATTCACCCCCTCAAAGAGCACATTGTCGCCGTAAGCTTTGGCGAGGTCCTTGGCCTCGACCACCAACGAACCGAGACGCGGGCCGGGCGGGATGAGCAGCTCAAACTCGCGCTCCTGGACCGTGACGCTTTGCGTGAGCATCGTCTCATAGGCCGTGATGCGCGCCTGCGACTTGGCGTGGCGCGCCTTGGCCCCCTGGCGGATCCACGCGAGCTCGCGCGCCATCGCCTTCTGCCGGCGGTCCTCGGTGCGCTGCTCGACGCCCGCGCGTGCCTGTTTCTGCTCCAACCAGGAGGAGTAGTTGCCCTTCCACGGGGTGCCGTGGCCGTGGGCGAGCTCGAGGATCCACTGCGCAACGTTGTCCAAAAAGTAGCGGTCGTGCGTCACTGCGATCACGGTGCCCTCGTAGCGAGCGAGATGCTGCTCCAGCCAGTGGACGCTCTCGGCGTCGAGATGGTTGGTCGGCTCGTCGAGGAGGAGGATGGCCGGCTTCTGCAGGAGGAGGCGCGCGAGGGCGACGCGGCGGCGCTCGCCGCCGGAAAGCTTGTCCACCGGCTGGTCGGGCGGCGGGCAGCGGAGCGCGTCCATCGCCATCTCGACCTGCGGGGCGACGTCCCAGGCGCCGAGCGCGTCAATTTTCTCCTGCAACGCGGCCTGCCGGTCGGCGACGGCGTCCTTCTCCCTGTCGTCGGCGGCCGCGGCGAGCTCGTCCCAGGTCGCGTCATAGGCGGCGGTGAGGTCGGTGAGGTGTTTCACGCCCTCCTCGACACAGGCGCGCACGGTTGCGCCGGGCGTGAGGTGCGGCTCCTGCTCAAGCAGTCCGACGGAATAGCCCGGTTCGAAATGGACGCGGCCGTCAATGTCGGTGTCGCGCCCGGCAAGGATGCGCAGGAGGGAGGACTTGCCGGAGCCGTTGAGCCCAAGCACGCCGATCTTGGCACCGTAATAAAACGACAGCGAGATGTCGCGGAGGATCTCCTTGCGCTCGATTTTCTTCGAGACGCCGAGCATGGAGAAAATGATCCGGGGGGCTTCGTCGGGCTTGGGCATGGGGGCGCAGCGTTGCGGATTTTGGCCGGGATTCAAGCCGCGCGGCGGGCGGTGGACATTGATTTTACAGGAGGAAACAGAGGGGACGGAGGGAGGAAGGATGAATGATGAACGCGGAGGGGACGGAATCGGAAGAGGGACACAGAGCGCGCAGAGAACCAAGCCGAGGTCACGGAGGACGGTGTTTTTAACCATGGATTCCAGATCTAATCGGGCGTCACCGGTGACGCGGCCGGATTCGGGCTGGCCTTGGGGGGAGACGGTCGCCTATTTTCGGGCACCCCTCTCATCTTATGACACGCCCCACCCTGCTGCTTTGTCTCGTAATTGGCACCGCCCTGAGCGCCGCGCGCCTGGGCGCGGCCGACGCCCCGGCGGCGGTTCCAGCCTCCGCCCTCTACCTCAATGTGAGCGCCCCGATCGAGGCGCGCGTGGCCGACCTCGTCTCGCGGATGACTCTTGAGGAAAAGGCGGAGGCCCTCAACCACGTCGGCCCCACGCTCGCCCGGTTCAACCTCCGCGCCGACCAGTGGAACCAGTGTCTCAACGGGGTGGACTGGAACCGGCCCACGACGCTCTTCCCCTCGTGCGTTGGCATGGCGGCCACCTGGAACGTGCCACTGGTGAAGACCGTCGCCACCGTGCTCTCCGACGAGGCGCGGGCGATCTACAACGGCTGGCACCTCGACCCCAACGCCCCCGGCGACCACAAGGGCCTCATCTACCGCGCCCCGGTCATCAACATCGAGCGCAACCCCTACTGGGGCCGCAACCATGAGGCGTGGGGCGAGGATCCGTTTCTCACCGGCCGCATGGCGGTCGCCTATGTGCAGGGGCTCCAAGGCGACGACCCGCTCCACCTCAAGATCGCCGCGACGCTGAAGCATTACGCGGTCAACAATGTCGAGACCGGGCGCAAGACCCTCAACGCCACCGTCTCCGAGCGCATGCTGCATGAATATTGGCTGCCCCACTTCAAGGAGGCCATCATCGAGGGCGGCGCCGAGTCGGTCATGGCCAGCTACAACGCCATCAATGGAACCCACAACAACATCAACCACTGGCTGCTCACCGACGTGCTCAAAAACGAGTGGCACCACGACGGGTTCGTCGTTTCCGATCTCGGCGGGGTCGGCTCGGTCGTCGCCGACCGCGGCGCACGGCTGACGGTCGTGGACGCGGTCGCGCAGTCGCTCATGGCCGGCTGTGATTTCTCCGACAAGGAGTTTCAGGCCAACATCCCCGCCGCCGTGCAGGCCGGCAAGCTCACCCTCGAACGGCTCAACGACGCCGTCACCCGCGTGCTGCGCGTGCGGATGAAGCTGGGGGATTTCGACCCGTTTGAGTCCGACCCCTATAGCAGGATTTCCCCAGCCGTGATTGACAGCGCCGCCCATCGGGCCGTTGCGCTCCAGGTCTCCCAGCAGTCCATCGTGCTGTTGCAGAACCGCGCCAGCCTGCTCCCGCTCGACCGGGCGAAGCTGAAACGGATCGCCGTGCTCGGTCCGCTCGCCGACCAGATCGAGACCAACAACTACAACGGCAAATACAGCACCGCCATCTCCCCGCTCCAGGGGCTCAAGGACCGCGCCGCCCCCGGCGTCGAGATCGTCTCCGCCGTCGGTGCCACCCTGGCCGGCGCGGCCAACGCCGTCGCCGCCGACCTGCCCGCCGCCGTGGCGCTCGCCCGCGACGCCGACGCGGCGATACTTTTTGTCGGCACCAACCGCACCATTGAACAGGAGAACCACGACCGCCGCAGCCTCGCGCTCCCCGGCAACCAGGAGGCCCTGGTCAAGGCCGTGGTGGCGGCCAACCCCCGCACCATCGTGGTGCTGATGGGGGCGGGCCCGCTGACCGTGCCCTGGCTCAAGGACAACGTCCCGGCGATGATCCAGGCCTGGTGGCCCGGCGAGGAGGGCGGCCACGCCATCGCCGATGTGCTGTTCGGCGACGTGAACCCCGCCGGCCGCCTCCCCCACACCGTCTATGCCTCGGAGGCGCAGGTGCCGCCCATCAATGAATACGACATCACGAAAGGTTTCACCTACATGTATGTGAACGGCGCCCCGTTGTTCCCCTTTGGCCACGGGCTGAGCTACACGACCTTCGGGTACAACAAGCTGAATCTCTCCAGCGGCGCGATCAAGGCCGACGGCGTCGTGAATGTCAGCGTTGAGGTCGCCAACACCGGCGCACGCGCGGGCGATGAGGTGGTGCAGTTGTACGTGCACCAGGTGAAAAGCAGGGTGAAGGTCCCGGCGGAGGAGTTGCGCGGCTTCCGGCGCGTCAACCTGCTGCCCGGGGAGATACGCGTCCTCACCTTCCAGCTGCCCGCCGAAAAGCTCGCGATCTGGGATGAGACAACCCACGCCTTCGTCGTGGAGCCGGGCACGTTTGAGGTGATGGTCGGCGCGTCGAGCGGGGACCTCCGCCTGCGGCAGAACCTCGAGGTCACGGCGAACTGAGGCCGCGAAGTTCCCGTGTGATGAGCCCCGACCCGACCGCCCCCGCCGCCCCGATCTCGGCCCCGGTTGCCACCGGCCGGTTGCGCTGGCGCATCGCGGTGCTCGTCGGCGCCGCCATCGCCATCAGCTACCTGGACCGGCAGACGCTACCGTGGGCGCTGAGCGAGATCAGCAAGGACATCCCGGTCTCCAACCAGGTGAAGGCCTTCCTCGACTCGGCCTTTCTGGTCACCTACGGCCTGATGTATCTTGGCGGCGGGCGGCTGCTGGACACGTTTGGCACGCGCCGGGGTTTTACCGCCATCATGCTGTTCTGGTCGCTGGCGTGCGCCAGCCACGCGCTCGCCGGCGGTTATGGCCTGGGCTCCGTGTTCGGTCTCAGCTTTGGCGTGGTGATGCTCGCGACGAGCCGCCTGCTGCTCGGGATGGGTGAGGGCGGCGGTTTCCCGGCGGCGACGCGCGCCGTCGCCGAGTGGTTTCCGGTGAACGAGCGCTCCATGGCGATGGGCATCATCAACGCCGGCTCCGCCGTGGGCACGGTGGTCGCGCCGCCCCTCATCGTCTGGGTGCTGACCCACGGCGGCTGGCTGGGCCTGGCGCCGTGGCGCTGGGTGTTTCTCATCACCGGGGGCTTTGGTCTCCTTTGGACGGTCTGGTGGTGGCGGCGCTACCAGCCGCCGGAAGATTCCGCCGCAGCCGGGCGCACGACCCTGGCGCCCCTAGAGGCCGCGATCCCGCTGGCCGCCATCCTGAGCCACCGCGAGACGTGGGCCGTGATGCTCGCCAAATGCTTCAGCGACGGCGCGTGGTATTTCTATCTGTTCTGGCTGCCAAAATTTCTCCTCGAACAGTTTCACCTCGACCTCAAAACCGCCGGGGCCATCGGCTGGATCCCGTACGCGGCGTCGGGGGTGGGCTGCCTGGTCGGCGGCGGGTTTTCGAGCTGGCTGCTCCGGCGCGGCGTGTCCGTGAACGCGTCGCGCAAGCTCGCCCTGGGCGCCAGCGCCGCGCTGATGCCATGGGTCATGCTGGTGCCGCAAGTGCACTCGGTCGGCTGGGTCATCTTCATCTTCAGCTTGGCCTTCTTCGGCCAGCAGTCGTGGGGGACGCTGGTGATGATCCTGCCGACCGACATGATCCCACGGCGCGCGGTCGGCACGCTGGCGGGCCTGGTGGGGTTTGGCGGGGCGATGGGCGGAGTGATGCTCGGCCAGGTGGTCGGCTACCTGCGCGACCACGGCTCCAGCTTCACGCCCGTGCTCCTCATCGCCGGCTCGCTCCATGTGCTGGCGTTTGTTGTCATTTGCGTTGGCATCCCGCGCATCCACACCCTTGATTTCACCCCTCGCACCCGACTTTCCTCCTGATGAAAATCACCAAGATCCGCACCCGCGTCGTCCAATGGAAGGGGCCCACCGTCCCGTTGCCGCCGCATTTCTGCACCAACCCGATGGACCTGGTCGCACCCATGCTCACCCAGGCGACGATGGGCACATTCACCTTTCACGGGTGGCTGATCGTGGAGATTTTCACCGACAACGGCCTGGTCGGCATCGGCAACGCCGCGCTCTCGCCCCTGGTGACCAAGGAGGTGATTGATCTGTACCTCAAGCCCCTGCTCATCGGGGCCGACCCGTGGGACACCGAGTTCCTCTGGCAGCACATGTACCGGAAGACGATGGCCTTCGGCCGCAAGGGCATCGCGCTCGTGGCGATCAGCGCGGTGGACATCGCCCTTTGGGATCTCCTGGGCAAGTCCGCGAAGCAGCCCGTGTACCGGCTCCTCGGCGGGCGCACCAAACCGCGCATCCCGGTCTATGCGAGCCGCCTGTACAGCATCCCGCTGGACGAACTGGCGCAGGAGGCGAAGAAATACCAGCAGCAGGGTTACAAGGCGATGAAACTCCGCTTTGGCTGGGGTCCGACCGATGGGGCCGAGGGGATGCAACACAACCTTGCGCTCGTGCGCACCGTGCGCGAGACGGTGGGCGACGGCATCGACATCATGGCCGACGCCTACATGGGCTGGACCCTCGACTACGCGAAACGGATGATGCCGCTGCTCGATCCCTTTCACCTGCGCTGGCTGGAGGAGGCGGTCATCCCCGACGACATCCACGGCTACACGGAGCTGCGGCGTTTCGGCCGCACGCCGATCGCGGCGGGCGAGCACGAGCACACGATTTACGGGTTCCGCGAGCTGATCGAGGCGCGCGCCGTGGACTACATCCAGTTCGACACCAACCGGGTCGGAGGCATCACCCAGGCGCGGAAAATCGCCGCGCTGGCCGAGGCCCACTCGATCCCGGTCATCCCGCACGCCGGCCAGATGCACAACTACCATGTGGTCATGGCCAGTCTCAACTCGCCGATGGCGGAATACTTCCCGCGCGTGGATGTGGAGGTGGGCAACGAGCTCTTTTGGTATATCTTCAAGGGCGAACCCGTCGCCCAGGACGGCTACATTGACCTAGATGAGGCCACGCCCGGCCTCGGGCTCACGATTGACGAGAAGGCATTGAAAAAATTCACCGTCACCGAATAAGACGAACACGCAAGCCATGTGACACCGAGGCCACGGAGGGCCGACCCAGAGGTCACAGAACGAGCCATGAGCCCTGAATACAAGAAATTATCCAACGCGCTGTCGGGGCAAGGCTTGGCTCCGGGCCCTGCTGATTCTTCCTCAGTGGCCTCCCCTTCCTCTCTGTGCCCTCTGTGACCCATCGTCTTTCGGTCTGAGATCGAATTAAAATACCATGACCCGCCTCATCCAATTGCAAAACGGCCGGACCCGCGCCGTGGCCCTCGTCGAGGAGCCGCGGCTGCGCCTGCTCGCCGGCGTCGAATCAATCCTCCAACTGGCGCAAGAGGCCCTCGCTTCGCGCACCCCGCTCACAGCCCTGGTGCGCCAGAAGGCGACGGGGGAGACCCTGGATTACGACCCCATTTACCTTGGCCGGTCCGACTGGCGGCTGCTCCCGGCGGTGGACCATCCCACCGAGCCGGCGCGGCTGCTGGTCTCCGGGACGGGTCTGACCCACCTGGGCAGCGCGAAAAGCCGCGCGAACATGCACGCCGCCACCGCCAGCGAGACCGACAGCATGAAAATGTTCCGCTGGGGCGTCGAGGGCGGCAGGCCCGCGGCGGGCGCCATTGGCATCGCCCCCGAGTGGTTCTACAAGGGCAATGGCACCATCCTCCGCGCCCACGGCGAACCGCTGGTCTCGCCGGCCTTTGCCGAGGACGGCGGCGAAGAGGCCGAGATCGCCGGCGTCTATCTCGTCGGCCCCGACGGTACGCCACTCCGTCTGGGCATGGCGCATGGCAACGAGTTTTCCGACCACAAGTTTGAGAAACGAAACTACCTCAACCTCGCCGGCTCAAAAATGCGCCCCTGCTCGCTCGGGCCTGAGCTCGTGCTCGACCCCGCGTTTGCCGCGGTGCCCGGCACGGTGACGCTCGAGCGCGCCGACCGCGCGTTTTGGACCAAGGCCATCGCCACCGGCGAGACCGAGATGTGCCACAGCCTGGCCAACATTGAGCACCATCATTTCAAATTTGAGCCCCACCGCCGCCCGGGCGACCTGCATGTTCATTATTACGGGGCGTGCGCCCTGAGCTTCGGCGAGGGGATTCAACTTGCCGCCGGGGACGTGATGGTGGTCGAGTTTGCCGGCTTCGGCCGCGCCCTCCGCAATCCGCTGGCGGTCACCCCGGCCAGTGCCGTACCGGTGGCCGCTCCCGTATTCCCATGAACCATCCATCCCCTGCAACGCGCGTCGCCTTTCTCGGTCTGGGCATCATGGGCGGCGGCATGGCCCACCGCATTCTCGGCGCCGGCTTTCCCCTGACCGTTTACAACCGCAACCCGGCCAAAGCGGCGCCGCTCGCGGCCGCCGGCGTGCGCGTGGCCGATTCACCCGCGGCCGCGGCCGCCAACGCCGATGTGATCATCAGCATGGTGGCCGATGACGCTGCCTCCCGGAGCCTGTGGCTGGGGGAAAGCGGCGCGATCACGGCCGTCGCGCCCGGGGCGGTGGTGATCGAGTCGAGCACCGTCACCGTCTCCTGGGTGCGGGAGCTCGCGGTCGCAGTTGCCGGTCAGGGCGGCGAGTTTCTGGATGCGCCAGTCACCGGCAGCCGGGTCCACGCCGCCGCAGGCGAGCTCAATTTTCTTGTCGGTGGACCGGGACCAACGTTGGAGAAAGTCCGTCCCGTCCTCGCCGCCATGAGCAAAACCATCACCTCACTCGGCCCGGTGGGCAGCGGCGCGCTGGTAAAACTGATCAACAATTTTGTCTGCGGGGTCCAGGTCGCGGCCATCGGGGAGGCCATTGCGCTGATCGAACGCGGCGGGCTCGACCGCGCGAAAGCGCTGGAGGTGCTGATGAACGGCGCGCCGGGCAGCCCGCTGGTCAAAACCATGGCCGGCCGCATGACGGCGCCCGACTACACCCCCAATTTTCACCTGCGCCTGATGGCCAAGGATCTCGGCTACGCCCTGCAGGAAGGGGCTGGCCACGCGCTCAGGCTGGAGACGGCGGCGGCAGCGCTGAAGGTCTTCCAGGCCGGCATCGCGGCCGGGCTGGGCGAGCAGGACATGGCGGCGGTCATCGAGCCGATGCGGGCGAATGCCCCCAAGGGACAAGGAGCAAGTAACAAGTGACAAATAACAAGAATTTGACAGAGTCGAAACCGCTCAAACTGGCGCGCGCCGAGCGCACGGCCCATCCCTAATCACGAACCGGCGCGTTGGGGATCGGCCTTCGCCAAGCTATGGCCCGACAGGCAACGCGCCCCACCCTCGGAACCCACCCCACCCCTCCCTTCCTCGCCATGAAAACCCCCGCCCCGGCCGTTTTATTCCTCCTCGCCCTGCTGTCCGCCGCCGCCCAGACCGCGCCGGTCCAACCTGCGGCCCCCACCGCACCGTTTGCCGTGAGCATCGCGGTGGATGCGGCCAAGACCAATGGCGAACTGCACCGGATCTGGCGCTTCTTCGGCGCCGACGAGCCGAATTACGCGACCATGAAGGACGGCCGCAAACTCATCGGCGAGCTCGGCGCGATCGCGCCGACCGAGACTTATTTCCGCGCGCACAACCTGCTCTGCACCGGCGACGGCACCCCCGCGCTCAAATGGGGCAGCACCAACGTCTACACGGAGGACGCGCAGGGCAACCCGGTTTACAACTGGACCATTGTGGACCACATCTTCGACACCTACATCGCGCGCGGGGTGCATCCCTACGCCCAGATCGGCTTCATGCCGGAGGCGCTTTCGACCCATCCCGAGCCTTATCAGCACGACTGGCGGCCGGGCGGCGCCGGTGAGCTCACGGCCGGCTGGGCGTATCCGCCCAAGGATTATGCCAAATGGGAGGAACTGGCCTACCAGTGGGCAAAGCACTGCGTGGAGCGCTACGGTCGGGCCGAGGTGGAGAAATGGTATTGGGAGGTCTGGAACGAGGCCAACGGCGCCGGTTACTGGCATGGCACGGCCGAGGAGTTCTACAAACTCCACGATTACGCCATCGCCGGGGTGCGCCGCGCACTGCCCACCGCGCGCGTGGGCGGGGCCGAGGCTGCCGGTGCCGGCGGAGCCTTCACCACGGGCTTCCTCGACCATTGTCTGACCGGCACCAACTACGCCACCGGCCAGAAAGGCACGCCGCTCGATTTCGTCTCGTTCCACGCCAAGGGCTCGCCCTCCGTGGTTGACGGGCATGTGCGCATGGGCATCTCCAACCAGCTCCGCGGCTTTGACGGCGGCTTCGCGCTGGTGGCGGCGCACCCGGAGTTGAAGAGCACCCCCATTGTCATCGGCGAGTCCGACCCCGACGGCTGCGCCGCCTGCACCGCCGCCGTTTATCCCGCCAATAATTACCGCAACAGCACCCTCTTCTCCAGCTACACGGCCGCGACCTTTGCCCGGGGCCAGGCGATCGCCGACCTGCGTGGCGTGAACCTTGAAGGGGCGCTCACCTGGTCGTTCGAGTTCGAGGACCAGCCCTTCTTCGCAGGTTTCCGGGCGATCGCGACCGACGGCATCGACCTGCCCGTGCTGAACGTCTTCCGCATGCTCGGCCAGATGTCCGGCCAGCGCATTGCCGCCACGAGCTCGGGCGAAGTCCCGCTGGCGACCATCATGCGCAGCGGCGTGCGCGCCCAACCCGATGTGGGTGCGTTTGCCAGCCTCGCGCCGGGGAAGCTTTGCGTCCTCGTGTGGCATTACCACGACGACGACGTGCCCGGGCCCGACGCCGAGGTGGACCTTTCCTTCGCCGGGCTGCCGGGCGCGGCCGCCGCGGCCAAGCTCACCCATTACCGCATCGACCAAACCCACAGCAACGCCTTCACCGTGTGGAAGAAGATGGGCTCGCCTCCGGGTCCCAACGCCGCCCAATACAAGCAACTGCTGGCCGCCGGCCAGCTCGCACAACTCGACCCGACAGCCCCGCTGACGGTCGCCAACGGCACGGCCGCGCTGAAGTTCACGCTGCCCCGTCAGGCCGTGTCGCTGCTGGTGGTGGAGTGGGCCGAGGCCAGCAAGTGAGGATTTGAACCGCCAATGGATGCGAATCCACGCGAATGAAGGAAAAAGATTTTGAAAACTGGGATCCCGGGATTTCGGATTTTTTTAACCACGGATTGCACGGATGAACACGGATGGGATGGAAGGCAAGGAATCCAAGGGGAGGAAGCAGACGTGTGCAAAGCCAAGCACATTGCACTGCCGCGGGCGGGGCCGGGTTTGATCACGCCAAGACGGGCGGTGTCCGGGGCTCGCGTGGCCAGACCCGCACAGGCCAACCCGTAAAATTTTTTGGGCTTGCGCGAACTCTGCGACCCTTACTACCTTTATATAACAAGGTAGCTTTCCTGAAAATTCACCCATGAGCATCAACGAAAAATTCGCCCAGATCCGCCGGGGTCTCCTGGAATTTCTCGTGCTCAAAATTGTCTCCACCAAGAAGGTTTATGCGGCGGACATCCTGGCCCAGCTGAGCGTGACGGAATTCGCGGCGCAGGAGGGCACGCTCTACCCGCTGCTCAGCAAGATGCGGCGCGAGGACCTGCTCGACTACGAATGGCAGGAGTCGGCCGCCGGGCCGCCGAGAAAGTATTACGAGCTCACCACCAAGGGGCGGGAGCAACTGCGCGAAACCGCCGAGTATTGGCAGAAAATCACCGGGACCGTCGATAGCTTCGGACCCCGGTGACCCCCGCCGCAACCCCATCCGAATCATGAACAAGGTCATCACCATCAACCTGGACGGCAGCGCGTTCCAACTCGACGAAAACGGCCACGACGTCCTCCGCTCCTACCTGGACCAGGGGGCGGAAAAACTCGCGGGCAACCCGGACCGCGACGAGATCATCGCCGACATCGAACGGGCGATCGCCGACAAGTTCCGCGCGCTCGTGGGCGCACACAAGAATGTCGTCCTGACCAAGGAGATCGAGGCGGTGATCGCGGAAATGGGCCCGATGGACGACGGCGCGGGCGCGGCGGATGCCGGCACCCCGGACGCCACCGCGGGGGCGGGCAGGCCGAAAGACGCCGCCGCGCCCGCCGGCGGCGGCGAACCCCCGCCGATGAAACGGCTGGTCAAGCTCCGCCATGGCGCGATGCTGTCCGGCGTCTGCAACGGCCTCGGCGCGTACCTCGACCTCGACACCACGCTCGTCCGGCTCACCTTCGCGCTTCTCACCGTCTTCACCGGCGGCACCTGTGTGCTGGTCTACCTCGTGATGATGCTGGTGGTCCCGACCGCGGACGCAGCCACCGAAAATGCTGCGGCCCACGGAGCCCCCCTCACCGCGCACGAGTTTATCCGGCGCGGGATGGCCGGTTACTACGGGGGCAAGCGGGGTTTTCCCGACCGGGAGGCCCGGCGGGAGTGGCAGCGGCAGTGCAAGCGCGACCTGCGGACGTGGAAATGGAAGTTCCGCCGGGAAACGAACGCCTGGGCCTGGAACTGGCAGCGCCCCGGGGTGCCGAGTGCCCGCGCCGCAGCGGGTTGCAACACCGTCGCATCGGTCGTGTCGCTGCTCCATACTGCGCTGACGCTTGCCTGGCTCGCGGCACTGGTCTCGCTGCTGGCGACCGGCGCGATTTTCGGCCAACTGCCGCCGGCGGGGCTCCCCGTTTGGGTGGGTGTCATCCTGCTGTTCCTTGGCTACCAGCTCGTCGTCCTCCCACTGAAAGCCGCCCGTTATATTGTCGGTCAACAAACCAACACCAGCCCGGCCCGGCCGTTCTTTTCGCTCTGGGACGCGCTGGCCTGGATCGGGTTCAGCCTCATGCTCGCCTGGCTGATGATCGCCCACGGACCGGAAGTGTGGGACGTGATCAAAAACCTGCCGACGAGCTTGCACCTAAAGATTGAGTCCGGGCGGTGAGGGTGGGCCCAAGGCAGGATTCGCGCCCCACCTTGGAGAAAATCGGCTCGCGTGTCCGGGCGCGTTGGCAATGCTTCCCGCCCCTCCCCTCCCCATCATGCGCCCTGCTTTCCTGCCTGTCTTTGCCCTCACCGCTTTGCTCCTCGGGGGCGCGACCGCCCTGGCCGAGCCGTCCTACAAGACGCCCGTCAGCTTCGAGGAGGCCGACCGGCGCGCCGGCGAGATCCTCGCCAGGATGACCATGGCCGAGAAGCTGCAATACGTCAGCGGCACCAATTTCATGTACCTGAAGGGGTTTCCCCGGCTCGGCATCCCCGAGCTGTACATGTCCGACGCCACGATGGGCCTGCATCTCCGCAAAAACTACAATCCGCAGCTCGAGCAATCCACCGCGTTCCCGGCCCCGATCGCGCTCGCCGCCACCTGGAACCCCGGCCTCGCCTACAACTACGCGCGCAGCATCGGCGAGGAGTGCCGCGCCGGGGGCATCGCCGTGCTCCTCGGGCCCGGCATGAACATCTACCGCGTCTCCCAGGGCGGACGAAACTTTGAGTACTTCGGCGAGGACCCGTTTCTCGTCTCCCGGTTGATCGAGCGCTATGTCATGGGCGTGCTCGACACCGGCACGATCCCGACGCTGAAGCATTTCCTCGCCAACAACTCCGACTTCCACCGCCGCACCTCCAACTCCGTCGTGGACGAGCGCACCCTCCATGAGATCTACCTGCCCGCCTTCAAGGCCGGGATTGATGCCGGAGCCATGTCGGTGATGACCTCCTACAACCAGCTCAACGGCGAGTGGACCGGCCAGAGCCACTACGTCCTCACCGACCTGCTGCGCGGCGAGCTGGGCTACAAATGGCTCGTCATGACCGACTGGTGGTCGGTGTGGGACGCGGAGAAGATCATCAAGTCCGGCCAGGACCTCGAGATGCCGGGCGACAAATACATCCGCGCCGACGGCGACCGCCTCCTGCAGGCGGGCAAAGTCGCCCCAGCCGACATCGACCGCATGGCCCGCGACCTCCTGCGCACCTGCATCGCCATGGGCCTCTTCGACCGCCCCGTGGCGGACAAGTATTACCTCGGCAAGTTTGCCGAGCACGAACAGGTCGCCCTCCAGACCGCGCGCGAGGGCATCGTGCTGCTCCGGAACAACGGCGTGCTCCCCCTCGCCAAGGGCGGCACAGACAAAATCCTCGTGACCGGCCTCTTCGTGGACAACTTGCCGCGCGGCGGCGGCGCGGCCGATGTGGACGGCTACAACGTGACCACCCTGCACCAGGCGCTCAGCGCGACCTACGGGGACCGGCTGGAGTTTGTGCCGGATCCGACCGACGAGCAGCTCAAGTCCGCCCCCGCTGTGCTCGTCAGCACCGGCACCTTTGACAGCGAGGGCTGGGACCGGCCCTTCGCGCTGCCCGACACCGAGGAGAAACGCGTGACCCGCGCCGTGTCGCTCAACCCGCGCACCGTCGTGATTGTCAACAGCGGCGGGGGCGTCCGCCTGACCGGGTGGAACGATCGCGCCGCCGCGGTCATTTATGGCTGGTATCCCGGGCAGGCCGGCAACCGCGCCCTGGCGGAAATTCTCGCCGGCGAGATCAACCCCTCGGGCAAGCTGCCCATCAGCATCGAGCGGGAGTTTGCCGACTCGCCCGCCGCCGGCTACCTGCCCGCCGGCGAGACCCTCTACACCGGTTGGGACGGCGACAACGACATGTCGCACCGGATCATTGACAACGTTTACAAGGAGGGGGTCTTCGTCGGCTACCGCTGGTATGAGGCCAAGAAGATCGCCCCCCTTTACGCCTTTGGCCACGGCCTCTCCTACACCACGTTCGCCTACAAAAACCTGGCTGTTTCCCCCGACACGGTCTTCGACGGCGGCCGTATCACGGTGGCGTTCAAGCTGACGAACACCGGCAAGGCCGCCGGCGCCGAGACGGTGCAGGTCTATGTCCACCCCATGAACGCCCCGCTCCCGCGGCCGGACAAGGAGCTCAAGGGTTTCACCAAGGTCACGCTTCAACCCGGCGAGACCAAGGACGTGATCGTGCGGCTCACCCCGAAGGACCTCGCCTACTGGGATGTGGCCACCCACGCGTGGAAATCCGAGCCGGGTGACTATGAGCTACGGGTCGGCAGCGCGTCGGACCAGATCTTGCTCACCGGTAAGGTCACCCTTCATTGAGGGTAACCGCCAATGGACGCGAATACACGCGAATGGGAGAACGGAGTTTGGAACCACTAATCTTCACTGATCTTTCCAGACGGGCCTCTGCCTGATCGGCTTCGGCCAAGGCAACGAGTGAAAGACGAAGGCTACGGTGCATTCCGAGCGCTCCAGGGACGCCGCGCTCCATCTCGGCCAAATCCCCACGGCTGGCATGAATCTGGCTAATACCAATGAGACAACCGACACTCCGTCGGGTTCGGTCCGAAAAACTTTTTCCTCGCCAGCCCAAGCCAAAACCCGCAGAATCGGTCGAACGTCCCTCTCCTCGCTTCAACCCGCCGCCGTCCCACCCCCCCAATGAAGTCCGTCAAGGTTCCCGCCTTTGAGCATTTCCTCCACGAGATGATCCCGCTCGCGAAGGCGATGGAGGTGGGGGTGGAGGTGAGCGACAACCACGCGCTGGTGCTGACGGCACCCAAGGAGCGGAACAAGAATTCCCTCAACACCGCGTTTGGCGGCAGTCTCGTGTCCCTGGCCACGCTCGCCGGCTACGGGGTCGTGTGGGAGCTGATGCGCGACGAGAAGGACGGCACCAAGCCGGAGTGGCACATTGTCGTGAAAGAGAGCCGCGCGGCCTACCGCCGCCCTGTAATCGGCGATCTGCGCGCGATCTGCGAACGTCCCGCCCAGGCGGCCGTCACCGAGTTCAAGGAGGCCCTGGCCCGCTACGGCAAGGCCAAGCTCAAGCTTCGCGCCCGCGTGATCGAGTCCGGCCACACCGCCGTGGACGTGACAGCGGCGTTTGTGGTGACGCGGTGAAAGTCAGATGTGCTTCGAGTCGGCCTCGTCTTTTTTGACGTAGCCGGTGTCCTGGCGCTGGTGGTTGACCGCGTTCTTCTTGAGGTAGGCCTGGTAGACGTCGTCGGCGGTCATGCCGAGGGTCTGCGCGAGGGAGACGAGAAAGTGGAATAAATCCACCACCTCGACCTTGGCGTTCTGCTCGTCGAATTTCTGGTATTTCGCCCACCACTTCCACGGCACGCTGTCGATCAGCTCGGCCGTCTCCTGTTGCATGGCGCGGGTGTAGTTGAGCACCCACTTGGTCTTCTCCTCGTCGGTCGGCGGGGGCAGCGCGACGCCAATGCGCCGGTTAAGCGCGTCCTGCATCTGGAAAATTTCCTCGAGTTTGTCCATGCCGGCGAAGGTGGGAGCGTGGTCCGCGCATGGCAAGCGGGGAGTGGACGGGCGGAGAACTGTTGCGGAGTTTTTCACACCAGAACGCGGAGAAAAGTCCGGCCAACGGAATCGGGTGCAAAAACTTAGCAGTTGCCCCCGGGGGCGAATGGCGCGAGTCTGCCCGCTTGCTGTCGGCGTTTGAGCGTGTTTCCACGCTCCGCCGGCACCACCCGGCGCCGCTCCCGCATCCTGCGGTGAGCGCGCTTTAACCCAAACAAAACCAAAGACATGTCAGATCAAACCACCTCCGGTGATACGCCCGTGGCTCCTGCCGCGCCCGCTCCCGGAACCGCCAGCGCACCTGCCGCCACCTTAGCCTTCGGGGCCAAGGGCTCCGGCCTGCTGCGCGGCAAGGGCAAACGCCCCGGCGCACCCGCCGCCCCGTTCGCCAGCACTGAGGCCGCCCCCGGCACCTACCAGCCCACCTCCATCCAGGTCGTGACGGTTGCCACTGAATACAAGAATCCGTTCGCCCCCGAGCCGGTGGCAGCGCCCGAGCCCGTCGCCAAGCCTGCGGCCCCGGTAGTGATCGTTACCCCACCTGCCGCACCCGTGCCGGTGGTCATTGCCCCCAGTCCCGTGGTGCCGGCCGCTGCGGCCCCCAAGCCGGTGTTTGTCGCGACCAAGCCGGTCATCACCCCCCCGGTGGCGCCGGCGGCTCAGACTGCCGCCGTCACCCCCGCGACCGAAATGTTCCCGTTCAGTCCGCCGGCCACCAAGGTCGCGCCGGCCGGCGAAAACGCCCGCCTGAACATTCTCCCGCCCGCCGAAACCATCCGCCCCTCACAAAGCTGGGAAAACGGTCCGGCCCGCCCTGAATCCTCCGACCGGACGCGTTCCGGCCGGCCGGAAGCTGACGGCGAACGCCCCACGTTCCGGCCCGAGCGCCGGGACCACCGCCGTCCGGACGAAGCCGTTCGCCCGGCCATGGTGCGCCCGCCCGAGCCGCGCCGAGAGGCGTTGAAGCTCGACGCCTCCAGCCCGGATGTCCCGGTGGAAACCCCGTCCGGCGGTTTCTTCGCCTGGCTGATGGGGCTCTTTGGCGGCGGCAAATCGAGGAGAAAATCCTCGTCCGGCTCCGGTGAATCCAAACGCGACAGTTCCTCGCGCGATGGCTCCTCCTCCCGTGATTCCTCCCGCTCGGAGCCTCGATCCGACGGTGGCCAGCGCCGCCGCCGCCATCGCGGCGGCCGCGGCCGGCACGGCGGCGGCACCCGCAACGGCGAGGAGCGCGGTCCGCGCCCCGAGGGCACCGGCGAAAGCCGCCACCGCAGCGAGGGTGGCCAGCGGGAACACCGGGGCGACCGGCCCCACCATCACGGGGGGAATGAGTCCCGGCGCGACGGCGGCGGCGACCGCCCTGCCAGTTAAACCTTGCCAACGCGGGTCACTCCGCGCGCAGTTCGAAGGCGTCCGTCTCTCCGACGGGCGCCTGTTTTTTTGCCCGGTGCCAAGCCCTCCACCGCCCACCACGCCCTCCCTGTCTTTCGCCTTCTTCCCATGGCCGATCTCATCGTTCACGGCGGCAAACCGCTCGCCGGCACCATCACGCCCTCCGGCAACAAGAACTCGGTGCTGCCCATCCTCTGCGCGACGCTCCTGGCCGACGAGCCGGTGACGCTCCGCAACGTCCCCGACATCACCGACCTCGACCGGCTGGTCACTTTTTTTCGCTCCCAAGGTTCGCGCATCGAATGGGACCGCAGCCGCGGGGAGCTGCGTGCCGACCACACGGATTTCCGCCCGGAGCCCGGCCACGACGGGCTGCCCCAGGACATGCGGTCGACGGTGCTGCTCTACCCCGCCCTCCTGCGGCGCTGGCGGAAGATCACCCTCTCCTCCCACGCGAAGGGTTGCTCGCTCGGCGTCCGCGAGATCGACCCGCACCTGGACATCCTCCGCGCGCTCGGGGCCGACATCGGCGACGGCGACCCGCTGGTCATCGCGCTGCCCGGCGGCTTCCACGGCGCGCGCCACTGGCTCGACTACATGAGCGTGACCGTGACGGAGAATTTTGCCATGGCCGCCGCGCTCGCCACGGGAGGCTCGACCCTGATCAACGCGGCCAGCGAGCCGCATGTGCAGGAGCTCTGCACCGCGCTCGTCGCGATGGGCGCGCGCATCGCGGGCATCGGCACCAGCCGACTGGAGATCACCGGGGTGGACCGGCTCCACGGCGCGACCATCACCATCGGCACGGATTACCACGAGGTCGTCACCTTTCTCGCGCTGGGGGCGATCACCGGCGGCGAAGTGCGGGTGGAGCGGTCCCTCCCTCACCATTTCGACCTGATCACACGCGCCTTTGCCAAGCTGGGCGTCGCGATCACCCACGAAGGCGACACGGCGGTGGTGTTGCGCCAGCAGACCCGGCGCATCGAGGAGCCGTTCACCCGCAACCTTCTGCCCAAGATTGAGGCCGCGCCCTGGCCGTATTTCTCGGTGGACCTGCTGCCGCTGATGATCGCGCTCAGCACGCGGTGCGAGGGGACGATCCATTTTTGGAACAAGGTCTATGAAAACGGCTTCTCGTGGATCCCCGAGCTGGCCAAGTTCGGCGCCCAAGCTGTGGTGTGTGACCCGCACCGCCTCATCGTCTTCGGGCAGCGCCCGCTGCGCCCCGCCGAGGTGGACTCGCCCTATGTGATCCGCGCGGCGGTCGCGCTGACGATGGTGGCGGCCTCCATCCCCGGCCGCTCGGTCGTGCGCAACGCGGAGATCATCAAGCGCGCGCATCCGCGTTTCGTGGAGAACCTCCGCAGCCTCGGGGCGGAGCTGGAGTGGAAGTGAGGGCTTGCCTGGATCGCGATGGTCCACATCGTTGCCTCCATGTCCGTCAAAGAGCAGGCCATTGAGTCGATCCGCGCCATGCCGGAAGGCGTGACCTGGCCCGATCTCGCCGAGCGCGTGCAACTGATCGCGGCGGTGGAAAAAGGCCGGGAGGAAATCCGGCAAGGCCAGGGCGTGCCGCACGTGGAGGCCCGCCAACGTATCGCGTCATGCCTGCAAAAGTTATCTGGGCACCCAGCGCGTTGAGCGACCTCGAGGCCATTATCACCTACATCGCCGCCGACAATCCTTCAGCGGCGGTCAGGGTGGGTGAGACCATCCTCACCGTCGGTGATCGGCTCGCCCTGTTGCCGAGGATCGGGCAGGTCTTGCGCGACGCGGAACTGGCCGGGATGCGCGAGGTCGTGTGCGGCAATTACCGCGTGATCCATGAGCTGCTGGAAAACGAAACTCTTGTCTCGATTGTCCGCGTCTGGCACGGTGCGCGCGGCGAGCCGGTGCGGCCGTCCGCCTAGTGTCCCGCCTTCCCTCATCTGTTGCTTGCCGTGTCCCAATCCAAAATCGAAAATCCCAAATCGAAAATCGCCGCCCCCCCGGCGGCGACGGGCCTCGGCTACCTCACCTCCACCCTGGTCGCACCCATCTCGCCGGCGGAGGCGGCGCTGCGGCCGCTCTCGTTTGCGGACTTCACCGGCCAGCCCAAAACCGTCGAGCGCCTGCAGGTCATGGTGGGGGCGGCGAAAAAGCGCGGCGACCCGCTCAACCACATCCTGCTTTCCGGGCCGCCCGGCCTGGGCAAGACCACCCTCGCCTTCATCCTCGGCCATGAGCTGGGCAAAAACGTCCGCGTCACCTCCGGGCCCGTGGTCGAGAAAGCCGGTGATCTGGCCGGCCTGCTCACGAATCTCGAGGAGGGCGACATCCTCTTCATCGACGAGATCCACCGCATCCCAAAGACCGTGGAGGAATACCTTTATTCCGCGATGGAGGACTTCCGCCTCGACATCATGATCGACCAGGGGCCCAACGCCCGCAGTGTGCGCCTCTCGCTCCCGCGTTTCACGTTGGTCGGCGCCACCACCCGCAGCGGCCTGCTCACCGCCCCCCTCCGCTCGAGGTTCACCCTCCAGACGCGGCTCGACTACTACGACCATGCCACGCTGGAGGGCATCGTGCGCCGGAGCTGCGGGCTGCTGAAAGTGGCGCTTGACGACGAGGGCGCACGGGAGATCGCGACGCGCTCACGCGGCACGCCCCGCATCGCCAACAACCTGATCAATTTCTGCCGCGACTACGCCCAGGAACGCGCGCAGGGGCGGATCACCCGGGCCACCGCCGCCGCCGCGCTGGAGCTGCTGGAGATCGACGCCCGCGGCCTCGACGAGATGGACAAGCGGATGCTCCGGATCATGGCTGAGAACTACAAGGGCGGCCCGGTCGGCATGAGCACCATCGCCGTGGCAGTCGGCGAGGAGGCCGAGACGCTGGAGGAGGTCCATGAGCCGTTCCTGATCCAGGAAGGCTACCTGCAACGCACCCCGCAGGGCCGCGCGCTCACGGCCAAGGGGTATGCCGCGATCGGATTGAAGGCCTTGGGCAGCGAGCAAGGGGCGCTGCTGTAATATTCTGCCGTCACCGGAGGCCTGACGAGAGCGGCTGCGCGACCCTAAGACCCGGAGCGGCGGGCCCAGCGGTCCCGCCCTACCCCGATGCAGGCAGGGATGCCTGCGCGACTGGGTCGTAACCGGCCCGCCACAATTGGCTCGACATTTGGCAGCCGGTCAGCCCTGATGGGCCTTCGCGCCCACCGGGAGCATCCATTTACCACGACCCATCCACATGACCAAACGCACCCCCCCCCAGCGGAGGTTCATCAAGCCCGCCTTCAATTCCCTGATCGAAAAAAAGCGCGACGGCCAGGAGTTCACCCAGGAGGAGATCCGCTACTTCATCGACTCCACCCTTGATGGCGAGATGCCCCAGCACC
The DNA here is from genome assembly GCA_903929355.1 of uncultured Opitutaceae bacterium. Lineage (GTDB taxonomy): Bacteria > Verrucomicrobiota > Verrucomicrobiia > Opitutales > Opitutaceae > CAIYUN01. The sequence goes on from CAIYUN010000080.1 coordinate 21,172, forward strand.
AGCTCGCGGCCCTCCTCATGGCCATCTATTTTGCCAACATGTCCGCCCAGGAAACGGCCATTCTCACCGAGGAGATGATGTTGTCCGGCGAGGTCATTGACCTGTCGCACATCGCCAAGCCCAAGATCGACAAATACTCCACGGGCGGGGTCGGCGACAAGACCGCCCTCGTCCTCGTCCCCCTCGCGATGGCGGCCGGCGTGGTCGTCCCCATGATGTGCGGCGCCGAGCACGACTACATCGTCAGCACCCTGGAAAAACTCGCCTCCATCCCCGGGTTCAAGACCCGCCTGTCCATCGATGCCTTCCGCAGCCAGCTCGCCCGGATCGGCGGGGCCATCGTCGCCCAGGACGAGAGTCTCGCGCCGGTGGATGCCCGTCTGCTCGAGCTCCGCCGAGAGACCGGCACCATTCCCAGCCTCCCGCTCATCACCGGCAGCGTGCTCTCCAAAAAACTCGCCGAGGGCTCCGAAGGGCTCGTCATCGACGTGAAGTGGGGCAACGGCTCGTTTATCAAGGATCTGGAGCAGGCCAAGCAGCTCGCCCGGGCCATGACCCGCGTCGGCCGCTCGATGAAGCGCCGCTGCGTCGCCCTGGTGACCGACATGAACCAGCCGCTCGGCGACAGCGTCGGCACCTCGCTGGAGGTCAAGGAGGCGATCAAGCTGCTCCAAGGCGAGGGCACCGACGACATGAAGGAGCTCGTCCTCAAGCTCGGCATGGAGATCGTCCGCCTCGCCGGTGTCGCCGGCTCCACCCTCTCCGCCAAGCAGACCGTGCAGCGCCACCTTTCCGACGGCTCCGCGCTGGCCAAGTTCAAGGAACTGGTGAAGGCCCAGGGCGGCGATGTCAGCTACCTGGACCACCCGGAAAAGTTTCCGGTGGCGAAGCACATCCGCAAGCTCCCCGCCCCGAAGCGCGGCTACGTCCACACCATCAACACGGCGATGATCGCGCGCGGGGTCCATCTGCTCGGCGCGGGCAAGGAAAACCCGTCCGACAAGGTTGACCACTCGGTGGGCGTGTCCGAGATCAAGAAGGTCGCCACCCAGATGAAACAGGGCGAGCCCCTGATGATGATCCATTACAATGACGAGGCGAAGTGCGAGCAGGCGCTCGAGTATTTCAAGAACGCCTACCGCCTCGCGCCCAAGCGCCCCACCCCGCCGCCGCTGATCGTCGAGCGCGTGGCGTGAGGCCGCCGGTTTAAGCGCGAAGCCGCCAAGGGGCAAGGCACCCAATCCAAGTTCCGGCCAGTGCGCCGGAACTTTTTTTCACCTCTTTTCCTCGCTGCTTGGCGTCGGGGCGCTTGAGTTTTCCGGAACGGCGGGCCCATCCGCCTCCACCATGCCTTCCACCTTCGCCAAAGCTACGGCGGACAAGCCGGCGCGACAAGGCGGTCCCGCCCTACCCTCCTCCTACGCTGAAGCTATGGAGGACAGGTCGGAGGCAGACGGGAGACCTGCGCACCATCTTCCTGCGCCGATAAAAATTGCGGGCGGCCCGCCCACGCGCCCATTTTGCCCGCATGCCCGAAGCCGATTCCCGAGAAGAACCACCGCACCGCGTCAAGGCACCTCCACCGGTGCTGGATCGCTCCGCGTGGGCGCGCCCGTGGGCGCAGTTGAAGTATTTCACCTTCGCTCCGGCCATCTTCCCCCGGCTCCTCGGCCAGTGCTCGCCCGACGCCCGCCCGGGAGACTTCGTCAATGTCTATGACAAGCACGGCGAACTCTGCGGTGGCGGGCTCTTCAACCCGCGCGCCAAAATTCCCCTCCGCGTGGTCTGCCACTCGACGGAGCCCGTCACCGAGGCCTATTTCGAGGCCGCCATCCGGCGTGCTGTCGCACTGCGCCGGGACCTGTTCAAATTGGACGAGGCCACCGACGCCTACCGCCTCGTCAACTCCGACGGCGACGGCCTGAGTGGCCTCATCGTGGACCGCTACGGGGAAACGCTGCTCTGTGAGGTCACGTCGCTCGGCATCGCCCACCGCCTGCCCCAATGGCTGCCCCTCCTGCACGAGCTGGCGGGAACGAAATTTGCCCGCGTCCATGTGGACCACGACCTCGGCAGCCTCGAGGGCATCAAGCCCTCGCTCTTCAACGAGACCAATGCCGCCGCGCCGGCCAGGGTGAAAATCCGCGAGCACGGGGTGCGCTACGAGGTGGACTTTGCCCAGGGGCACAAGACCGGCTTTTTCTGCGACCAGCGGGACAACCGCCGCGCCCTCGCCCGGTTCACCAAGGACGCGCGGGTGCTCGACCTCTGCTGCTACACCGGTGGGTTTTCCCTCTGCGCCGGGGTGCTCGGCGGCGCGGCCGAGCTGACCGGCGTGGACCTGGACGAGGTCGCGCTCGCGCAGGCGAAGCGCAACGCCAACCTCAACCAGGCGCGGCTCAAGCTCGTCCACGCCGATGCCTTCGCGTATGCGAGGCAGATGCAACAGAACGGGGAAAAGTGGGATGTGGTGGTGCTCGACCCGCCCAAGTTCATCTTCACCCGCGAGGACCACGGCAACTGGGAGGGCCGCCAGAAATACGAGGACCTCAATCTGCTGGCCATCTCGCTGGTGAAGCCCGGCGGCATCTTCGTTACCTGCTCGTGCTCGGGGCTGCTGTCGCTGGAGGATTTTGAGGCGCATGTCATCAAGGCCGCCCACCGGCAGCAACGCCGCCTGCAGTTCTTCGACCGCACGGGCCCGGGACCGGACCACCCGGTCTATTCTAACTGCTTGGAGAGCCGCTACCTCAAGGTGCTCTGGGCACGGGTGGTGTGAGGAATGCGGAGTGCGGAGTTTTAACCACGAACTTCACGGATGAACACGGATAAGGGGAAGGCAAAGGACGGAGCGAGGGAGGCGGCGAAGGGGGAAGCCAGGAAACCAGGAAGGGGCGAGTTACGGGGGGTGGAACCGGTTGACCTCAACCGGTTCAGCGGGTTGGGGTCAACCCGCTCCACCTCTGTGGCGGTGACGGGCTCATTCCATATGGGTTGCGCGTTGGCCTGACGGGTGCAAACCTACCCGGCGACACCATGGACTCACTCGAACATCTTTTCGCCAAAAACCGGGCCTGGGCGGACGCGATCAAACAGCGCGACCCGGGGTTTTTCTCCACGCTGTCGCGCCAGCAGCATCCCGAGTATCTCTGGATCGGCTGCTCCGACAGCCGCGTGCCGGCCAACGAGATCGTCAACCTGCTGCCCGGCGAATTGTTCGTCCACCGCAACATCGCCAATGTGGTCGTCCACACCGATTTGAACTGCCTGAGTGTGATCCAGTTCGCCGTCGAGGTGCTGCGCGTGCGGCATGTCATGGTCGTCGGCCACTATGGCTGTTCGGGCGTGAAGGCCGCGCTGCGCTGCGAGCGCGTCGGCCTGGCCGACAACTGGCTGCGCCATGTGCAGGATGTCCGCGAAAAACACGATGCCTGCATCTGCGCGCTGCCGGACGAATCCGCCCAAGGCGCGCGGTTGTGCGAACTCAACGTGATCGAGCAGGTCGCGCACGTCTGCCAGACCTCGCCGGTGCTGGACGCCTGGAAACGGACCCAGCCGCTCACCGTGCATGGGTGGATCTATGGCCTGGGTGACGGCCTCCTGCGCGACCTGAAGTGCTCGGCCAGCTCGCAGGAGGAGGCGGTCGCGAAACACAAATCGGCCATCGCGGCGCTGCGGTAGAAAAGTTGACCCGGCAGTGGGTCACAGAGGACACAGAGGTCAAACCGAGGTCACAGAGGAAGGCATCGGAGGGGAAACCTGAATTTGGCTCAAATTCCGTATCACTCTGTATCCGTGTGTATCGGTGCAATCCGTGGTTAAATCCGACTGCTGAATTGAGAGGCAAAAGGCATTCTCTGTGAACTCCTGCCTTTCCTCCGTGCCCTGTGTCCCAATTCGGCGGATTTTGAGACTTCACACTTTCTCCGCCGGCTCGGGGTCGACCTGGGCGGTCGTGAGCTGCACCAGTTCCTGGAGCGAGGCGAAGTGCCGACCGAGGTCGAAGTCGCCGCCCAGCCCGCCCACGACCTTGTCGAACAGGTCCTTCTTGACCGCCTTGAGCGCCTGAATGCGCTCCTCGATGGTTCCGGCTGTGACCATGCGGTAGACAAACACGGTCTGCTTCTGCCCGATACGGTGGACCCGGTCCACCGCCTGCGCCTCGACCGCGGGGTTCCACCACGGGTCGAGCAGGAACACATAGTCGGCCGCATGCAACGTGATGCCCGTGCCGGCCGCCTTGAGCGAGACGAGCATCACCGCCGCGCCGGACGCGGCTTGGAACGCCGCCACCGGTTTCTGCCGGTCCAGCGTCATGCCGGTGAGCTCGAAGCGCGGCAGATCCGGACAATGCAGGGTGAGCGCCGCCCTCCCCCGGTCGAGCAGCATCACGAACTGCGAGAAGCTGACGACCTTGTGGCCGCTGCCCACAATCTCGGCGAGCTTCTCGACCAGCAGGTTGAGCTTGCCCGAGTCGGTGAGCGGCGCCTTGAGCCAGGGCAGCATGTCGGGGTCGCAGCAGGTCTGCCGCAGCCGGGTGAGCAGGGCGAGGAAGCCGAAGGACTTCTCCCGCATCGCCGTGCCCACGTCGTTGCCGAGGCGCGCGAGCCCCTCGCGACAGATCTCCGCGTATTGCGCGCGCTGCACCTCCGTGAGCGGGCAGATGAGGTCCATCTCGACCTTGGGCGGCAGCTCCTGGGCGACCTCGTTCTTCGTGCGCCGGAGCAGAAACGGCGCGAGCTGCGCACGCAATCGGGTGAGCGTGCCGTCGCGGTCCGTGTTCAACGCGGACTCAAACGCGGTGCGCGAGCCCAACAGACCCGGCAGCAGGAAGCGGAAGATGCTCCACAGGTCGAGCTGGCGGTTTTCCAGCGGCGTGCCCGTGAGAACCACCCGATGCCGCGCCCGGATGGCAAAACAGGTCTGGGTGATCTTGGCGTCGGGGTTCTTGATGAACTGGCCCTCGTCGAGAACGGCGTAGCCAAACTCCACGCCGGGGAGCAGCGCCCGGTGCTTGCGGAGCTGCGCGTAGCTGGCGAGCCACAGCACCGGGCCGGCCGCCGGAGCCGGCGTGGAAAAATCATGGCCGGCCTTGAGCACCTCCACCGCGAGCGACGGGACAAACTTCGCGATCTCCTCGCGCCACACCGGCACCACGCTGGCGGGGCACACGATCAGGCCCGGCGCGCCCGCGACCGGCCGCGCCGCCAGCAACGCCAGCACCTGAAGTGTCTTGCCCAGGCCCATCTCGTCCGCCAACAGGCCGTGGCAGCCGACGTCGCACAGGTGGTGCAGCCACTCGACCCCCCGCCGCTGGTAGGGGCGCAGGATCTCCGGCAGTGCGGCGGCGACCGCCGCGGGCGCCAGCACGCTCCGCCGCCAGGCCTCCAGCTCGGGCGAGAGCGTGAGGCGGAACCGCGGGTCGTTGAACAGCGAAAAAATCAGGTAGGGCGGCAGCGTGCCGTCCGCATGGGTCTCGGCGACACCGCGCCGCCACGCGTTGAGCGAGGCGAGCTTCTCGGCCGGCAGCGCCACCAGGCCGGTGCCCGGCAGGACGGCCGGGTTGACCCCGCGTTTGAGCAGCGCCTCCACCTCCGCGTCGGTGAGAAGCCGCTCGCCCGCGCGGAAGATCCACCGCAGGTCGAGCGCTCCGCCCGGCCCCGCGCCCCGCCGCGACGCCACCGCCTCGATTTCGATGGTCTTCGGGCCCTCGGCCAGTCGCGCGGCGTCCGCGTTGAGCTCGATGGTGAAGAGCCGCCGCCATGCCGGCAGGGTGACCTTGAGAAAATTGGGGATCTCCGCGACATTCGCCAGCGTATACAGGCCGGTGTCACCCTGATAGAGAAAGTGCGCCTTGCGGGCATAGGCGGCGAGCCCGATGAGGCGGGCCCGCTCGCCCGAGGTCACATGGCCGTTGCCGCCCGCGTGCGCGGCCGCCCCGAGCGCCGGTTCGCGCCGGTGGCCCGGGCCGGCCCAGTAGGCCTGGCAGACCAGTCCCTCGGTGCTGGCGGTGAAAATGAGGTGGAGCGGGCGCACCGGCCCGGCGGTGGCGGCGCGCGCCGCCCCGGGGACCGGCGCGGTCGGACTGACGCCGCGGCCGGCCACTAGTTCCGTGTGGCCGTGGCGGGCGTGGCCGTTGGTCGCGGCCTCAGGGCCCACGCCGCCATGACCGTGGCCGGCGACCGCGCCCGGCGGGCGCGCGGTTTCGGGCAGCGGGGAGATTTCCTCGGCCACCAGCTCCTCGATCTCATGCAGCCCGGCGACGGCCAGCGCCCGGGCCACCTCACTGTCCGTGGACGACGAACGAACGTTCAGGGCGCCGTCGGCCGCCCACTCGAGGACGGCGTATTGGTCGTGCTTGTCGACCCGCCGGTGGACGATGGCGTCCTGCCCGGTCAGCTCCAGCTCGCGCACCTCGCCGGCGCGGTAGAGCTGCCGGCCCGCCGCGAGCTGCGCGGGGGTGAAATGGGCCTCCCAATCGCCTTCCAGTTTGGAAAACCAGAATTCGATGGATAGTGGGGTATAGATGCGTTTCGGCCCGTGGGCTTGCATGCGTGTAAACCGTCGACCCTAGAACCCGCCCCGCCGGGCGCAACCCCGAATTCGGGCCATCGGCCGTATCAGCGATTTGGCCCAATTGTCACGGAAACGCCACTTGTTCGACACATTGCCCCGCTTTGATGGTCACGCGACAAAATCACCTCCCACGAAGTGAAACTAGCCCTCGTCACCGAAACTTTCCCGCCGGAAATCAACGGCGTGGCCATGACTTTCGGCGTCGTCGCGCGTGAGCTGGGCCGTCGGGGTCATGTGGTGACGGTGTACCGGCCGCGCCGGAGCGACCTGCCGGGTGATGCGTCCCATCCGGAATTTCGCGAGGTGCCGCTGCCCGGCCTGCCCATCCCCGGATATGGGCTGCTGCGCCTGGGCCTGCCGGCGGCCCGGACGTTGGGGAAAATCTGGCGGGCGGACCGGCCCGACCTGGTCCATGTCGCCACTGAGGGGCCACTCGGCGCCTCGGCGGTCAGCGCGGCGCGCGCGCTGGGAGTGCCGGTCACCTCCAGTTTTCACACCAACTTCCACGCCTACACCCGGCATTACGGCTGCGGGCCGCTGCGGCGGATCGCGCTGGCGTGGCTGCGCCATGTCCATAACCGCACGCGCCGCACCTTCGCGCCAACGCGGGAATTGTGCGCGGAACTCACCGCGCTCGGATTCCGGGAGGTCGCCCTGTTCTCGCGCGGCGTGGACACCCGGCAGTTTTCGCCCTCCCGCCGTTCGGCCGCCCTCCGGCTGGCCTGGGGTGCCGGCCCCGGCGACCCGGTCGTGCTCCACGCCGGGCGCATGGCGGCGGAGAAAAACTACCCGCTGCTGCTCCGCACCTATGCCGCCATGAGCGCGGCGACCCCCCGGTGCCGGTTTGTGCTGGTCGGGGACGGTCCGCTGCGTCCCGCCCTGCGGCGGGCCCGCCCGGGCGCCGTTTTTACGGGCTTCATCCCGCGCGGGGAGCTGGCGCGGCACTACGCCTCGGCCGACATCTACATCCACGCCAGCCTCACGGAGACGTTTGGCAATGTCCTCACCGAGGCGATGGCCAGCGGACTCGCCGTCGCGGGCTTCGACTATGCCGCCGCCCGCCAGTTTGTCCGTGACGGCGAAAACGGCCTCGCCGTCCCGTGCACGCAACCCGACCAGCTGGTGGCCGCCGCCGTGCGTCTCGCCCGGGAGGCACCGTTGCGCACGCGCCTGGGCCCCGCCGCCCGCGCCACGGTCGAGCCCCAGTCGTGGGAAAATGTCATCACCTGCCTCGAGGCCGACCTGATCACCGCCAGTGGCGGCGAACCTACCCCCGCGCTCCCGGTAACCGGCGCCCGTGCCTGTCCGGCGCCACCGGAACCGATCTGCCCATGAACACCCCCACCCCCGCCCCGCCCGCGCGCATCCTCATCCTCACCGCCGGCTTCGGCGAGGGTCACAACGCCGCCGCCCGCGCGCTCGCCACGGCCTTCGACACCGAAAGCGGGCCCGGCACGGCCGTGGTGGCCGATATCTTTGCGCTGGCCTCACCCCGCCTCAACGCGGTGACGCGCCGGGGCTATCTCTCCCTGATCAATCGCGCCCCGCGGCTCTGGCGCCGTGTGTATGGATGGCTGGACACCTCCCCCAACCTGATGCCGCGCAGCCTGGCGCTCCTCGGCCGCGAGCGGCGCATGCTCAGCAAGGTGCTGGCCCGGGAGCGGCCGATCGCCATCTGCAGCACCTATCCCATCTATGGTTTTTTCCTGGAAAAACTGGCGCGGGCCGGCCGGCTCACCGTTCCGCACCATAACGTGGTCACCGACTCCATCAGCATCCACTCGCTCTGGTGGCGCGCCGCGTGCGACGGTTGGTTCCTGCCCAACGAGGACTCCGCCGCGGTGCTCCGTCAGGCCGGCCTGCCGCCGGACCGGTTGCATGTCTCCGGGTTTCCCGTCCATCCTTTTTTCAGCGCGCACGACGGACGGCTCGCCCCGCCCGATCTGGCCGCCCCCGGCACCACGCCACGGGTCCTCCAGGTCATCAACTCCGGCACCCGCCATGCCGAGGCCACCGCCGGGCGGCTGCTGACCGAAACCAATTGGGAGATAACCTGCGCGGTCGGCCGCGACCACCGCCTGCAGGCCCGGCTCGAGGCGCTGGCCGCCGGCCGCTCCGCTCCGGCGCGCATTCTCGGCTGGACCGACGAGGTTCCCCGTCTGCTGATGACGCACCATGTGGTCATCAGCAAGGCGGGTGGCGCGACCACGCAGGAGGCCATCGCCGCCCGTTGCCCGATGATCGTCAGCCAGATCATCCCCGGCCAGGAGGAGGGCAATTACGAGCTGCTCCGCCGCCACGGCGTCGGTGAGCTCGCCGAGACGCCCGAGGCGGTGCTCGCCGCGTGCCGCCGGGCCTTTGCCGACGAGGGCCGCGTGTGGCGCGCCTGGCGCGCCGCCGTCGCGCCGCTCGCGCGCCCCGCCGCCGCCCGCGCC
>CAIYUN010000081.1 GCA_903929355.1 uncultured Opitutaceae bacterium
AATTCGAATCTGGAACTCAGGAAATCAGGCCGGACCTATTTCTTGGCCGTTGTCCGCTCTCTGTTCCATGCTTCCGCTCCGTGCCTCTGCGGCCTCCGTGTTCCAATCTGTTTTCCGTTCCTGATTTCCTGATTTCCAAATTAATTCCCCATCTGGAACTCAGGAAATCAGGCCGGACCAATCTCTTGGCCGTTGTCCGCTCTCTGTTCCATGCTTCCGCTCCGTGCCTCTGCGGCCTCCGGGCTCCAATCTGTTTTCCGTTCCTGATTTCCTGATTTCCAAATTAATTCCCCATCTGGAACTCAGGAGCTCAGGTTCTCTCGCCCGGCCTTTACCCCTCAAGCCCCTCCGGCCAGGGCCGAAGTCTCGTCGAGCAGCCGTTGCCACTGTTGCCTCCACGCCACGAAAAGCAGCCCCACGATCACGGCATGACCCGCGATGACCCCGCCCAGAAATTCCAGGTTCGGAGCATTGCCGGCCAAGGCCACTACCCCCGGGGCCAGGAAGGAGCATTGCGCGAAGTAGTCGTTTTCGAGCACCATCGCCACGATCAGGGGCAGCAGACAGAGCACAAAAAGTCCGAGTACAAAAAAACCTGGCGCGCGCAGCCCAAACCGCAGGCGGCAAAATTGCAGCAGCAGCGCGAACATGAGCAGGCACTCCAACAGATTGACCGACGCCACCAGTGCCCGCGGCCAGTTGTCGCCCACGGACCTCAACATCCCAGGCAAGATCGCCAGCGCCCCCAACAACCCCAACCCCAGGGCTGTGACGGTCGCGCTCTGGTGCGACCGTCTCGGGCCACCACCCACCCGCAGCAGCGCGAGGCGCAGACGCTCCGGCTGGGGGCTCGCGACCGCCAGCAGGAGGCTGCCGACCAAAATGGCCCCACCCTGAGTGAATGGGAGCATCGGCATATCCGGCATATCCGGCATATCGCGATTGCCGGCGCCACCCACCCAGCTGCCCCAGACGAGCGCGTGCTGGGTAATGACGAGGAGGCCGAAGATGACCAGCGCCTCACCCCGCTCAAGCAGGGGTTGTCCGGGGTCGGCCGTTTTGCGGGTGGCCGCCCGCCAGAAACACAGGCCCAGGCAGAACTGTAGCACGAGACTGAGCGCCAGGGGAGAAATCGCCCATGCATAGAGACGGCCGGAAGCGTAATATCCCATCGGATTGGGGTCCGCCCCATCGCGAAAAAGGACGGCGAGCGGGTAGATCGGCAAGAGGTAGCTCAGGACGGTCATGCCTTGGAACGACAGGATGAACGGCACGCCCAACACCAGCCCCAGAGGCACCATGCCCAGACTGTCGCTGCGGGATTTCTGCCCCGCCATCCCGAAGAGTGCGGCCAACAGCCCGAAAAACAACGCGGTGCTGAGCACCAAGACCTGCGTACCGAGCCAGAGCAGGGGCGAGAGCCATGTCATCAGGATCATGCCAGCGCCCACCCCCGCCAGCACCGCCGCCATGTATAGCTCCCGCTCGCGGCCGCCGAGCCAGTAGCCGAGGACAATCTCTCCGGGCCGCAGGGGGCTGAGGCAGTTGCTCTCCCACAGGCCAGCCTTGCGCTCCCCACCCAGAACCCGGGCGATGCGGACGGCGCCAAGCACAAAAACCACGATCTCCAGTCCGACGATCCAGCCGTAGAAGAATTTACCCGCGGACTCGGGCCCGGCAAAGTGCATGGCCTTGGGGTCGACGAGGCCGACCGACAGTCCGGCGAGCAGAATCAGACCGGTGAGCGTCGCGATGAGCACCGGCGCGAGCACACCGGAGCGGCGGGTGAGGCGCCGCTGCGTCAGGAAGATGGGGTTCTCGGTCAGTTTCATGTCGGTTGCCTCGCGCCGGATTGGAGGAAGATCTGCTCCAGTTCGTCGCCGTCGCTCCGCCACTCGGCCACGGGCACGCCCTCCGTCACGAGGGTCCGGAGGAGGTCGGCGAGCGCCTCCGGCGGGCCGGCAAAGTCAAAGGTCGCGCCGGTGCCCTCGACCACCAGGTTGGCCACACCAGCCGCGCCGCCCAGAGTCTGGACGGGCTTGGCGGCCTCGCCATGCCATTGCACGGCCCGGCGGCGCCGGGTGAGCTGGCGGCCGAGGTCGGCGATGCTGCCCGCCGTCACCAGCCGGCCGCGCTCCATGATCGCGGCCTTGTTGCAGAACATCGCCAGCTCCGCGAGGATGTGCGAGGAGATGAGGACGGCCTTGCCCGCCTCGCGCAGCTGCCGCAGGATTTTCCACAGCTCGATCCGCCCGAGCGGGTCGAGGCCGCTCGCGGGCTCGTCGAGCAGGAGCACCTCCGGATCGGGCAGGAGCGTTTTTGCGAGCACCAGGCGCTGGCGCATGCCCCGGGACAGCTCCTCGCAGAGCGCGTCGCGCTTCTCCGTGAGCCAGGTGAGTTCGAGGCACTCCCCAATCCGCCTTTCCCGGTCGGGGACGGCATGGGCGCGGGCAAAGTGCTCCAGAAACTCCGCCGCCGTGAGCTGGTCGTACACCGGGCAAAAGTCCGGCATGTAGCCCAGGTGGCGCCGGAGCGTGACGGGCTCGCGGGCCAGCTCATGCCCGCCCACCCAGACGGAACCGCGGGTGCATTCCTGCAGGCCTGAGATTGCGCGCATGGTCGTGGTTTTGCCCGCGCCGTTCGGGCCGATCAGCCCGCACAAGTCCCCGGCCTCGACCGTGAGCGATAGATCGTTGACTGCGACCACCCCCGGAAAATCCACCCGCAGGTGATCAATGACAAGCAGCGGCGCGGCCATGGTGGCAACGCTAGGGACAGGGTCATGGTGCATGCAACCGCGAATCACCCCCCCGGAAAGGCCGCAGGCGCGCCTGAATTTTTGGCCGGTTTCAACTCAGACCATGGTTGTCCGCCCTTGCTTAGGCGCGATATGACGGCGGCCCCTGCAAAGTAACCTCCCCGGTGGATGCCCTCCGGTGGTGGGTCAGTTTGCCTGTTGCGGGATGGCGCGCTGATCGCGGCCACCTTCTGGCTCCTGACTCCTTCTCAGGGCAGTGAGCTCCGGATGTCGCCCAGCGCGCTGGCGACCTGCGCGGCGTTTTGCACGGTATCCGGCGTCCCGGGCCGCTGGCTGATCTGGGTGGCGTTCCTGATGGTGGTGTCCAAAGCCTGGATGAACACGGCCACCGCCCGCTGGTCCGCGGCTGGATTGTTCCCCGAGGCATTCAACACGTTGTTGGCCGCCGCCGTCAGCTTGTTAAAATTAGTGTCGAGGCCGGGATGTGAGACGACGAAACGCGGCCCGGTGTTGGTCCGGACCGCGTCGATGGTGTTCAAGACCGCCGTCGCGCTGTCGCTGACCTGACGCATGGCATCCGAGTCATCGGCGGCGGGGGCCGCGCTGTCGCTGATCTGGCGCATCAGATCGGCCTCATCCGCGGCGGTGGCGCGGACCGCGGGATCTCTCACCACCTTGGGCTTGACCGGTCCGGCCACCAATTTTCCGGCGGCCGGCTTGACCGGGGCCGGGATCAGGGAGAAACGGATGATCGCGTAGTTCGTCGCCACCGTGGTGACGATCGTGAACAGGACGACGTAGATAAACCTGGCGACGGGGCCCGGACGTCTCTGATCGGGGGTGCGAAGGGGAGGCATGGGGGGGGGGGAATCGCGGGATCAGGCTTGGCAGAAGAGCAGCGGTGACTTGGGCCTACCCATAAGACACCCCAAGCCGGATATTCTTAGAAATAAGTGATTTTGCTCGCTCCATCGGCGATCCCTCCAAAGGCAAAGCTTTAAGATTTTCTGTTCCCCTCCGTTCCTGATTTCCAAATCAAATTCGAATGTGGAACTCAGGAAATCAGGCCGGACCAATCTCTTGGCCGTTGTCCGCTCTCTGTTCCATGCTTCTCCTCCGTGCCCTCTGCGGCCTCCGTGTTCCAATCCGTTTTCCGTTCCTGATTTCCTGATTTCCATATTAATACCCCATCTGGAACTAAGGGAATCAAGTTCGTTCATCGACCCGGATTCCGGCTCAGGGCAGTGAGCTCCGGATGTCACCCAGCGCGCTGGCGACCTGCGCGGAGATTTGCACGGATTCCGCCGACTCGGTCGCCCGCTGGCTGATCTGGACGGCGTTCCTGATGGTGGCGTCCAAGGCTCGGGTGAACACGGCCGCCGCTTGCTGCTCCGCCGCTGGACTGTTCCCTGGGGCGTTCACCACCTTGTTGGCCGCCGCCGTCAACAAGTTAAAATTGCGGTCGAGGCCGGTATGCGCGTTGGGGCCGACAAACCCCGGACCGGCGCTGGTCCGGATCGCGTCGATGGTATTCAGGACGGAGGTCGCGCTGTCGGTGACCTGCCGCATCGCGTCGGCATCGTCCGCGGCGGGAGCGGTGGCGGACGCCCCGGGATTTACCGTCACCTTGGGTTTGACCGGCGCGACCGGCTTGCCCGCGACCGGTTTGGCCGGGGCCGGAATCAACGCAAAGCGGACGATCGCATAGTTGGTCGCCACCGTGGTGACGATCGTGAGCAGGACGACGTAGATCAACGTGGAGACGAGGCCCGTTTGTCTCTGATCGGGGGTGCGAAGGGGAGGCATGGGGAGGAGGGGGGATCAGGCTTTGCAGAAGAACAACAGTGACTTGGGCATACCCATAAGACACCCCAAGCCGGATTTTCTTAGAAAAAATTACTTTTGCCCAATCCATCGTCGATCCCTCCAAAGGTAAAGCTTTTTATCCCAACGTTTCATGGAATTTGGATTCTCGCGCTTTCCGAGGATGTCTCCCAACCTCTTTATCTTTTCTCTTTCTCTTTATCCTCCGGGGGGGAGTGAAGGTCTGCCGAAGGATAAAGATAAGAGGAAAGAGAAGGATGGATTTCAGCGTGGTTGGAAACTGCAGGATGTCAGGATCGGGGTGCTTCGGGGCATAATCTGCCGGCCAAATTTTGGGCTAAATGAACTTTTCAGGGCCGGGAGGGAACTTAGCTTGTGCCACCCCCATGCCTGTCACGCCCGAACAGCTCTACGAGCAGACTCTGGTCATCCGCAGCCAGATTGGCGATGAGCGGGCTTTTGCCGAATTGCTGGCGTTGGTCGGGCCCGGGCTGCTGCGCTTCACCCAACGCATGATGCAATCCGCACCTGAGCAGGTGGCGGATCTCAGCCAGGAAACCTGGGTGGCCATCTACCGGTCGCTCCCCCGGCTGCAGGATCCCGGCAAGTTTCGCCCGTGGGCCTTTCGCATCGCCCGGGATCGCATCTATCGCGAACACCGCCGGCGCAAGCTGCCGGTGCAGCCGTTTGACGAGACCAGGGCGGAGGAGCTGCCGGCGGGGGATGAGCTGGCCGCGGCGGTGGACCCTGAACAGCTCGGCCAATGCCTGGCCGCGCTTTCCCCCGAGCACCGGGAGGCTTTGGTGCTGCGATTTTTTGAGAACCTGAGCTACGAGGACATCGCGCGCGCCACCGGCACCACCATTGGAACGGTCCGCTCCCGAATTTACTACGGCAAATCCGCCCTGCGCACCATCTGGAAAGGAAAAACACCATGAACCCAACCCAACCACCCACCCCGCCCCCGGCCGCGGATTTCTCCAGCCTCCAGGCCGACATCAACTCCGCCGTGGGGTCGCACCGGCGAAAAATGAAGCTCCTGACTGGTGCGGCCCTGCTGTTTGCCCTCCTCTCCCTGGTGGCCAGCATCGGCATCGTCGCGGGCTATTTTGTCTTCATTCACCCCAAGCAGGTCCAAATGCTAAACAATTACACCCACCACGGCAACCCACCCCCGGCCGCCCCCGCCGCGGCACCGGCCGGTACGCCGCCCGGCGACAGCGCCGTCTTTGCCGCCGAGGAAGTGGTCATGACTTATGTCGGCTTTCTGGGCACCATGCTGGTTGCCATTGCGGTCGGTCTGTCGGCCGCGGGCACGCTGGTCATGCTGGTGCTGATGGTCCTGCAACGCCGTGCCACGCTTCAGCAAATCAACCTGAGCCTGACCCGGATATCCGCCCAGCTGGAGGAAATGAAGCCACCGAAAACGGAAGGCTAGACCGGCTCCTTGTATGTTCCGTTCCTGTCCGGCCGTGCTTTCCAATTCAAATTCGAATGTGGAACTCAGGAAATCAGGCCGGACCAATCTCTCGGCCGTTGTCCGCTCTCCGTCCCATGTTTTCGCTCCGTGCCCTCTGCGGCCTCCGTGTTCCAATCCGTTTTCCGTCCCCACTTCCGTTCCTGATTTCCTGATTTCCATATCAATTCCCCATCTGGAACTCAGGAAATCAGGCCGGACCAATCTCTCGGCCGTTGTCCGCTCTCCGTCCCATGTTTCCCCTCCGTGCCCTCTGCGGCCTCCGTGTTCCAATCCGTTTTCCGTCCCCACTTCCGTTCCTGATTTCCTGATTTCCATATTAAATTTGAATCTGGACCTCAGAAATTTCCTTCCTCCTGACTCCTGACTCCTGACCCCGTCCCCCCATCCTTCCCCTTTCCCCGCTTACAGCAGCGGCAGCCGCAGCGTTGCCCGGGCGCCGCCGCCGGGCCGGTTGGCCACGCTCGCCCCGCCGCCGTGCAGGAGCGCGATCTCGCGCACAAAGCTCAGGCCCAGCCCCGTGCTCTTGCGGCCCGAGTCGGGCCGCGGCAGCGAGTAAAACCGCTCAAAGATCCGCTCCGTCGCAAAGTCCGGCACGCCGGGGCCGCTGTCGTCGATGATGATGTGCGCCACGCCGGCCGCAGTCTCCAGCCGCGCCTCGATCACGCCGCCCTCGGGCGTGAACTCCAGCGCGTTTTGCAGCAGGTTGGTCACCGCCTGCACGAGCAGGAAGCGCTCGCCGCGCGCGCACGGCCCGTCCGGCGCCGTCACGCGCACGTCGAGCCGGCGCGCCGCCCAGAGCGGCCGCAGCGCCCCGGCCGCGTCGCGCACCACGCCGCCCAGCCCCACCCGCTCCGCCGCGTCCAGCCCGCGGCGCGCCTCCAGCGCGGAGAGCTGGAGCATGCGGTCCACGATCTGCTGGATCCGGTCCGACTCCGCGCGCAGGTGGCCGAGGAACCGCGCCCGGTCCTCCGGCGGCATGTTTTCCTGCAGCAGCTCGGCCGCGCCCCGGATGACGGTGAGCGGCGCCTTCAGCTCGTGCGTGAGCGACTGGGTGTATTGCTCGACATATTTTTTCCCCTCCAGCGCCACCCGCATCTCCTCAAACGCCTGCCCGAGCGCCGCAATCTCGCGGGCCCGCGAGGACGGTGGCGCGGCCGGCAGGCCGTCGCGCACCGCCTGCGCGTAGGCGGTGAGCCGCTCCAGGGAGTGCGTGAGCTTGTACGCGATCCACCAGCCCGCCGCCACCATCACGGCCGCGATGCCCAGCGCGATGCCGACCAGCCGCAGCCGCGCGTGGCTCACGCCCTCGGCCACCGAATCCACCGGCCGGCCCACCCCGACCCAGCCGACGACCACGCCGCCCTGCCGCACCGGCGCGCGCACCCGCAGCTCGTCGCCCACCAGCGCGACGTTGTTCAGCGTGTAATCCTCCGAGGCGGCGCGGCCGCCCCCGGTCATCGGCCACAGGTAGGTCTGCCCGACCTCCCGCCCGCCGGCGGAATCGAACAGGACCCGGTCCGCCGGATCGCCGGCAAAGACGCGCAGGAGCTTGCTGTCGGGCGGGAGCATGGCGAGGCGCCGCGTCCACGCGTCACCGCCCGCCGGGCCGTCGCCGGCAAACGTCGCAAGAAAGGCCCCGGTGTCGCCCATCGTCCGCCGCATGGCCTCCACATAGCGCCTTTGCACGTCCTGCAGCACAAACGCCATCAACACCGCAAAACCCAGGGCCGAGGCGGCGACGTAGACCCCAAAGATGGCCGTGCGAATCCGGACCCCCTGGCGGAGCCGTCCGCCGCCGGGCGCGGGCGCGACCGGGGTGGCGGGGTCGGGCTTCATGCGGGGCGGCCGCTGCGGCCGGGTCGGGCTTCATGCGGGGCGGCCGCTGCGGCCGGGTTTGAGTGCGTAGCCGATGCCACGGTGGGTCTGGATCGGGTTGGCGTCGGGCGCGACGGCGCGGAGCTTGGCGCGCAGGGTCTTGATGTG
This sequence comes from uncultured Opitutaceae bacterium, assembly GCA_903929355.1. Classification (GTDB taxonomy): domain Bacteria; phylum Verrucomicrobiota; class Verrucomicrobiia; order Opitutales; family Opitutaceae; genus CAIYUN01. The sequence goes on from CAIYUN010000081.1 coordinate 8,046, forward strand.
GGCGTCCACCGTGCGGTCGAGGCTCGATCCCGGGTCGTCCCAGGCGGCGGTCATCAGCTCGTCGCGGGAGAACACCCGCCCCGGCCGCGCGAGGAGGGCGAGCAGGAGGCGGTACTCGTAGCGGGTCAGCTCCAGCGGTTGCCCGCAAAAGTGCGCCTCGTGCCGCTCCTCATCCATTGCGAAATCCGACCCCTCCGGTTTGTAACGTATTACGTTACAAGTTGCCGGTTGGGTGCCGCGGCGGAGGATGGCCTTGACGCGGGCGGTGACCTCGCGGGGGCTGAAGGGCTTGGTCACATAGTCGTCGCCGCCAAGCTCGAGTCCGAGCACGCGGTCGATCTCGCCACCGCGGGCGGTGAGAAACAACACCGGCACCGGGGACCGCGCGCGGATGGTCCGGCAGAGATCGAAGCCATTGGTGTCGGGCAGGCCGACATCCAGCAGCACGAGTGCGACCGGCTCGCCGGGACCGCCGAGCGCCGCGAGCCCCGCCCGCCCGGTGGCATGCCACTCGGGCGCGAAGCCCTCCGTGCGCAGCGCGTAGCGCAACGTGTCGGCGATGGCCGGTTCGTCCTCGATGATCAAAATGCGCGGGGACATGGGGAGAAAGGCTGATCCGCCGTCGCCGAACCTTCGCCAAGGCTTTGGACCGTAGGCAAGGCTATGGCGGGACGAGAAGGTTGAGGGGTTGAAGGGTTGAAAGGGGCAGGCAGGATGCACATCCGTCGGATAAGTCCTCTATCCCAGATCTGTCCGACGGCTGGCCGGCCTACGCGCCCGTCTCGCTCAGGCGGGCGATGACTGCGGGCAGGAGGACATGCTCGGCCGCGTGAATTTTCGCGGCGAGGCTGGCGAAGGTGTCGTCCGGCTCGACGCGGACGGCGAGCTGGTCGAGGATGGGGCCGCCGTCCACCTCGGCGGTGACGCGGTGGACGGTGCAGCCGGTGACCTTGACGCCGCGCCGCCAGGCCTGGCCGATGCCATCAAGGCCGGGGAAGCTGGGCAGGAGGCTGGGGTGGAGGTTGATGATCTTGCCCGCAAACGCACCGAGGAAGCCCGGCTTGAGCACACGCATGAAACCCGCGAGCACGACGAGGTCGGGCTCGCACGCGCGGATGGCCGCGATCCAGCGGTCCTCGCCCTCGCCCTCGAGCTTGGTCTTGAACGGCGCGGGATCCACAAACCGCGCCGGCACGCCAAACCGCGAGCCGAGCTCGAGGATGCCGGCGGCGGGCTGGTCGGAGAGAATCTGGACGACCTGACCGCGTCCGAGCCGCCCGGCGGCTTGGGCCTGGAGGATGGCCTCGGCATTGGAGCCGCGGCCGGAACCGAGAAGGACGATGCGCATGGGGGGGCGCGGCCATTATCGCGCGATGAAGCGGGTGGGAGGCAAGCCGCAACCGTGGGGAAAACCGAACCTCAGCAATGGGTCACGGAGACCACAGAGGTAAAGCCTGAGGTCACGGAGAAATACATCGGAAGGTGAGGGAATTTTGGTGTCACCCACACCGTGCGATGGTCACAGCCCACCTGCAGGAAAACTGGAGCCGATGGTCGGGATTGAACCGACGACCCACGCTTTACGAAAGCGTTGCTCTACCACTGAGCTACATCGGCGAACGCGACAGGGCACGGATTTGGCCCGCGACCTGCCCCGAAGGCAGGGTGGTTTACATCAAACGCTTTTCCTCCGGCGGCAAGTCGAAAGTGTGGCCCCTAGAGCTGCGGGGATCCCGCCGCAGTGCCCGATACCTGTAGGGGCGCAGTCTTGCTGCGCCCTTCAGACTTCTCCCAGTCACACCGTCCTGTAGCCGGGGTCGTTGACCCAGGTCCGTGAACGCCGCACCTGCGCCGAGGTCATCTGCCTGCATGGGGCTGGATTGAGGTAGGGCGCGACCGCTGGGCGCGCCGTCGAGCCAGACGCGTATCGAGGTGCGGCTTGAGGGCGGCACAGTCTGGCTCACGCAGGCCCAGCTGGCGGAGCTTTTTCAGACCAGTGTCCCCAACATTAACCTCCACCTGAAAGGCATTTACGAAGAGGGCGAGTTGACGGAAGCGGCAACTATTAAGGATTACTTAATAGTTCGCCAGGAAGGAAATAGTGAGATTACCCGGACGCGAATTCCAAGTTTCTTGGAGTTGCATTCATCCCGGCCTGGGCCATGCTCACGGTCATGTTTGACGCCGACACCATCGCACTGATGACCGAGCGTATCCGCCACGCCTGCAATCCACGACGCATTGTGCTCTTTGGCTCGCATGCACGCGGGCAGGCCGGACCTGGCAGCGACGTGGACTTGCTCGTGGTGCTCGACCACATCACCGACCGGCGGCGCGAGGCAGTGGCGCTCCGCCGGTTGTTGGCCGACATTCCTGTCGCCAAAGATGTGGTGCTCACGACTCCGGACGAGATCACGCGCCGGGGAGGGTTGATCGGCACGCTGCTCCGGCCGGCGTTGCGCGACGGAATCGTCCTCCATGAGCGAGGCTGACACCGAAGCCTCCCGCTGGCTGCGATTCGCCCACGAGGACTTGCAGACCGCCACAGCCCTGCTGCGGCATCCAGAGGAGCTGATCCCGCGCCACGCCTGCTGGCTCGCCCAGCAGGCGGCCGAGAAGGCGCTCAAGGCGTTGCTCATTCGCGCGCAGGTGGAATTTCCTTGGACGCATGACCTCGACCGGCTGTGGCAGTTGTTGCCCGCTGCATTCCAAGGCGGCATTGGGGCGGAGGCCCTCTCCGAACTCAGCGAATGGGCCATGGAGTCGCGCTATCCCGGTAACTGGCCGGACGCACAGCCGGCCGACGCGCGGCGCGCGGTGGAGTCGGCGCGTGTGCTTTGCGAACAGGCGAAGGGGCTCATGGCTTCCGGCGAGACGACGAAGTAACCATGGTGCCGGCCGCCATAGATTGACTTCATGCTGGCCGACCTCCCACCCCGCCATTTCGCCGACGCCAACGGGCCGCTCATCCGAGAGGCCGGTCCGTTGAATTGGGTGGGGATCGACGGGTCCGACTACAGCAAATAACCTAACCCTGCTGCTTGAGGCCGGGGTATAGCTGATGGACCTTGCGACGGACGGTTGCCTTCTCGGCTGGTGTTCCGTCCTGCGACACCCGGGCCAGGGCATTGCGGGCATGGGCGGCATCCTCGACCGGATAGCGGCGTCCAGGCAGAGCAAATTGGCCGGTAGGGATCTTCTTTCTGGTCGCGGTCGTGAGCTTGGCCATGGCGGGACTGAATACGATGGCACGGCGGGGAAGTCAAATTGGCCTCGGTTGGCCAATGGGTTTCAGCCCAGGGCAAAGCAGCGTTGGTCTCCCGGGCGAAAAAGCCATTTTCAACTCTGGTTTCCCTATTCGTTAGGTGGTCCTCTCTCCCTCTCCTGCAAATAATTCGGGCGGCAGCGGGGTGGTGGTTTGGGCTTGCGGAGGGCGGGGACTGTTGACCGAGTGGGTCGCGTCCCGCCCGCCCTGCCTCTCCAACCGGTGCCCCCGCTCACCCATGTTCAACGCCCAACAATTGATCATCGACAAGTTCGCCACCTCGCTGGAGACCGCCTACCGGCAGACCTACGGAATGATGAAGCCCGAGCTGGGCGGTGTGATCGCCTGGGGCGGCCGGCTGGCGCTCGAAAACATCGGCAACTCGGACATGCTGTATCACAATGTCGAGCACACCATGCTGGTGACGATGGTCGGGCAGGAAATTCTGCTGGGGAGGCATTTGTGCGACGGCGGAGTCAAGCCGGAGGACTGGCTGAACTTCATGATGGCCCTGCTGTTTCACGATGTCGGGTACGTGAAGGGGGTGTGCCGCCATGACACCGCCGGCCGGTATGCCACCGGCGAGGGCGACGGGACGGTCGAGCTGCCGGAGGGGGGGACCGATGCGGCGCTGACGCCATACCATGTGAGCCGCAGCCAGCTGTTTGTCCGCGAGCGGTTTGGCACCACCCTGACGGGCGACCTGCAGCCGGAGGTCATCGCCGCCCACATCGAGATGACCCGGTTTCCGTCGCCGGACAAACCGGAATACAAGCCGACGGGGACGTATGGCGGGCTGGTGCGGGCGGCCGATTTCATCGGCCAGCTGGGCGACCCCAATTACCTGCGCAAAATCCCCGCGCTCTACTTTGAGTTTGAACAGCTCGGCGCGAACCAAAAGATGGGTTACCGCAATCCGGGGGAGATGAGGAAAAACTACGCGAAATTTTACTGGAGCGTCGTCCGGCCCCATCTCTGCGATGCCTTGCGGTACCTCAGCGCCACGCTGGAGGGCAAACAGTGGATCGCCAACCTGCAGTCGCATGTGTTCGAGGTCGAGCATGCGGGGGATTGAGGGGGTGGGGGGTGGGGAGCAGAGGTCAGAGGTCAGAAGTCAGAGGTCAGAAGTCAGAAGTCGGAGGTCGGAGGTCGGGCGTTGATAAATCGGCCCCGTGGTCAGTCGCCTGACCCAGAATCGCCTACCGGCAGACCCCTGCATTTTGGACCGTGTCGGCGGTCCCGGATTCTTGCCTCTCCCCGGCGCCCTAGGGCGAAGCCGGGGCCACCGGCTTCGCGCTCGGATCGCCGGTGGGCGGCGGGGCGTGGTCGGTCTTGGCGGGCGGACCGAGCAACTCGGTGAGGATCGGTTTCAATCCGTCCGCCCAGACTTGGTACGCCTTGACGGTGGGATGCAGCTTGTCCGGGTTCATCATCCCGTCGATCAGCCGCCCTTCCGGGTCGGCCAGGCGGGCGTTGACATTGAGGTAACGGATTTTTTTCCCGTCGGCGAAGGCGGCGAGGCTGGCATTGATCCGGTTGAGCACGGGCACGAGCGCCAGGTTGTCGTTGCGCGGGAAAATGGCGGTCACAATGATCGTCGCGCCGGGCGCCTTCCGCCGGCACAGGTTCACCACGGCTTTCAACCCCTGCACAATGGCGGTGTCGTTGCCGGGCTGTGTGCCCAGGTTGTTGGTGCCGGCGAGCAGGACGATGACCTTCGGGTTGACCCCGTCGAGTTCACCCTGCTCCAGCCGCCAGAGGATGTTTTCCACGCGGTCGCCGCCCCAGCCAAAGTCGCCGGCGTTCCAGCCGAAAAAATTTGCGGTCCAGTTGGCCAGATCGGCCTGGTAGGCGGCATCGCTGGTCCCCCAGCGGCGGGTGATGGAGTCGCCCTCAAAGTAGAGGTCGATGCCCCCCTGGGCGGCCTTGGCGAGGAGTTGCTGGTGGGCGAGCCGGGAGTTGGCGTCGGGGCGGGGCGAAGCCTGGTCGGCCGCAGGCACCTGGGCCGGCGGCGGGGTCTGACCAAGGGCGGTTGCGGCCAGGAGCACAGCGGCCAGGAGCTTTTTTAAGGGGTGCACAAGAGGTGGGGGGCCGGGTCAGCCTCGGCCCGGCAGCGGGCCAAATCGGCCGGCAATGTTCCTGAGGCCATGGAGGCCTCGTGGCGATCAGAATTTGGCCGGTGCGCCTCCCGCGTCTGGACGTCCCCTCCGCCGGACGCATCAACGCCCCGCGGCCTCCCGGGTCGCCTTGGCGAGAGCCTTGATGGCGTCGTCCAGGCCGGCCCGGATTTTTTTCCCCATCCGGTCGGTGAAGAGCACCCCGTTGAGGTGGTCCGCCTCGTGCTGGAGGCAGCGACCCAGCAGCCCGGAGCAGAGGAGCACATGCGGCACCCCGTGCAAATCCTGGTAGGCCACCCGCACCAGGTCGGGCCGGGCCACATCGCCGCGGATGCCGGGAAACGACAGGCAGCCCTCCTCATAGATCGTCTCCTCCGACGGGAGCGGCGTGACCACCGGGTTGGCGAGCGCCAGCGGCATGAGCAGTTCCAGCGGGGGGCGCGCCCCGTCGAGCTCCCAGGCAAACTCCGCTTTCACGGGGCGCAGGTCCACCACACAGAGCTGGAGGGCGCGACCGACCTGCTGGGCGGCGAGGCCGATGCCCTCGGCGGCGTGCATGGTGGCGATCATCTCGTCGGCGAACCGCGCGAGCGCGGCGTCAAACGCCGTCACGCGCGCGCCCTTTTTGCGCAGCACCGGGTTGTTATAGTGGACGATGGGCAGGGCCATGGGTCGGGAGAGAAGCACAGGCTGGGCCGAACCGCCGCCCGCCGCAACCGTATAACCCGGCGGCGGGATCCTCACTTCTTCTTGAAGCGGCGCTGGAACCAGCGGCGCAGGTGCCGGTACCAGCGGTATTTTTCCATGTCCGGCGGAGTAAAGAGCTTCTCGCCCCACAGCTGCATGCGTTGGAACTGCCGGGCCAGGCGCGAGGCCAGCACAAGATTGGGGTCGGTGGACGGGGCAAAAATCCGCACGGTGCGCAGCCGGGGGGTCTGGTCCCAGATGATGAAAAACAGGACAAACCCCAGCAGGGCGATCGCGGCGTATTTGGACGCGGCAAGGACCATCCCCCGGACCAGCTGGGACCGGGCCAGATCGGCGGCCGTGTTGATCTCCTTGACCCGGCTGCCCGCGAGCTCGGCCACGGCGGCCCGCATCACGTCAAGCGGAGGAGTTTTGCCCGCCAGTTTGGCCCCCTGGACCAAGTCAATGTAGATGAGGTGCAGTTGGGCCTCCCCCAGAGTGGGCGCCTCCTTTTGCGCCCGTTGCATGACCACGACCTGATTGTGATTCTGGAGATTGAGATTGTTCAGGTCGCGGCGATAGAGCTGTTCCGTGGCGTAGACACACAGCACCCCCAAGGCGAGGTGGAGCAGACAGGCAGCCAGGGTCGAGTGGGAGGCGAGCTTGAGCGCCACCCGGCTCGTTTTTCTCCGGGGATCCTCCAAGCCGGGCCAGAAGAGGAGCGCGTAGCCCAGCAGGAGAAAGGCCGTCCGCTCCAACAGCTGGCTGGCCAAGGTGTAGTTGGCCGTCGGATCCGCCCATTTGTAGTCAAGCAACTGCGGCACCAAGCCGATGAGATAAAGCCCGAGCAAACCCGCCCCGATGGCGCGGGGGAGCTGGTTGCCCAAGGATCCGAGCAGACTGGTCCGCTTGGGAGGCATCCCCAAAGTGCCCTTGGAGTCCCCGGCGGCCAGGGAAGAGCCATCGGCGGGGTCCGGGAAGGGTTTCGTGATCATGGTGCCGGCGGGATGGGACTCCCGCCAGCGGACAACAAGGTTGCGGCCATGTCCAGCCCGGATGTCATCAGCCGGCCCGTCGCCGCGGGCACGGCCGGCCCACCCGCGGCCGCTGCAGGCCAGGCCACGGCAATCCACAGCGCGCGCTTGTCCAGCAGCGGCCCCTGTCCGGCAAGCAAACGGGCCCAGCGCGCCGGCTGCCAGCGCTGGCCGTGCAGCCATTGCATCCAACGGTCCGGGGTCGCGCGCGCCACCCCGTCGGGGTCGGCAAAGGTCACCCACCACCGGTCGTTGGCCCCGGTCCAGGTCGCCACTGGCAGGGCCAGGCCGGGCCGCACCGCGTCTGGCGCGGCGGACACAGCCAGGGGATCAAAGCCCTGGAGGTAAATCAACTGGGCCGGATCGCCGCCCAGTACTTCAGGGGCGTATCCGATCAGAAAGCGCGCCCGACCCGCCGGCGTATCCACCACCCACTCGTCCGCCTGGGTCAACGGCTTGTCGGTGCCGATGGCTTCTGCCGTCCAGGCCATCTGGCGGTGCGAGACCAGTTGCCAGCCGGCGGGGGGAACCCAAGCGACCGAAACCGACCGAGACACTACTGGGGGCCGCCCCCACCAAGAGAAAACCGCGGCGGCCACCACCAACGCGAGCACCAGGCGGCCGGCGCGCGAGGTCGTGGCCCGGGGCACCGGCCGCGCCAGCCACTCGGGCGCGCGGGCGCCAGCCACCATGCCCCAGCCGATGATGGCCAGCGCCGCGGCCGTGAAGAGGCTCGCCCCCTCGTCGCCATGCCAATAGTGAAACCGCTCCGGCTGCGGCGCCACGATCGCCAGCCAGGCGCAACGTACGACGGAGACCGCAAAAGCCACCGGCACGACCAGCAGGGTCAGGACCAGGGTGCGGCGCCAGGTGAGGCGGAGCAGCAGCGCGCCCGGCACCAGCGTTTTGGCCAGCGCCTGCACCAGGGGAAGGCACGTGCAGCGCACCAAAACCTCCACGCGGATGTTCCCCAGCAGGATGTTCGGACCCTCCACTTCGTTGGCATGGCCGGTCAGCGACAGGAGCCGTCCCGCCATCCGGGCCGTCGCGGCACTCACGGCGCCGCTCGCATCAAGCTGGGTGAGCCAGAGCATCGCGGGCCACCACAGCCAGAAGAGCATCGCGAACCAGCCCGGCAGACCCGGCCGGACGGAACCCACCCCGCCGACCAGCACGGCCACGGCCGGCAACAGCAGCAACGGGGCCGCCCGCAGAATCCAAAAATCAGCGGGCGATGCGACCTGCAGCAGGCGCAGCGCCAGCAACACCCCGCCGGTGGCCAGAATGGCCGACCCCAGCCCGGGGGGACGCGCGTGCCGGCAGCCGGCATTGATCAGCCACCACGCGGCCCCGGCGAGAAAAACCGTGGCCACCAGGGCCTCGTCCATCAGCGGGGCGACCCGCCACCACGCGACCGCGGCCGACCCGGCGGCCAGCCAGAGGACGGCCCACGCCGGCGCCGCCCGCAGCGCGCGTGGTTCCGCCGGATCCGGGGCGGGCGCGGCGATCGGGCCGCCGGTTGCTGGCATGGACATCAAGCAATAAAAAAGCCGGCCCGAGGCCGGCTTGGCAAACAGAGAAGCAGGTTTGGCGCAAACCCGGGATCAGACCCCGGCCATGACGCGCAGCTGTTTCAGGCCACCCGTTTGATAGAGGCGGAGGCCGGCCATCAGCATGATCAAACCCATGCCCAACCATTGCATGGGCGTAAAGGGAACGGCGAAACCCAACGTCATGTTGCCGCCGACGAAGGAGAAGGGATTGTCCACATACCCGGTGTTGCCCAGATCCAACAAACCGGCGGAGATCAGGCCACCGGTGTCGTTAAGCAGCGCCAGAATCTGGTCGCCCTGCGCGCTCCCCACCACAAAACTAAAGCTGCCGTTGGTCAGAGTGTTGCCAAAGCCGTTGAGCAACACACCGGTGTTGAGCAACTCGGTCGAATTCAATGCCCCGCCCAACTGGGAACTCGGGCTGGTGACCGTGCCTTGCAGCACCAGCGCGATGTCGTTGAAATCAAAACTGCTGCTGGTCGTGTCCAGGCCAAACAAGGAAAGGGAGACGCTGACCACGCCGATGGTGGTCGGCAGGCCGCCGGGGGTGTTCACCGCATTGGAGAAATCAAAAATACCCGGCGCGATGAGGGCGTCAGGATTGAGCGGATCATTGTCCCCGGTGTAGGTCCCAAACACCACCGGCGTCCCGAAATTCGGACTGTTCTCCGTGTCCAACACCGGATCATCCGCATTCACGCGGATATTGCCGTTCACCACATGCGTGCCGCTCCCAGAAAGGGAGATCGATTGCGAGATCGCCAAAGTCTGGGCTTGGGCGGGAGCAACCACCATCGCCAACGCGAACACCAGCGCGCTACCAAGGACGGCACGGCTTGCAACGGAACGGGGGAGGGGATTCGGGTTCATGGGAAGGCGGAGGTTTGATGACGCAGTTGTTCGAACGAGGCGAGAATGGAGCTCAGGGGACTAGGGTGTCAACCCTATATAACAGATTTTTTCAGTTCTCTGGATGTGTATTTTTAAATACCTAACAATAAGATAATAAACGTGTATTTTCTTGATTTTCTCTGGTGAGAACTCCCGGTTGGTCGATGAAAACGGCCATTTTTTTATGGATTTCCCCTGATGGAAGCATCTCACTCAACGAATGAAGCAAATCACCCCGCTGCTGCTTGTGGTACTTTTGGGATCGGGTCTCGTCGGCGCCGCCCATGCCGGTGACCGAACCCGAACGACCTCCGCCGATAAAAATTCGCCGGTCTCCACCCCGGCCACCGCCGCGCCCGACCCCGTCTGGCTCGCCAAGGCGATTGCCGCCTACCCGCTCGACACCTGTGTGGTGGGCGGCGACAAGCTGGGCGGCGACATGGGCCCTCCGGTCAACCACATCTTCAAACAGGCGGGCCAGCCCGACCGGCTCGTCCGTTTTTGCTGCCAGGGCTGCGTCGAGGATTTCACCGCCAACCCGGCGAAATTCCTGAAGATGATCGACGACGCCACGGCCGCGAAAGCGAAGAAAAACTAACCGGCCTCACTGGTCGCGCATCCACACAATGGAGCGGCCCCCGCGGTTGAGCCGGGCGTAGTTGGGGATCGCGGTCAACGGGCTGCCGTCGGCAAAGGCGCCGGTGATCACGCGCACCCCGCCGAGGAGATCGGGGCGCCACTCGGTGGTCAGCGCGGCGCCGGGTGCCAGCACCCGGTCCAGATTCTGGTCCACGCTCTCCAGGTTGTAGATGAGCGGCCCGTAGCGCAGGGCCACGCGGCCGGCGTCGGCCGCGACCCGGTTGTCGGCCTTGACGCGCGTCACCTCCATCGGAAGGACCAACTCAACCTTGTCCCCCGCCTGCCAGGTGCGGGTGACGACCGCGTAGCCTTGGTCCATGACAGGGACGACCGGCTGCCCGTTCACTGCCAGTGACACCAGGCGGGCGGGCCTCGTGAGATGAAGGGCGGTGTACAGCGCGCTGACGTTGCGGTTCGGCACGCGGATGCGGACGGAAAAGCTCCGGGGGGCGGCGGGATTGACGGTGAGCGCGACGCTGCCACTCCAGGGGTAATCGGTGGTCTGGACGAGCTGGACGTCGGTGCCGGCAACCTCACCCACGCTGACCGTGCTGCCGGCGAAGAGGTTCACGCAGATGCTGTCGGGGCTCTTGGCATACATCCAGGTGGGCAGCATGAGGAGGGTGCGGGGGAAGTTGCTCACGCAGCACGGGCAGGTGTGCCAGGCATAACGGGCGTTGCCGCGGCCCGGCAGGGCGCCGTCGCCGCCGGACGCGTCCAAGGGGTTGGTATAGTTGAAATACCCGCCGGTCAGGTCGTAGTCGCCGAGAATGGCGTTGTAAAAGGTGTCCTCATAGAGGTCGGCGAACTTCGCGTCCTGGTAGGTCAGGTTGAGTTTGTGCTGGAAAAAGAGGACCCCGCAGTTGGAGCAGGACTCGCAGTAGGAGTTGTTGGGGAGGGAATAGTTCCGGCCGAAGCCCTCGGAGGTCTCGCCGCTGCCGATGCCGCCGGTGAGGTAGTATTTTTTGTTCACCAGGTTGTCCCAGAGCGAGAGCACCGCGCTCTGATAGTCGGGGTCGCGGGTCTCCATCGCGACGGCCGCCATGCCGGCGTAGAGGTAGGTGGCGCGGACCGCATGGCCCACGGCCTCGTATTGCTGTACGACCGGGACCAGGGACTGGTCGTAGGTCGACGCGCCGCCCTGGCGGCAGTCGAGGAGGAACTTGGCGAGCGCGATGTAGCGGGTGCCCTGGCCCGGCCCCTCGGTGTCGTTGACGAACCGGCCGAAGCGGACCAGCGCCTGCTCCATCTCCTCATGGCCGTCATACCAGGCTTTTTTCGGGGCGGGGCCGAGATGGGCGTCCCAGCAGTCGGCCAGCTTCTTCGCGGCGTCGTAGAGGCGGGAGTCCTTTTTTCCCGTCATCTGGTAGTGCGCGATGGCCGCTTCGAGGAAATAGCCCGCCACATAACCCTCATGCTGGTCCCGCGTGCGGGGGTCCCAGTGCTGGCCGCCGTTCAGGGTGAAGCGGGTCTGGAAATAGCCGTCGGGCTCCTGGGCGGCGAGAATGAGGGGGATCCATTCGTCGATTTTCGCGCGCATCGACTGCTGCGCGGCGATCATGGCGGGGTCGCCCTGCGGATCGACCTCGAGGGCGTCGGACATCGACTCGACCGTGTTGAAAATCCAGGCGTTGGAAAATGGGTAGCCGACATGGCGGGCGGCGGGCTGGCCGGCGAGTTTGCGGCCGGCCTGGATGAGATTGTCGATGCCGCCCTCCCTCAGGTTCAGATCCGAAATCTGCGCCATGCAATGGGGAATCCAGCTGGTGATGAGGGTCTTGATCCGGTCATGCAGCAGCGGGCTGCTGACCTGGTAGGGCAGGGTGGCGATTTGTTCCAAAGGCGCCGCGGGTGGCGGCGCGGCCACGTGGACCTTCGCGGTGTCGGCGGCGACCAGCGCGCCCGACCCCGCCTGCAGGCGGAGGACATAGTCGCCGACTGCGGAAAACGTCGCGGTGGTGACTGCGGCGTGGGCGTCGGCAAACGTGACCGCGCCCGGACCGGAAGCCTGGCTCCAGACGAGGGTGGCTCCGGTGGCGCCGCCCCCCGGCGCTTTTACGCTGCCGTGGAGATAGGTTTTTCCACCAAGCACGACATCGCGATCCACCCCGGCCGCCACCGTCGGCGGGAACGCGGGCGAACGGCCCGAGTCCAGCACCCGCCACTCGATGATGCCGGTGGAGATCCCGGTCCCGGCGGTCGCGCCGCCGGCGTCGATCTCGAGCCGCAGGCGCGTGGTCGTGACCTCGTCAAAGGAAGTGACGTTAAACTGGTTGCCCGCGACGCCCAGCCCCACCGGATGGGCGACCGGGACAAACCGCGCCCCGTCCCAATAAAGCAGGCGGCAGGCGCGGGGGAAGCCGATCCCCTGGCCGTCGTTCCACCAATACACCTCGGTCCGGTTGGTGCTGATGGGCTGGCTCCACTCATACTGCACCCACTGGGTGCCGGTGCGGTTCCAGTTGCCATAGGTGCCATGAGTCGCGTCGCGCGAATTGCGCGGGGTGAAATCGTCGTTGAGCGCCGCGAGCGACGTGTCGCCCGATACATAGGAGCCCGACGCGGTCGCGACCAAGGCGAGGTTGAGGGGATCGGCCGCCGGCTGGGCCCAGCCGGTGCGGGCAAACCCCACCAGCAAACTGACGACCGTGAGCACGCGGGCAGGGAGAACCAGGGCAAAGCGAGCCATCAGGGTGGGAGACATAAAGGCAACGGGGTTAGACCAACGGGCCGGCCGGAGGGGGGTGACGGTCGGCCAGGGGGAGGGGGTGGTGCCAGCCTCCGACCGGGCGCGCCGCCGGGCAAGGGGGAAATTCACCGTGAACGAGGCCGCCCACGGCTGATTCACGAAGGAAGCGATGGGGAGACCACAAGGACAGGGCCTTCGCCCATGACCTACCCAAACAAAAACCTGTAACCACTTATGCACACTAATTTTCACTGATCCGATCCTCAGAATCAGGGTTCATCAGGGTCAATCAGTGGTTGAAATCCGACCGTTGGAAAAGTTCTCATCCAAGTGTTCCAGGAGTTGTTGGGTCATTCATAATCATTGGGTTGGAGTCATCCATGAATCGGCACGGCGAGGTCGCCCGGCCGCCGATCCGTCTCCACAGTTGCCAGCGCAGCAGTACCGGGCATGTTGAGGGGAAACCACCATGAAAACCGCCCGTCTGCCACTGACGCTTTTGCTCGCCCTCATGGCGCTCGCCGCCGGGTGCAGCACCTTTCAAGGCCGTGCGACGGAGAAGGCCGTGGTCTTCAGCGCGCTCGACCCCGCCACCCAGGCGCGCCTGAAGGAAGGGCTGCTGCAAATCGGCGACACCATGGACATGGCGTATATTGCGCTCGGGGAACCGGACGAGAAACGTGACCAGATCAGCGCCGCGGGCGGCGCGGTCGTGTGGATCTACCACAGGTTTTGGCAGGACTACCAAGGCGAGGCGCTCGTGGGCTACCGGACGATCCGCGCGGGCGGGCCCGGGGTCGCCCCACTCTACGCGCCGGTGACAGAAGGGGTTTATCAGGGCCGCGAGGAAGAGTATCTGCGCGTGACGTTCAAGGACGGCAAAGTCACGGTGATCGAACGGCCGAAGGCGTAGTCACCCCGGAGCAATGGCAGGTGGCGCGCGTTGACCCAACGCGCTGAAGCTTGGAGCCCGCGGGCACGCGCGTTAGGGTCAACGCGCTCCACCTTTCGATCCCCCGATCCCTCACTCGCGCTTCAAGCCGCGGCCCATGAGCGCGGCGAGTGCGGCGGCGGGAGGCCGGTTTTCGAAAAGGACCCGGCGCATCTCAGCCAGGATGGGCGCGTCGAGTCCGCGTCCGGCGCAGAGCTCCGCAAACGAGCCCGTCGTGCGATAGCCCTCCACAACCGTGCGACGGCCGGCCAGCAGCTCCGCCACCGACCTGCCCTCACCGAGCAAAAACCCGAACTCCCGGTTGCGGCTCCACGCGCCGTGGCAGGTCGCCACGAGGTCGCCGAAGCCGCTTAACCCGTAAAACGTCTCTGCCCTCGCACCCAGCGCGACACCCACGCGCACCATTTCCGCCAGCGCCCGGGTGAGGAGCGCGGCCCGGGCGTTGTCACCGAGTCGCAGGCCGTCGCAGCAGCCGGCGGCGATGGCATACACGTTCTTGAGACAGCCGCCGATCTCGGCGCCCGTCACATCGTCCGTGGTGTAGAGGCGCAGGGTCGGTCCGCTCAGGGCCGCCTGGGCCGTGGCGAGCAATTCGTCCGCGCCGGCCACGGCGAGCACCATCGCGGCGGGCTGGCCGCGCGCGACCTCCTCGGCGTGGCTCGGGCCGGTGAGCGTGCCGGCGGCAACCCCGGGCAGCACGGCGGTGATGACCTCGCTCGGCCGCAGATGCGTGCCGGCCTCGAGCCCCTTGGCGAGGCTGACGACCAGCTTGAGCCGGTGGTCCGCGGGCAGGTGGTCGCGCAAACGGGTGGAAGTCTCGCGCAGGGCCTGTGACGGGCAGGCGAGCAGCACGAGCTCGGCCTCCATGAGCACGGGGGTGAGCTCATGGCCGAGCTGGAGGCTGGGGGGGAGCGGGAGGCCGGGCAGGTAGTCGGTGTTCTCGCGCGCGGAGGCCAGGGCGAGCGCCTGCTCAAACCGGCGCGGCACCAGGGTGACGGTATGCCCGAGCCGGGAAAGGTGGATCGCAAACGCGGTGCCCCAGGCCCCCGCGCCAAGGATGGCGAAATTCATGTCGGGCAGTTTGACCACGGATTCCACCAATTGGCACGGATTTTCCATCCCACTTGTCGCGCCACAGCGCAGCGACGGCGGATCCGTGTTGATCCATGTCCCTCACTGATCGCCTCTGGCGCCGCTTACGGCGGGTAAACCGTGGTTAAAACTCCGTCCCTCCGTGTTCCTGGGTTCCTGATTTCCAAATTAAATTCGAATCTGGAACTCAGGAACTCAGGCCGAATCAAGCTCTTGGCTACCCCTCTATTTCCTCACTGCAAAAACGCCGGGATCTTCTCGTTCGCGATCATCTGCTCGAAGGATTCGCGGGCGTGGATCAGCTCGAACGCGCCGCCGTGGACCAGGACCTCGGCGGGGAGCGCGCGGGTGTTGTAGCGCCCCGCCATCGCGGAACCGTAGGCGCCCGCGCTCATCAGGGCGAGATACTCGCCCTCCCCGACCTCCTGCAGCAGGCGGTCGTGGGCGAAACAATCGCCGCTCTCACAGATGGGGCCGACCACGTCGGCGGTGAGCGCGCGACGCGTGGTGTCACGGTGCAGCGGCACAATCTCATGATGGCTGTCATACATCGCGGGCCGGATGAGGTCGTTCATCGCGGCGTCCACGATCAGGAAGTTCTTGCCCGCGCCGCGCTTGAGGTGCTCGACCCGGGTCAGCAGCACACCGGCGTTGCCGACGAGGAACCGGCCGGGCTCGAGGAGGATCTTGAGCCCGAGGGGTTGGAGCAGGGGCACCAGCGCCGCGCCGTAGGCCTCGGGCGTGAGGGGCCGGCGGTCGGCGGGCTGGGCGTCCCACCACGCCGGCTGGCCGCTCGCGAGTGCGTCCTGGTACACGATGCCGATGCCGCCGCCGATGGAGAAATAGCTGATGCCGTAGTCGGCCTTCAGCTGCGCGACAAAGGGCACGACCTTGGTGACCGCCTCCACAAACGGCGCGGCGCTGGTGAGCTGCGAGCCAATGTGGATCTGCACGCCCTTGACCGCGAGGTGCGGGTGCTTGGCGGCGGCGGCATAGGCGGCGGCGGCCTGCGCGAGGGGGACGCCGAACTTGTTGTCGCTCTTGCCGGTGGTGATCTTGGCGTGCGTGTGGGCGTCCACATCGGGATTCACCCGGATGGCGACGGGGGCCTTGACGCCCAACTGGCCGGCGACGTGGTTGAGGCGGGCGAGCTCCGGCTCGCTCTCGACATGGAACGCAAAGATGCCCTGTTCGAGCGCGAGGCGCATTTCGGCCTCCGTCTTGCCGACGCCGGCGAAGACACTGCGGCGCACATCGGCCCCGGCGGCCAGCACACGGCGGATCTCCCCGCCGCTCACCAGGTCGAACGCCGCCCCGAGGCGGGCGAAATGGCGGAGGACGGCGAGGCTGGAGTTGGCCTTCATCGCGAAGCAGATCTGGGCGTCGAGCCCGCCGACCGCCCGCGCGAGGCGGGTGTAGTTGTCGGCCATGGTGGCGGCGCTATAGACGTAGGTGGGCGTGCCGTAGAGGCGCGCGACCTCGGCGAGGTCCACGGACTCACAGCGCAGATTCTGGCCGACGTAGCGGAAATGGTGCATAAGGGGAAGAGGGAGCGGGTCTTGAGGAGTGAGCAGCGGGAGGAAGGCAGGAAAACGGGTGGGTGAGGCTGCGGGTTTCTCCTTGAAAAAACCACCTCAATTTTCGGGCCCGCCACCGGCGCGGGCGGCGCGGGGCGGAACCGCGCCCGGCCGAATTTAATCATCCGGCCCACGATTTTCCTTGAAAATGCGGGCGTGGGTTTCAGGCATGGAGGCACCGAAATGCTGCGCTCGATTCTACTTCGTTGTTTTCACCGCCCGGCGATCCGCCGGGGCTGGGTGGAGCATGATCGCACCCGCACGTCGCAGGTGCGGAATGCGCAGTTTCTGAGTTTTCTCTCCGCCAACGGCTGCCTGCCGCCGCGCCAACTCGCCCCCTATGACGCCGCCCTGCGCCGCCGCCGCTGGCTGCGCCGGTTCGCCCTCGCCGGCCTGGTCATGCTGGGAGCCTGGGTGGTGATTGAGAGCGCGAACGCCTTGGCGATGTTCTGAGATTTGGCCGCCAAGCGGCACCGGACGGCCCGGATGGCGCTAATTTCGGCCGTTGGGCACAGAGCAGCGCACAGAGATAATTTCCGAGTTCACAGAGGAAGGCATCTGCCGGATGGAAAATCTTGGGTCAACCACCGGGTGGGGCATCACGCTCGAACCCCGATTGCGTAAGTGTTTTTCTCTGTGATCCCCCGGTCCGACCTCGGTGTACTCTGGGTCACCTTGCCGAGGTTTTCAGGTTCAATAATGCGGCGGGCGCGGGTCGGAATCCGGCGCCGCCTCCTGGTCGTCGCGGCTGGCGGCGGCGCGCAGGATGGCGAGCTCCCGCCGCAGGCGGGCGTTGGCTTCGTGCAGCTCGAGCATCGCCCGATCCTGCTCCGTCACATGGCGTTCCAGCCACGCGAGCCGCTCCTCGAGCCGGTCAAGCCTTGCGTTCGGCATGGGGGACCGGTCGCGGCAGCGGGGAGGAGCTGCCACGCAGCTTTTTGATCTCAGGCAGCACCACGCTCTGGTAGCAGTCGGGGCAGACGGAATGGCTGAAGTCGGTCCCGGTCCGCTGGTTGATGTAGCCCTCGATCTGCTGCCAGTAATTCTTGTCGTCACGGATTTTCTTGCAGTAGCCACAGATCGGGAGGAACGCCTCGAGCTGGCTGACCTGGGTGGCGAAACGCAGGATGCGCTCGGCGACGCGCAGGCGCATCCAGATTTCCTGCACGTCCAGCGGCTTGGTGAGAAAGTCGTCCACGCCCGCCTCGATGGCCTCGCGCTGGTTGTCCTCGGTGGCGTCGCGGCCGGTGAGCAGGATGAAATAAACGTAGTCCGCGCCGACGCGGGAGCGGATGGCGTGGCAGAGGGCCAGGCCGTCCAGCTCGGGCATCACCCAGTCGCTCACCACCACCCGCACGGGATCGGCCTCGATGAGCCGCAACGCTTCGGCGCCCTCACCGGCCTCGACCACGTCATGCCCCAGACGGCGTAGCGCTTGGCGCAGCACGGCACGGGCGACGGGATCGTCTTCGGGCGATGAGGATTTTCAAGGGCGGGGGGGGTGACGGCAACATGGCCCGCCTGCCGACAAGTCGCAAGCGTGTTCCTCAACCCAGCAGGCGGCGCAAATCGGCCGGGTCGGTCACGGGGGGCCGGCAGGTGAATTCCTCGCACAGATAGGCGGTGGCGCGGCCGTCGCGGGGCGTCAGCGCGGCCGTCCAGGGCAGCCCGGGGCCGGCGTGGATGAGGGCGCGGCGCGGACCGGGCCGCTCGCGCGCCACCGCCGCCAAGGCCTGGAAGTCGGGTGCCGCCGGATCGCCCGCGAGCACCAGTTGGCGCGGAGGCTCCAAGGCCCGCTCGATGGCGCAAAGCATCTCCGGCAGCGCGTGCGGCGCGGCCGACCACCGCTCGCGCAGCGCCCCGAGCGTGCACAGAGCGCGGTCGCGGTGGGAGAGCGATCCCGGCGCGTTGGGGACAACGCGCCCCACCTCGGAGGAACCAACCGCTGCATACGGGGAAAAAATCGCCGCGAGGCGCAGCAGGTTGGAGGCGGCGATGGAGTTGGGCGACGGCTCCGCCCCGTCGTGGTCTTCCTTGAGACGGAGCACAATGTCGGCGGCATTGGCCGCCGAGTTGAAATAGCCGCCCGCCCGTTCATCCCAGAAGAGCGCGTCCATGGTCTGCTGCAGCCGCGCCGCCCAGCGCAGCCAGCGCGCGTCGAAGGTGGCCTCGTATAAATCGAGCAGGCCGGTGATGAGGAACGCATAGTCCTCGGCAAACCCCTCGTTCACCCCGCGGCCCTCCCGCCAGCAGCGGAACAGCACGCCCCGTGCGGCGTCGTGGAGCTCGCGTTCGATGAATTCCGCGGCGCGCACCGCAGCCGGAAGGAGCCGGTCATCGAGCCCTGCGCCGCGCGCCAGGGCCGAGATCATCAGGCCGTTCCAGGCGGTGATGATCTTGTCGTCGAGGTGCGGCCGGGGCCGGGCGGCGCGGACGGCGAGCAGCCTGGCCAGCTGCGCCGCGAGCAACTCGCTGGCGGCATCCGGCGTGAGCCCGTGCGCCTTGGCCGTGGCAAGGAGGGGCTGCCGCTGCCGGAGGATGTTTTTGCCGGTGAACTCGCCGTGCGGATCCTGCGCCGGCGGCACGTTGCCGGCGGCGGTCACCCCAAAGTGGTCGCAGAAAAAGGCGGCTTGGGACGTTGACGGCGGCAGGGTCGCCGCAGCTCCAGTTGCATCCATTTCGCGGCCGAGCGCGGCCTCGAGCTCCGCGCGCGTCCACACATAGAACGCCCCTTCGGCGTGGCCCGGCTTCTGGTCACTGGGCGACGCCTCCGGTGTGGCACTGTCCGCATCCTCCGCCGAATAGAACCCGCCCTCCGGGTGCGCGAGATCGCGCAGCACATAGTCGAAAATCCCGCGGGCGAGCCAGCCAAAGCGCCCATCGCCGGTCGCGAGGCGCGCGTCGAGGTAGTTCACCGCGATCTGCGCCTGATCGTAGAGCATTTTCTCGAAGTGCGGCACAAACCAATCCTCGTCCACGGCGTAGCGGTGAAAGCCGCCGCCCACGTGGTCGTGGATGCCCCCGCGCGCCATGGCGGTCAGCGTGGCGGTGGCCATCCGCAGCGCCTCGCGGCCGAGGTCGGACTCAACGCCCTGGAGGGTGGCGACGCGGAAGAGGAAGTTGAGATTGGACGGGCGCGGAAATTTCGGCGCACCGGCAAAGTCGCCCCGGGCCGGATCGAAGTTTTCGTAAAGCTGCTGGAAGCAGAGCTCAAAAGCGGCCGAGGCCGCCTCGAACAGGCCCGCACCCGAAGCGGCGGGGACGGGCGCCGCCTCCTCCCCGGCGTCATTCCCGCGCAACATGGCGAGCACCCGGTCGGCCTCGGCCACGAGCTTCTCCCGTTCCTGATCCCAGCCCTGGGCGATCTTGCGGAGCAGCGAGGGCAGGCCGGGCCGGCCCGGCCGGTCCTCGGGCGGGTAGTAGGTGCCGCCAAAAAACGGCTTCAGGTCCGGGGTGAGCCACGCGCTGAGCGGCCAGCCGCCATGCCCGGTGAGAGCCTGCACGTAAGTCATATAAACGCGGTCCACATCAGGCCGCTCCTCCCGGTCCACCTTGATGGGAATGAAATTCGCGTTGAGCAGCGCGGCGATTCCCGGGTGCTCAAACGATTCATGCGCCATGACGTGGCACCAGTGGCAGGTCGAGTAGCCGATGCTCAGGAAGATCGGCTTCTGCTCCGCCCGCGCCCGGGCAAAAGCCGCCTCGCCCCACGGCAGCCAGGCGACGGGATTGGCGGCGTGCTGGAGCAGGTAGGGGGATTTTTCGGCGGCAAGGGCGTTGGGCATAAAAACAGAAAAAGAAGAGATTAGCGCAAAGACGCGAGGAAGCAAAGCCGCCACCGGGGGAAATTGCGCCCCCCTCCCCTGATTCCAAAGATTGACCACCGGCCCGGCGGATGCTCTACTGACCGGTTCCCATGCTGACCATCGCCGACGTTTCCAAGTCCTACGGCACCCGCGAGCTCTTCGCCGAGGTGTCGCTGTTCGTCGCGCGCACCGACCGTTTCGGCCTCGTCGGCCCCAATGGCGCGGGCAAGACCACCCTCTTCAACCTCATCCTCGGCGAGGAGGCACCCGATGACGGCACCATCGAGTGGGAGCGGGGCGCGGACTTCGGCTTCCTCCCGCAGGAGAGCGCCCCCGCCGGCGAGGAGACCGTCCTGCAGATCGCCACGAGCGGCAAAAAGCTCGAGCCCGAGAACGACGACGACCACGACATTGACTGGACGCTTGAGCCGCGCGCGAAAAAAATCCTCGCCGGGCTCGGTTTCCGCGAGGGCGACGCCGACCTCCCGGCCAAGACCTTCTCCGGCGGCTGGGTGATGCGCGCCCACCTCGCGCGGCTGCTCGTCGCCGAGCCGGCCCTGCTGCTGCTCGACGAGCCGACCAACCACCTCGACCTGGAGGCGTTGCTGTGGTTTCAGGATTATCTTACGCGCTATCCCGGCGGGCTCGTCGTCATCTCCCATGACCGCGCCTTCCTGAACGCCCTCTGCAACGGCATCCTCGAGCTGCGCGGCGGCACCCTCAACCGCTACACCGGCAACTACGACGACTACCTCGCGGAGAAGGAGGCCCGCAAGGAGCAGCAGGCGTCGCGCTTCAAGAACCAGCAGCGCGAGATCGCCCATCTCCAGAAATTCGTGGACCGCTTCGGCGCCAAGGCCTCGATGGCCTCGCGCGCCAAATCGAAGGAGAAGCAGATCGAGCGGCTCAAGGATGTCGCCGTCGAGGAGCCGGCGGAGGAGCTCAAGCGGATCAACTTCCGGTTCCCCCAGCCGCCGCGCTCGGGGCTGCGCGTCGTCAACCTGGAGCATGTCTCGCAGTCCTACGGCGACCATGTGGTCTACCGCGACCTCAATTTCGAGGCGGAGCGCGGCCAGCGCATCGTGCTGGTCGGGCCCAACGGGGCGGGCAAATCCACGCTGCTGAAAATCCTCGGCGGCGCGGTGCCGATCCGCGGCGGCAAGATGGAATTCGGCAGCAACGTGGTCACCGGCTACTTCGCCCAGAACCGCCTGGACAACCTCCACGCGGAGGCGACGGTCTTTGAAAACGTGATGGAGCTGCGGACCAACGAGAACCAGCTCACCGAGCAGCAGGCGCGGGCCATCCTGGGCGCGTTCCTCTTCCGCAAGGACGATGTCTTCAAGAAGGTCACCGTGCTCTCGGGCGGCGAGAAATCGCGCCTGGCGCTCGCCCGCCTGCTGGTGAAGCCGCCCAACCTGCTCCTGATGGACGAGCCGACGACCCACCTCGACATCGCCTCGATCGACGCGCTGGTGGGCGCGCTGAAGAGCTACGAGGGGACGTTCATCTTCATCAGCCACGACGTCTATTTCATCCGCGCGCTCGCTCAGACCGTGCTGCACGTCCACAGCGGTCGCCTCACGCCCTACTCGGGCGACTACGACTATTACCTGGAGAAATCACGGGCGACCAACGAACGCGCGGCGCTCACCGCCGGCTTCACGACCGCCCGGCCGGTGCAGGCCGCGGCGGCCAATCCCAAAACGGAGGGGGCCAAGGCCCAAACCCCAAAGGCGGCCAATCCCGCCGAGGCCAAGAAACTCCGGGCCGAGGTGGGCAAGCTGG
Source organism: uncultured Opitutaceae bacterium (assembly GCA_903929355.1). GTDB lineage: Bacteria > Verrucomicrobiota > Verrucomicrobiia > Opitutales > Opitutaceae > CAIYUN01. The sequence continues at coordinate 30,136 of CAIYUN010000081.1, forward strand.
AGCAGCAGGTCGCGGAGTTGGAGGCCAAGCAGGCCGAGCTGACCGCCGCGCTGGAGGCGCCCGAGACCTATGCGCAACCCGGCAAGGCCCAGCATCTCAACCGGGAGCTGTCGGTGATCGTGAACCAGCTCGCCACCGCCACGACGGCCTGGGAGGCCGCCGCCACGCGGCTCACGGCGATGGGGTAGGGACGGGAGTTCATCCCACCCGGCACCGGCCGGTTGGAGCCGTTCGCTGATCCGGTCCGGGCCGGACGCGAACCCCGGGACAGCGACCCCGGCCACCCGCCAGGCCAGGCTTTCGCAGGAGTGGCCGGCCTTACGGGAGGGTGGCGGTGAAAACGTAGTCGCCGGAGGCGACGGCGAAAACCGCCGTGTGGCTTTCGGCGCGGAGAAACCGCACCCCTTCGCCGGACGCGGCGGGCCGGCCGCCTTCCCGGACGTTGGCCGGGTCGGCCGTGGGGACAAAGACGGTCGCGGTCGTGTTGGAGGGGAGGATGAGGTGGAGGGTGAATTTTTGGCCATCGCGCTGCCAGTCGCTCACAATTTTCCCGCGCACGGAGTCGTAGCCGGCCTTCACCCAGGTGAGGTCGCCGACCACCGTGGGTTGGATGAGGATTTTTTTGAAACCGGGGCCGGCGGGGTCCGGGCCGATGCCGGCGAGGTCCCGGTAAAACCACTCCATGATGTGCCCGAGCATGAAGTGGTTCTGCGAGGAGCCGGGGGCGGCATCCCAGGCCTCGGTGAGGGCCGTCGCACCGTGCGCGAGCTGGTAGCCGTAGCCGGGTTTGTCCGACTGGTTGTTCATGGCGTAGATCACGTCGGAACGGCCGCCGGCGGCGAGCGCGCGGAGGAGGTAGGTGTAGCCGATGTCACCGGCGGTGAGCGCATTGCCGTGGCCCTGCACGTCGGCGGCGAGGGCGGCCACCACCCGGGGGGCGGCGGCCGGGTCGACGAGGCCGAAGACGAGCGGCATGGCGTTGGCGGTCTGGCTACCGGTGGCGTAGGTGCCGGTGTCCGCATGGAAAAACGCGCGGTTGAAGCGGTCCCGGGTCGCGTCCGCGAGCTGCGCAAACCCCGCCGCGTCGTCCGGGTGGCCGAGCAGCCGGGCCGCCTTTTCCATGACGGTGAGGTCGGCGAAATAAGTCGCGGTGGCGGTGAGCGCGACGGGGGTCAGCTGGGCCTTGCCGGGTCGGGCGGGGCCGAGATCATACCAGTCACCGAGGCCGTAATTGATGAGGCCGGCGTCGGTGCGGCGGGTGCCGAGGTAGGCGACATACCGCTGCATCGGCGCATAAGACCGGGCGAGCACCGCGGGGTCGCCCGTCCAGAGGTACTGCTGCCAGGCGCACTGCACGAGGGCGCTACCCCATTCCGGGGTGTCGCCGAAGACCCCGCGGCCGCCGGGCGGCGTGCCCCGGTCGGTGAAGACGGTGTATTCTGGCGCCGTCGTCGGCACCAGACCACTGGGCAGCTGGCTGTCGGTGATGTCGTGGAGGATTTTCTCCGTGAGCGGTCCGAGGTCGAAGCCATAACGGAGCGAGGGGCCGTTGAGGTAGTCCTGCTCGAGCCAGCCGAGCTTTTCGCGGTGGGGGCAGTCGGTGAGGATGCTCACCAGATTGCTGCGCTGGGCCCAGAGGATGAGGGTGTGGATGCGGTTGAAGAGCGCGTTGGAGCACGCGAACTCGCCGACCGGCCTCGAGTTGGTGTAGACCGCGACACCCTCCAGGCCGTCCACCACGGGTGGCGGGCCCTCCGGCGCGGCCGGGCGCAGTTCGACCTGGAGGTACCGGCAGCCGTTGTAGAAAAACCGGGGGAACCAGGTCTCGGGCGCCGCCGTCGTGCCCTGGCCGTCCAGGGTGTATTGCCAGTAGGTGGTGCCGTTGCGGGAGGAGGACGGGTCGATCGTGCCGTTGGCGTGGAGCAGTTCGGACGGGGTGAGGCGCACGGACGAGCCCGCCGGCCCATGCACCCGCAGGCGCGGCATCTGCGCGGCATTCTGGCCGAAATCATAGACCAGCACGCCGGGGCGCAGGGGGGTGATCTTCACCGGCGCAAAGACCTCATGCGCGCCCACCGGCGGCGCGGCGGCGGACAGGCCGCGCAACACCCCGCCAGGCCCGGGGACGACTGCGGCCGCAAGCCAGGCGGAGTCATCAAAGCCCGGTGCGTCCCAGCCGGCGGGCGTGAGCCGGGCGTCGTAGTCCTCGCCGCCATAGGCGCCGGAAAACGTGAGCGGGCCGGCGGTGACGCGCCACGACGGGTCGGTGCCGACGAACTCGACGCGGCCGTCGGCGTATTCCAGCCGGATCTGGGCGATGGCCTTAAGCGCGCCAAAGGAGCCGGTGAACTTCTTGTAGCGGCCGTCGGTGGCTGCGGCACTTTCATTATACATGCCATTGCCGAGCAGGAGACCCGCCGCGTTCGCACCCGGCCGGAGCAGCGCGGTGACCTCGTAGGTGTCGTAGAGGCACGTGCGGTCGTATTTGGTCCAACCCGGGGTGAGCAGGGCGTCGCCGACCTTGCGACCGTTGCACGACAGCTCATACTGACCGAGGCCGCAGACGTTCACCGTCGCGCGTTTCAGGCCGGCCCGCACGTCGAATGCACGCCGCAGCATCGGCAGCGGCAGGTTGGCGTCGGCCGGGGCGCCGATCCATTGTGCGTGCCAGTCGGCTTCCGCCATGACGCCCATGGTCCACGAGGCGGGCTCGCTCCACGCCGAAGGCCGGCCGGCCGCGTCCCACCCGCGCACCTGCCAGAAAACCTGCTGGCCCGAGGTCAGGGGGCGACCGGCATAGGGCACGCCAAAGCTCTGGTCTCCGGCCACCCGGCCGCTATCCCACAGATCCCCCGTGCCGCCGGCCAGCGCGGCGGGCGACGAGGCCACCAGCACCTGCCAGGCGGACTGGAGGGCGCCGCGTGCAGTGGACGGCAACTGCCAGCCCAACGGCGGGGCGACCTCATCCACCCCGAGCGGTCCGGTCCGGTCCTCGCAGGTGAGGTGGAGGGGCGGCAGTTCCGCCCCGCTCAGCCGACCGGCGGCCAAGACCCAGAACCATCCGAGGGGGGCCCAGATTTTCATCATGATGGGGGAGGCGGGGAGGTGGACGGGGCCACTCGCAACGGGCCCGGCCCGACTACGGCACGGCCGCGCCGGTGGCCTGCTGAAACAGCAGGGGCGCAAATTCGACCAGGTACTGGCGCCAGAGGGCGAAGTTGTGGACGCCATCGGTCGGGTGCCAGATGTGGTCGATTTGATGGGCGGTCAGGAAATTGGCGAGCCGCTCCGTCCCGGGGAAATGCTGCGGATCCTGCCGGCCGCAGCCGAGCCAGAGCAGGGCGATCTGGGCGTTCGTGCCCTTGGGATCGGCCAGCAACGCGGGGAAGCCGGTCTCAATCGCAGGGAAGCCGGACGGGCAAAACGCGCCCATGGCGCTGAAGGTGTCGAGATGGTGGAAAAACAGGTAGAGCGACTGCTCGGCCCCCATGGAGAGACCCGCGATGGCACGCTGCCCGCGGCCGGGGGCGAGACGATATTTGGCCTCGATGAGCGGGATCACGTCCTTGAACAGATAGCTTTCGAACAGCGTGGTGTTGTTGCCGCCCCCGCCCCCGCGGACACCGTAGGGGGCGGCGTGGCCGAACGGCATGACGATGATCATGGGCACGGCTTTTTTTTCCGCAATCAGGTTGTCGAGAATGAAGTTGGCGTTGCCGACGGTGGTCCAGCCCGCCGCCGTGTCATTGGTGCCGTGCAGCAGGTAGAGGACGGGGTAACGACGGGTGCTGTCCTGCCCATAGCCGGGCGGCGTGTAGACCAGGATCTGGCGGGGTTCGCCGTTGAGCACGGTGGACTTCTGCCAGTTGATTTCGACTGCGCCATGCGGCACGTCGCGGATCTCCCACGGCGTGGCGGAGGAGGCGGGCACGTCCACGAGGCTGGCGGAGGTGCGGGCGCGGAGCTTCATGCGGGGGTTGACCGGGTCGGCCATCACCACGCCGTCGACCGTGAAGGAGTAGATGTAGGTGGTGGGTTCCAGCGGGCCGACGGTGACGCTCCAGACCCCATCGGCCGCCTTTTCCATCTTGAGCGGAGCGGTGAGCCAGTCGGTGGTCAGGGTGACCGCCGTGGCCTGGGGGGCCGCTAGGCGGAAGGTGACGGTGCGGTCAGGATGGACATCGGGAAACCCCGCCGGTGAAGTCTGGCCGGAGAGGGCGGTGGCGGTGGCCAGTGCAAGCCACGCGGCCGCGAGCCGGTGGAGCGGGGGGGTGCTCATGGGCGGAATATCAACCGAAGATGAAACCGGGGCGCAAGACGGAATCCGGGCCCGGTGGACGCCCACGACTTCGCGAACACGGCGACCGGCAGATGAGCGAGGAATACTGAACTCCGCGCCACGTCACACCCCGGCCAGCCGGCCGGTGGAGTCGCCGAGCCGTTCGAGATCGGTCGCGCCCATGCGGTCGGCCATGCTGAGGAAGAGGTTGGTGGCCGGCTTGCCTCCCGCCTTCAGGTAGCGGCCCGGGGTGAGCGCGCCGCCGCCGGCGCCCGCGAGCAGGATGGGCAGATTTTCGTGGGTGTGCCGGTTGCCGTCGGCGTTGCCACATCCATACATGATCATCGAGTTGTGCAGGATGGAATGGCCATCCCCGTCCTGCAGCTGGTCCAGTTTGCCGAGGAAGCGCGCGAAGTGCTGCATGTAATACTGGTCGATGACGGCGACCTTGTCCATGAGCTCCTTCTGGCCCCGGTGGTGCGAGCAGTAGTGGTGGCCTTCGGGAATGCCGATCTGGGGGAAAGCGCGGTTGGTGCCGTCGGCCGCCAGGATCAGGGTGGCGATGCGGGTCGAGTCGGTTTGGAACGCGAGGGTGAGAAGGTCGAACATGAGGTTCATGTGGTCGCCGTAGTCCGCCGGCACGCCCGCCGGCGTCTCCACCTTGGGATCAGGCAGCGCGCCGAAGCTCTCCATGTGCTGGAGGCGTTTTTCGACATCGCGCACGCTGGTGAGATACTCGTCGAGCTTCTGCTGGTCGCGGCGACCCAACTGGTTTTCCAAGGTGCGGGTGTCCTGCATAACCACATCGAGGACCGACTTTTGCGCCCCTTGCAGCTTGGCGAAGTTCTGCTGCCGTTCGGCCGGCGCTCCGGTGCCAAACAGGCGCTCGAACACCAGGCGGGGGTTGGACTCATAGGCCATCGGGGTCGTGGCGGATTGCCATGAGACATTGTACTGGTAGGCGCAGGCATACCCGGTGTCACACGCGCCGGAACGCCGCTCGGTTTCGCAGGACAGCTCAAGGGAGGAAAACCGCGTCAAATGGCCGACCCGCTGCGCGACAGCCTGGTCGATGGAGATGCCGACATGGATGTCGAGGCTGTCGGTTTTGCGGGCGCGCGCGCCGGTGAGAATGGTGGCATTGGCGCGGGCATGGTCGCCGCCGCCGTCGTTGCCGGCGGTGGCGTTTTCATGGTTGAGCTCGCCGACCACCTGGACGCTGTTTTTCAGTGGCACCAGCGATTCCATGGTTTTGCCGAGAGTAAAGCCGGGCGCGTCGGCCACCGGGAACCAGTTGGCCTGGTGCATCCCGTTGGGCAGGGTGATGAACGCCATGCGCACGGGGGCGCCGGTGGCGGTCGCGCCCAAGGGGGCGCCGGCCGCGTTGGCCGCCCGCGCCAGCGAGGGGACCGCGCCCTCGAAGAACGGCAGGGCCACGCAGGCCCCGACCCCGCGCAGAAAATGGCGCCGGCTGAGCGACTGGTGGCGTTGGGTGGCGGCGGCAGGGTTGAGAGGCATTTTCATGGGTTTAACGATGAATTGTTCGGCAAAAATTACAAGGGAGAGGCTGCGACTCGATAGGTTGTTTACTGATCGCTGAATTCTGAAATCGTAAATCTGACGTCTGGTTGCCTCACGGCACCGAGGCGGTCTTGAGCGCGGGATCGGGGCCGTCGTTTCCCAGGCGCTGTTTTTGGAAGGGGGCGGAGTTGATCACCCCGCTCAGCAGCACGGAAAACCGCCCGTTCTGCTGGACGAGCTGGTTCACAATCTGGTCCACGGTCTCCGTGTCGTAGGCCTCCAGCCCGCGGCCGAGCGCATAGGTGAGGAACTTCTCGGTGAGACAGCGGTAGAAGTCGAGCTGGCGGTCATGGGCGAGGATATGCTTGAGCTCCTGCACATTCTTGAATTTCTCGCCGGTGATCAGCTGGCCGGCCGAGTTGATCGGCTGTTTGGCGTCCTGCTCCCGCCAGTTGCCCATGGCGTTGAAATTCTCCAGCGCCAGCCCGAGCGGATCCATCCGTGAGTGGCAGGAGGCGCAAAGCGCGTCGGCCCGGTGGGCCTCCAGCATCTCGCGCAGGGTCGGGTCATGGTCGGCAAACTTCGCCTTCGCGTCCTCCAGCGCCGGGATGCTGGGCGGCGGCGGGGGCGGCGGGGCGCCGAGGAAATTGTCGAGGATGAACAGGCCCCGCTTGACCGGCGAGGTGCGCGTGGGATTGGACGTCACCGCCAGGACGGTGCCCTGGGTGAGGAGGCCGCCGCGGGGGCTGTCGGGCGGCAGTTTGACCAGGCGCAGCTCGTCGCCCGTCACCTCCGGGAGGTTGTAATGTTTGGCCAGCAGCGCATTCAGGTAGGTGTAGTCGCTGTCCAGAAATTCCAGCACGCTGCGGTCCTCGCGCATCACGTGGTCGAAATACAGCTCGGTCTCGCGGTGCATGGCCTTGCGGATGGGGCCGTTGAAATCCGTCGCGGCCGCCACATTGACCTGACCGCCCAGAATGCCGAGGACCTCCCGGGCGTTGATCGGCACGGTCTCGATGTCGCGCGCCTGCAGCCATTGGCCGACGAAATTCTTCACCAGACCCTGGGAACGGGCGTCCTTCAGCAGGCGGTCAATCTGGGCCGGCAGCTGTTGCCGCAGCCCGCCGCGCGCCGCGAGGTCAAACAACTCCGGGTCGGGCATGGACGACCACAGGAAATACGAGAGGCGCGAGGCCAGGGAATACTCATCCACCAGGGCATAGGGATCGCCCGCCCGGGCCGGGGCGGGCTGCTCCACCCGAAAGAGGAAGCGCGGTGATGCGAGGACAAAGAGCATCGCGTGGGCGATGCCTTCCTCGAAGGATTTGCCCGGCTGCTCATAGCTGGCGCGCGCGATGTCCGCCAGCTGCGTCACCTTCGCGTCCTCCACCGGACGGCGGAAAGCGCGAGTCGCAAACGCCCGCAGCACCTCCTGCGCGTAGGCCGCGCGAGCGGCCGGGGCGGTGGGGGCGGCGGGTTTCGGGAAAAAACGGGTGTAGTTGGCCGGCGCGACCCAGAATTGCGGGTCGAGCGGACCCTCGATGCGCACGGTGTCGATGCGGATGTTGAGGCTCACGGTCCGGGGCGGCCCGGCCCCGCGCCGCGGCCCCGGCTTCACCGGGTCGCCCGCGGCGGCCGGCGTGGTGGCCGGCGTGGCGGCAGGAGTCACGGCGGCCACGACGGGGGCGGCGTCGGGTGCGGGGGCCGGTGCCTTGGCCGCGAGGGCCGGATCGTTCGGATCCGCCGCCAGCGGTTTGGGGGTCTCGATCAGGGCCAGCGGCTTCACTTCAAAGGTCAACTCATGTTGGCCGGCAGTCCAGGCCTGCGTAAACTCATAATGGATTGGCTGCCGTTCATGCCAGACCACCTCCTCCTGAAAAAGCTCCTTGCCATCGAGGCGTCCGATCACCCGGCAATGGCCCGGGGAAAAATCAAAGGTGCCGACGCCCGCCAGATCGATCACGAGCCGGTAGGTTTCGGCGCGGTCGATCGTAAAGGTGTGCGCCGTGGTCGCGGCGGTAAGCGCGCTGAGCAGGTGGCCGTCGCCCTTGCCCGTGGTGAGCTTGAAATCCTTGCCGGCGGCTGTGTTTACCTGGATCACTTTGGCCACGGTGGGAACCGCCTGCTTCACGATCGTGTCCGCAGCTTGCAGGTATTTCTCGAGGAGGAGGGGCGAGATGCTGAGCACATCCCCGTTATTGTCGAAGCCGCGGCCCGAGTCGTCGGGCGGAAACGCCGCCTCCGCGCTGAAATCAATCCCCATCAGGTCCTTGATGGTGTTGGTGTATTCGACCCGGTTGAGGCGGTGCACGGTCACGCGGCCGGGGTCGGGGTTGGCCGGGTCGAGGCCCAGGGCATCGTATTTGACCCAGCCGGCCAGACGGTCGATCTCGGCGGCCGTGGGTTTGGGCCCGGCGGCGGGCATGAGGCCGACGCGGACATTCTTGAGCGCCGCGGTCCAAAGCTTGGTGTTGGCCAGGATTTCCTGGTCGGAGCCGAGGTGGTCGAACGCGACCTGCCCCTTGTGCTCGCCGTCAAAGTGGCAGTCGGAGCAATACTGTTTCAACATCGGCTCGATGTTTTTGTGAAAATCGGCCGCCGCCTGGGCCGGGGTGGGCTGGGCCGCCACGATCGGGCTGGCTCCGACCACGAGGCCGGCGGCTGCGATCACGGTCCGCCAGAGTGCGGCGGGGGCAGGGGCGGCGTGGCGGGCGGGAAAAGGGGCGAAACGGGTCATGTCAGAGGGATGCCGGGAAGGCCAGTGTCGGGTGGGTGGGGGTGGGCAACCGCAGCACCGTGAGATTATGCGGCGGGGACCGGGTGAGTCAACCGGGGATTTGCCGCCCGGCCGGACCCGCCGAATTATGCATTTGCCGCCGGCCGCGGATCGGTGCTCTGCTGGGGGTTTTCCCTTTCCATGCACCGTACCCATCACTGCGCCCAGCTCTCCCCCGCCGATCTCGGCGCGACCGTGTCGCTCGCCGGCTGGGTGGACACCATCCGCGACCAAGGGGGCATCATCTTCGTGGACCTGCGCGACCGCGAGGGGGTCACGCAGATCAAGCTGGAGCCGCATGACCACGCGACCCTCGCGGGCCAGTTGCAGCAGCTCAAGCCCGAGTCGGTCATCGGCATTTCCGGCACGGTGGTGCGGCGGCCCGCCGGCACGGAAAACCCCGCGCTGCCCACCGGGGGGGTCGAGATCGAGGCGACCGCGCTCGAAATCCACAACCTGGCCGAAACGCCGCCGTTCCCGCTCGACGACGCCGGGGGCGACAAGGTCAACGAGGATCTGCGTCTGACCTACCGCTACCTCGACCTCCGTCGCCCCAAGATGAGGAAAAACCTCGTGGTGCGCCACCGCGCCTCAAAGTCGATCCGCGACTACTTCGATGCGGCGGGCTTCATCGAGGTCGAGACCCCCGCCCTGTTCAAGAGCACGCCGGAGGGGGCCCGCGAGTATCTGGTGCCGTCGCGCATCCATCCCGGCCAGTTTTACGCCCTCTCCCAGTCGCCCCAGCAGTTCAAGCAGATCCTGATGGTTGCAGGGGTGGAGAAATATTTCCAGATCGCGCGCTGTTTCCGCGACGAGGACCTGCGCTCCGACCGCCAGATGGAATTCACCCAGGTGGACGTCGAGGCATCGTTCGTCACCCGCGAGGACATTTACGCGCTGTTTGAGGGCATGCTGAAGAAGCTCTGGAAGGATGTCCTGGGCACGGACATCATCACCCCGTTTCTGCGGCTGCCCTTTGCCGAGGCCATGAACCGGTTTGGGGTGGACAAGCCCGACCTGCGCTTCGGGCTGGAGCTGGAGGATTTCACGGAGACGTTCCGCCCCTCCGCCTTCAAGGTGTTCGCGGCGACCGTGGCCGCCGGCGGGGTCATCAAGGCGCTCAACGCGAAGGGTCTGGCCGATCTCACCCAGGGGGAGCTGAAGAACCTGGAGGATATCGCCAAGTCGCTTGGGGCAAAGGGTCTGGCCTTCATCAAGGTCGAGGGAGGCGAGTGGAAATCGCCGATCGTCAAGTTTTTCTCCGAGGCCGAGAAGGCCGCGCTCACCGCCCGGCTGGGCCTGGTCGAGGGCGACATGGTGTTCTTCGCCGCCGCGCCATGGGAGAAGGCCTGCGCGATTCTCGGCCGCATCCGGCTGGAGGCGGCGGCCCTGCTCCAAAAACGCGGCAAGCTCACCATCCGGCACGAGGACTGGCGCTTCCTGTGGGTCGTGGATTTCCCGCTGATGAGCCACGACGAGGCGGAGAACCGCTATGTTGCGACGCACCATCCGTTCACCGCGCCGGTGGCCGAGGACGCGGCCCTGCTCGACACGGACCCGAAGCGGGTGCGCGGCCAGCATTATGACGTGGTGCTCAACGGCATGGAACTCGGCGGCGGCTCCATCCGCATCCACCAGCCGGCGTTGCAGAAAAAAGTGTTCGAAGACGTGCTGAAAATCCCGGCTGACATGGTGGAGAGCCGGTTCGGCTACATGCTGAAGGCGTTCACCTACGGTGCGCCGCCCCACGGCGGCATCGCGTTCGGACTCGACCGGATGGTGGCGCTGCTGTGCGGTACGACGAGCATCCGCGATGTGATTGCGTTTCCCAAGACGCAAAAGGGGCAGGATCTCATGGCGCAAAGCCCCACGCCCGTCACCGCGCGGCAGCTCAAGGAGCTGCACATTCAGACGGTGATGCCGGAGTAGGTTGGGCGGCCCGGTCCGAAACCACCGTTCACGTTCCGTTCCTTGGCACAGCCCTTGCTAGCCTGAGCCTGGTCCTGCCCATCACAGGCGCGGCGGTCCCGCGCAATCCCGATCCGGGGTTGCCCGAGGTGGCTGGTCCGCGCCCGGTTCATCCTCCACCCCCATCCACAACTCCTGCCCAACCCGCATGAAACTCATCATCGCCATCATCAAGCCGTTCAAACTCGAAGAAGTGAAGGAGGCCCTCTCCGAGATTGGCATTGAGGGGATGACCGTCACCGAGGTCAAAGGCTTCGGCCGCCAGAAGGGGCACACTGAAATCTACCGTGGCAGCGAATACACGGTGGATTTCCTGCCCAAGGTGAAGCTGGAGATTGTGGTGGCGGGCGAGGTGGTGGGCAAGACGGTCGACACCATCGTCAAGGCGGCCAAGACGGGCAAGATTGGCGACGGCAAGGTCTTTGTGGTCTCGCTGGACGACGCGGTCCGCATCCGGACCGATGAGCGGGGTGACTCCGCCATCTGAACCCGGTCTGATTCCTCCCCAACCGGCCCGCGACGTTTCTGTGGTTGTTTCCACAGGGGAAGCGGGTAGGGTGAGGCGGTATCGCCCATCGGCTCCGGCCACGGTCAGCCCGAACTCAACCCTCAACCACCCACTTTTCCCATGAAACTCATCATCGCCATCATCAAGCCGTTCAAACTCGACGAAGTGAAGGAGGCGCTCACCGCCGCCGGCATCGAGGGGATGACCGTCACCGAGGTCAAGGGCTTCGGCCGCCAGAAGGGCCACACCGAGGTGTACCGCGGCAGCGAATACACGGTGGACTTTCTGCCCAAGGTGAAGCTCGAGCTGGCGGTGGCCGATGAGGTCGCGGCCAAGGCGGTCGCGGCCATCGTGGGCGCGGCCAAGACGGGCAAGATCGGCGACGGCAAGGTATTCGTGCTCCCGTTGGAGGACGTCATCCGCATCCGCACCGAGGAGCGGGGCGAGAGCGCGGTCTGACCGACCGGCGCGCCTTCCCATGGTTGCCTTCAACACGCGCTATCGCGATGAGCTGGCCGGCCCGGGTCGGCTGGGGTTCATCGCCACCAACGGCCTCAATGATTGCGCGGTGATTGATGGTGAACAGGAGGACGAATACCGCCGCCGGGTGCGCGAGGGCTGGCGCGTGGTCGCGGTGCGGCCCATCTGCCGCAGTCATGTGCCCAAGCTCGTCCACACCCATCCCGACTTGGTGAACGCGCGGGCCTTTTCCTATACGCTGGTCATCCTCGAAAACCCCCTGCACCAGAAAATCGCCGCGCAGTCCGCCGCGATGCGCGCGGGCAATATCATGACGGTGCCGCCGCGGCGATAGGCGTTTTTTAACGCGAAGGCGCCAAGACGCGAAGCGTCCGTGCAGGCCTTGCGGTCCTTGCCCCTTGGCGCTTAATCCGTGCCCCCGGCTCACTTCCCCAGGCTGGCGCGCAGATCCGACAGCTGGCCGGCGCTGCCGAGCAGCACGTTGCGGCTGGCGATGAATTTCGCGTATTCCTCGATGAAGATCTTGCCCGGGGGGCGGAAATCGAACTCGCCGGGATGGTCGCGGAAATACTCGCGGTGCACGCGGGTCCAGACGAGGCGGCCGTCGGTGTCGATGTTGACCTTGGTCACGCCGCGGGTGGCGGCGGGCAGGTATTCGTTCACGTCCACGCCCATCGAGCCGGCGATCTTGCCGCCGGCGGCGTTTATGCGGGCGACCTCGTCCTGCGGCACCGAGGAGCTGCCGTGCATCACGAGCGGGAAGCCGGGCAGGATGGCCTTGATCTTGTCGAGCACGTCGAAGTGGAGCGACTGCTTCCCCTTGAACTTGAACGCGCCGTGGCTCGTGCCGATGGCGCAGGCCAGCGAATCGCACCCGGTTTTTTTGACGAAATCCGCCGCCTCCACCGGGTCGGTCAGACACGCGTTGCCTTCCTCGACCTTGATATCCTCCTCCACGCCGCCGAGCATGCCGAGCTCGGCCTCGACCGAGATGCCCTTGGCGTGGGCGGCGGTGACGACGCGCTTGGTGATGGCGACGTTCTCGTCAAACGGGTCGTGCGAGGCGTCGATCATCACGGAACTGAAAAAGCCGGAGTTGATGCACTCATAGCAGGTCTCCTCGTCCCCATGGTCGAGGTGGACGGCGAAGATCGCCTCGGGGAAGATCACGCTGGCGGCGCGGATGATGGCCTCGAGCATGCGCTTGTCGGTGTATTTGCGCGCCCCCTTGGAAATCTGGATGATGAACGGCGCCTGAGACGCGATGGCGCCCTTGAAGAGGCCCATGGTCTGCTCGGCGTTGTTGATGTTGTAGGCGCCGATGGCATATTTGCCATAGGCGTGTTTGAAGAGCTGCGCGGTGGTGACGATCATGGTGGGTCGGAGGCGGGCGAGGTTAGGAGGCGGGCGGGGCGGGGCAAGCGATTTCGCCGGCCCCGGGCAGGGGGGGATAGAAGCAGATCCTGCGCCCGGCGCCCGAACGGGCGTAACCAAAGTTTTTTGTTGCCGTCTTAAGGTCGTGCGATTCCATTCCACACTTCACGTCCACCCTATGAAACCCACCAACTCCTCCCTTCATCTCATCGCGGTTGCCTGTGCCGCGCTCTCCCTGACCGCTGGCCTGCGGGCGGCCGACACCCCCGCTGCTCCCGCTCCCGCTGCGGCCGATGCCAAAAAGCTGACCTTCACCGCCGACATCAAACCGATCCTGGAAAAGAACTGCTACGTTTGCCATGGCGGCGATGATTACGCCAAGGCCCAGGGCAAGGCCGCCGGCAGCATGAGCAAGTCGAAGCTGACCCTCGACACCTACGAAAATGCCCTCAAGGGCGGCCGAAGCAACAAGCCCGGCTTCGTCCCCGGCAAGGCCGCCGACAGCGAGATCATCCATCGCATTGCCCTGGCTCCCGATGACAAGCAGATCATGCCCCCGAAGGGCAAACCCGCCCCCTCGGCCGCCGACATCAAGCTGATCACCGACTGGGTCAACTCTGGCGCCGCGAAGTGATTCGCGGGGCCGGGTCGATCACGGCCTGATTCCCTTTCAACCCGCGCCCAACCCGGCGCGGGTTTTTTGTGACCTCGGGTCAGACTTAAACTCTGGGGCAGGGCCTCAGTTTCCCGCCCCGGCCGCGCCGCCGAAGCCACCACCCAAACCGCCGGCCCCGCCGAAAGCGCCCCGCAGGTTTTGCTGCACCCCGGCATTGTAGGTTTGGTAGGTCTGGAAATTCGTGTCACCCAGCAGCGAGTGGATGCTGTTGTCCACCTGACCCTGGGAATCCGTCATCATCTGGCGGAACTGGTCGCGGTCGGTGGCCGGATCCAATCCCTGGGTGGCGGCAGCGCTCATGACGTCGCGCCAGGCGGTGGCCCGTTGGACCAGCAGGCTCCGCAGGCTGTCGGCGTCGGCCGGGCTGAGGTTCAGCTGTTGAAACAGATCGGCGTAACTGTTGTCCACCATTTGGCCGATGCGGGCGTCAACAAACTGCTGCACCTGGGGGTTATTCATCAACGAGACGAGCGCCGCCGGGCCGGCCGGCTGGTCTTCCGGGACCGACGGGGCCGGGGGCCCGGCCGGGCGTGCCACCCGCGTCGTGGCGACCGCCGTTTTCTTGGCGAGCTGGGTCTTGAGGTCCGTGATCGTCAGCGACTCAGTCCAAGCGAAGTAACCCGCGGAGATCGTGGTGGCGAAAAAAAAGAGAGCCACCAGGCGCACCTTGAGGTGGGAGGCCGGCCGGGTCGGGCTCCTGGAGCCCGCCAGCGGGGAGGGGGAGGATTTCATGGTTGGTCGCACCGGGACAAAGGAAAACAACCTGAGCGAAAGTCAATTCCCGCCGGCGGGCGGTAGTGGCTCAGTTTGGCTATGCCCCCTCAACGGTAGGGGCGGCTCTCCGAGCCGTCCGCGGACGCCACGGAGTGACGTCCCTACCCAAACAAGGCAAAGTGATCCATTATACCAATGTCTCGTAAGTTTTAGACTTTCGGGCAACGGTCCCAACAGCTTGACTTACGGACGGCGCGCCCATCCGCCTTCGCCCCGCCGTCGCATGGCTTTGGCGCGGCAAGCAAGGCTGCGGCGCGACAAGGCGGTCGCGCCCTACCTTCGAACGACGCCAAAAGTCCAAATCACAACAGGCGTTGGTATTACCCGGCGGGCGGTGCAAGTGCCGGCATAGTTCTAAAACCCCCGGCAGCTTGACCCAGAGCGCACAGAGCGCGGACCTGGAATATTAAGGGGAAACCAGGAAACCAGGAACCGATCAAGCATCCGGGGTATCCCCCTTTTCCTGGCTTCATGGTTTCACCCTTCAAACCTTGTGATTCTGGGATGATCCCGGCTACGCCACGGGCGGCTGGTCGGCGGGCGCAGGCATCGGGGACGGGGACGGTTTATCGTCACTCGGGCCGCCGCGCCGGAACGTCCGGGTCGGCTCCGAGTTGGTGCCGGTGCTGCCGCCTGGATGATTGTCGCCACCCGGGCCGCCGCCGCGGCGGCTGCCGAAGTTGGAGGGCGGACCGTTTTTGCGTTTATTGAAATTTTCCTGCCGTTGCTTTTCAAAGTCGGCGAGTTTCTTGCGCTGGCCGGGATCAAGCAACGCCTCGACCTGCTTGTCCATGTCCTCCAGCAGCGCATTGGTGGTGGTCGCGCTCTCCGCGCTCAATTTCTGAAGCTTCTGGCCCGTCAGCGTGATGATGGGCTTGATCTTGTCGCGTTGGTCGGCGGACAGGATTAGTTGGCGGGTGAAGCGTTCCAACATCTGCGGGGAAAAGGCGTCCACGGTCACAGCCGCTTTATTGGTGACCGGGGCGGGTGCGGCGGTCTGCGTTTGCTCGGCGACCCGGTCCACGCCGAGGCGCAGGGCCACGATCCCGCCGGCCACCGCGCCGGCGACAAAGATGCCCGTGAAGGCCAGCAGCACTTTTCCCGTTTGCGACATGAGGAACCTGGGCCGGCTCAGGTTTGCGACAGCACCTCAGCGACCGGGTCGGTGACGGTGAGCGGGCCATCTTCGCGGGCTTTGAGCACGGAGTTGAGATTGACGGCGACACAGACGGCGGCGATGAGCGTGGCCATGCCGAGCGCCCGCCAGGAGAAGAGGGCGTAAAGGGAGGTCGGGCCGCGCTCAAACGCCCGGGCGGCGACACGCGTGGCGAAGCCGAAGGGCGCGGGGGATCCCGCCGCGGCAGGTGCAAGGCGGGCAGAGGTGGCGAGCCGGTTCCAGGCGGTGTGGGTCGGATTCATCGTGGTTAATTGGTTAGTCATTCCAGCGGGTTTGGCAAATATCGTCACGCGCAGGCCGGGTGCGGGGGGAAAAGAGCAGCTTTCCGGCCAGTTTGGGCCAATTCGGCCCGGGACGGGGAGTTCATTGGCGTTCCTTGCGCTTTAGTTCCTCGAACAGCTTGCGCAGCTTACGGCGGGCGCGGAAGGCACGGACCTTGATGAGGGTCGTGTTCCATCCGGTGAGCTGGCTGATTTCCGCGAGCGATTTCTGCTCGAGATCGAGCATTTGGAGCACCATCCGGTCGTCGGGCTTGATCTGGGAGAGCAGCTTCTCGACCAGCTCGCGCGAGGCCAGCGCTTCGCCGGCGTCGACATCGTTTTCGTTGGTCAGGACATTGTCCAGGACGTCGGCCTCGTTCTCCGACAGGTCGGCCCAGCGGAACTCGGGCCGGCGCTGCTGCGCGCGCAGATGGTCGATGCACGTGGTCACCGCGATCCGCGACACCCAGTGGGTGAAGGGCACATTGCCCTGGTATTGTTCGAGGCGGGTGAACATTTTCAGAAAGATATCCTGGGCAATGTCTTCCTCGGCGACCCGACGCGGCAGGCGGGTGCGGACGATCCGGCTGACGAGTGGGTGGAGATGCTCCACCAACTCGCGGGCGGCGATTTGGTCGCGCGCGCGCACCCGTTCGAGGCACGCGGCCAAGTCGAACGATTCGTCGTCAGAAGACATTGAGCGATGGAAATCGCGTCATACACGACAAGCAAGACGCACTTCACCCCCGCAGGGTTACGGCCGGGGTCTTTTCCGATCACCGGGGAAGTGACTGGAAGGATGGGCTGACTTTTGTTCTAGGGCGAAGGCGCGAGGGCGAGGCGGAAGCCGACATTGGAGAAACGAACGCCCGGCGCATCAAAACCCCGGTGCGTAGAGCTGCAATGGACCGGACCGCTGAACCAACTGCCCCCGCGATCAACGCGACCGGTGCCCGTGGCCGGCCCGGTGGGATTGCTCTCCTCTCCGCCTGGATATTTCCCATACCAGTCAAAACACCATTCCCACACGTTGCCGTGCATATCGTAAAGCCCCCAGGCATTGGCCTGCTTCAGGCCCACCGGATGGGTGGTGCCTTCACTGTTCTGGCTATTCCACGAGAGCGCGTTCATCTCGTCGTGTCCATCACCGGTAGTCCCTGCCCGGCACGCATATTCCCACTGCGCCTCTGTCGGTAGCGTGAAGCCATAGGTCGGCGGCAAATGAACGGCCAAGGGATCAACTTTTGCCAACTTCTGACAGAACGCCATCGCGTCGTCCCACGAGACTTGTTCTGCCGGCAGGGTTTCGCCCTTGAATCGGCTCGGATTGCCCCCCGTGACGGCCTGATATTGGGCCTGGGTGACCAGCGTCCGTCCTATCCAAAACCCCTTGGTGATAGTTACTTGAGTCTGCGGACCCCTGTCCCCAGCCAAAAGGTCGCCCGATCCCATGGTAAAATGGCCGGAAGGAATCCAGATCAGATCCAAGGTGACACGGTTCGGCAGGCTGATGGTCTCGTTTTTTCCCGCAGTGTAACCGACCGGAATTTTATCTTTGTCGGTTGGTGCATCCAGCGTTTGGGACCCCGTCGGTCGCGGGGTTGGCGGTGCTCCGGTCGTCGGGGAACTTGGGGCGGTGGTCTGGGCCGTGAGCGGACTTGCCAATATCGGTCCGAGCAACAGGCCGCAGACCAGCCATGAAGTTACTCGCATCGCATAAGGGTTGTTCCGACTCGAAACGGCGGGGGTCGTGCAGCTCGAATTCATTACAAATTGGGCCTCCCGCAACCGCGCCTGTCAATCACCGACTGCCGGCGGTAGTGGGTCAGTTTGCCTTGTTTGGGTGGGGACGTCACTCTGTGGCGTCCGCGGACGGCTCGGAGAGCCGCCCCGCCGTTGAGGTGTCATAGCCAAACTGACCCACCACCCCACCATCACCCGGCTTGACTCCGGCCGGTGGGAGAGGTTCGCTAAGCGGCGTTTTCATGCGAAACATTTTCCAGGCGACCCGACTTACCTAGACGCACGATCCCCCGGGCCGTGCCGCGGCCGGGCGTGCGTCCGTTGTTGCCCTTGAACCGCCGCGACCCGCGGGTCGTGCGATCACCCTTCCCCGTCCGCCCTTGTTTCGCCATGCAATCCCCCCCGGTCACCAAATACCGCCCCTTTCCCCCCGTCCCGCTGCCCCACCGCCAGTGGCCCGACCGCACGCTGACCCGCGCCCCCGTCTGGTGCAGCGTGGACCTGCGCGATGGCAACCAGGCTCTCGCCCAGCCCATGAGCGTGGAGGAGAAGCTTGAGTTCTTCGACCTGCTGGTAAAAATCGGCTTCAAGGAGATCGAGGTCGGCTTTCCCTCCGCCTCGCAGATTGAGTTCGATTTCTGCCGCCGGCTGATCGACGAGAACCGGATCCCTGACGATGTCGCCATCCAAGTGCTCTGCCAGTGCCGGGAGGACCTGATCACGCGTTCGCTTGAAGCCCTCCGGGGTGCGAAATCGGCCATATTCCACCTCTACAACTCCACCTCGCCCGCCCAACGCCGGCATGTCTTCAACCTGGACCGTGCGGGGGTCGTGCGCATCGCCACGCACGCGGTGGGCTACCTGAAGGAGCAGATGCGCCCGCTGGTGGCCGCGGGCACGCGCGTGCGCCTGGAGTATTCGCCCGAGAGCTTCACCAGCACCGAGCTGGATTTTGCCCTGGAGATCTGCGAGGCGGTCACGGACGTCTGGCAGCCGACCACGACGGACCCCATCATCCTGAACCTCCCCGCCACGGTGGAATACGCGACGCCCAACATCCATGCCGACCAGATCGAGTGGATGTGCACCCACCTGACGCGGCGGGCGGCGACCATCGTCTCGCTCCACACCCACAACGACCGGGGCACGGGCGTGGCGGCGACGGAGCTGGCGCTGCTGGCCGGCGCCGACCGGGTCGAGGGCACGCTGTTCGGCAACGGCGAGCGCACGGGCAACCTCGATCTGGTCACCCTGGCCCTCAACCTTTACACCCACGGGGTCCACCCCGGGCTGGATCTCGGCGACATCAACCACATCCGCGAGGTCTATGAACGCTGCACGCGCCTCGAAGTGCCGCCGCGCCAGCCCTATGCCGGCGAGCTGGTCTTCACGGCGTTCAGCGGCTCGCACCAGGACGCGATCAAAAAATCGTGGTCGGTGCAGCCGCCCGGCGCCCCGTGGGATGTCCTCTACATCCCGATCGATCCCGCCGACATCGGCCGCAGCTACAAGGCCATCATCCGGATCAACTCCCAGTCGGGGAAGGGCGGAGTGGCCTACATTCTGGAAAACGAGTTTGGCTTCGCGCTGCCCAAGGCCATGCAGAAGGAGATCGGCCGCCTGATCAACGACCTCGCCGACACGAAGGGCACCGAGCTCACGGCGGCGGAGCTCCACGACTTTTTCCGCCGGGAATATCTGGACCGCACCGCGCCGGTCGCACTCACCCGTTTCCGCACGACGGAGCGGGACAGTGCGGTGCAATGCGAGCTGGAGCTGACGATTGACGGCCAGCCGCAGACGCTCGCAGGGGCGGGCAACGGTCCGATTGCGGCCTTCGTCGCCGCGCTGGGGACAACGGCGCTGCCCAAGTTCGACGTGCTCAGCTATGCCGAGCATTCACTCGGTGGCGGGGCCGAGGCCCGGGCGGTGAGCTACATCCAGATCAAGACTGCGCTCGGCCGCCCCCTTTACGGAGCGGGCATCGACACCAACATCGAGCTGGCCTCGATCAAGGCGGTGGTGAGCGCCCTCAACCGGGCCCTCGCGCCGGGCTGAGGGCCGCCCAAGCACACCGGAGAATCTGAATAAACGCCAAGACGCCAGGACGCCAAGGGGCCAAAGACCAAACTCAGTGCCAATTCATCGAGGGATACAAAACAATGATTATGAGTGACCAAGCCCCATTTTCGAAACCCAGGATAAAACCCTTCCGAACGGTCGGATTTGAACCACTGATGGACCCAGATAAACACTGATTCCGAGGATCGGATTAGTGTAAATCACTGTGCATAAGTGGTTAAACGTATTAGTTTGGCGAGTTCAATGGCGAACGCCAAGCCCCGTCTGGGCTCGATAATCTTCCTTTGGTGAATCGGCGGTGAGCCCAAACTGAGGTTGCTTCCTCTGCTCTTGGCGCCTCCGCGTCTTCGCGGCTTGGCGTTTGATCCGCCCTCACCCTGCCAGCTTCGGCGTCTCGGCCAGCGCGCTGTCGAGCGAGGCGAGGAGCGCGGCGATGGTGGCGTCGGTTTCGTCGCCCATATTCGAGATGCGGAAGGTTTTTCCCTTCAGCTTCCCGTAGCCGCCGTCGATCACCAAGTGGTGTTTGGTTTTCAGGATTTTGTTCAGGGCGGCCAGATCAAGGTTCAGGGTGTTTGCAAAACAGTTCAAGGTCACGGAGCCGTGCCCTTCCTTGGGGAACAGCTTGAAGCCCTTGGCGAAAATGAAGTCGCGCACGGTCTGGTTCAACCGGGCATGGCGGGCATGGCGGTTCGCGATGCCCTCGGCCGCGATGTCCTCCAGTTTGGACTGGAGCGCGTAGATCAGGGAGATCGTCGGCGTGCTGGGGGTCATGCCGTTCTCGTGATTCTTCTGGAACTCGACGAAGTCGAAGTAATAGCCGCGGCCCGCGCCGCCGGCCGCGCGTTCCAAGGCGCGGGGGGACACCGAGAGCAGGGCGAGGCCGGGGGGCAGGGCGAGCGCCTTTTGCGAGCCGGTGATGAGCACGTCGATGCCCAGCTCATCCTTGGGGATGGGCATGGCGCTGAACGAGCTGACGGTGTCCACGATGCTGATGACGTCGGGAAACTCGCGGAGGACCGCCATGAGCGCGGGCAGGTCGCTCATGCACCCGCAGGAGGTCTCGTTGTGGATGAGGGTGATGGCGTCGTAGGCGCCGGTGGCGAGCTCGCGGCGGACGGCGGCGGGGTCCACGGGCTGGCCCCACTCGGCCTTGAGGGCGGTGGCGGCGAGGCCGCAGCGGAGGGAGACGTCGAACCATTTATCCGAGAAGGCGCCGTTCATGCAGTTGAGCACCTTCCGCCTGACGACATTGCGGAGGGAACCCTCCATGACGCCCCAGGCGCTGCTGGTGGAGAGGTAGACGGGGTCCGCGGTGCCGGCGAGGGCCTGGAGGCCCGGCTGGAGGGACTGGTAGAGCGCGACGAAGTCGGTGCTGCGGTGGCCGATCATGGGCCGGGCCATGGCGCGCAGGGTTTTTTCGGAGACGGCCACGGGGCCGGGGATGAACAGTTTGTAGCTCATGGAAAGGGAGGGGTGGCCAGCAAAGCGGCGCGCGGGCGGGACCGTCAACCAACTAAACGCCCGGGCGCGGGCCGGGACCTTCTTAACGCCAAGGCGCCAAGGCGCGAAGGGCGAACCTGTGCGGGGAGGTATTGCTTCAGCTTGGCGTCCTTGCGGCTTCGCGGCTTCGCGTTTGCTCCGCCCTTGTCAGCGGATGGGCGCACCGTCCATGCTGCGCGCATGTGGTCCCGGCTGAAATCCAAGCTCAACGCCTTCGAGCTCTACACCATTGATGTCATCTACGGGCGGAGTGAGGGGGCGTGGTCCGCCGTGTACGCGGCGTTTTTGCACGCGCTGTCGTGGCTGTTCAGCGGGGTGGCGCAGGCGCGGCTGTGGCTCTACCAGCGCCGGATCCTGCACGACCAGCCCCTGGGGTGCCTCGTGGTGGTGGTGGGGAACCTCACAGTCGGGGGCACGGGCAAGACCCCGGTGGTGGAAAAGTTCGCCCGCGCGCTGCGCGACCGCGGCCGCAAGGTCGCGATCCTCTCGCGGGGCTACAAGAGCAAGCCGGTGCCGCTGTGGAAAAAAGGATGGTTCCGCCTCACCCACACCGCCGAGTCCCCGCCGCGGGTGGTCAGCGACGGGCAGCGGGTGCTCCTCGACTCCGAGCTGGCCGGCGACGAGCCGTTCATGCTGGCCCGCAACCTGCCGGGGGTCGTTGTGCTCGTGGACAAGAACCGGGTGAAAGCCGGGGCCTACGCCATTCGGAAATTTGGCTGCGACACGCTGGTGCTCGACGACGGCTTCCAGTATCTGCCGCTCAAGGGGCGCCTGAACCTGCTGCTGGTGGACAAGACCAACCCGTTCGGGAACGGCGCGCTGCTGCCCCGCGGCATCCTGCGGGAGCCGGTCAAGCACCTGCGGCGTGCCAGCCACATCATTCTCACCAAGTCCGACGGCACGCCGGATGCGGAGCTCGACGAGCTCATCCGCCGGCACAACCCGGGCGCCGATGTGATCGAGTGCGCGCATCGGCCGGGGTATTTGCAGCGCTTCGGCGAGCCGGATGGGGGAGATCAGAAATCAGAGGTCAGAGGTCAGACGTCAGCGGTCGGAGGTCCGGATGGGGCCGGGCGGGTGCCGCTCTCCCACCTCAAGGGCCGGCGGGTGCTGGCGTTCAGCGGGATCGCGACGCCGGAGAGCTTTGAAAAGTTTCTGCGCGACCTGGGCGCGGACTTGGTGGCGCGCGAGCGGTTTCTCGACCATTACCGCTACACGGCGGAGGATCTCGCGGGGCTGTTCGCCCTGGCGCTGCGCGGGGGGGCGGAGTGTCTGGTCACAACGGAGAAGGACGCGGTGCGCGTGGGCGGGACGGCGGGGTGTCCGCTGCCGTTGTTTTATCTGCGGCTCGAAATCGAGCTGCTCCACGGGGCGGCGGATTTTGACGCGGCGGTGGAGCGGATTTGTTTCTCGCGGAGCGACGGACGGACGATGCCGGGCCGGAAGGCGGGGTGACGCCCCGAGGACGGACCACGCCGATCTGCCTCCTGTTTCAAATCGCCGGGCAATCCATCAACGCAAAGCCGCAGAGGTGCAAAGGCGCAGAGGGGAAGATTGGGCTTCGCGCCTCTGCATCTTAGCGACTTCGCGTTGATTCCTCATCCGTGTTCATCCTTGTCCACGTGTCCTTCGACTGTTTCCTCCGTAGCCTTGGTGTAAATTCCAGCCAGCTTTAAGAAGAATTCCAGAACCTTTAAGAATCAGGGGCAGCCCGGCGAGGCCAAAGAACGGGCGGCGCGGGCGGGTTGCAAGGGCCGTGCAGGGCGCGTGCAGGGCCGCTCAATCGGCGTCCTGGTCATAGAACGTGCCGGCGTGGCGGCCCCCGTTGATGTCCGATAGGCTGCCGGACTGGCCGATCAGGAAGCGGCCGGGCGCAAAGACCCGGTGGGCGGCCTGGAGCGCGGGGTCCTTGGCCATAATCCAGTCGCAGTGGGAGCGGCCGTTAAACGGGCCGCCGCCAGCCCAGCGGGCGCACAGCAGTCGCATGTAGGCACCCCGGACGGCGTAGCCGTGCTGGCGGATGCAGCAGCTCGCCGGGCGCACGGCGTCGGGCTCGTAGTCAATCGGCTCCTGCGGCTCGGCCATGTGCTGGCCGCCAAGCATCAGCCCGTCCCAGTCTGGAGGCACGGCCGCCAGAAACCGCGCCGCCCGGCCGGAAAAGCCAGGGCAGAAGCAGGCGTCGTCCTCCAGCACGAGCAGGCGGTCGATCCCGTCGTTTATGGCTGCCCGGAGCACCGCTTGGTGGCTCAGGTTGCAACCCCACGCTCCGGGGCCGCAGGTCCAGTCAACCGGGGCGGCGTTCGCCGGATCGTGGCCGTCCACGGCCGCGAACACCTCCGGCGGCAGGAAAGGCCAGCCGGTCGCCGCCAGGGCCGCCTGGAAGGCTGCGAGGCGGTCTGGCCGGCGTGCCAGGCTGATGACCACGACCCGGTCAAACACGTGGACCAAACCGGCGTCGGTGAGCTGGCGCGCGCTCACGAGGAGGGCGGCGTGAACGGCCCGACCTTCACGCAGTGCATATACCAATTGTTGCCGTTCGCCGCGAATTGGAAGTTCCACACCGTGTCCACGCCGCCCGGCCGGATGTCCTGCGAGCTGACCGTCCCCTCTTTGAAACAGTCCTGGTCGGCGAGGTAGAACCTCACCTTGTCGCCGGTCTTGGGCACGCGGTCGGCGGCCGTCGCCGAGGCGATGGGCCAGATCACGCCCCAATCAGGATTGCTGCTGTCCCGGAGCGCGCTTTGCAGGTCGGTGGAGGCCAGCACCGGAGGCGCGGCCAGCGTGACCTGGGCGGTGAACACGGTCGGCGGCACATGCCCGGCCGGGCCGCCTCCGGCGGGCGCACGGCGCGCGAGGCTCTGCGCCGTGTTCCCGCTGCTGTCGCCGCTGACCCCGGTCGCCCTCGCGCCGTCGCTGGTCACGTCGCGCCGGAAACGGTTTGCCCGGTAGATTTGCATCAGGTCGGCCGGCATGAGCTGGTGCGGCCAGCCGATTTTCACCTTGGTGCGGCCGTGGTCCACGTCGAGACTGACCCGTTGCACCAGAGCAACCATCGTCGCCCATTCCGCCCGGCTGTTGAGCAGGTTGAGCACGTCGCCCATCATCACCGTCAGCGGCGGCGACAACCGCGCGCCGACCAGGTCAATCGTCCCATCGTAGTGGAGTTGAGAGACCCCGGCGTAGATCGCCTCCGCCAGTCCGGCCGGCGCAGACTCGGGCGGGGTGTAGCTCGTGTCCTCCAGCTCGGAATAGACCTGCGTCGAGGCCGTCGTGGCGCGAATCTGGCACGACAGCTTCTCCGTCTTGATCTCGGTCGCCCCGGTATTGGGATCGGTCACGACCGAGTAGGCGATTTCGCAATGGACGTTCTGGTCTTCATACTCGATCCCGAGGTCGTCCACCATCCAGTCCGTGATGGCCCCGGCCGTCAGCTCGCGGGTGCAATCACCATTGCAGGCCGTGGAGGAACCGGCATTGCCGGTGTCGCCCGTGATCGGCGCGCGGTAGGTGTTGCGGAAGCCGAGGATCGTCACGCCGGCATCGAGCAGGTGCGGATGGTGCGCGATCCAGAATGAGGACATTGACCCAAACGTCGGCGCGTCAATCGCGGCCGTCACCAGCGTGTTCACCCCCAGCGCGGCCACCGGGATCGGGTTGGTCTCGACGGGCTGGGTCAGGTAGGTGTTGTTCGTGACCGCGCCCGTCAGCTTGATCGTGCGCGTGAGGCAGTCGAGCTGCGCCGGCACCGTGCCGGGCGGATAAACATCACTGGCCGTGAGCAGCCACGGTTTGCCATCCGTGCGGTCCGTCCTGACGTAGATCACGCACACGCCGCTCGCCCTCAGGTGGTAGAGCGGCTTGATCTGGACACTCTCCAGCGGCGCGTAGATCGTGCCCAGGCCGCCGCCGCCGGGCGGTGCAACCTCCACGTCCACCGTGCCGAGGTAAGCCCGGCGGCTGATATACAGCGTGGGCTCCGTGGTCGTGTAGTCCCACCAGCAAACCGCGTCGGGCGTGAGGTGCAGCAGGCGCAGGAGCGCGTCGGCGCACGACACGTCGGCATCCTCATCCCAGGGGACAAAAAACCCAAATCCCGTGATGGTCCCCAGCGCGATGGTGGCACCGGCAGTGATTGCGGAATTGACCACATAGGCCAACGCGGCCGAGAGGGCGCACACCGTGCCATCGTCGGCCTGGTTGAAAACCACGATCCCGGACGGGAAGGACGAGAGCGCCGAGGACGGGTTGGTCGGGTCCACCGGGATCGCAAACTTCTGGAGGAAGGCGCGGCGCTTGAGGTCCTGCCATGCGCCGAGCGCCGTGTAGCTGATGCTTTCCGCTTTGGCCCCGAGAAAGTGCGGCGTCTCGGCGATCCGACCCCGGAAGACCACCGTGTCGCCGGACCCCGAATTCCAGCTCACGATGATGTAGGTGTCGAAGGCAAAGAGCGGATCGGCGTCGAACGCGGCCTCCGGGTCGTCGAAGGTGCAGGTGTCCGGTGCCATGTTCTCGAACGCGAGCCGCAGGTTCTGGACGCCGAAGGCCGAGATTGGCGTCCCGTTTATTTTCCAGATCGTGGCCATGTCAGCTCCGGTTCCGCGACTGTTGCTCCAGGATGCGCAGGCGTTCGGCCGCCTGGTCGGCGTCATAGGCCAGCTTGGCGATCTCCTGCGCGGCCTTGTCCTTCGCCTCCACGGCCGCGTTGGCCAGTTTCATCAGCGCCGCGCCGAGTTCCTTGAGGCCGGCGGCCGTCGCACCCTCCGCCACCTTTTCGGCCTGTTCGCGGACGTGCGCGACCGCCTCTGCCTCCTCGGGCTTGCGGGCGAGCTTGCCGATCTTGGCGTCAATCGCAGCGCCGCCGGCCTCGTCGGCCTTTTCTTCGCTGGTTTTCTTGTCCTCGCGCGAGTAGCCGAGGAGCTGCGCGGTGCTCTCGTTGTGCGCGGTCTCCCGTTTGATGGCCAAGGTGTCGAGCTGGAGCTGCGCGGCGTCGGCGCGTTTTTCCGCCTCGGCGATTTTCTTCTGGGCGTCAGCCTTGACCTTCTCGGCGTCGTTCTCCGCGCGCTTGGCGGCATCATCAGCGTCCACGGCCGCGCGGACGCCGGCCTCGTCCGGCATCTGCCCGTGCGCGCGGGCACCCTCCATCTCGTCACGCTTCTCCTGGGCCGTGGAGCGGGCGTCGGCCGCCGCGCGGGCGGCCTCGTCAATGTTCGCCTGTTGCTGCTCGATCTCCCGCTGCGCGGCGTCCTTCTCCAGCCGGGCCGCACCCTCCTCATTGCTCATCTCGACGCCCCCGAAGATGGAGCGGATGCCGGCGCGTTGCCGGTCGGCCTGGCGCTTCACCTCGGCCGTGTCGGCTCCGGGCGCGGCGAGCGCCTTCTGCTCGGCCAGGTCCACGCGAGACAGCTCCAGCGCGAGCTGCGCCTTGTTGAGGGTGTCGGTGCGCTGGCGGGCGAGTTCAATGGCGTCGGCCAGCCCCTTGTAGGAGGCTGCCCCGGCGTCCACGTCCAGCTCGATTGCGTGGAAGGCGGTGTCGGTCGCCGCGTGCATCTCCTCCATCTGTTTCTTGTGCTCCTCGCCGGTTTTTTTGATGTCCTCAAACATCCGCTTGTTCGCTTCCTCCGAGGCCCCGGCGATTTTCTCAAAGACGGACTTGACGGCGGGGACGATGGCGACCGCGACCGCGAGGATCGCGGTGAACGGGTTCTCGGCCATCGCCATCGTCAGCGAGCGCCACGCGCCGGCCATGCCGAAGATGCTCTCCGTGCCCCCACGCATCACCATGTCCAGCTCCATCGCCGCGCGGCGGCCCTCGCCGCCCCGGCGGCCGAAGGACTCCAGCGCCTGGGAGCTGTCGTCGACCTGCCGCCCCATCACCTCGCTCGTGTCGCCCGTGGTGGCGATCTGCGCGCGCACGCTGGCGAGGCTGGCCTCCAGCTTGGCCAGCTCCTCAGTGCCAGCCTTGCCGAGCGCGCGGGCGACGACGATCTGGCGTTGCAGGCCGAGTTCCAGGCCCTGGAGCGCCTCGGCCTTTACGCCGACATCAATCTCGATGTCCAGTTGGTTGGGTGAGCCCATGAGCGTGGTGGGTCAGGCGCTGGCCGGCGCACGCCGTTTGCCTTGCGGCAGACGGCGAGGGCCGGACGCAGGGCCTTGGGCGCGCGCGGAGCGCACGCCGAAGATCAAGGGAGTCAGCCAGCAGAGCGCGGCCACGGCCGCGTGGATGCGGCCCAATCCGACGAGCCAGCAGGCGAGGTGCAGGAGCTGCGCGGCGGCGCAACCGAGCGCGAGCAAAACCCAGAGCACGCCAGCCGCGCTGATCCCGCGCGTGCAGCGGTCCGCCGCGAGCCCGAGGCCCGGCAGGATCAGCGCGAGAAGGATGCCGGCGAGGCGCATGGCGTCAGAACTGGATGCCGTTGTAGTAGCCCAGCGGCGCGCAGGCGCTGTCGAGGTATTGGTTGGCCCCGAGGTAGGAGTTGGCCTGCGGCCCGTAGCTTTCGGTCGCGCCAACCGAGGGTTTGGCCAGCGAGAAGTTGGCCGCCTCGTTGAGGAACTCCTCAGCCTCCGTCACGTCATTCTTGGCGAGGCAGTAGGCATACCACGGGGCGAAGAACATCCAATAGCCGCCGTCCTGATATTGGTCCGGGGTGCCGCTGCTCCTGAAGGTCGTGAAATAGGTCCCCCTCGGCATGTGCCGCACCTGGCCGCCATAGACGAACCCGTTCCCGGCGAGGTCGCCCGCGTTGCCGGTGTAGCCGTTGTGGCAGGCGGCCACGATGGCGGCGCTGCTCGTCGTGCTCGCGGCTCCGAGATAGACGGCATAGCACGAGCCGGGGATGTTGGGCACATTGTTGCTTTGCGTCGTGGTGTCGCAGGTCAAAAACAACCCGGACCCGGAGTTGAAAAGGTAGGTGTCGAGATTGCTCGTGATGAGGGGCAGCTCGTTGTTCCAACTCGACGGGTCGCCGCTGTTGGCCGCTACCATCGCCGCAATCTGCTTGTAGGCGCGGAATCGCTCGACCGAGGTGTAAAGGTCGTGCCCCCGGATGTCCTCACTGTCCTGGAACCCCCAGCCCGGCGGCCCTTCCGCGCTCGGGTTGATATAGACCAGGTGGTGGTCGATGGTGTTGCTCGCCAGCGCGGCCGACACGGAGGTGGCATAGGTGGCATACTGCGTGGCGCTCCCGGTCTTGAGAAAATGCGAATACATCATGTCGACCCAATCATAAACCCCGTCCAGGTCGGGGATGTGGGTGGAGTCGGGCGCATGATCGCCCACCACGCCAAAGGTGGAGTTTGGGTTGATGCACTCGGGGATGCCGGCCCCGGCGCTGCCGGCAATGCTGACCACCTGGCCCTGCCCATACATCGCAATGATGTTGGCAATCTCGGTGGCCGTGAAATTGGCTGGCGCGTAGCGGATGGCCGCCGCCGTGTCGCGGATGTCCATGATCGGGTAACTCACACCCCCGGTGTCAGGATAGAAGCCCGTCTGCCCGCTGAACGTGCCGGTGAAGGTGAAGGCGCACGACGAGGTGTAGGCGGCGGCCAACGTGGTGAAAACTTTCTTCGCCGTGAACCGCGCGGAAAGGGGCGAGGCCTGCTGAGCGTAGAACACCGACCCGGTGTAGACGCTGAAGCTTCCCGTCCCGCTCAAGGTCTCCATCTGATACCGCTTGCCGGCGGTGGCATTCCAGATCGTGCAGCTCGCCATGTGGGTGTCCACGCCACCGGTCCCCAACTGCCAGTCCCACGTCACCGCCACCAGAGAACCTTCCTCAAACAGCGCCTCGATGATGCGCGAGCCGGTGGATGCACCGCCCGAGTTGTTGATTTGGGAACCAAACAGCACCGGGCCGCTGACCGGACAAACATAGGCGGTGGAATAGGAGCCGGTTGCTCCGAGGTTGGCGTTGCCAAAATAGCCATACGGGTCGGTCAACGCCGCATACGGCGCGGTGGCGAAACTTGACGTGACCGAAATGGCCCCGCTGGTGGTGGCCGAAAACAGGAAGTGCGACCCGGAGGGATATTGGATGTTCAGGTTGCTGCGGGCCGCGCCGAGGCTCCCGAGGTCATTGAGGTTGTTTGCCGCCTGGAGGAAGGTGGCGCTACTGGCGGTCGCAGCCGATCCCAGGCCGAGGTTGGTGCGCGCCGTCGCGGCGCTGCCCAGGTCGCTGAGGTTGTTGGCCGCCTGCAACAGGCTGCTCAGCGCGGTGATTCCGAGCGTGCCGTTGCCCGAGCTGGTCGTCACCAGCCCGTTGCCCGTGAGGTTGCCGAGCTTGGGGAAATTTCCAATCGGCGCACCCATGCTCACGGTGGCCACGTCCGAGTTCGGGGTGATGTTGCCGAGGCCGAGCGTCAGCGTCGAGGAGGTCGAGGCCCCGCTCACGTTCCCCGTCAGCCCATTGTTCAACGTCAGCGAGATGGAGTCCCCGCCACCACCGCCACCACCGCCGCCTCCGGTGATGTTCAGGTAGAGGATGCCGCCGCTCTGCGAAATGCTCCCGCCGCCGCCGGTCACGGCCATCGCGTTGAAGAGCGAAGCCCCGGAGAGCGTCACGGTGCCCTGCGAAAGGTTGACGGAGCTGCTCGCGGTCGTGGCAATTTTCGTCGTGATGAGCGACCCAAGGGTGTCGGTGGTCTCAATCGTGACGGCCGCCGTCTGGGCGGCCGGGAATTCGATTTGCGCGTGAAGCAGCGGCAGGCCGATGGCGAGGGCAAAGGCGAGCGCGGCGAGCAGGAAGGCGAGGTGGATGAGTCGGTTTTTCATGGAAGGAAAATTTCAGTTCACGGGTGCGCCGGCGGTGAGGACGCCGGCAGTGAGAATCAGGCTGCGGAATTGCCCGGCGGTCGCCGTGTCCAGGAGCTGCAACGAGCATCCCGTCCCGTCAGTGTAGAGGCGCGCGGCGGTCGCCGGGTTGCCATCGGTGGCGCTGCCGTCCACCGCGCCGACCGTCAGGGCCGCGCCGTTCCACGACAGCGGCCGAAAGCCAGCGCTCGTGTTGTCCCAGAGCTGGAGATAGCCGCCATTGATGCGGACGGCCGTCGCCACGCCGGGCGCGGTGCAAGTGAGGACCGAGGCAACGAGGCAGACGCTGCGCCAGGCCGTTGCGCCGAGGTCGTAGAGCTGGAGCCAGGTGTCGCCGCCGGTAAGGTAGAGCTGCGCGCTCGCACCGGGCGGTGTGACGGCCGGCCAGCCGGCGAGAAGCGTGTAGTCCGCGAGCGTGAGCTGGCCGCCGCTCAGGTGGTAGTCATGCAGGGCCATCCGGCCCGAGTGCGCGACCTGGTGCGTGAGCGCGCCGTCGAGGAAGCCCAGGACGATGCCGCCCGGCATCCCGTAGTTGACCGCGACGATCCCGCCGCTCGCCAGCTCGACCGCCAGCTCCTCCGCAATGCCGTTGCGGAGGGCCTGCACGGCCGATGCAGCGGCGGCGCGGCGCACTTTCCAAGCGAGCGTCCGGGCGCGGTTGCCCCGGTCAATGACCGTCACGCGGGTGGCCCGCGCGAGCTGCACCACGTCGGCCAGAGGCACGCCGTCGAGCGTCGGCCCTTCAACCGTCTCGGCCGGTCCGCCCATGCTGGCGAGGACCAGCGGGCCTTGGGTGATGGTCAGCGTGGACATGGGTCGTCAAGAAACGAGCGGGCCGGCGACGGGTGCGCCGTTGGTGAGAAGCAGAGCGCGGAACATTCCGGGGTGCGCCTGGTCGGCGAGCTGGAGGAAGATCGAGCCAGCCACCGTCTGGAGCCGGGCCGCCGTGAGCGGGTTGCCGTCCGGGTTCGCCGCATTGTCCAGCGGCCCGGCTTCGAGCACGCCGTTGTTCCACCAGATGGCACGGTATGCCGCGCCAAGGCTGCCGGCGTCGCGAAGCTCCAGAAAACCCCCGTTGATCCGGCAGCCGATGCCAGCGCCAGGGGTGCCGCCCGTGGCGAAGACCCCGTTGTTCCACCAGATGGTCTCCCAACCGGTCACAGTGTCCTGAATCTGGAACCAATAACTGCCCCCGGTGGTGATGATCCGCACCGCGCCATACACCGGCGTGACTCCCTCGATGGCCTCAAACGGATCGACCTGCGCTGGCAGGGTGTCGGTCACGGCCGCGTTCACAAACAGGTTCCCGCGTTGGTAGGTGAACGCGCGGCCGGCCGGGTCAATCAGCCTGGCGTCATAGACCAGCCGCGCGCCCGGAGTGAGCGTCTCGGTGTTGAGCACCTGCGCCACCTGGTTGCCCGTGATGTCCTCCGTGCCCTCGCCCGCATGCAGCAGCGCCGCGCTGTCAGGATCGGTCAACAATGCCTTGACCGTGACCAGGAGGTGCCAGCCGGTCGCATCCGTGACCGGGACGCCAAAAGCGTCCTCGGCCACGGTGGCGAGAATGACCAGGGTGTCGCCCTGTTCGATCTCAAGGTCCCGGCGGATGGCTGGCAGCATGGCGGGGAAAGGTCAGCTGTTGCCGATGGTCCAGAGGCTGGCCAGGACGTTGCTGGTGATGGTGCGGATCGTGGTGAACTTGAGCCGGCCGGTGCGGCTTTTGTCCGGGGCATAGAGGTAGCTCGCACCGTCCTCGATGAAGGCGTTGTTGAGCGTCACCGCCGGTGCGCCGCTGGCCGCCACGCCCGCGACGGCTAGGGCGTAGCCGGGCGGCTGGCCGCCGACGTCCACCGCGTTGTTGAGCAGCCCGTTGTAGGCGCTCTCCGTGATCGCGGTCGGATCGCAGCTCGCGCTGGCCTCCAGTTGCTTGAACCGCTTATTGACCGTGACCTCGCCGTCCGGGTGGTCGTCCTCCACGGCGAGGTTGAAATCAATGTCCCAGCCCTTGTCCGTGCGGATCGAGGTCCCGTTCCACGTCCCGATGTAGCGCGAGCGCAGGATGTCGGCCGCGACCATGCCGGTGAGGGCGACATTGGTCCCCACGCTTCCCTGGGTGAAATAGCTCGCCAGGAGCGACGGGTCGTCGCTGTTGCCCACCAGGCCCGTGAACTTCACCGGCCCCTTGAAGGTCGGCTTGTCGGCCGCGAGCATCAGCCCCGGCAGGCCCGTCACCTGCGCGTTGACGATGGTGATCGGCCGGCCGTTGCGCGGCGTGATGACCAGCGGCGCGTCGGTCGAGCCGTAGAGCACGTCGCCGGGCTGGTAGGTCGCATAAGGGAAGAGGATGGCTGTGCCCAGCCACATGCTGGGCACAAACGAAACCTCGATGTAGCGGTCCATCAGCGTGCGACCGATGCGGCCGAAGCCGCTCGTGATGATGTCGCTCCATTTTTCCACCAGCGTCGCGGTGATGTCGCCATCGGAGAAAAAGGCGGCGCTCGCATAGGCGACCTGGCCGGGGCCTTTGATGAGGAGAGTGCGGTTGATCATGATGTTTTAGAAATGCCGTGCTTGGTTCGTGGTGCTTGGTTCGTGGGTGGGTTCAGCCGGCGGTCTTGGCGGCCGGCGCGGCCTTGGCGGCCTGGCGCTTCGCGCCCTCGGCCTGGTCGTAGGTGTCGCGTTCGGCCGGCGTCATGGCCTGGTAAAGGCGCTGCCGGGCGGCGGCATCCTTCGCGGGGTCGGGCGAAACGAAGAGCGCGGCGGCCTGGTCGGCCGAGACCGTCGCAATATGGGCGCGATTGATGCCGAAGAGGTCGGTCGTGCCGGACTCCTCGCCGGGTTGCTGGTAGCCGACCGTGCGGCCGTTGCGGGGATGCTTGTCGTCCTCGAAGGCGTAGGGCGTGCAGTGGACGGCGGTCTTCTCGTTAAAGGTTGGTGCGGGAATGTTCATGGTGGTGGTGCGTGGTTCGTGGTGGAAAATCAGGTGCCCTTGAGGCTCAGGCCGCAGGACGTGTGGAAGACATGGTGGTAGATGCGGCGCTCGGGATGACGCACGGGCTGCACCGGGTTGGCGTCGGCGTAGAACGGGTTGACGGTCGCTCCGGCCACCTGCACCTGCGTGCTCAGGAGGACCAGCGGGATGCGCTCGTTGAGGGCATACACGTTCAGTTCGCCCTCGTTGAGACGCGGGTGCTCGCTCGCCTCGATGCGGATTTCGAGGTCCTCGATGAACAGCTCCGCGCCGCCGATGTTGTTGTTGTATTTTTTGACGACCGGCGGAAAGACGACGACGCACCGCTTCAGGCCCTCGCTGGCGCGCAGGATTTCCGTCAGCACCGTGCCCGGCCGCTCCTCCATGATCTCCGTGCCCGCGAGCCAGGGCGACGCGGCGAGCAGGCGCGTGACGGCCTGTTGCAATGGAAGGAACAGCGAGGAGTCGCCGCAGTCCTGGAGGTCGGCGTTCAATTGGCACCTCCCCGGCCGGCGTCGCGCATGAGCACGTCGCCGATGGCCGCGACCGCCGCGCCCGTGATCTCCTCGGCCTTCGGCAACACCGTGGGATCGGGCTCCTGGTTGACCTCGCGCACGAGCCAGAAGAACACCCCGCCGCCGAGCGTCTCGCCCTTATGTGAACCGCGCCGGCCGCCGAGGCTCGACTGCTCGTTTTGGACCAACGCGGCGAGACCCTCGCGGAAAAACACAAAATGCAGGTCGCTGAACTCGCCCGCCCGGTGGCCATAGGCTTCCTCGCGTGCCGGGATGGTGAGCCATTGTTTCCCCGAGCCGTTCGCCCCGGCGACGATGGGACCGCCGAAATAGCGCTGCGCGATCCCGATCTGGTTGACCGACACGATGGCCTTGGTGCCGACGACATCGGAATGCACGCTCCGCGAGCCCTGGAAGTAGAAGTGACGGCCGCCGTCCACATGCCGCTCCTCATCCAACGCAACCAGGTGATCGCGCACGACGATGGCCGCCGCGCGCCCGGCGACCGGCAGCAACCGCGCCGGCTCGGCCGCAACGCGCAGCCGGACGATCTCAGGGACCGCGCCGTCCGTGATGTTGACATGAATCCCCGGCCCGCTCACGAGGCACCTCCGTCGTCAAGGAATTGGAGCACGCCATGCACGAATTTCCCGAGTCCGCTGTCCGTGATGGCCTCGCGCAGCCATTCCTGGCGCAATTCGGGTGTGCCGGCGAGGTCGGCGTTGAAATCCACTTTGCGCGGAAACAGCGTCGTGCTCGGCTCCAGCAGCCCGAGCTGCTCGGCCTCGGCGCGGTCCACGTCGCGCACGTCCATGCCCGAGTTGAAGGCAAATGGCGGCCACGGGTTGTCGAGGCCGTCTGGGAACAGCGCCGAGCTGCCCAGCTTTTCCCACACCGGGTCAGTCTTCAGCGCGACCATGCGGTCGCCGATGAATTCCCCGCCGGCCGCCTCCCACCGTTCCGCCCAGTCGCGTTCGGCCGGCACGCCGCCCTTGGGCACCAGCGCGCGGTAAAGCTCCTGCGCCGGCCATTGGTCGAGCACGTCCTCCTGGTTGCCCTGGGCAAACCAGCCGAAGCCCTGCGCGGTCTGCGCGTTGGTCTCGATGATGAGGTTGAGCCTCCGGTCGCTGCCGAGGTCTTGCAAACCCCCTGCATGGTCGGGATCGGGCACATAACCCATATCCCGCAGGATGTTTTTCAGGCCGAGCCGCACCGTGGCCTGGTCGCTCTGCCCCTTGAGCAGTTCACCAGTGCCGTCCCGGATGCCGGCCAGGAATTTGAGGTTCGACACTGTGGCCGACATCCATGCGCGGCGCTTAATGTCCGGCGCGAGCTGCCGCAGAGCGGCGCTGTCTCCCGTGGTGGGCAGCAAGGATTTCACATCGGCCGCGTCGAGCGCCTCGTGAAACGGCATTGGCTTGGTGAACGAGTCACTCATGTTGCGTCCTCCCGCTGGGTTTGAAACTTGCTGTGTAGCCAGCTGAACGCCATGCCATCGCGATTATGACCATCCCCGTTGCCACATTTCAGGATGTTGATTGGACGAACGCCGTTATTGTCCCAATCGTTTTGGCGGTATTCGTCGGGATACCGCTCGCCCTTTATTCCGGGTTGGTTGGTTACCGCCTCGCTAGGTTCCAAGAACTTAAGACCACAGCTATCCAGGAGCTTCTGCGCCTGCCAGATAAGACGCACCCTGACGCCACCGGCCTTGTATTGGACAGAGGAATCATCGACGGCGGTGCTCATGGTCAGTCGGTCCCCCATAGTTTGTGCGCTGAGCCAAAGTAGCCGGTCGGCGGTCCGTCCTGCGTGGTGGGCGCGACCGGCGTAACCGGAGCGTCCACCGGCCATTCGCCCTCCTTCAACTGGTTGAGGCGCGTCTGGTAGGTCTTTTCGTCGATCCCCTCATCGTCGGTGAGCTTGATCTGGAGGCGCTTTTTCAGCGAGCGCACGATCTTGAGAACACAGAGGTTGGCGAGGTTGGGCGCGATGGTGCCGGCTGTGCTGTCCACCTGGTTGGCGTTGCGGAAGCCGATGCACGAACGCACCTCGTTGACGACGGCCGTGATGAGCGCCGGCACCGGATCGGGCTGGCCCAGCGCGGTGGCCCGGCGCGACGCCGCCTCCACAATGTCCTTGTGGCCGGCGTTGAGCAGGTCGGCGGTGGTGAGGGTTTGCCAGGCGGGCATGGAGGGAGAGGGCTGGAGGTGAATTCGCGGCGGGTTCTAAACAGCCCTGCGCCGCAGGCGCGCAGGGCTGGAAGAATCCACGCGCGCTCAGGCCGACGTGATGCGCTGGAGGCTGGCCGCGTTGCCGACCGCCACGCCGAACATGAAGGCGATGCGCCAGTTGGCGGTGCCGTGGTTGTGGTCGACGTATTGGACGAGCTGCACCGTGAACCCGGTGTCGGGGTTGGTGACGACGGACACGTTGCCGTTGCTCGCGCCGGGGAGCACGGTCGTGTAATCGTTCGGCACGCGCACGGCCATCGCCATGGCATCGGGCGTGAAGGCCGCGCCGCCCAGGTTGCCGGTGCCCGGCAGGTTGACCGCCTGCTGCACATCAAACCCGGCGACGGGCGGCAGCATGTAGTCGGTCAGCATCTCGGGCTTTTGGAAGGCCGCGAGGCTGACGAGCGAGGCGTCCTGGGAGAGCTGCCCGAAGTAGGTCGGGTTGAGCAGGCAGGTGCGACGGGCGGCCGCGACGGACCGCCCGAACAGGGCCTCGGCCACTGTGATGAGCGTGGGCCGGCCGAAGCCGGCCGAGGCCTGCACGGTGCCGTTGGCGTAGTTGCCCACGGTGATGAGCGCGTAGAGCGCGTCCACCAGGCTCTTGCCGAGCGAATAGTGGCAGCCCTCGACCTGCTCGCCGAATAGATCGCGCGCGGTGCTCGCGAGATCGTTCGCCGTGTATTTGATTTGCACGGCATTGTGGTTGTTGATCACGACCGGCACATCGGTGTCGGTGACGTCGGAGGCGGCGTAGCCGTTGACCGGGTCATAGGCCGTGACCGCCGGGATGGCGCGCAGGCGCGTCTTGATCGTCTGCCCGTAGGCGGCGTTCTCCTCGGTGAAGTTCGTGCTGATGTTTTTCAACACCGGGAACGTGAGCTTGAGCAGCGCGAGGGAGCGCTGGGTGACGAGGTCGCCCGCCAGCTCGCCCAGGGCGTTGGCCGCCAGGATCGGGCCGAGGGCGAAGCCGGGCTTGAAGAGCGGCTCGATCTCCTTGGCATAGATCGCGGCGCGCTCCTTGGGCGTGCGCGCGGCCTTGTAGCCCTTGAGCACGTTGTTGAGGCCCTCCTTGGCCTGGATGTGGCCGCCGGTGGACGTGACCACCTGCGTGATCGTGCCGTCGGGCAACGCGGCGAGCAGCTCGGCGTGCGAGGGGTCAGCCTCGATAAGCCCGCGCCACTTGGCCTGGATGGTCTCGTCCTTGGGCGGGAGCGCGCCGCGCGCGACGGCGGCGGCCACCTTGGCGGAGGCGTCGGCCTTGCGGCGTTCGGTCTCCTTGGCTTTGAGCGTCAGCAGTTCCTGCTGCTGCGCGGTCTCCCTGGCTTTGAGCGTTTGCAGTTCGGTCTGCAACGCGGCATTGGCGGCGGCCGCTTCGGCGGCCTTTTTCTCTTCGTCGGTCATGGTCGTGGTGGTTGGGTTGTGGTTGGGCGGCGTGGCCGCCGAAGATTGTTCCTTGGCCCACAGCGGGGCCTGGGCGCGGAAAGCAGGGGCGTTGACGAGGCCGCCCTGGTTGAGCGGCGCACCGATGACCCGTGCGGGCACGGCGTCGTCCACATGGAAGGCCGGCGAGAAGGAGCGGTAGTCCTTGCCGAGCACGGCCGCCGCGCCCGAGGCGCTCCAGTCCACCTTCGCATAAACGCCGGCCGGCTTGTCGGCCGCGCCCGGCTCCCAGCGGTAGGCGGCGGGCCAGGCGCTGGCCTTGGTGTCGTCGTGGTCAAAGTCGAAGTAGGGCTTCTGCGGGCCGGCCGCCAGGTGCGCCGTGAGCGCGGCCTGGAGCGCGGCGGCCGTGTCAGGTCCGACCTTCACGGATTTGGTGATGGGCTTCCCGGCCTGCGACGCGTTGATCGTGTGCGTGCCGGCGGGAAAGACCATGATCTCGGCGGGTGCGGCCGTGACATCGGCGAGCGCGACGGGCATGAGGCGGGCGAGGAGCGGGGAGGTTTTCATGGTGCGTTTTTGGTTTTCTCGGCGGTGGCCGTGGCAAAACCGCTCACGACCGAAGGCCCGATGACATTGGCGAGGACCGCTGCGGCGGCCGGCGTGTGCGAGAGCAGGCCGGCGGCGAGCGTCGGCAGGTCGCTGTGGAACTGCTTGAGCGCCGCGAGCTGCTCGGCTGGGTCGGCGATGGCTTCGATCTTCGCCAGGCGGTTGAGGATCGGCCCGAGGGCCTTTTTATCGACGGCCCCGAGCTGCGCTGCCGCGCGAGCGGTGAAGGCGAGCACATTGGACTCGTGGTCAGGATCGGCGAAGGCCGCCTTGGCCTGCACTGCCGGCTCCCCGCCGGCCGGAGCTTCACCCGGCGCACCGCCGCCGGGAGGCGCATCGCCCGGCGCGGGCGTGCCAGGTCGGCCGGTCAACGTGGGCTCGCCGTCCACCGGCTGCGGAATGCCATGGCGGTCGTAGAACCAGGCACGCGGCAGCTCGACCCCGGCCGCGAGGAAAATCTGGTCGCGCTGTGCCATCTTCAGCTCGTCGGCCTCGTCGTCCACGTCGCCCGCGATGGTCGGCGGCTCGGTGAGGTCGCCGAAGTTGGCCCGGAGCACGGCGGGCACGAGCTGGTAGTTGAGCAGGTCGGAGCACCATTGCGTCGCCGCCTCCAGCCGGTCGGCGCGCACGCCGCCCTGGAGCTTGCTCGCGCCCGAGCCCAGGCCGCCCGCGTGCGCGCCGCCCGAGAGCTCCTGGCCGAGGATGAGGAGGTCGCACGCCTTGTCGGCCATCTCCTGGATCATCACCTGCGGGTTGCCGTGGGCGTTCTGCGACGCCTCCTTGAACTCCAGCTTCGTGCCGTCGGGAAACGCCCCGTAGCCGCTCGCGCCCATCGCGGCCAGCATGTCGCGGAGCTGCGCGCCGAGGTTGGGCTGGTTCTTGTCAAACGTGGCCCAGCGGAACGGGACGCCGAAAATCTGCGCGTTGGAGAGCAGCCACTCCCAGCCAAACGTGATGCCCACCCAATACGGGGCGAGCGCGCGGAGGACGGCCGTCGCGCCCGGAGCGCCCGTGCGAGCCTGCCA
This sequence comes from uncultured Opitutaceae bacterium, assembly GCA_903929355.1. Classification (GTDB taxonomy): domain Bacteria; phylum Verrucomicrobiota; class Verrucomicrobiia; order Opitutales; family Opitutaceae; genus CAIYUN01. The sequence goes on from CAIYUN010000081.1 coordinate 68,794, forward strand.
GATGCCCACCAGGAAGTGGTCAGGCGGGAAAGGCTGCCAGCCAGTCGCGGTCTCAAGGAGACCCAGCTCGGTGCCGTCGGCGTTCCAGCCGTAGCGTTGGCGAGCGAGCACATGGGAGCAGCGCGGCAGGACGCCCCCCGGCGTCTGGTTCCAATGCACCTCCAGCGCCGAGATGCCTTTGCCGTAGGCGTCCAGGGCGTGGAACAGCGTGTCCTCAAACCCCAGCTCCATCGTGCCGGGGCGCGGCCACCACTGGCGCAGCGCCTGGTCCACCGCGGCCGAGCGGTCCATGGCGCTCTGGGTGGGCTTCGCCCCGCGCTCGGCGTAGGGCGAGACGGCGTAGGTCGCGCGCGAGGCGGCCCGGCGCAGCTCGGCAAGGTTTTTGGCGAGGCGCGGCCAGGTGTCCTCCATGAGGGCGAACATGTCCCACTGGTAGTTCAGGCTCCCGTAGGCGGCCTGCTCCAGGATGCTCCGCACCTCTGACGGCGACATCCGCCGGTGCGCGAAGAAGCCGCCCGTCTGAAAATCAAAGGCGGTGGCCGGCGCGGAGGCGACATCGCCGGCCGGCAGCAGGGCGCGAACGGCCTGGCGGGCCAGCTGGCCGGCGCGGGCGACACGGGCGAGGATGGGCGCGCTCATGGGCACACCCCCTGAATATTTTCAATACGGGTCTTCTGGCTGTCCGCGCCGATGCCTTGCAAGGGCCTTGCAAGGCAAAGAATCGCCCGGTCGGGCCGCTTTTGCGGGTGGAGATAGCCAAAATGGCTTAAAAGCGAAAGAAACGGGGTCATTGGAGGGTCAGGGTTGGGCGGGAAAACATCGCTCCGGCCGGCTGGCCGAGCCGGACGGCGGCGAGATCGGCGGCGGTGAAGCAGCCGCTGCCGGTCTTCCCGGCGGCATGGGTGGCCAGGGCGAGCGCGGTGCAGCGGTCGCTGTGGCCCTCGGACGTGCGCGGGGCGGCGTAGTTGTATTCCCCGTTGCGGACGATCTGCTGCATCGCGTGCAGGTCCTCGCGGACGGCGGTCGAGATCGGCACCCGCAGCTTGGTGGGCGACTCGAACGCCCGCCGCAGCTTGGGGAAGATGTCCCGCTTGAACTTGGTCGTGAAAGTGCAGAGCTCGATCTTGCCGAACTCATGCTTCTCCGGGTCCCAGCGCCCAAACCCGGCCGCCGGCTTGACCAGGTGGTCGCCGAGGCCGATGCCCGGCCCCGTGTAGTCGAACGCCACCCGGCTCGCCCGCCGGATGCGGTTGGCCAGGATCGCCTCCTGGTCCGGGGTCGAGACACCCTTGAGCACGAGCACCTCGCGCGTCCACAGCACGTCGCCGACCAGCTCCAGCGCCCAGCAGACGGTCGGATCGTTGGTCCGGCCAAAGTCGATGCCGAGGAACACCGGGTTGCCGCCGCGACCGTCCCACAGGGCGGGGTCGGCAAACTCCACCGCATCGGCGCTCTCGGCCAGAGCGATGATGTCGTAAGGCAGCAGCACGTTGCTGCTGTCCAGAAACTGGCACTCATATTCCTGCGAAAAACCCTCCGGGTCGTCCATGCCCTCGCGGATTTGCTCAATGTCCAGCGGCAGGCCGGCGGCGATGGCGTCATGGATCGTGACGCGGTGGACCGCCCAGCTCATCTTCCGGCCCTCGCGTGGATTGAGCAGGTTCTCGTCCACGATCTTGAAGAAACGCCCGCTCTTGCCGTTGGGCGTCGAGATCACGCGCATCTTCTTTTCCCCGCCGCGCAGCGGGTTGGTGATGGACGGCAGGATCGCGCGCCAGGTGGCCTCGTCGTCCTCGAAGAAGGCAAACTCCGTCAGCAGCACGTTGGCCGAGAAGCCGCGCACCGTGTCGGGCCGGCCCGGCACCGCGACGATGCGCGCCCCGTTGGGGAAGCTGATGCTCGACGCCTTGAGCAACGACTGCGGCCCGGCGAACCGTTCCAGCTCGGCGTCCACGGCCGCAAACTTGAGCGCCTCGGCCCACTCGGCGCATTTGGCGAGCGACTCGATGCTCTGGCGCTCGGACGGCGCGGCGATCAGCCAGGTGGTCTTGGGCCGGAGCTGGCAGTCGGCCACAATCTCCTCGGCCGAGGAAAAATCCTTGCCGGTCTGGCGCGACCAGATGCCGGCCTTGAAGCGCGCGGCATCGTTCACCCAGGCGCGCTGGTAGGGCAGCAGCAGGTCGGCCGGCGTGGGGAGCTTTTTGCGCCGGTCGCTCATGGCGTCATGCCGAAGATTTCCCGGTAGCGGGCCATCTTCTCGGCGTCGGTGAGGGTTGGGTTCTCGGTCGTGGCCTTGGCGGCGTCGCGCTCTTTTTCCGCGCGCTCCAGGAGCGCGATGCGGCGGTCGGTCTGGTCGAGGGCGCGACGCTTGATGTCCAACTTGGCGCTCTCGCCGATGATGCCGGCCAGCGTGGCCAGCTCGTCAATGTCGCCGTCCTTGGCGACCGCGCGCTCAAAGGCCCGTTGCTTGACCAGGGCGAGCGTGGCCTCGTCGAAGTCGCCGCCGCCCTCCTTGGCCTGCTGCGTCACCAACTCGGCAAACGCCCGCGCTTCGCCGGCCCGCATGAGGAAGCACTTCGTCGCGTAGAACCGCGACAGCGCGCCGAGGCTCGTGCTGACGTTGAAGTCCTCCTTGAGCCGCTTCTTGGCGTCGTCGTAGGAGACGTTCTCCTCCGTGAGCCAGCGGATCAGCATCTCGCGCTGGTTCGGCGGGAGCTGGTCGAGCTTGGAGTTGGAACGCGGCTTTTTCATGTCCGGTCGGAAAGAGTGGCCGGCACGCCGAACCCCTTCGGCGTGCCGGCACTGATGACCCCAAGCTCCGCACGGCCGCCCGGCCGCGCGGAAAGTGTGTTGCATGGTCCGTGCATGATCATTGCTTGAGCGCGGCCAGTCCGGCCTCGCGGATCAGCCACCGGTGCGCGGCGGCGTTATTCGGATCCATGTCGTCGGGCAGAAAATCCACCATGTCGTGGTCCTTGAGCCAGCCCAGGTGCTCGGCCAGGTCGGCCTCGGTGAGCGCCGGGCGCAGGCGGACGTTGACCTGGGTGAGGAGCTGCTCGCGCGGCAGGGCGAACTGCCGGCTGCGGGCCAGCTCGGCCAGGATGGTGCGGCGGATGATGAGCGGCGGCGTCATAGCAGGCCCTTGGTGTTGCGCAGAACGGCGATGATTTCGTTCGGTAGGCTGTTCATGCGGTCGTGGAGGTGGACCACGCGGTTCTCGCTGGCGGTGTTGTTGTCCACGAGTTGCTGGCGCACGCCGGCCAGCTCGGCGTCGAGCTTCTCGCGCAGGGCCACATCGGCAGCGGTGAGCGCGGCGATTTTCTCCTCCAACTCTGCCCGCTCGCGCTTGATGCGGCCGTGGACCTCCTTGAGGTCGTCCTCCGAGGCGCAGGGCTTGTGGGCCTTGACCTCGAAGGGCTGCGGCGTGCGCTTGGCGTCGCCCCGGCCGGACAGGTGATGCCAGCACACCACCACCATGGTCACCCCGCCCGCGAGGTAGAACAACACCTCCAGCCAGGAGGCGACGGCCGCAGGAGGCGGGGAAACTTGCGCGAGGGGAAGCATGGTCATTGCGGAGCGCGGAACAGGTCAGAGCTTGGCGGCGGCGGCCTGGGTGGCCTTCTCGGCCGCGACCGCCGCATGTGCGGCCGTCTGCTCGACCGTGCCGGCGACGGCCGACAGGTCGGTCTTCACTTCGGCGACGTCGGATTTCACGTCATCGAGGCCGGCGTTCAGGTGGCCTTTGATCGCCCGCTCGGCGTCCGCGAGGTCGGAGCGCATGCGGTTCGCAAAATTCGTGAGGGCGTTCCCAAATGAGAAGGACGCGAAGTGGTGGCCGATGAGCGCGCCGGTCGCCAGGAGGACGAAGACCAGGAGGATGATTTCGAGGGGGGTGAAGGAGATGTTCATGATGGGTGGGTTGGGTTGCGGTTGTGCCGGGGCGGTGGCCCCGGCGTGTCTTGGTTGGACAAGTTGGGTTCAGGACTTCGCAGCCGGCGCGGTCGGGGCCGGCTTGCCGGGCGAGAATTTTTCCATCTGGCGCGAGCCGAACCACCACGCGATGGAGGTGGTCCCGGCCATGACGTATGCCTCTGTGATGTGTTGCTGCATGTCCGTGCTCACGCGCGGGAACATCCAAAACGAGTAGCCAATCAGCGCCGCCGTGAGCGTGGGCCGCCAGAGCGCGAGCACGCCGGCCGCAAACGGCGGGAGGTTGTTGATGTTCGCCGCCGACTGGCTAGCGACGAACGCCTGGTTCGCCCCTTGCTCAATCGTGACCTTGAGCTGGTCGGCCGACAGCTTTGCCTGGGCGTCGGACTGCGCGGCGATGCGTTGCAGCTCCAGCGCGCCCATGGCCTCGTCGTGCGAGAACTGGGCCTTCTGCTGGAAGATCGAGACGATGCCGGTGCCGATGCTGCCGAGGCAGCCTAGGATGCCGCCAGAGGCGGCGTTGCCGAGGAGGGAGACGATATCCATGTGCGTGGTTCCTGGTGCTTGGTGCTTCGTTGCGTTGGGCGTTGAGCGTTCAATGTTGAACGTTGGGCGTTGCAGGCGGCTGCTCCGCCTGGGCGGCCTCGACGCGCTTGTTGAAATGGAGGAGCGCGATCAGCGGCGCGTTGGCCGCGCTGACAAATCCCGTGACCGAGCCGGGGAACTCCAGCATCTGCCGCGCGTGGATGGAGAGCGCCGCCCACACGATCATCGGCAGGAGGATGGAGAGCGGCACCACCGCGACGGCAATCAGCCGGGCTGAGGACGGGTTCTCGCCGTCGCCCATCGCGCGGCCGAGGAAGGTGAAAAGGGTCTTCATCAGAGGAGCCTCCCGTTGGGTTTGCGCACCGCGCCGCCGGCCTTGGCTTTGCGCCGTGCCAGGCGCTCCAGCCTGGTGGCCTTCAGGATGGCCTCGGCGAACTGCTCCCACATGAGCCGGGAGCCGCGCAGGGGCAGCACGTCGCCGCCCGCGTTCAGGAGCGGCACGACAAGGTCGCCGTTGCGCTGCACCTCCGGCGCGCGCCACGCGTGCAGGTTGGTGTGCGGCGGCGGGCAAGTTCTGGCGTGACTTTGGGCGGCGGGTGGCATTGCGTGCCACCATTCAACCACGCCTCAAGGAAACCAGTTAGCGCCCGGTTGTGTCCGTTGACTCCATTGCGGTTTTTTGCCCCCGTTCAAAGGTCCGGACAAAAAAAGGCCCGAGCCGGTAAGGCTCGGGCGGTGAGGGTCAGTGCCGGTCAGCAGGGGAGGCCGCCGTTGATTGATCTGCTCTCGTTTGAGGCAGTGAACAATATGCGTGCCATGGTTCGAGTCCAATACTTCCCTATCCCGCCAAAGACTGCTAACGGGAGAATCACCAATGCACCCAAAACAAGGAAAGCAGGGGAGTTTATGGCCAGGCAGCAAGCGAGGGAGCGGCTAACCCTTTGCGCGAGTTCATAAAGCTCGGGCCGGTTTTTCAAGGCGCTTTCCTCGACATGGAATGCTTCCTTGGCCTGGAGGTAGGAAGGAGTGCGGTCGGCAAGGAAAAGGTGGGCAATGTCGAGGCGATAAAGCACCGCGAGGGGCGTTGCGCAACGCGCGCGCAGGATTTTGAGCTCCGCGTCGTCCCTGCCAATGCGTCCCGCCTTGACCATGAGTTCGAGACGGTCGCTGACGGCGAGAATTTCGTTCCTCATTTGCAGTAGGAGCGTGCGGCGGATCAACAGGCCGTAGATCAAATAGGCCGGACCAACCACCGCGAAGGCGAAGAGGGCCCAATAGAGTATGTCTTTTTGAGTCATGGCTGGGAACTGTCGGAAAGAGGTAATTCCAGCTGGCCCTTGAGCGCAAGCTCCTTGACGCGCATAATCCGGTCCATTTCACGCTGGTGGCGCTTCTCCGAAGCAACAATCACCCCCCAGGCGGCAGTAAAAGTGAGACCGAACAATGACCAGCCAAGGAAGGCGAACTGCCGGGAGTCAATGAGCAGCTTGAGCACATCTTTGATGTCCTCAGGGGGCATTCTCCAGCAAAGAACGCCAATGATCAGGAAGAGCAAGAACGGCACTGTATTGCGGGTCGTAAACGCCGCAATGATGCACCGCTCGGTCGCCTTGATGGCAGCCGTGGTGACCTTGCCGTCAAACCAAGTGGGCGGGAATGGGCTCATCTTCAGATCCAAAACCCTACGCCGCCGGTCCCAGCCCGCACCAGCCTTTATTTTGCAACCTCCGCCCCATCACCGTCCAGCGCCGGTGAGGGCGGCGGTCTTCATACCAACAGCGGCGGACTTGCCCGCGACAGGAACGGTTTTTCAAACACGCGGAAAAAGCCGTAGCCGACCGCGAAGCAGAGTACGACAATGATCAGCGCGCCAACGGCAGGCAGCGGTCCGCGCCAATAGCCGAAATGAACCACCCCGGCCGTGAACATGAGCACATGCGCGTGGCAAAGATAGACGCTGTAGCTGATCTCCCCCATCCAAACGAGTTTGGGCACTGATAGCGCTCGGCGCACGAATGAACGCGAGCCCGCGACAATCAGGGCAAAGAACGCCATCGCCCAGGAAAGATCGAAGCCAGGAGCCAGCCGGTCTACATCATGCGGGGCGAGGACCGCCAGACAGACGGTCGGGATGGCCGCCACCAGGGCGAGAAACTCCAGGGGGCCAAGCGGCGTCCGCTCGGTCTCGTTCCAATTTGCGACGCACTGGGCCGCAAACATTCCGACCGCAAAGTCGAACGCACGGCCAAAAACGTTGTTCACGAGGTTGAAATCTGGCCCGGCATAATGGACCACAGCCCAGCGGTAAAGCGCGTTTCCCGCCGCCAGCAACAGGAGGACCAAGCGCGGGTTGCCGCGCTTGAATGCCTGCACGAAAAGCGGGAAGAGCAGGTAGCATTGCGCCTCCAAGACAATGCTCCAAGTCTGCCCAAGGAGATTGTCCGTATAACCCGGCACGTTCGTCTGCAGCAGCACCGCGTGGATGCCGAGGGCGGTTAGGATGCCGGGCGTGTTCCACGCCAGCAAGGCGGCCAGGACGCAGGCGGCGTAGTAGGGGGGCAGAATCCTTCGCGCGCGACGCTTGGCATAATCCGCCAGACCGAGCTGGCGCTGTTCGCGGCCTGGACGAACCAGCGGCCAATAAAGGCAGAAACCCGAGAGCACCAAGAAAAGGTTCACCCCGACGAAACCGATCAGGAGCGGGTTGGAGTTGAACCGCGCGATCCCAAACGAAATTTTGAACGGGTAAAGATAGTCGATGTGGCAGAGAATCACCATCAGGCACGCCAAGCCGCGCAGCCCGTCGATGTAATCCAACCGAGACTGCGACCTCCTGCGATGGTTCAAAATCATGAGATCGCTTAAAAGTGCCGGCGAATCTGCTCCTCGACCGGCCAGCACCAGCGGTATTCGCCCTCGCGTAAATCGGTGGGAGGGTAGATGTCCGGGTTCAGGCTGGTCAGCCGGATGGTGCGCGGGTTGACGCGGTGGAAAAGCCGGAGGAGGATGCCGTCGTCGGCAAGCTTGACCACGACTGGTCGGCCGTTGCGCGGAACGCGGCTCGGTGCGACAACGACCCGGTCGCCGGGCTTGTAGTCGGGCGTCATGCTCTCGCCCTCCACCGTCACGGCAAACGCCTTCGGGTCGCTGGAGGCGGTCACGATCTGCTCCTGTTCATGCTCGGGAATCTGCTCGTAGGTCCCGGCTTCCCCCGCGTGCGCCCAGGAGACCACCCTGATTGCGCGGAGCTGCTCCGTCACCGGGATGATCCGGCCGTCTGGCCGGGGCAACACCCTGGCGGTCGGACCAGGCTCGGGCCTTTCCTCGGGTCTTGGCGAGGGGCGGTCCTTCAATATCCGCTCCGCCTCCTCGATTTCGTTGCGGTGGTTTGCGATAAACTCGTAATCCGCCGGGGTCTGCGGGTGGCCCATGAAAATGAGCTGTTCGGAAAGGCCGAGGCGTTCGCTGATGCCCTTCCATTTTTCCCTGCGTGGGGCCGTTCCCATCTCCCAGCTCTTGGCGGTGGAAGGAGTTCCGCCTGCGAGCGCGGTCAGGGTCACACCCTGCTTGTCCCTCAACCACGTCAGACGAGTTGCGAGATTTGACGAAAAAATTGAAAATTTTGCTTGCACGGTTGCGAGAACTTCGTAGTAAAGTTACGACATTGCAGCAAATCCCATGGGCAACAACAAGAAAAATTTTCACCCCCGCTCCGACCTGAAGGCGAAGATCACCGCCGCCGGTCTCACTTACCAGGGCTTTGCCCGGCGGCACCGGCTCAATTTCCGCACGCTGTATTCGGTCCTTGGCGGCGCTCGCGCCGGCGGCCCGGTAGCCCGCCGCATCATCCAGAAGATCGAAGGAGGCGCGTCGTGAGCAACCACGAGAAAGCCATCACCGAACTGGTCCTCTCTGCGGTCGAGCCGATGCCGCTGGATCGGCGGGCTGACTTCTACGGCCATCTTGCGGCGTTGGTCAGCGACGACCAGCTGGTCGTCAACCTCGGCACGATGGCCGACGAGCTGCGCAAGGTCGCACACAGCCACCGCCAGCTCGTTTTGAACTTTCAACGGAGGACCGAGGGATGAAGACACCCAAGGTCAATTCAGCCCAGGCGGCGTTGGGGGTGGCGGTTCCACCGTCGAGCCAGGGAACTTCTCCTCGGCGTGCGGCTTCACAAATCGTGCATAGAGCCAGTCAAGCCGCCCGACATCTCGCCAATACTCGATCAACAGCTCACTTAAAAACTCTTGCAGCGGTTCCTCCGGCTCAATGGGGGCTGTCAGCATGTGCCCAGTGCAATACCATTGCGCGCACAACAGGCGCAGACAGAGCTCTAGCCGTACGGTGTCTGCAACGGGCGGCCAGACGAGAGTTGCGGCAAAGGCTCGGCACGCGGCGTCAGCCTGCTGGCTCCCGTCCTGATCCAATGCAGCAAGCAATGCTGGCAGAGGGAGCGCCATCGGCGGTCCACCCAGCGCCGCGATCTCACGTTCAAAAAAAGGCAGGAGGTCTCCATGCGTCATGCGCGCAGCCGAGCACGCCGGCCAAGGCCGCGCAAACCGAAAGGGCCGACCCTTTTTTTACCACGGTCAATCAGGGTTTGCCTGATCAGGCCATCGGCGAGACCGGAAAAAACGGAGGGGACAAAGCATGAACGCCGAGCAGCTCACCTTTTTCGCGTCGCTGGATTTCCCCGGCCGCACGACGCTGATGCTCGGCGAGATCGCCGAGAAGCTGGGCTGCACCGTCCAGCACCTGCTCAACCAGGTTGAGGAGGGCGCGCTGGTCGCCCTCGACCTCAAGGGCGCGAAGGCGAACCGCCGGAACATCAAGGTGCCGGTCGAGTGCTATCGGGATTTCATCATCCGCAAGCTCACCGGCCCGGTGTCCGTCAAGGCCGCCTTCTTGGAGACCCTGCCGCGCGCGACCCTGGTGGAGTTGGTCCACGAATGCCAGCGCCTCCTGAAAGGAGCCCGGCCATGAGCACGCGCCCGAACTCTTTCCCGCCGGCCACGCCGGCAACGAAGTCACCACACGCCGCATCGCGGCCAAGCCGGAGTCACCGGCCGGCGGGAAACCCTCTCTAAAATCCATGTCCAAAACCACTCACGCCCTCACCGTCCTCGCCGCACCCGAACTGGCCGTCGAGAAACCCAACCTCAAAAAACTCCAGGCCGCCGCCGTCGAGCAGTGCGCCGCCGTCGGCCAGATGGAGAGCAAGGCCGCGATGGGCGCGGTCCTCGCCGGCATCACCCTTCACCGGGTAAAAGCCTCCATGCCCCACGGCAAATTCGGCCCGTGGGTCGAGTCAAATTCGCACTCCGGTGCGAATTTGAAACAGCGCCAGTGCAACTACTACATGCGCCTCGCCCAGGTTTTTCTGGAGAAGGCCCGCGTCCAGACGCCCGACCTCCTCGCGCTGCCCGGCGACCAGAATGCCCTGGCGGAGGGCGGCACCGCCGCCACCAAGCGGTTCATCGCCAAGCTCGGCACCTTTGTCGGCGACCTTTCCCTCACCGAGCTGCTCATCAAGCACGGCATCAAAGGCGTGGGCCTCAAGACCGCGCTGGAGGCCGCCGAGGCCGATACCCCGCCCGCCGCCACGGCCGAGGACTATTTCACCGACGTCGCGGCCCGCCTCTACGGCTTCCGCGAGGTCGCCACCAACCGCGAGGCCCTCATGCGCCTCACCCCGCAGCAGCTCGACACCGTCCGCGAGGCCATCACCGACGCCCACGCCCAGTTCACCCGCTTCTACGACGAGGCACGCGGCACCAAGACCTCCTGACTCCTGGCTCCTGACTCCTGACTCCTTCCAAAAAATGAACTCCGCCGACTCATCCGCCCTCACCACGACTGCGCCCGCCGTCCCGGCGGCGGTGGCGGCCGTGGTCCCGCTCGCCCACCACGAGGAGTTCCACAACCGCACCACCGACGCCCAGCGCCAGCGGATCGCGCTCCTCCTCCAGATGTTCGACCTCATCCGGTCCAGCGATGCAGGCGTGGTGGCCTGCTGTCATCGGCTGGCAATGGAGCATCCCGGCCAGGGCTTCTCGGCCGGCAACATCAAGACGCTCTACTACGCCTACAAGAAAACCAAGGACTGGCGGGTCCTGGTCCCGCAATGGCGCGGACCGAGCGCGATGCCGGCCGAGTTTGTGGAAGAGTTCCGCCGCCGGACCGAGGCCAACAAGCGCAGCAACCCGGCCCGCGCGGTCATGCAGCAGATCAAGGCCGACTGGGCCGCCGGCCAGTCCATCCCCGGCTATGGCACATGGCGCGAGTTTTTTGCCACGCAGTTTCCCGAGCGCGACATGCCGGAACGCTACCCGCTCGGCTTCTTCCCCGGCGGCTGGTCGCAGTCCAACCTCTACACCAAGCAGAGCAGCAAGGCCGAGCGCGCGCTCGCCCGGCGCGGCTGGGCCGCCGCCAAGCCCTACCTGCCGCACGTCATCCGCGACACGTCCGGGCTGCGCTTCATGGAAGCGCTCGTGATCGACGACTTCGAGACCGACATCATCGTCCAGGCCCGCAACCCGCGCACCAGCCGCTACGAGCTCTGCACCTGCACCGGCCTGCTCGCGCTCGACATCGCCACCCGCCGCCGGGTCGGCTTCGGCCTCAAACCCCGCTTCAAAGACGAGGAGGGCAGCCGGCAGGCCATCACCCGCGCCGACGTGCAAGGCCTGCTGCATTCCATCTTCACCGAGTTCGGCCTGCCCCGCGACTACGGCGTGACGATCCTCGCCGAGAACGCCGCCGCCGCGATCTCCAACGACGTGGCCGACATGCTCCAGGCGCTCCTGGGCATTCAGGTCGCCCGCACCGGCATGCTGGCCGACAAGGTGCTCGCCAACGGCTTCTGTCCGAAGGGTGGCAAGCCCTGGGAGAAGGGCTGGGTCGAGAGCACGTTTAACATCAAGCACAACCACGCGGGCGCGTTCCCCGGTCAGAAGGGTGCGAGCTACGCCCTCAAGCCCGACGACCTGGAGGCGCGGCTCCTCTACGCCGAAAACCTCCTCGCCACCGAGGGCCTCGACGCCGCCACGCTGGACCAGCTCAAGACCGGCTTCTGGAAGTTTGACGACGCCCTCACCGCCTACCACCGCATCTTCGATTTCCTGGAGCGCCGCACCGCCCACAAGATGCAGGGCTTTCTTGAGGTGTGCGACTACGCCCGGCCCGATGGCAGCGGCCTGCTCACCGCCGACCAGGCGCAGCGCCTCACCCGCGACGAGGTGCTCGCCCTGCAGCCGGTGCCGCGCAAGGAAAGCCCGCTGGAGCGGCACGCGCGGATCACGCAGGGCGTCGCCTTCGTCAAGCCCGCCGAGCACGCCCTCGCGCTCCTCCTCCTCACGCCCAAGCGGTGCAAGCTGGAGAACCACCGTATCACGTTCACCCACCTGGGCGACGGTTTCACCTTTGCCGACGCCGACTCGCCGGTTCTCCGGCTGCCCGAGGGCACGGAGCTGCTCGGCTACTTCGATCCCGCCGCGCCCAACCGCCTCCACGTCACGTTGCCGGATGGCCGCTACGTCGGCCCGGTGCGCCGCCGGGGTGCGGTCGACATCCGCGACGCCGCCGCCATCGCAGCCGAGCGCGGCGAGGTCTCGCGCATCGTCACCGAGCTGGTGGTCAACAATGTCCGCGCCCGCGCCGCCAACGAAGACCAAGCCCTCGCGCTGATGAAAGCCGACAACGAGGCCAAGCTCGCCGCCCTCGGCCTCGCCGCGCCCGATCCCGACACCGGCAAGCGCCGCCACAGCCTCACCGCGCAGCTCGCCCACGCTACCCCCGGCGCGCAGCCCCGGCACGCCGCCGCCTGCGACGGTCTGGCCACCGGCATCGCCCAGGCCACCCGCCAGGACGACGCCCGCAAGGCCGATGCAGCCGCCCTGCAACGCCGCGCCCGCCGCCTCACCGAGGCCGACGTAGCCGACTTCATGGGCGCTCCGGCCGCCGCCGATCCGGCCGCCCCCGCCAACGCCGACACCCTCGGCAGCTACCTCTGACCCGAACCAAGCACCAAGAACTAAGAACCAAGAACAACACCCCCACCGCCCAATGAACCCGCCCGACCAAACCGTCATCCCGCACCCCAACTCCGCCGACGCCCTCAACGAGCGCCAGCTCAACCGCATCCCCGGCCACAAGGTCTTCGCCGCCACCGAGGCCCTGCCCGAGGACCAGCGCCTCGCCATCCGCCGCCTCCACGCCCACTACTACGACAACCAGCTCTCGCTGGAAGGCGTCGGCAAGGAAGTCGGCTACGACGGCGGCACCCTCTCCAAGGTCTTCCACGGCCGCTACGAGGGCGACCTCGCCGCCGTGGTCAAGGCCATCACCCGATTCCTCCGGCTCACCGAGGAGCGCGCGACGGTGAAGGCCGCGCCCTACATCGAGACCGGCCTGTATCGCGACCTGGAGCAATGCTGCCAGGCGGCGCTGACCTACCAGAAGATCGTGATGATCTTCGGCGAAAGCCAGGTGGGGAAGACCGCCGCACTGCGCCACTACGCGGCCAAGCACAACCACGGCGAGACGACGATGGTCGAGATGCCCGCCGGCGGCAGTCTCTCCCACTTCCAGGCCGCTCTGGCGGAGGCGCTGCGCATGAGCCCGCAATCGCGCGGCGAGATCATGTCGCGCAACATCATGGGCTGCCTCGGGCCGAACAACCTCCTGATCGTGGATGAGGTGCTCCGCGCGCTCCAGTCCCGCAGCTACGGCGGCAGCTCACTGAAGACCCTCGACTTCATCCGCGCCCTGCACGACCAGACCGGCTGCGGGATCGTGCTCTGCGGGACCAATATCTTCCGGGACACCATGCGCGACCCGAAGCTGGTGAAGTTCCTGAACCAGTTCAACCGCCGCTGCCTGCTGCGCCGCCAATTGCCCGACGTTCCCGACGCCTCCGACCTCGCCGCCTTCGCCAAGCACTACCGGCTGGCCACGGCCGAAGGCGAGGCGCTGGCGCTCCAGAACAAGGTCGTCATCACCCACGGCCTCGGCGTGTGGCTCACCACGCTCCGCGCCGCTGCGAAGAAGGCCGCCAAGGAAGGCCGCCCCATGACCTGGGGCCACGTCATCCAGGCCAACGCCTTCTTCGCCCGCATGGAGATGGTCAACGAAGGGAGGGCGGCATGAAAACGCCCCTCACTCCCGAACAGATCGCGTGCCTCCGCGAGATCGGCACCGGGGCCGACATTTACAGCCCGGCGCTGGCCCGCATGGTCCGGGCGCTGTCGAAGGTCAAGCCGCCCTTGGTCGCCATCACCAAGCGGGCCGGCGTCTACACGACCATTGAAACGCTCCCCTATTTTGGGGCGCGTCTGACTTCCGCCGGGGTCATTGCGGCAGGGCTGCCCGTCTCGGTCATGGTCCGCGTTCGCTTCGTTGGCGGTGGCTACATCGCGCGGGCCGGTCGCGGTCGCTATGCCAAGATCGCCAGCTCCACCAACTGCGCCGGGGTCGCCGCGACCCACGCGGCCGTAAAGTTCTTCGCCCACAGCCTCGCTGCCATCATCGCCACCGAGGGCACCTGGGCGCACGGCACGGTCTTCCGTGCGGGCATCAACGTCGTCGGCACCCCGGCCTGGGACAAGGCCAACGTCGAAGCCCTGGCGAAAGGCGGCCTGCCCGCCGGAGCCTTGGCGAAGGAGGGTACCTCGTGAAAGCCCCCCACGCCGTCCTCGTCCCGCTGACCAGCGGCAACGAGCTGATGATTGCCCACCGGCACACCGGCGGCTTGTTGCTCGCGCAACGCGCCCCGTTGCCCGGCGGTGGCGTCTCCATCCTCGCCCTCGGCGTGGTCGCCGCCGAGCACGTCGCGGAGTTCCGCGCCGCGCTCGGCGAGCCGGAGGAAATGGCCGTCGCAGAGACAACCATCATTGAGCGGCACGAAGACATGTCGCCCGAGGGCAAGCTCGGAATCTTTATCCAGAACGACGGCGACATCGTCGTGATCTGCAACGGCCGCGATATGTGGGGCGAGCCGACTCACGCCCAGGTTGAGTTTTGCACAATTGGCTCTGGCGGCGGCCGGTCGCCGAAAACTCGCCGCGCCTTGTGCGAACTGGCCCGCGCGATCATCGCCGACAACGCCGAGTGGCCCATCAGAGAACCAAGCTCCCCGCACCAAGAACCAAGCACGGTTTCACGCCCATGAACACGCTCCTCCACATCGCCGGCCGCTGGGCCGGTTGGCTGTCCGATACCTTCCGCGTCTTCATCGCGCTCCCGCTGGCGATGCTCCTGGTCGTCCTCGTCACCCTCGTTGCCGTGGCCTTCATCTACCTCTGGCGCGGTCGCTGGATCGTGTTGGCCGCCGGCCTCCTGGCCCTCGGCGTGTACACCCTCGACGGCTTCATGCTACTCGGCACCTGACCATGAAAACGCTCTCCCTCACCATCCTCATCACCGAGCCCGAGGCCGATCTTCTCGACTCGGCCGTCGCCACCGGCCTTTGGGGCACGTCCCAGGCCGAAGCCGCCGAGCGCCTGATCGCAGAAGGGCTGCGCCGACTCGACGCCGTTCAGTCTGCCCAACTGTAACCGCGGCCCATGAGCGCCCACCCTCACCTCGACGCGGCGTTGCAGCGCACGGACGGCGCGACCCTGGCCGTGACGTCCTTCGAGCGTGGGACCTTTGTCGCGACGCTCCACTTCCCGGCCCATCCCGCGAACGACCTCTACCTCAAAGGACCGAGCATCGAAAGCGTGCTCGACGAAATGGAGTTCACGCTCGCCAACCCCAACTTCCGGCGCACTCCGCCGGCACGTCCCGCCACAGGCACCTAGGACGCCCGGCCGGGCGACACCGGCCTTTCGTGCTCGGTAAGCAGAGCGACAGCCGGGAGAGACCGGCACCAATTCTCAGAAACCTAAACCCAAATCCCACACCCGACATGTCCCGCATCCGCCTCACCAAACCCGTCATCTCCACCCGCGCCGACGCCGAAAAAGCCCTCGGGGAAATCGCCGCCCACACTGCGACCCTCAACGGCCTCAAGGCCCAGCTCGACGCCCAGCTCACCGCCGCGCGCCAGACGTTCGAGGGCCAAATCGACGTCCTCGGCAAATCCATCGAAGAAAAAAGCGGCCTCCTCCAGCAATGGGCCGAGGCCAACCCGGAAGAGTTCGGCAAGGCCAAGTCCATCGAACTGCTCCACGGCCGCCTCGGCTTCCGCACCGGAATGCCCAAGCTCAAGACCCTCGCCGGCTGGACGTGGGACAAAGTCGTCGGCGCGCTCGACAGCGCATGGGTTCGCGTGAAGAGCGAAGCCGACAAGGAGGGAATGATCGCCGCCCACATACGCGGCGACCTGGACGACGCCGACCTCCGCGCGGCCGGCGTCCGCGTGGTCCAGGATGAGTCCTTCTTCGTTGAGCCCAAGATGGAGGAACCCGCCGGGAGGATCGTCGCATGAACGCCGTCATCAAACAAACCGGCGACCGCCTCCAGCGCGCCCAGGAATCATACCGCGTCGCCCGCGCCGAGCTGTGGGCCGCCCTGGCGGCCGACTCCTCCGCGCTGATCCCCGCCGACCTGCCGCCCGAAATCGCCGCCATCATCCACATCGTCGCGGCCGATGCCGGCCTCACTGAAGCGTCCCTCCTCGGCCAAGCCCGGCCCAACCATATCGCGCAACCGCGCCAGGTCGCGATGATGCTCACCCGCGCGCTCACTAAACATTCTCTGGAGACCATCGGCGTGGCCTTCGGCGGTCGCGACCACGGCACCGTGATCCACGCCCTCAAGGCCGTGCAATCCCGCCGCGAGCAAGAGCCGCGGTTCCCCGCGCGGCTGGAGTCGCTCCGCCGAAGCTGCCTCAAGGCCATCGCCAACCTCAAAGCGCCAGCCGCCGCCTGACCATGTCCGCCGACCCCGACAAACCCCGCTGGCCCCGCGCCGACGCCCTCGCCGTCGCCAAGCGCCTGTCGGCCGCGCTCGCGCCCTATTGCGAACGCATCGAGATCGCCGGCAGCCTGCGCCGGGAGAAGCCCACGGTCGGCGACATCGAGCTGCTCTACATTCCCCGCGTCACCCAGGAGCCCGACCCAAACTCCCTCCTCGGCGACCTGCTCCCGGTCAACCAAGCCGACCGCGAGATCGCCATCCTCCAGCGCACCGGCATCCTCGCCCGCCGCCTCAACTGCAAAGGCGCGGAAATGTTCGGCCCGCTGAACAAGCTGATGCTCCACCGCTACACCGAAATCCCGGTCGACCTCTTTGCGACGACCGAGGCCGCGTGGTTCAACTACCTCGTCTGCCGCACCGGCGGCGCGGATAACAACGTCGCGATCTGCGAGGCCGCCCGCGCGCGCGGCTACAAGTGGAACCCCTACGCCGAAGGCTTCACCAACCTCCGCAGCGGCCTCAGCCAGCCCATGCACTCGGAGGAGCATGTCTTCACCTTCGTCGGCCTCCCGTTCCTTCCGCCCAACCAACGCCAATAACCGCACCCACCCATGATTGCCACCCAACTGCTCCTCCACAGCGCCAATCCCGATGGTCAGGAAATCACCACCTGGCTGCTCACATATCCCCGGATTATTCACGCCGAGTTTATGACTCACCGCGTGTTCTCCCGCAATGCCTCCTCCTCGCGCGCCATCCCGATCCAGAAGATGTGCGCGGCCGTCGAGGACAACCCGGCGCAGTTTGAATACTGGGGAGGCAACAAGGCCGGGATGCAGGCCGGCGCGGAACTCCAGGCCGACGAGCTGGCGCTCGCCCAGCACCGCTGGCTGCAAGGTGCCAAGGACGCGGTCAAACTCGCGCAGGCCCTCTCTGAATCCGGCCTGCACAAACAGAACGCCAACCGCGTGCTGGAGCCCTGGTCGCATATCACCGTCATCGCCACGGCCACCTCGCTGGGCAACTTCTTCGCTCTCCGCGCCCACCCGGCGGCACAACCGGAGTTTCAGACGCTGGCCTATCGGATGCTCTCGGCCTATCTGCATTCCGCGCCCGAAATCAAAGCCTGGGGCGAATGGCATATTCCCTTCGGCGACCGTATGCCTGCCGGCCTGAGCGAAGCGGACCGCATCCGGGTCGCCACCGCCCGTTGCGCTCGGACAAGCTACCTGACCTTCGACAACGAGATCGACGTGGCCAAGGACATCGCCCTGCACGACCAACTGGCCACGGCCGGGCACTGGTCGCCCTTCGAGCACTGTGCGCGGGCCGACGATGCCGGACACGACACGGGCAACTTCAAGGGCTGGCTGCCCTACCGCAAATGCTTCGGGACCGAAAACCGCCGCCTCACCCGCGAGGAGCTTTACCGCATCCTCTCCACCAAACCCGCCTGGCTGAAAATCGCTCCATGAAAAAACCACGCCCCATCGGCACCGAGGCCCTCGTGTGCCAGGACATCGCATCGCGTCAGGCCCTCGGCATCGCCAAGTACGGCATGACCGTGGCGGCCAACCCACTGGAACTCAAAGCCTGGCTCAGGCACGCCTACGAGGAGTGTCTCGACCAAGCGGTCTACCTCCGCCGTGCCATCGAAGAGATCGACAAGGGCAAATGACCGCCGCCCAAACATCGCTCTACTTCCGCGAGGTTGGCCTCTGGCGCAAAGCCCGGATCGCCGCCGGACTCGGCGCATCCGACAGCGACCGGCACACCCTGCACGCCCGCGCCCTGGGCTTTCACAAGTCGTCCAAGCACTTCACCAACCTCGACCTGGACAAGGTCCTCGGCGCGCTCCGAGCCATCAGCCGCCCGGCCGACCTCAATGCCCAGCTCCGCGTCGAGGCCAATGAGGACGAGCGCAAAGCCGCCGCCCTCGCCAAGTGCGAGGCCGCCTGCTACCAGCTCTACTCCCTTGGCGACGACCGCCTTCGTTACCCCGAAAACCGCGAACGCTACACGGCCGGCGTCTGCCGCCGCATCAACTTCTGCGGCCCCGAGGACTGCACCGCCGCCCAGCTCGCCAAGGTCCTCGGTGCCCTGGAGCGCAGCGTCCGGGTCGCCCGCGACCGCCAGGACCATGACGCCTCAAAGAAAGAGCCGGTCCCTGCCGCCGGCTCCTATTCCGCCGACGACCAACCCTGGTGACCATGACAACCAAGCTCGACAAGGCGGTCGCCAAATACCTGTTCGCCCTCGACTCCGACCGGCCCGATCCGAAGGACGAGCTGGCCGGCATGGCATGGCTCGACGGGCTCGACCGCGCGCGGTTCGAGCTGCTCGACCATCTCATCCGCCGGCCGCGCTACCGGAACTTTGTGAGCAAGCACGCGTGGCTCAACGCGAACAACCCACACCGGCCGCCCTACGCGTGAGCACCGCCCTCCAGACCGAGCCCGGCAGCGCGCCCACCGTCTCCACTGACGACGTTGAGCGCATCGTGACCGCCCTCAAGGCGTCCGACAAAGGCGCGCCTCTCACGGCCGGCCAGCTCGCGGTCTTCCTGTTCTCCGAGGACACCGAGGGCAACCGCCGCCGCGTCCGCCGGATCGCCAGCGCCGCGCGACCCCGGATCGTCAGCTTCCCCGGTAGCAACGGCTACGACCTCCTGGAGCGCTGCACCCAGGCCGAACTCAAACACGGCATCGCCGCGATCCGCCGCCAGGCTACGTCCATGTATTCGGACGTGGCCATCTACCAGGGGGCCTACGACCGCCTCTATTCCACCGGCCAGTTGCCCCTGCTCTGATGGACATCCTCGCCCAACACCTCGACAACCGCCGCGCGGAGGCCGCGCAACGCGCTCGCCATGCCGAAGCATGGATGGCCCAGGGCGATCCCGCCGACCGGCTCCTCCGGTTCGACACCTGGGCACGGGCCAAGCTGGACGAGCTGCTCGACTTCACCTGGGCCGACACCAACCAGGTCCGCGCCCGCGAGCAATGCCGGATCGAACTGGAGCGCCTGGTGCTCGACCTGTGGCGGCGTGGTTGGATGCTCGACGGCCGCCGCCTGGCCCGCCACATCGAGGCGGCGCTGGCCGACGTGGCAGCGGCCCAGCGGGCCGGCCGGGTCAAGGAGTTCTGGCCCTTCTACGTCTCGGTGGTGCGCCGCTACGTGGGCACAAACGCCGAGGAAATCCAAGCCGAGGCCATGTCTGCCGGGTCACACGTCCAAGGGGCCTTAAACGCCCTCCTGTCGGCCGCCACGGCCCGCTCCCAGGCCAAGCCACAGCCCACCCTCACCGAGCTGCTCGCCCAACGCCGCGCCGAACTCTCCGCCCGCCGCCGGACCTCCCAAGCCGCCGCCCCCGGCGCAGCCCAAGGCCAGCTCCTGTGAGAACTCTAAATGTGCTTTTGCCTCCCGATGCCGGGCGCATGGCAAAGGACGTTTTCCGAAGTAAGGTCTCCCGCTTTGTCTCCCAATAAGATTCTGCGCACGTCGATAGCCACCGTTGATGGGTTGGCTTGTTTGGAGGGATTTGCCATTGCTGGTCCCAGGTGCTTGTAGGTGTCTGCGGGAAGCCACATTGCCAGCTCCAAGGCCATTCGGTTCGCCTTTTCGTAATCTTGCGCCGGTGAGTCCGCCTTTAGCTGAGAGGCATGGGCCATATACTCCGCGACCCTTGCCGCTTGTTCACGAACCTTCATTTGAAATTTGAACTCCTCTAGGCGCTTGTCGTATTCGTGATTGATGGAGCCTTCGAGGCGCGATTTAAGCCACGTTCCGATGGCAAACTGGAGTGCCGCAAGGGCCAGAACTCCTGACCCAAGCGCGGCCCAAAGTTGAAAAGTTAGTTCCGTGATGACGTCTTCTGGCTTCATGGCAATTTGGTCCTTCCTGTCTTGTGGCTTGGGTTGCGGGATCGGTATCAGGCTGTGGATCGAAACCGGCCCCTGCAACGCCAATGCAGGCCTGCCGCATGGCCCCGGTAACGTTCTTAAACCTTTCGGAATTCCGGGCTTTTGCCTGCTTTTGTTCTCGTCGGGCCGCTGCCGGTGCTTTTCCTTCCGTAAGTGCCTAACGGGCGCGCTGCTTCAGCTTGCTTTGCCTTCCTTCCACCCATTCTTAAACCCCACTGGAAACCTCATTGGCAAAGGAGGAATCTATTGGCGTAGTAGGATCCGTGGTTAAAATCCTGCCCGATTCCGTCCCTGATTTCCTGATTTCCAAATTAAATTCAAATCTGGAACTCAGGAACTCAGGCCGGACCAACCTCTCTGTCTTGGTCCTCCCTCCGTGCGCTCCGTGTTCTCCGTGTTAAAACTCCGATTCATGGCTTGTGAACGTATCCGTGTTGATCCGTGTCCATCCGTGGTTAAAATCCTGCCCGATTCCGTCCCTGATTTCCTGATTTCCAAATTTAATTTGAATCGGGAACCCAGCTCGGGCTCATTTCGCGGCAAAAACCTCGGCGGGAAAACGCCGGCGGCGGGTCAGCAGCCAGCGCACGCCAAGGAGATCGCGGAGACCGCGCAGGGCCCGTCCGGTCAGGGTATATTTGGACACGCCATGCCGGCGGGGCCGGTGGCGGACCGGCACCTCGGCCACCGTGAGGCCGGCGTTTTGCAGCATGGCCGGGATGTAGCGGTGCATCCCGTCGAAGGGGACGAGGAACCGCACCTGCTCGCGCCGCAGGGCCTTGAGTGAACAGCAGGTGTCGCGGACGCCATCGTGGAGCCAGGCCTGGCGGATGGCGTTGGCCACGGTCGACCCCAGCCGGCGGCGCCAGCCGTCGCAGCGGCCCAGTCGGAATCCACAGACGGCGTCGGCGCGGTCGAGGGCCGCGAGGAGGGCGGGGATGTCGGCCGGGTCGTTCTGACCGTCGCCGTCCAGCATCACGCAAATGTCGCCCTGCGCGCGAACCAACCCGGCATAAAGCGCGGCACTCTGGCCGCAGGTGCGCGCCAAGGCGACGACCACGACGCCGGGGGTGGCGGCGAGTCGGGCGCGGGTGCCGTCGGTGGAACCGTCGTCCACCGCCAGGATCTCCGCGTCGGGACAGACCGCCCGGACTTCGCGCAACACGTTGGAGACGTTGGCCTCCTCGTTGAGAAAGGGGATGATGACCGAGAGACGCATGGGGGGCGGGCAGAATCGCGCAATGGCGGTGGTTTTCAAGCCTGTTGCCGAATTGCTTTGCCGGCCGGGGAGGGCGCGCCCCACGGTGGGCGTTTCCCCACCATGTGCGGCATCGCAGGATTCACCACGTTCGGCAAACTGGACCAAGATCCTGGGCGGGTGATCCGGGCCATGACGCAAGCGTTGGTGCACCGCGGGCCGGACGGGGTGGGGCAGCTGGTGGGTTCCGGGATCGCGCTGGGCCACCGGCGGCTGGCGATTCTCGATGCCGCCGGCGGCACGCAACCGATGACCGACCCGCAGCGCGGCCTGGACTTGGTCTACAATGGGGAAATCTACAATCACCCGGAGCTGCGGCGCGGGCTCGAGGCGCGCGGCCAGGTCTTCACCACCCGGTCCGACACCGAGGTCCTGCTCCAAGCCCTGGCTTGGGACGGGGACGCGGCTCTCGCCCAACTGGACGGGATGTTCGCGTTCGCGTGCTGGGACCGCGGGCGGCGGCAGCTGCTGCTGGCTCGCGATCCGGCCGGAATCAAGCCGCTGCATTACTGCCAGGTCGGGCCGGATTTGATTTTCGCCTCGGAGCTCCCTGCCCTCTGGCAACATCCCCTGGTGTCCCGCCGCTTGGACCCCGCCGCAGTGGGCAAATACTTTTCCCTCGGGTTCGTGCCGGCGCCGCAGACCATGTTTGCGGGCGTCCACAAGCTGGAGCCGGGGGCGTGGCTGCGCTTTGACGCCCACGGACTGACCCAAGGCTTCTACCCGCAATCGCGTCCGGACGACGCGCCCGCCGCCCCGCCGGTTCTGGCCGGCCATGGCCAAGAGCTGCGGCGGTGCCTGAGCGACTCCGTCCGCCAACAACTGCGCGGTGACGTGCCGGCGGGGGTGCTGCTCTCGGGCGGGCTCGACTCGAGCCTGATCGCGGCGCTGGCGGCGCGGGAGTCGCCGGAGCGGCTGCGGACGTTTTCCATCGGCTTCGACACGCCCAGCTATGATGAATCGCGGCACGCCCGGCGGATGGCCGCGCATCTCGGCACGGAGCATCACGAGCAAATCCTGACCGCCCGCGACGCGGCCGCGCTTTTTCCCGGTGCCATGGCGACGCTCGGCGAGCCCCTGGCCGACCCATCCCTCGTGCCCACCTTCGCGCTCTGCGGGCTGGCGGCGCGGGAGGTCAAGGTCGTGCTCGGGGGCGACGGGGCGGACGAGCTGTTTCTGGGGTATCCGGCGTTTCCGCTGCACCGGGTGGCGCAGAGCCTCGCACTGGGTGCCCGGGCGGGACGCGGGCTGGAATGGCTGGCGCGGCGGCTGCCGGTTTCGCACCGTTACACCGGGGCCGGATTCCTCCTGCGGCGTTTTGCGCAGGGGCTGGCGCTGCCGCCGCCAGCGCGGTTGATGCGGTGGCTGGGTTATTGCGACGAGGCCGAAAAAACCGCGCTGTTTTCCCCGGAACTACGCGCGCGCCTCGCCGGGACGGACGCCTTTGAGGATATCGGGCGGCTCCTCCGGCGCGGACCGGAAGGCGAATACCAGCGGCTCGGGTATCTTTGCCGGCAGCTCTACCTGCAGGACGGCATCCTGGTGAAGCTGGACCGGGCGAGCATGGCGCATTCGCTCGAGGCGCGCGTGCCCTATCTGGGCCGCGAGGTGGTGGCCTGGGCCGACCGGCTCGACCCCGTCTGGAAACTGCGCGGACTTACGACCAAGTTCATCCTGAAGCAGGCGGCCGCCGGGCTGGTGCCCGACGAGATCATCCACCGCCGCAAAGCCGGCTTCATGATGCCGGTGGCAGCCTGGCTGGCCGGGGATTTACGGCCCATCGTGGAGGACCTGTGCGCGCCCGCCGCCGTGGCCGACACCGGTCTGTTTGACGCGGGCTTTGTGCAGCGGACGCTGGACGAGCATTTCCAACGTCGGCGGGATCACCGTAAGCTCATCTGGCCGCTGCTGGCCTTCATGGCGTGGTGGCGCCGATCCGGGGGCTTGCGGTAGGCGGCCTCGCTGAGGCCGGCCACAACCGATCCTCCGTGGTTTTCCGTTTCATAATTCATCCTTCTCCCTGCATCCTCTCTCCATGTTCCGAACTCCCTGGCGGCAAAGCCTGTGCTGGTGGCTGCTGGCCGCGGCCGGGCTGCTTGCGGTCTATGCGCCGGCGCTGCATGGGGGCTTCGTCTGGGACGACGACGTGCACATCTCGGACAACGAGGCGCTGCGGTCGGGCCTCGGGCTGGCGCGGATCTGGTTTGAGCCCGGGGCGGTGTGCCAGTATTATCCGCTGAGTTTTTCGGCGTTCTGGCTGGAGTATCACCTGTGGGGGCTCGACCCTCTGGGGTATCATGTCGTCAACGTGCTACTGCACGCTGCCGTGGCGGTGCTGTTGTGGCAGGTGCTGAAGCGGCTGCGGGTGCCGGGGGCGGGGCTGGCCGCGGCGATTTTCGCCCTGCACCCGGTGATGGTGATGAGCGTGGCCTGGATGACGGAGTTGAAGAACACGCTGTCGGCCTCCCTCGCGCTCGGGGCGATCTGGGCGTATCTGCGGTTTGCGCGGGTGGGGGTGTATGCGGAGGTGGAGACATCAGACGTCAGACGTCAGAGGTCAGAGGTCAGGGGTCAGAAGCCAGAGGACCGAGGGCAGAGGGTGGAGTGGGGATTCTATCTGCTGGCGCTGGGGCTGTTTCAACTGGCGATGTTCGCCAAGACGGCGGTGAGCTTTGTACCGGTCACGCTGCTGCTGATCCTGTGGTGGCGACGACCGCGGTTGCGGTGGGCCGACTTCTGGCCGCTGCTGCCCATGCTGGCGATCATCGCGGTGATGGGCCGGATCACGGCCCAGGTGGAGCGGTCGACCGGGGCGATGGGCGCGGAGTTTGCCCAGACATTTCCGGAGCGGGTGCTGATTGCCGGACGCTCGTTCTGGTTCTATCTCGGCAAGCTGGTCTGGCCGACGCACCTCACGTTCATCTATCCGCGCTGGGACGTGGACGCAGTATCGGGACGGCAGTGGCTGTTTCCGCTGGCCGCAGGGTTGCTGATGGCCGGCCTGTGGCGGGCGCGGGGCTGGCTGGGGAAGGCGCCGCTCGTCGCCGCACTGCATTTCTTTCTCTGCACGTCGGCGCTGATCCTGGGTATGTCGCTCTACATGACCCGCTACAGCTTCGTGGCCGACCACTGGCAGTATCTTGGCGCGATGGGGGCATGCGCGCTGGTGGGGGCCGCGCTGGCGCGGGGGCTGGCCAGGTTTGGCCGTGCCGCCGACCGGACGATCGCGGGGCTCCTCTTGCTGGGATTGGCGGGGGCGAGCTGGCGGCAGAGCCAGACGTTCGCCAACGCGGAAACGCTCTGGCGGGCCACCTTGGATGAAAATCCCAACTGCGCCATGGCGTACGACAATCTTGGGGTGCTGCTGCTGCATACCGGCCGGTTTTCCGAGGCGGCCGGGGAATTTGTGCAGGCTCTGCGCCTTGCCCCGGGTAACGCCGCCGACCTGCACGACAAACTGGGAGCCACCCGGCTCCAGTTGCGCCACCCAACCGAGGCGGTGGTGGAGTTTGAGCAGGCGGTGCTCCTGCGCCCGGATGTTGCGGATTTTCATAACAATCTTGCGGGCGCGCAGGTTGCGCTGGGAGATTTTGAGCCGGCCATCGAACAATATAAGACCGCCCTGCGCCTGCAGCCGGGCTCTGTGGCGGCCCAGGTCAATCTGGCGGCGACCTTGCTGGAGGCTCACCGACCGGCCGAGGCGCTGCCGCATGCCGTCAGCGCGGTGGACCTTGAACCCGACGACCCAACGGTGCGATGCAATCTTGGCAACGTGCTGCGCGGCTTGGGGCGGACGGCAGATTCGATCCCGGAGTACAAGGAGGCGCTGCGGTTGCGGCCCGACTACCCCAAGGCGCACTTAAACCTGGGCTTGTCCCTGTTGGAACTGGGCCGCGGAGCCGAGGCGATGCCCGAGTTTGAGGCCGCGTTGCGGCTGGAACCAGACAATTTCTCCGCGCACAACAATCTGGGCCTGGCGCTGGCCCAGGCTGGCCGGATGACGGCGGCGACCGTTCAATTTGAGGCCGCGCTGCGCTTGCGGCCCGGGGCGGCGGCCACGCATTGCAACCTTGCCAAGGTGTATTTGCTGACCGCGCGGCCCTCCGAGGCGATCACCCAATTGGAGGAGGCGCTCCAGCTGCAGTCGGATTATCCGGAGGCCCGGGCGCTGTTGAGCCAGGCCCGGGGTGAACTGCCGGCTGGCGGGGTGACACCCTGATGACGGGTGAGAACAGACAGAAGGTTTGAGTCACCCCGAAAAAGGCCGAGTCACCCCGAAAAACCCCGAATCCTCAGAGGTGAATCGCGCGGAAAGGCCGGCAGAAACCGGCGTGGAGAGGTTTGGGACTCCAGGGGCACAAGACCCCCCGGATTGACAGAGGTTTGGGACTCGTCGGCAGACTACTTGAGGGGTGCTTAAGGACACCTCAAGGACGGCTAAGGAATCACCCGAAAGGCAGCTCTGGAGTGGAATCATGGCGGGGGGCAGCTTTCTTCCGGGCGCGCGGCTTGGCAAGCAGGCTGTGGGCGGCCGCCAGCACGTCGATGACCGCTTCCTCGGCCCGCACGGAGCTACCCTGCGCGGCGGTCGCGGCCGTGATCTTGCCCAGGGCGAGGCCAAAGGCGTTGCGGGCGGCCTTTCCTTCCTCACAGATCGCGTCGGAATTGTGGGCGAAGTGGTCCTGTAGGACCTTGAGGAGATAGCCGGGGAAATAGGCCGTGGCGGCCTGCGTGCCGTGCTTCTGGATGGCGTCCAACTTGCCCGAGATGGTGGCGAAGTAGCGGTTGGCGCTCCAAGTCACACCACGGCCGCGCAACCATGCGGCGGGCCAGGTGATGGCGTATTCCAACATCGCCCGGTCCTGAAAGAAGCGTTTCTCGGGAAGCCGGCCATAGAATCGGCGGCGGATGTCGGCCAGGATCGGGCCGAGGTCGATCTGGGTGGCCTCAGTCATAGCAGAGCGGCCGGAAGTGGCGCAGCCGGGGCGCAGTCGCGGAGCCAGCGGTGGTAGGCCATCCGATAAACATTGGCCCGGCGGATCATGTCCTTGCCCTGGCTCTCCAGGGCTTCGATGGCGTGCTTGATCTCGGGGACCGTGTTGGCCGTCGACAGGCGATAGCCGGGCGAGCCGGGCCAGCTCAGGACTTGGGGGACGGCGGCGCTGGCGATCCGGCGGATGCGGCGCAGGTGTTTTTCGGTCACGATATTTTGGTCTTCAATCACATCAAACACGCCGCAGGCCAGGGCGAGCTGCTCGGCGGTCAGCCACTTTTCGGGGTGTGCCTGGAGGGCGCGGATCAGCAGCGCGACGGCATCGGGTGAAACCTCGGGTGACGGCAGCTTGAGGGCCAGCTCAGCTTGCGGAGCGTCAGTCATTTTAGAACGGCTCCTCGCCAGGGGCGTAGGCTATGCTGTGTTCAACTGAACACGGGGCCGGAATTGTGGCCGGAGTTTGGCTGGCCATGTCTTGGCCTTTTTTATCGAGCCGCTGGGCTGCCTGATGGCGGGTAGCGAAGGTCAAGTGACGCTTGCGGACTTCATCCGGGTTGAGCTTATCGAGCGGGCCGGCCTTGGCGCTGGCCGCGCCGGCGAAACGGTTTTTATCCCAGCGGTTTTTCTTGTCGCCGTATAATTCGCGCTCGTGCCAGTCGGCCTGTTGGGCACGGTTGAACGCGCGGTAGTCCTCCTGGCATTGCACCCAGCGGGCGCTGGCGTTCAGGTTGCCAGGGGCGGCGAGATGGATTAGGTGGGTGAAGAGCGCCGTGGTTTCGTCGTCACCAAAAGCGGGGTCGCTGGTGCCGGTGACTTGCGGGCCGCGCACCAGCTCCATGCAGCGCCGGACGATCTCCAGGCGCTTGGCCTTGTCGCCGCTCACCCAGCCGTTCGCGCGGCAGGCGGCCGGCCAGACCTGGGATTGTTCCTGGGTTTCCATCGCGGCCATCGGCGCGCAGCGCGCCGATGGGGAGACATATCAAAACTGGATGCCGATCTTTGAGGCATTCGAGGCGGGTGCCTGGCTATTCTGGGTTCTCCCGGATGAGATTGTCATCGCCGAAATCCCAGAGGCGGCGGCCGTCGATGATGAGCGCCGGCTGCATCGCGACGATGGCCCGGCGTTCGTCTGGCTGTCCGACAAGCACCTGCGCGGCAGTCTGGTCGAGGAGTGGGCGCGCACCAAGGCTCCGCTCTTTTTTTCCGGCGGTGAATACACCGTGGCCCCGCTGGGCCGCCAGACCTGAGCCCGAATTTGTCTGAAACCACAACAACCATGAAAAACAAAAAGACACCAACCGGCCAGGGCGATGAATCATCGACCCGGCCCACCACCGAAGAACTGCTCGCGCGCCACGCCAAGGCTTGCGACCTCAAGCAACCCGTCGACCGATCCGTCATTGGGTCGTGCTTCCTGCGATGGGCGGAAATCGTCCTGAAACGCCCGATGAACATCCGCTTCGTCAGCACTGCTGATGAAGCCAAAAAAGCCGCGTGGGACGCGAGGGCCGCGAGGGACGCGAGGGACGCGAGGGACGCGAGGGCCGCGTGGGACGCGTGGGCCGCGAGGGCCGCGAGGGCCGCGTGGGACGCGTGGGCCGCGAGGGCCGCGAGGGCCGCGTGGGACGCGTGGGACGCGAGGGACGCGTGGGACGCGAGGGACGCGAGCCGGGCGTGATAGTGTGAGTTGGCACCGGGTTTCATTTGAGCGTCTTGAACGGCCGGCGCTCCCACTGGCGGCAGGCTGGCGCGTTGGGTTTGATGTCGGTCTCCGCGCCGTGCGTCCAGGCATGATCCATGCGGGCGCATTTGCGGGTCGTCGGGCTGCTTCTTGGACTTGCGCTTGCGCGACGGGGTGTCGGCCAGCTCCTCGGCATCGGCAGCGGTTTCGGCGCGGCGTAAATCGATCAGGAGCCGGCGCAGCGACCGATTGGCCGCGAACCGCTCAATACGGGCGTAGACCTCGACCCTTTTCTCAGTGGAAATCTCGGTCAAGGCCAATGCCTCTGTCGCGGTGACGGCCGGGCGCGAAATTATCTCGCCATCAGGCTGGAAAGTATCTTGTTCAAGGTCCGCGAGAAAGTGGCGACCGAGGAGAGAATACACCCTGGCCGCGCCAACTCATGCCGGCGGACCTCATGTCAGTCTTTTTGACAGAGGTTTGGGACTTCTGGGGTGTCACCGGGGGTGATTTGATGGCGGCTCAAGGTGGCCTTAAGGAGGGCTAAAGCGGCCGTCAGGGGAAGCTAAATGTCGGGGTGAGGGTGATCGGGACAAAGATGGTGTAGTTCAGGAACATAGTGTCCTGCTGGCCGTCTGTGGCCACTTGATAGGCGTCTAGGGCGGCCGATCCGGCTGTGCCGGTGTCATAGGCCACCGGCCTGATCTCCAGTGGCACGGCAGGTCCCACGGCCGTCGCGCCTGGCACCGTGATCGCGTTGGCACCCCCTGCCGGCGTCACGGTGGCCGTTGCCATGCCCGCGCCAGTCCCGACGTTGAAATTGACGGGCGTGAGGGTCAGGGTTGGCCCTCCGGTGCCGTTGGTGGCGTCCACCGAGAAGCCCACCGCATAGCCGGCGGTGAAACAAGGGAGGTTTGGCACCGTCAACGGGTTGACCAGGCGCACCATGAAGCCGTCCCAGCCTTCGTTGCCGGTCAGCGGCTCGACCGAGCTGCGGCCGATGAGGATGCCGGCGTAGGTGTTGCTCGCGATGCCTTCACTGTCCGAGCCCGGCACCACCTCAGCCGCGCCTTGGATGGTGGTCTTGAAGGCAGCCCAAGTGCCGTTGGGCGGCGTATCGCCCTCGCCGTCGCGCTGGTAGTTGACCAGAGGCCCGCTGGTGGCGACGATGGTCGTCAGGAGTTGGAGGGCGTGGCGGCAGACATTGAAATAGTCCGCGTTGAGGAGGCCGGCTTGCATGAGGCTCTGTGCGGTGGTCCAGGTCACTCCGAGGTCGCTGGCGGCCTGCGTCAGCACACTGCCGCCCGTCCAGCCTGCGCCCGGCGCGACATATAAGCTGGCGATGGCGGTGATGGCGGCGTCGAGCATCTGCGCGGCAGATGCGCCTGCGCTGGCCGTGCCGGTCCAGAACACGCAGGCACCCTCCAGATTCGTCGCGGCGAGCGCCGCCTGGGCGGCCGTCACACCCCACGCGCCAGCGCCGTTGGCGTTGACGAGCCCGCACTGCGCGCGCTCGTGGTAGGCCGCCATCAGCTCCGCGAGCTGTGGCGCTGTCGGCCTCGTGCCGGCAGCCAGCGGGGCGGTGTATTTCACCCAGGCCATGTCAGGGCGTGTAGGCTCCGACCTGCACGGCGTGGAGGAACCAGGTGCCGATGACCGAATTGGCCGTGAAGGCAAAATCAAACAGCGTGTTCGTCCCGGATGGTCCGCGCGGGTCCTGGCAGGTGACTTCCCCGATCATGCAGGGTGACTGGCCACTCTTGTAGAACAGGATTTTGTCGCCGCTCTTGGGGAAGCGCGAGGACGCGAGCGCGGCCGTGAGCGGGTAGATCGTGTTGACGGCCGCCTGCATGTCGCTGACGACCGGCACCGCGCCAGCCGGACTGAGCAACGCGGTGAACGTGCTGGGCGGGATGTGGCCGCCCGCGCCTGCGGCCGGTGCCTTGTGGACCTTGCCCAGCGCCTGCTGGGTATCGCCCGTGCCGTTGCCGCTCAGTCCAGTGTTGCGCGCTCCGGCGTCGTCCACCGGCTTGCGCGTGCGGTTGGAACGCCAGTCCCAAAGGTCGAGTCGGCTTACACGGGCCACGCCGATCTGCCTCCGCATCCGTGTTGATTCGTGTCCATCCGTGGTTAAAAACTCCGCCTTCAGTTCCTGATTTCCTGATTTCCAAATTAAATTTGAATCTGGAACTCAGGAACTCAGGCCGGACCAACCTCTCTGTCTTGGTCCTCCGTCCGTCCCCCGCCCCCTCTGTGTCCTCGGATTGTTCCCTCCGTGCGCTCCGTGTTCTCCGTGTTAAAACTCCGATTCATGGCTTGTGAACGTATCGGTGACCATCCGTGGTTAAAAACTCCGCCTTCCGTTCCTGATTTCCTGATTTCCAAATTAAATTTGAATCTGGAACTCAAGAACTCAGGTCGGACTCATTTCACTTGGGCCCAAATTATTAGCCTGTCGCAGGTTGCTCGCAACCAACCCCTGTTGCCCACAGGGCAACGTCTGCGCACGGACGCAACCAGATGGTACTCTGGCATTGGCGACCGGGTCTGAAGGTGGTAAGAGAAGACCATGTTCCGAACCCCTTGGCGGCAAAGTCTGTGCTGGTGGCTGGTGGCCGCCAGCGGGCTGCTCGTGGTTTACGGGCCGGCGCTGCACGGGGGTTTTTTATGGGATGACGACGTGCACATCTCGGCGAACGAGGCGCTGCGGTCAGGCCTCGGGCTGGCGCGGATCTGGTTCGAGCCCGGGGCGGTGTGCCAGTATTATCCGCTGAGTTTTTCGGCCTTCTGGCTGGAATACCACCTCTGGGGGCTCGATCCCCTCGGCTACCATGTCGTCAATGTGCTGCTGCACGCGGCCGTGGCGGTGCTGCTGTGGCAGGTGCTGCGGCGGCTGCGGGTGCCGGGGGCGGGGCTGGCCGCCGCAATCTTCGCGGTGCATCCGGTGATGGTGATGAGCGTGGCGTGGATGACAGAGTTGAAGAATACGCTGGCGGCGGCGCTGGCGCTGGGGGCGATCTGGGCGTATTTGCGGTTTGCGCGGGTGGGGGTTTACGGCCAGAGGCCAGAAGCCAGAGGTCAGACGTCAGAGGACAGAGGGCAGAGGCCGGAAGTCGGAGGCCAGAGGCCAGAGGACGGAGGGCAGAGGGTGGAGTGGGGATTCTATCTGCTGGCGCTGGGGTTGTTTCAGCTGGCGATGTTCGCAAAGACGGCGGTGAGCTTTGTGCCGGCGACGCTGCTGTTGATCCTGTGGTGGCAACGGCCGAGACTGCGGTGGGCCGACGTCTGGCCGCTGGCGCCCATGCTGGCCATTGTCATCGTGATGGGCCGGATCACCGCCCAGGTCGAAGGGCGGATGGGGGCGACAGGCCCGGCCTATGACCACTCGGTGGCGGAGCGGGTGCTGATCGCCGGGCGCTCGTTCTGGTTCTATCTCGGCAAGCTGGTCTGGCCGGCGCACCTCTCATTCATCTATCCGCGTTGGGACGTGGAGCCCACGGCGTGGTGGCAGTGGTCGTTTCCGGTGGCCGCCGGGTTGCTGATGGCGGGCCTCTGGCTGGTGCGGGGGCGACTGGGGAAGGCGCCGCTCGTCGCCAGCCTCTACTTTTTCCTCTGCACCTCGGCACTGATCCTGGGCCTGACGCTGGACTTCACCCGCTACAGCTTTGTTTCAGACCACTGGCAATATTTTGGGGCGCCGGCGATCTGCGCGCTGGCGGGGGCGGGTATTCAGTTCTTGGTGCTTCGTTCTTGGTGCTTCGTTCCCAGCCCTTGGACTTTTGGGAGGGGGTGGGTGGGGGCGGTGATGGCCGGACTGTTGCTGATGGTCCTGGCCGGGGCGAGCTGGCGGCAAAGCCACCTCTTCGCCGACGAAGAAACCCTCTGGCGCGCGACCTTGAGGCAAAATCCGGAGAGCGACATGGCCTGCGACAACCTCGGGCTGCTGCTGCTTCGCACCGGCCGGATCCCCGAGGCGGTGTTTTGGTTCAAGGAGGAGGTGAGACTCCATCCGCGGGACGAGGCGGGCCCCCACAACAATCTGGGCACCGCCCTGCTTGAACTGGGCCGGATCCCCGAGGCGGCGGCGGAGTTCGAGGAGTCCATGCGCCTGAATCCGAACTACGATGTGACCCACAACAACCTGGGCGATGTGCTGAACCTGCAGGGCCAGCCGGAGGCGGCCCTGGCGGAGTACCAAACGGCACTGCGCCTGAAGCCGGACCATGGGACCACCCTCGCCAATCTGGCGGGAACCCTGCTGGAGCTGAACCGTGCCCGCGAGGCGCTGACCGCAGCGACGCGGGCGGTGGTGCTGGCCCCCGACGAGCCGGTGGCACGGCACACCCTGGGCAAGGTGCTGCACGCGCTGGGCCGGAATGAGGAGGCGGTGCGGGCCGAGGCGGCGGCTTTGCAGCTGCGGCCGGATTACCCGGCCGCGCAGGTGAACCTGGCGGTGGATCTCATGTTATTGGGTCGGGGGGCCGAGGCCATGCCGCAGCTGGCGGCGGTGGTGCGGTTGCATCCGGATAATTTCGATGCGCACAACGACTACGGGCTGGCGCTGGCCATGGCCGGGAGGGGGCCGGAGGCCGCCCTCCAGTTTGAGGCGGCCCTGCGCCTGCGGCCCGACCGGGCCGCCACGCACACCGACCTGGGCAAGGTCTATCTGCTGACCGGCCGGAAAGCGGAGGCGGCCGCCCAGTTCAATGCGGCACTACAGCTGCAGCCGGACAACGCCGAGGCGAGGGCCGGGTTGCAGCAGGCGCACGTTGGCGGAGAATGAGGTGCAGCAGATTTTTTATGGTTTAACGCCAAGGCGCGAAGGCGCGAAGGACGAACCAGTGGAGAAGGACTGCTGATTCACGCAGGAAGGGATGGGGAGACCACAAGGACGGGGACTTCGCCCATGACCTACCCAAACAAAAACCTGCAACCACTTATGCATACTAATTTTCACTGATCGGATCCTCAGAATCAGTGTTCATCAGTGTCAATCAGTGTTGAAATCCGATCGTTGGAAAAGGTCACATCCAAGTGTTCCAAGAGTTGTTGGGCTATTCATAATCATTGGGTTGGAGTCATCCAAGAATCGGCACTGGGGTAGAAGGGGTGCAACTGGAAGTGGTCAGCGCGGGCCGGCGTCGTGGAGCGGCGAGCCGGCCTGATATAGTTTGAGCTGGGCCTGGAGGACGGCGACCATGCCGGGCTGGTGCTGGGTGTCGGCCAGTTCCGCCCCGCGTCGGGCGGTGGCGATGGCTTCGGGAAAACGGCCGGCTTCGGCATAGGCCGCCGCCAGGGTGCCCAGCACGATCGGATTGTCCTCACCCGTGATCTGCACCGCCTTTGTGGCCAGCTCGACCGCCTTGGGGCCGTCGCGCTGCGAAGCCTGCGGCAAGGTGGCCAGCAACAACGCCAGGTTGTTCTGCGCCTGCCAGTAGTTGGGCCAGATTTGCAGGGCCTGTTGGTAGTGGGTGATCGCGTCGGTCACCCGGCCCTTTTGGACCAAGGCGATGGCCAGGTTGTAGTGGGCGTTTGCGTAATCGGGCTCGATTTGCAGGGCCTGCTGGAACTGGGCGATGGCCTCGTCTGTGCCGCCCTTTTGGAACAGGGCGGTGCCGAGGTCATTGCGGGCATCCACATCGTCGGGACTGATTTGCAGGGACTGCTGGAATTGGGCGATCGCTTCGTCCGGGCGAACTTGGTGCAGCAGGTCAATGCCGAGGGTGTTATGCGCCCAGCCGGGATTTTGGGCCATCGCGGCCTGACAGAGGGCTTCCTCGCTGGCGAAGTCCCGGCTATGGCGCCAGGTGGCGCCCGCCAGCGCGAGCAGCAGCAGGCTGGCGAGGGTGGCGGCGGCGGGCCGGCCGAGCCAGGCCAGGCCACGGGCCAGGCCGGCCCCCGCCAGGGCGCACATCCCCAAGGCCCCGAAATACTGCCAGTGGTCGGTGACGAAGCTGTAGCGGGTCATGTAGAGCGACATGCCCAGGATCAGCGCCGACGTGCAGAGAAAGAAATGCAGCAAGGCGGCCAGAGGCGCCTTGCCCAGCCGCCCCCGCACCAGCCAGAGGCCCGCCATCAGCAACCCCGTGGCCAGCGGAAACAACCACTGCCACCACGCCGCAGGATCCACGTGCCAACGCGGATAGATGAACGACAGGTTCGCCGGCCAGACCAGCTTGCCGAGGTAGAACCAAAACGAGCGCCCGGCGATCAGCACCCGCTCCGGGAAAGTCTGGGCAAACTCGGCCCCGGTGGCCCCCGACAGCCGTTCCACGCGGCCGGTGATCCGGCCCATCACGATGACAATGGCCAGCAGCGGCAGCAGCGGCCAGAGATCGGCCCACCGCAGGCGGGGCCGCCGCCACCACAGGATCAACAGCAGCGTCGCCGGCACAAAACTCACCGCCGTCTTGGCGAACATCGCCAGTTGAAACAGCCCCAGCGCCAGCAGATAGAATCCCCACTCCACCCTCTGCCCTCTGTCCTCTGGCATCTGGCCATAAACTCCCACCCGGGCAAACCGCAGATAGGCCCAGATCGCCCCCAGCGCCAGCGCCGCCGACAGCGTGTTTTTCAACTCTGTCATCCAAGCCACACTCATCACCATCACCGGATGCAGGGCAAAAATCGCGGCGGCCAGCAGGGCGCCCGGCGCCCGCAGTCGGGCGAGCACTCGCCACAACAGCACGGCCACCGCCGCGTGCAGCAGGACGTTCACCACATGGTAGCCCAACGGATCCAAACCCCACAGATGATACTCCAGCCAGAAGACCGAGAAGGTCAGCGGATAATACTGGCAAGTCGCCCCCGGCACGAGCCAGATTCGCTCCAGCCCCGGGTTGGAGCGCAGCGCTTCATTGGCCGAAATATGGGTGTCGTCGTCCCAGAGGAACCCGCCATGCAGCGCCGGCCCATAGGCCGTAAGCAACACCGCCACGAAGGCCAACGCCACAACGATCGTCAGGCGCCACGAAGGCGGCGGCGGGGTGGAAGCGATCGGCGCGGGGTTCATGCGGAGAGACCCATCCAATCCCCTCACTGATGTCTTGCCAGCCAAATTGCCCCGGCACCGGGCGGAATCAAACCTGGATTAAATCATATTCCGGCCGGGCAATCGATCAACGCAAAGCCGCAAAGGTGCAAAGGCGCAGGGGAGAAGATTGGACTTCGCGCCTCTGCATCTTGGCGCCTTCGCGTTAATTCCATATCTGTCTACCCTCCAGAACTTATGCCGTCAGGTTGACCATGAAGCCAGGAAAGGGGAGGGGACCAACTCTGGCAGGGATTTTTCCTGGTTTCCTGGCTTCCCCCTTTTTCATCCTTCATAATTCATCATTCGTCCTTCATCCTTCACTACCTCCCATGCTCCTCGACCCCCGCTTCACCCAACTGGCCGGTGTGCTCACCGGTTTTTCCTGCGCGCTCCGGCCGGGCGAGCGCGTGTACATCGACGCCTACGACGTGCCGGACGCGATGGTGGTGGCGCTGATCCGCGCCGCGCGGGCGCGGGGGGCGCACCCGACCGTCGGCCTGCACCGCGCGCGGATCACCCGCGAGCTGGTGCTGGGGGCGGAGGAGGCGCAATACGCCCCGCTGGCCGCGGTCGAGCTCGCGCGGATGGAAAAAATGGACGCCTACATCGCTTTGCGCGGCTCCGACAACATCTTCGAGGCCTCCGACGTGCCGCCGGCCCGGGCCCAGGTGGTCGCGCGGCTGATGAAACCCGTCCAGGACCGCCGCGTGAACCGGACCAAGTGGGTCGTGACCCGCTGGCCCGCGCCGGCCATGGCGCAGCAGGCGGGGATGAGCACGGAGGCGTTTGAGGATTTCTATTTCCGGGTCTGCACGCTCGATTACGCGCGGATGAAGCCCGGCATGAACGCGCTGGTGGCGCTGATGAAAAAGACCGACCGCGTGCGCATCACTGGGCCCGGCACGGACCTGGCCTTTTCGATCAAGGGCATCGGGGCGGTGGCGTGCGGAGGATTGCGCAACATCCCTGATGGCGAGGTGTTTTCGTGTCCGGTGCGCGACAGTGTCGAGGGGGTGGTGCAGTACAATGCGCCGAGCGTGTATCTGGGGGCGGCGTTCGACCGGGTCCGGCTCGGCTTCAAGCGGGGCCGGGTGGTCGAGGCAACGTCAAGCAACCCCAAGCGGCTGAACGAGATACTGGACACCGACGAAGGGGCGCGTTTCATCGGCGAGTTCGCGCTGGGCTTCAACCCGCACATCCGGGAGCCGATGCGCGACATCCTGTTTGATGAAAAGATTGCCGGATCGTTTCATTTCACGCCCGGCCAGGCCTATGGCGAGGCCGATAACGGGAACCGCTCGGCGGTGCATTGGGACCTGGTGTGCATCCAGCGGCCCGAGCACGGCGGGGGCGAGATCTGGTTCGACGGCAAACTCATCCGCAAGGACGGCAGGTTCATACCGCCGGCGCTGCAAAAACTGAACCCGGAATACCTGCTGGGCGAGTGAGGGTCCCCGGAGCAAAACGCCAAGCCGCAGGAAAACCCCCTTCACAGGGAACGTGTTGATCCGTGTAATCCGTGGTTAAAACCTCCGCCCTCCGTTCCAGATTTCTTGATTTCCCCAATCAATTCCGAATCTGGAACTCAGGAACTCAGGTCGGAACAATCATTTGTATTCGGACCAACCCTCTTGGCTGATGAGCGACCAGTTGCCCGTTTTGTGGTCGATCTACTTCCGTATCCGTGTTGATCCGTGTAATCCGTGGTTAAAACTCGGCTCTCCGTTCCTGATTTCCTGATTTCCCCATTCAATTCCGAATCTGGAACTAAGGAACTCAGGTCGGACCAATCATTTGTATTCGGACCCAACCCCCTTGGCTGATGAGCGACCAGATGCCCGTTTTGTGGTCGATCTACTTCCGTATCCGTGATGGTCCGTGGTTAAATCCGATTGCCAAATCTTGGTTCACTGGTTCGCCCTCCTGCCTTTGCGCCTTCGCGCCTTCGCGTTAAATGCATGGAGCAGCAGGGGCTGGCTTGCGGAAGTTTTTTCCGCTGGGTCATGCGCTTCGCAGCGCAAGCACGAAACGTGGGAGCGCAAGCGGAAAAAGTTCCATTTTGTGAATAAAATTCGTCATTTAGGGGTTGCCAACCGTTTGCCAGAGGAGCATCCTCTGTCTCGGCTTTCTCCGCTTCTACCTCTAAAAATCCCCCATGTCCGCCCCAACGCGCCACGCTTTTGCATCGGCCAACCCTGCTGGCCCGAATGACTTAGGTGTTTGCCCGTTCCCAATTTCCAACCCCCGCTTTGTCATGAAAACTCCCGTCGCACGCCCTCGTTTTCTGTCACTTTTTTTCCGGTCACTGGCCCCTCCTCCTGCGGGGCTCACCGCCATTGCTCTGTTCGCCGTTTTGTTCGCCGGCGCGGCGCGCGCCCAGACCACGCTGCCCGGGTACATCGTGAAGGCCGGGACGGGCACGGACATCAGCCAGGCGGCGGCGTGGACGACGATCCCTGCGTTCGACGGCACCGATCAGGCCGCGTGGAACGGCACGGCGGGAGTGGGCGGCAGCACGGTGGACGTTGGCGGCGGCGTGTCTTTTCTGGGGTTGACCTTGTTCAGCGGCACGACCCAAAACGTCACCATCAACGCTTTGACGGGTGGCACGCTCACGCTCGGTGGCTCCGGCATCATCATGTTGGGTGGCGCGTCGAACAATCTCACCATCAACAGCGCGGTCACCCTCGGGGCGAACCAGACTTGGTCGGTGGGCAGCGGCGATACTCTGACGGTCTCGGGCGCGTTGAGCGGTGCGTTCAACCTGAGCCAGGCGGGCGCGGGTACGCTGGTGCTGTCCGGGGCCAACAACATCGGCTATACGGGGCTCACCACGGTCACCGGTGGCACGCTGAGCATCAACTCGATCAGCAATCTCGCTGCGGCCCCCGCCTCGTTCACCGCCAATGAAATCACCCTGAACGGCGGGGCGCTCTCGACCAGCTTCTCGGCCACGAGCACGCTGGCGGCCAACACGGGCATCACCCTGGGGGCCGGCGGCGGCACCCTCAGCATCAACACGAACCGGCTCACCATTCCCGCGGTCGATGTGATCAGCGGTACGGGCGCCCTCACCATCACCGGCAACAGCACCCTGGATTTGCAGCAGCAGAACACCTACACCGGCGGCACGACGCTGGCGGCTGGACTGGGCATCGTGACGATTGTCGAGGCCACTTCCACGACTGTCGCCGGCAGCCTCGTGAGCGGCGCCTTCGGCACCGGCACGGTGAACCTGGCCGGCGGCGGCCTGCGTTCCTCGACCGTCACCTCGAATTCCGTGGCCAACACGGTGGTGATCTCGGGCGACACCACCTTTGCCACGGGCGGCACCGACCAGCCCCTGACCTTCACCGGCCCTGTCACCCTGACTGGCGTCGCCGGCACCAACCGCGTGCTGACGGTCAACACCAACCCGGGCACGGTCGCCATCACCCTCACCGGGGTGATTGGCGACGGCGGGAATAACCTGGGCCTCACCAAGGCCGGCACCGGCCTGCTGGTGCTGCCGGGCCTGAACACCTATACCGGGGTGACGAGCATCAGCGGGGGCACGCTGAGCACGGGCGCGACGGGCACGTTGGCCAACGGTGGCACGGTCAGCTCCATCGGCAAATCGGCGAGCGGGGCGGGCAACCTGCAGCTCTTCGCGGGCGCGTTGCAATACCTGAGCAACGGCGCGGCCACCTCCACCGACCGTCTTTTCACGTTCGGTGCGGGTGCGGTCAGCCTTGACGCGTCGGGCACGAACGCCCTCACCTTTGCGAACACGGGCGCGCTGGCCTACACCGGCAGCGGCAACCGCACCCTCACCTTCACCGGCACGAACGCGGCGGCCAACGTTTTCACCCCGATCATCGCCAACGGGGCGGGCGGCACCACCTCGCTGGTCAAGAACGGCGCGGGCGAGTGGGTGCTGGCGGGGTTGGACACCTATACGGGCGGCACCACCGTGACGGCGGGCACGCTCGTGCTGGGCTTGCCCAACGGGTTGGCGGCGGCGGGGCTGCTGACGGTCAACGGCGGCGCTTTTGACCTGGCGGGGAACGCGCAGACCTTCGTCGGCCTCTCCGGCACAGGCGGCACGGTGATCTCTTCGGCCGGCACACCGACCCTGACCATCAACAACCTCGCCCCGGCAATCACGACCTACAGCGGCGTGGTCGGCGGTTCGCTGGGCGTGACCATAAACGGGACGGGCACGCAGGCGCTGACCGGCGCGAACACCTACACCGGGCTGACCACAATCACCAGTGGCACGCTCACCACCGGCGCGGCCGGCACCACGGGCACGGGTGCCGTGGTGCTCAACGGCGGCGCATTGCAATTTCTCAATACCGCCGCGCGGACGACCAACGCGCAAATCACCCTGGGTACGGGCGGCATCATTGACGCCTCGGGCACCAGCCCGGTCAGCTTCACCAACACGGCGGCGCTGACGGTTCCGGGGACCAACTTGGCGGCCACGCTCACGCTCACCGGCGCGAGCGCCGGCGCGAACACCTTTGCCCCCATCATCGTGAACAACGGCACGGGCTTGGTTTCGTTGGTGAAGAACGGTGCGGGCCAGTGGGCGGTCACGGGTTTGAACACCTATACCGGCCCGACGACCATCCTCACCGGCACCCTGAGCACCGGCGCGGCGGGCACGCTCGCCGTCGGGGGCCAGGCCAGCAGCATCGGCGCCTCCGCCAACACCGCCCCGGGGCTGGTGCTGAACGGCGGTGCGCTGCAATACGCCGGGAACGCGGCCGGGGTCACCGACCGCCTGTTCACCCTCGGTGCGGCGGGCGGCACGCTGGACGCCTCGGGCGGCGGCACGCTCACCTTTAACAATAATGCCGGGGCGGTCGCCTTTTCCTCGGCCAACTTCGCCGAAACGCTCACGTTCAGCGGCGCAAACGCCGGCCTCAATACTTTTGCGCCGGTGCTCGGCAACAACGGCGCTGGCCTGACCGCGCTGACGAAGACCGGGGTGGGGGAGTGGGTCTTGGCGGCCGCGAACACCTACACCGGTGTGACCACGATCAGCCGCGGCACGCTGAGCACGGGTGCTAACGGCATATTTGCCAATGGCGGCACGGCCAGCGCGATCGGTGCAGCGGGCAACGCGGCGACCAACATTGTGCTGAACGGCGGGGCCCTGCAATATGCCAACACCGGCGCGGCGGAGAGCACCGACCGTCTCTTCACCCTCGGCGCGGCGGGCGGCACGATTGACGCCTCGGGCACCAACGTCATCACTTTCACCGGCAACGGCACCATTGTGGCTGGCGGCACCGACGCCCTCGCCTACGCCGGTATCGGCAGCCGCATCCTGACGCTTGCGGGCACGTCCGGGTCGGTCGCCACCCCCAATGTCTTTACCCCGATCATCGCCAACGGCACCGGCGGCGCGACTTCTTTGGTGAAGTCCGGTGCCGGCACTTGGAAACTGACCGGGTTGAACACCTACACGGGTGGAACCACGATATCCCAAGGCACTCTCCTGCTCGGGTCGGCGGCCGCCCTGCCCAGCGTCGGCGCCTTGACGGTGGTGAACAGCGGCACGGTTTTTGATGTGGTGGGGACCAGCGTGACGGCGGGTGGGCTGTCCGACGGCC
Source organism: uncultured Opitutaceae bacterium (assembly GCA_903929355.1). GTDB lineage: Bacteria > Verrucomicrobiota > Verrucomicrobiia > Opitutales > Opitutaceae > CAIYUN01. Next base: position 109,623 of record CAIYUN010000081.1, read on the forward strand.
TCTTGGCCGGCGGCGTCAGCTCCAGCCTCGTGACCAATTCCTCCGGCACGGCGGCGATCTTGACGCTAAATCCGACGGCGGTCACCACCTTCAGCGGTGTGATCGGCGGGAACCTGGGTGTGACGGTGGGTGGACCCTCGCTTCAGGCGCTGACCGGCACCAACACCTATACCGGAGGCACGACGGTCAACGGCGGCACCTTGCTGCTGTATGGCGACAGCGGTCTGGGGGCGTCGGCCGGGAGCCTGACTTTGAACGGCGGCGGGTTGAACACCGTGGCGAGTTTCGCCGTGACGACGGGCCGGGGTATCACCCTGGGGGCCGGCGGCGGCACGTTTAACACTGCCATCGGGACCACCTTGGGCTATGGCGGTGTGATCACCGGCAGCGGCGGCCTGACCGTTTCGGGCTCCGGTACCCTCGTCTTGAGCGGGGCCAACAACTACAACGGCATCACGACGCTCACGGCCGGCACGTTGAATATCTCGGCCGCGAACAACCTGGGCAGCAACGTCAGTGCGGCTGCGCTGACTCTAAACGGGGGCACTCTCGCTGCGACAGGGGCCGTGAACCTCGGCTCCACCCTCGGGATCACTCTGGCCGCGGCCAGCGTCATCGACCTCAGTTCGGGGACCTCGCTGGCGTATGGCGGCGTGATCACGGGCACCTTCGGGTTGACCAAGGCGGACAGCGGCATTCTCACCCTGTCCGGCAACAGCACCTTTACGGGTGGCACGACCGTCACCGGCGGCACGCTGGTGCTCCAGGGCGTGAACAACGTGCTCGTGGGGACGGGCAACCTGGCCATGACCAACCTCAGCGTGGTCAACCTGACCACCATCAGTCAGGCACTGGCCAATCTCACCGGTGTTTCGACCAACACGATCACCGGTAGCGGGACGCTGACGCTCAATCCGTCGTCGACCAGCACCTATGCCGGAGCTCTGAACGGCACCCTCAAAGTGGTCAAGAACGGCGTTAATGCCGAGGATTTGACCGGAGTCAGCAATTATAGCGGCACGACCACCATCAACGGCGGCACCTTGGGCATCAACAACGACGTCGCGCTCGGGACGGCGCCGGGCACGGCCACGGCCGGTAGTCTCACCCTGAACGGCGGCGCCCTGGCCACCTTGGGCTCCTTCACGTTGAGCTCCAATCGTGGCATCGCGCTGTCCGCCGCTGGCACGATTGACGTGGCGGGCGGAACCACGGTGAGCTACGGCGGCATCATCGCGAGTTCCGGCTCTTTTGGTCTGACGAAAACGAACTCCGGCACGTTGGTGCTGACAGGTCCGAACACCTATGCTGGCGGCACGACCATCAACGGCGGCACCCTGGCGGTTTCCGCCGACAACGGGCTGGGCGCATCCGCGGCCCTGACTTTGGGTGGCGGCACCCTGGCGCTCATCGGCAACACGCCCTTCACCACCGCCCGGCCGGTGGCGCTGACCGTCGGCACGACCAGCACGATCGATGTGCCCATCGGCATGGGCCTGACCGAAACCGCCGCCATCTCCGGCGCGGGCTCCCTCACCAAGGCGGACACCGGCACGCTGACCCTCTCATCGACGGGCAACACCTACACCGGTCTCACGACCGTGAGCGGCGGGACGCTGGTGCTCGGGGCGAACAACGCGCTGCCGTCCGGGGGCAACCTGACCTTGAGCGGAACGGGCGTCGTGGACTTGGGCGCTTTCAGCCAGACCCTGGGCAACCTGACCGGCACGAGCACGACCTCCCAGGTGACGGCGAGCGCCGGCCCGAGCACCCTGACACTCAATCCGACTCAGAACAGCACCTATGCCGGCCTGCTGACCAGCAACTTGGCCTTGGTCAAGGTCGGCCTCTTCACCGAGACGCTGAGTGGCGCGAGCACTTATTCAGGTGGGGCGACGATCAACGCCGGCACCCTGAGCATCACCGTTGACGCCGCGCTGGGCGCCATTCCGGCGACGCCGACGGCGGGCAACCTGACCCTGAACGGCGGCATTCTGTCGGCTCCGACCAGCGTGACGCTGAACGTCAACCGCGGGCTCGCCCTGGGCGCTTCCGGCGGCACCTTGGACGTTGCCAGCACGTTTAATCTCTCCGTCAACGGCGTCATCGCCAACGGCACGGTCACCCCTGGAAACCTGAACAAGACGAGCGGCGGCACGTTGACGCTCGGGGGCTTGAACACCTACACGGGGATCACGACCATCACGGGCGGCACGCTGAGCACGGGTGCCGCCGGCAGCCTCGCCACCAGCGGGGCCGCGAGCGCGAGCAGCCTTGGCCAGTCCGGCAATGCGGCGGCCAATCTGGTGTTGAATGGCGGCGCATTGCAATATGCCAACACCGGTGCGGCGGAGAGCACCGACCGGTTGTTCACGCTCGGCACCGGCGGCGGCACCCTCGACGCCTCGGGGGCGGCTGCGGTCACCTTCCTGGGTAATGGCGTCGGCGCGGCCAATGCGCTCGCCTACATCGGCACCGGCACCCGCCTCCTGACGTTGTCCGGGGCCAACACCGGGGCCAACAGCTTTGCCCCCATCATCGCGGACGGCACCGGTGGTGCGACGTCGCTGGTCAAGTCCGGGGTGGGTGAGTGGGTGCTCACGGGTGCGAACACCTACACGGGCGGTACGACGGTGAGTGCTGGCACCTTGGCGCTGGGCGCAAGCAACACCCTGCCCGCCAACCGTGACCTGACGCTGACCGGCGCCGGGGTGCTCGATCTGGTCACCTTCTCCCCGGTCGTGGGCAACCTCACTGGCGCGGCCACCACGCAGGTGACGGCGAGTGCGGGACCGAGCACGCTCACGATCAACCCCGGCACCACCAGCACTTTTGCCGGCACCTTGGCGGGCAACCTTAAATTGGTGGTGGCGGGCACGTCCACCGAGCTCCTGACCGGTACGAACACCTATCTCGGCACGACGACGGTCAACAGCGGCACCCTCGGGATCAACAGTGACAGCGCGCTGGGCACGGCGCCGGCCACCACCTCGGCCAGCAGCCTCACGCTGAACGGCGGCATCCTGGCCGCCACAGCCAACCTGACCCTGAACCCCAACCGCGGCATCACCCTTGGCGCCAGTGGCGGCACGTTGGATGTCATCGCCAACACGGGCCTGACCTTCGGCGGCAACATCGTCGGCAGCGGCAACCTGACCAAGCAGGACGCCGGCACCCTCTCGCTTTCGGGGACCAACACCTACTCCGGCACGACGACGGTGACCGGCGGCACGCTGAGCGTGGCAGCCGACTCTGCCCTTGGCACTGCTCCCCTCACGGTCTCGGCCAGTAGTCTCACGCTCAACGGCGGCGCGCTCGCCGTGACGGGCGGCGGCTTCCAACTGACGACCAACCGCGGCCTCACCCTGGGGGCGGCCGGCGGCACCGTTGACGTGGCCAGCGGCGGAATTTTGGGCTACAACGGGGCGATCACCGGGTCGGGGTCCCTGACAAAGACGGACGGAGGCCAATTGACCCTCGCCGGCGCCAACACCGCGACCGGCGGCACGAACGTGAGCGCCGGCACACTGGCGCTGGGCGCGAGCAACGCCCTGAGCACCGGGCCCATGGCAGTAACCGCCAGCGGCGTGGTCGATCTGGTCACCTTTAACCAAACGGTGGGCAGCCTGACCGGGCCGGCCTCCGCCCAGGTGACGGCGAGCGGTGGTGGGAGCAGTGTACTGACGGTCAACCCGACGGGGACCAACACCTTTGCCGGCACCATCGGTGGCGCCCTGAACCTCACGATCGGCGGCCCCGGCACGGAAGTGCTGACCGGCGCAAACTCTTATACGGGTGCCACGACGGTGACCGGCGGCACGCTCAGCATCGCCAGCGACTCCGCGCTCAGCAGCGCGCCGTCCGGGGTCACCGCCAACAACATTGTTTTGAATGGCGGCGCGCTGGCGACAACCACGTCCCTGAGCCTGAACTCATTCCGCGGCATCACCCTGGGTGCGAGCGGCGGCACTCTGGATGTCGCGAACGGCACCACCCTGACTTACGCCGGGATCATCGCCGGTGCCAAGCTGATCAAGACGGACGGCGGCACCTTGGTCGTGGGGGCGAACAGCTACAACGGGTCGACGACGGTGAACGGCGGCACGCTCAGCATCGCGGCGACCAGCGGGCTGGGCACGGCGCCCAGTCTCACGCTGAATGGCGGCACCCTGGCCACGACGGGCAGCGTGACGCTCACGGCCTCCAATGGCGTCATCTTGAACTCGGGGAACGGCACCTTTGACGTTGCCCCTGGTTTTGTCCTCGCCATTGGCGGGGTCATTTCCGGCAGCGGGGCCCTGATCAAGAACGACGCCGGCCAGATGAATCTGTCGGGGGTGAACACCTTTGCGGGCTCGACGACGGTGAACGGCGGCACGCTGGCGGTCGCGACCGCCGGCAACCTTGGGGCCAGCGCGCTCATCCTGAACGGCGGCGCCCTGTTGACTTCCGGCAATATCACCCTGGCCAGCACCGGCATTACGCTTGGCACCGGCAACGGCATCATCGATGTCGGCGCCGGCACGGGCCTGACCTATAGCGGGGTGATTGGCGGCAGCGGGAGTCTCACGAAGGTGGACACCGGCACGCTCACGCTTTCCGGGTTGAACACGTTCACCGGCACCACCGTCATCAGCCAGGGCGCGTTGGTGCTCGGCAACGGTTCGTCTCTGGCGAACAGCATTCTCAACTACAACGGCGGCGGCACGCTGGTCTTCAACACCGGGCTGACGTCGGCGACGCTCGGCGGGCTGATGGGCAGTCAAAATCTGACGCTGGCCGCCACCGGCGGCGCCAGCCTCACCCTTTCGGTCAGCAACACCGTCAACGGCACCTACACGGGCGTCCTGGGCAACGGCACGAGCGGTGCCGCCGCCTTGGTCAAAACCAACACCGGCAAACTGACGCTGACGGGCGCCGACACCTTCACCGGTGGGACCACGGTCAACGGGGGCATTCTGAACGTGCAGAACAACACCGCCCTCGGCACCGCCGCCGGCAGCACGACGGTCGCGAGCGGTGCGACCCTCCAAGTGCAGGGCGGCATCACGCCGACCACCGCCGGGCTTAACCTCAGTGGGGCCGGCGCAGCGGGCACCAGTGGCGCGCTGGAGAGCGCGGGTGGCAGCAACACCTACAGCAACCCCATCACTCTCGCTGCGGCGAGCACGATCGGGTCCGACCTTGGATCGACCCTGACCCTCAACAGCGCCACCGGCATCGCGGGCACCGGCTTTGCCCTGACCCTGGCCGGGGACGGACGGGGTGTCATCAGCAGCGTCATCAACACCTCCACCGCCGGCACGGTCACAATGATCGGCGGGGGCACGTGGACCCTGTCGGGCGTGAATACCTACACCGGCGGCACGACGATCACGGCCGGCACGTTGAGCATCAACCAGGATCTGAACCTCGGCACAACGGCCGGTGGGTTGACCATGGGCCCCGGCACTTTGGCCATCATCGGTAGCGCGCCGTTCAGCTCCGCGCGCACTTTGGCGCTGAATGTCAACACGACCAGCGTGATTGACGTGGCCGGCACGACCGGCCTGACCATGTCCGGTGCGATCAGCGGGGTCCCGAGCACCAACCTGACGAAGCAGGACTTGGGCACCCTGACGCTTTCGGGCACGACGAGCACCTTTTACGGTACGACCGTGATCGGCGCCGGCACGCTGGCCCTGTCCAACGCCACGGCGCTCGGCCTGCAGAACAGCACGCTGAACTACAACAACCAAGGCGGCGTGCTGAGCTTTGGCACCGGGGTGACCGCGGCGAGTTTGGGCGGGCTGACCGGTAATCAGACCTTGGTGCTGACGAGCTCCCCGACCCAGGGCGTGGCGCTGTCGGTCGGCAACAACGAGACCCTGACCTTCTCGACCGCCGCCCAGACGAACAACAATCAAAGCACGGTCACCATTTCCGCCGCGAACGCGGCCAATCTGATCGTCGGCATGACGGTGACGGGCAACAACATCGCCGGCGGCACCACCATCGCGGCGATCAACTACGGCACGGGGGCGATCACCCTGAATCAAATCGATTCGAACACGGTCAGCAGCGGCACCACCCTGACCTTTACGAGCGGCAACAGCACCTTCGCCGGCATCCTGAGCGACGGCGGACTAACTGCGGCCGGTTCGTTGAACAAGGTGGGCACCGCCACCTTGGTGCTGACGGGCGCCAACACCTACACCGGCGGCACGACGGTCAGCGCCGGCTCGCTGAGCATCGCGGCAGACGGCGCGCTGGGCACGGCGCCGGTCTCGGCGGCGAATAACATCAACTTTAATGGCGGCATCCTCGCGGTCACCGGCGGCGGTTTCACCTTGAACAGCACCCGCGGCATCACCCTGTCCGCGAGCCAAAATAGCTTCCTTGACCTCGCCAGCGGCAGCACCGTGTCCTACGGCGGCATTATCACCGGCAGCGGCAACCTGACCAAGCAGAACAGCGGAACATTGGTGCTGACGGGTGCAAGCAACACCACCGGCAGCATCACGGTCAGCGGCGGCATTCTTAGGCTTCAAAATGCCTCGGCCCTCGGCTCCGCAGCCACCATCAGCGTTTCCTCCGGCGCGGCGGTCCAGTTGCTGGGTGGCCTCTCGTATGCCTCTATGCCCTTGACCCTCACCGGCAACGGGGTCTCGTCCAACGGGGCGCTGGAGAACTTCAGCGGCAGCAATATCTACACCGGCCCGATCACATTGACGGGGAGTGCCGCAATCGGGGTGGACAGTGGCACCGTCTTGACGGTGAGCGGCGCCATCAGCGGCGCCAATGCGCTGACCAAGACGGGCAGCGGCACGCTCGTGCTGACGAGCGGGACCAGCGCCTACACGGGTGGAACGCTGATCACGAGCGGCAGTTTGAACGTGGCCTCCGACGCCAACTTGGGCGGGGCCGCCGGGGGCGTGACCTTGAACGGTGGCACCTTGGCCACCACGGCGAATATCACCACGGCGCGCGCGGTCTCCGTCTTTGGCGGCACCAACAGTGTCATTGACGTGGCACCTGCCACCAACCTCACGGCCAGCGGGATCTTCACCGGTGGCGGCGCACTGACCAAGACCGACACCGGTACTCTCACCCTCTCCGGGGCCTTGAACACCTACAGTGGTGCGGTGGTGATCAGTGGCGGCACGTTGGCGCTGGCCAACAGTCTGGCGTTGCAGGACGCGATTGTGAATTACAACGGCCAGGGCGGCAACCTGATTGTTGGCTCCGGGGTGACGGCCGTCACCCTGGGTGGCCTGACCGGTACCCAATCGGTGGCCTTGGTGAATGCCGGCGGTCAGGGCGTGGCGCTGTCGGTGGGCAACACCAACACCTTCACCATCAATACCAGCGCTCAGACGAACAACAACCAGAACACGCTGACCGTGGCCAGCACGGCGAACCTGGCGGTCGGCATGACGGTGACCGGCAACAACATCGCCAGTGGCACGACGATTGCGAGCATCGTGAACAGCACCGGTTTCACGCTGAGTCAGAACGATTCGAACACGGTGAGCAACAACATCACCCTGACCTTTGCCACGACCGGCAGCAGCACGTTGGCCAATTTCCTAAGTGACGGCGGCTCGGCGGTGCAAGGCTCACTGATCAAGGTCGGCACCGGCACGATCACGCTCTCCGGCGTGAACACCTACACCGGCAGCACCACCATCAACGCGGGCACCTTGTCCATCGGCGCCGAGAACAATCTTGGCAATGTCCCCAGCACGATCGTGGCGGCCAGCCTCGGGTTGAACGGCGGAGCGCTGGCGGTAACGGGCACCGGCTTCACCTTGAGCAGCACCCGGGGCATCACCCTGGGTGCGAGTAACGGCATTATTGATGTGGGCAGCGGCGCGACGTTGAGTTATGCCGGGGTCATCGCCGGTGTCGGCGCGCTGAACAAAACCGACACGGGCACGTTCGCCCCGACGGGCATCAACACCTACACCGGAATCACCACGATCACCGCCGGCACCCTCAGCATCCCGGCGGACAACGCCCTCGGCACGGCGCCCGGCTCGGTTGTGGCGACCGGCCTCACCCTGAACGCGGGCACGCTGGCCACCACGGCCAACTTCACCCTCAATGCCAACCGCGGCATCACGCTTACGTCGGCCTCGAACTCGGGTGCCACGCTTGATGTGGCGGGCGGCACCAGTCTGACCTACAGCGGAATCATCGCCGGCAGCGGCAACCTGATCAAGGCGGACTCTGGTACGCTTCTCCTGGGCGGGGTCAACACCTTCACGGGCACCCTGACCCTTTCGGGCGGCACCGTGACGTTCCTCAACAGCACGCCCGCGCTGGGTGGCCTGGGTGGCACCCAAGGCCTCGCGCTGACGACGTTCAATGGCACCTCGGTGGTGCTAAGCGTGGGCACCGGCAACCAAAACAGCGCGTACGCCGGAGTCCTGAGCGACGGCACCACGCCGGGTGGCTCGCTGATCAAAACCAACACTGGCACGTTCTCGCTTTCGGGCGTCAACACCTACACGGGCACCACCACAATTTCCGGCGGCACTTTGAGCATCAACAGTGACAGCTCCCTGGGCACCGCACCCTTCACGGTCTCGGCCAGCAGCCTCACGATCAATGGCGGCGTTCTGGGCACCACGGCCAACCTCACGCTGAACAGCAACCGGGGGATTACCCTGGGTGCGAGCAACGGTACCATTGATGTGGCCACCGGCACGACCCTGACCTATGGCGGCATCATTACCGGCACTGCGCTGACGAAGGCGGATTCCGGCACACTTTCGCTGTCTGGAGCCAACACCTACACCGGTGCCACCAGTCTCAACAGTGGCACCTTGGTGGTGAGCCAGAACAACAATCTGGGCAGCGCGGCCAATATCAACCTGGCCGGTCTGGCGGGCGGGACTTTGGTCAAGGTGGGCACAGGCACGATCACGCTCGGAGGCGCGGACACCTTCGCCGGCACGACCATCGTCAACGGCGGCACATTGGTGGTGGGCACCGCCCTGGCGTTGCAAAACAGCACACTGAACTACAACGGCCAAGGTGGCGCGCTGGTCTTCGGCAACGGAGTCACGGCGGCAACCTTGGGCGGGTTGACCGGCACCCAGGGCCTGTCGCTGGTCAACGCCGGGGGTCAAGGGGTGGCGCTGACCGTGGGCAACACCACGGCCAACGTCATCAACACCACCGCCCAATCCAACAACAACACCGCCACCGTGACGGTGTCCACCTTGAGCAGCTACGGTCTGGCGGTCGGCATGACGGTGACCGGCAACAACATCGCCGCCGGCACGATCATCACCGCCATCAACAACAGCACCGGGGCCATCACGCTGAACCAAAACGACTCGAACACCGTCAGCAGCGGCATCGCTCTGACCTTTTATACCGGCAACAGCAGTTACGCCGGCATTCTGAGCGATGGCGGGGTTTCCGCCGCCGGCTCGCTGAACAAAGTGAGCACCACCACCTCCCTTACGCTGACTGGGGCCAACACCTACACGGGCGGCACGACCGTCACCGCCGGCTCACTGAGCATCGCGGCTGACAGCGCGCTGGGCACCGCGCCGGCCTCGGCTGCGACTAATCTCACCCTGAATGGCGGCATCCTGGCGGTCACGGGCAGCGGTTTCACCTTAAACAGCAACCGGGGCATCCTCCTGAACCCGGTGGCAGGCAGCATTCTTGACCTCGCCAGCGGCACCACGGTGACCTTCGGCGGCATCATCTCCGGCACCGGCAATCTGATCCTGCAGGACAAAGGAACGCTGGTACTGACGGGTGCCAGCAATACGACTGGCAGCATCACCGTCAGCAGCCCCAGCATTCTTCGACTCCAAAATGCCTCGGCCCTCGGCTCCGTGACCACGATCAGTGTCTCCTCCGGCGGGGCCGTTCAGTTGCAGGGCGGCCTCTCGTTTGTCTCGATGCCCTTGACCATCACCGGCACCGGGGTCTCATCCAACGGTGCGTTGGAGAACTTCAGCGGCAACAACATCTTCTCCGGTCCGATCACCCTGACCGGGAGCGCCGCGATCGGGGCGGACAGCGGCACGGTGTTGACGGTCAGCGGGGTCATCGGTGGCGCCAACCTGCTGACCAAGACAGGAAGCGGGACCCTCGTGCTTACGAATGCGGCCAACACCTACACGGGTGGAACGGCGGTCACGACCGGCACGCTGAGCGTTGGCGCAGATGCGAACCTGGGAACGGGCGGGGTGACCACTCTCAACGGCGGCACGCTGGCCACCACGGCCAACATCTCCACGGCGCGCGCCATCTCAATCTTCGGCGGCACCGGCAGCACACTTGACGTGGCACCCGCCACCGGCCTGACCGCCACCGGGATCGTCACCGGCGGCGGCGCGCTGAACAAGGTGGACACCGGTACCCTCACGCTCTCGAATGCCACCAACAGCTATTCCGGCGTGGTGGCGATCAGCGGCGGCACTTTGGTGCTGACCAGCGGTACGGCATTGCAGGACGCCATCGTAAACTACAACGGCCAGGGCGGTACCTTGGTCCTGGGCACCGGGGTGACTGCGGCTACGCTGGGCGGCCTGACCGGAACCCAATCTGTTGCCTTGGTGAATGCCGGCGGCCAGGGCGTGGCGCTGACGGTGGGCAACACCAACACCTTCACCATTAATACCAGCGCTCAGACTAACAACAACCAGAGCACGCTGACCGTGGCCAGCACGGCCAACTTGGCGGTCGGCATGACAGTGACGGGCAACAACATCGCCAATGGCACAACCATTGCGAGCATCGTGAACAGCACCGGTTTCACGCTTAGCCAGAACGATTCGAACACGGTGAGCAACAACATCACCCTGACCTTTGCCACGACCGGCAGCAGCACGTTGGCCAACTTCCTGAGCGACGGCGGCACCGGGCCGACGACGGGCTCGCTGATCAAGGCCGGCGGCGGCACCATCACCCTCTCGGGTGTGAACAGCTACCTGGGCACCACCACCATCAACGGCGGTACGCTGAGCATCCTGTCAGACAGCAGCCTCGGCACCGCGCCCACCACGACGCTCGCCACGAGCCTGACGCTGAACGGCGGCAATCTCGCCGCCCGCAGCACCTTCACCTTGAACAGCGACCGTGGCATCACCCTCGGGGCCAATGCCGCGATCGATGTGGCGGGCAAGCAGACCGTGACCTATGGTGGTGTCATCACCGGTGCCTCCGGCTTGGCCAAGACCAACACCGGCAGCCTCGTGCTGACGGGGGTCAACACCTACACCGGTGTGACCACGGTGAGCGGTGGCACCCTGAGCATCCTCGCCGACAACGGTTTGGGCACCGCGCCCGCCACGGTCGTTCCGACCGGCATCACGCTCGCCGGCGGCACACTGGCCACGGGGGCCAGCTTCAACCTGGGCAGTGTCCGCGGCATTACCCTTGGCACGGGCGGCGGCATCCTGGATGTGGCCCCGGGGACGGTACTGAACTACGGCGGCATCATCGCCGCCAGCACAACCTCGGCCGCCCTGACCAAGGCCGACGGTGGCACCCTCGTCCTCTCGGGCGTCAGCACCTACACCGGCGGCACCGCCGTCACGGGCGGCACGCTGGCGTTGACCGGAAACAACGAGCTCGTTGCCACCGGCAGCGTGACCTTGAGCAACACGGGTGCCCTGAATCTCGGCAGTAACAACCAGACGGTGGGCAATCTCGTCGGCTCGTCCGCCACGGTGGTGGTCGGCACCAGCGACACCCTGACCATCAGCAACACCGCGGCCAGCAACTTCGCCGGCTCAATCGGCGGCAGCGGCCTGAATCTGGTGGTGGCAGGCAGTGGCGGCGTCGAGACGCTCGCTGGCACCAACACCTATACAGGCACGACGACGCTCAATAGCGGCACCCTCGGGATCACCCTGCTGGCCATTGAAGGTGCGGGCGGCGGCACGCCGAGCGGCCTGGGCACTGCGGGCAACGCGCCCGGCAACCTCGTCCTCAACGGCGGCGCGCTGCAATATGCCGGTTCGACGGTCGCGAGCACCGACAAGCTGTTCACGCTGACCAGCCTGGGCGGCACCCTTGACGCCTCGGGCAGCGGCACCAATACCGTGACGTTCCTTGGCAACGGCGTCGGGGCCGCGAACGTTATCGCCTTGGCCGGCGCCGGTCCCCGCGTCCTCACGCTGGCCGGATCCAACACGGGATTGAACACCTTGAACCCGATCATCGCGGACTTCGGCGTCGGCAGTCCGACCACTCTGCTCAAGAGCGGGGTCGGCCAGTGGGTGCTGGCTGGGGCCAACACCTACACCGGGGTCACGACCATCAGCGGTGGCATTTTGAGCATCACGGCGAACAACGGGCTGGGCGCGGTCCCCGCCACGGTCTCGGTCAGCAGTCTCGTGCTGGCGGGCGGCACGCTCGGTTCGTCCGCCAGCTTCACCCTTTCACCCAACCGCGGGATCGCGCTGGGCACGGGTGGTGGCGGGATCAACGTGACGGCCGGCAACACGCTCACGTATGCGGGCGTCATTGCCGGCAGCACGGCGCTGACCAAGTCCGACTCCGGCGTCCTCGTGCTGGCCGGGGCCAACACCTACACGGGTGGAACTTCGGTGGGCGCGGGCACTTTGGCGCTCGGGGCCTCCAACACCCTGCCGACCACGGGCAGCGTGACCTTGAGCAACGCCGGCAACCTTGACCTCGCCGGCTTCAATCAGACCGTGGGCAATCTCAACGGCGCGGCGACCAACCTCGTGACGTCGGGCGCCGGGGCGGCCACGCTGACGCTCAACCCTGCGGCTGCGAGCACCTATCTCGGCGTCATCGGCGGCAACCTGAGTGTCGTCAAGACCGGATCCCTGGCCCAGTCGCTGGGCGGAGCCGACACCTACACGGGTGTGACCACCATCCTCGCGGGTACGTTGAGCACCGGTGCGACCGGGGCGCTGGACCTGGCCGGGGCGGCCGTGACCACCACGGTCGCGACCAACGCCACCACCGGGATCACGGTGGCGAGCAACACCGGGCTGGCCGTGGGCCAGTTGGTGACCGGGGCGGGGATCCCCGCCGGCACGACGATCACGGGGATCAACGGCACCACGGTGACGCTCAGCCTCGCGACCACGACAACCTCCACGGGGGTCAGCGTGCAATTCGGCGGGGGCAGCCTCGGTATCGCCTCCAACGCGGCCTCCAGTCTGATCCTGAACGGCGGCGCGCTGCAAAACGCCAGCACGGTGGCGGCGGCCAGCACGACGGATCGTCTGTTCACCCTCGGTTCGTCCGGCATCCTCGACGCCTCCGGCACGAGCAGCATCAGCTTCACGAACACTGGCAGCATCGTCGCGCTGAACACCTCCGCGCGCACGCTCTCGCTGTCGGGCACCAACACCGGAGTGAACACGTTCAACCCGATCCTCGCCGACAGCACCGGTCTGACTTCGGTCACCAAGGCCGGGACCGGACAATGGGCGTTGACGGGCCTGAACACCTACACGGGTATCACCACCATCACCGGCGGCGGCACGCTGAGCACCGGCGCCACGGGGATCCTGGCCAACGTCGGGATCGCCAGCGCCTTCGGTGCGGCGGCCAACGGGGCCGGGGATTTGGTGCTGGACGCCAGCGCACTGCGCTACGCCAACACCGGCACGTCGGAAACGACCAACCGGCTTTTCAGTATCACGCAATTGGGCGGCACGCTCGACGCCTCGGGCTTCGGCAGCATCAGCTTCACCTCGGCCGGCTCGGTGGGCTACATTGGCAATGGCGCGCGCGTCTTCACCCTCTCCGGCTCCAACTCGCTGGTGAACACGTTCAACCCCGTCATCGGCGACGCCCCCGGCGGGACCGGCGTGGTCTCGCTGACCAAGGGCGGCACCGGGCTGTGGGCTCTGACCGGTCTCAACACCTACACGGGCGTCACCACGGTCTCCGGTGGCACGCTCAGCACGGTCCTGCTGGCCAACGGCAGTCTGCCGAGCGTCCTGGGCCAGTCCAGCAATCTGGCGGCCAACTTGGTGCTGAACGGCGGCACCCTGCAGTATGCCGGCACGGGCGCGGCGGCCAGCACGGACCGGTTGTTCTCCCTCGGCACCAACAGCAGCACCTTGGATGCCTCGGGCACGAACGCGGTCAGCTTCACGAACACCAATTCGATGGGCTTCACGGGCAGCGGCACGCGCACCCTCACGCTGACCGGCACGAACAGTGCGAACAACCTGCTCGCCACCCTCCTCAGCGACGGCACCGGCGGCGCGACCACCCTGCAGAAAACCGGCCTGGGCCAGTGGGTGGTCTCCGGTGCGAACACGTTTACGGGCGGCGCCACTTTGAGCGCCGGCATCCTCGCGGCGGGCGCTGGCAGCACGATTCTGGGCACCGGCACGGTGACCTTGTCCGGTGGCACCTTTGACATTGCGGGCTATAACGTGACCATCGGCGGCCTCGCCGCCGCCGCGGCGACCTCGGGACTTGTGACCGACTCCGCCGGGCCGGCGACTTTGACGATCAACAACGGCAGCCAGCAGTATGCCGCCTTGATCAGCGGCCCGATCACCTTGATCAAGAGCGGGACGGGCACCCTGACGATTTCAGGCAACAACACCTACACGGGCGGCACCATCCTGAGCGGTGGCACCCTCTCCGTGGGCATCGCTGCCGGCGGCCCGAATTCCTATCTGGGCTCCGGGACGTTGACGGTCACGGGCGGCGTGTTGGACGCCACCGGTGGCCAGGCGCAGACGCTGACCACCTCGTTGGTGCTGGGCGGCAACTTCATCTTTCAGGGCGACAGCGGCATCACCGTCACCGGCAACGTCAGCCTGACCGCCCCCACGAACATCACCATTAACAACCGCACCATCAGCCTCAGCGGGGTCATCAGCGGCAATCTCACGAACCCGATCAGCGTAACCTCCGGCGGCGGTCAGGCGCCGACCCTGGCGCTCGAGGGGGCGAACACCTACGCCGGCGGCACGATCCTCCAGAGCGGCACGCTCCAAATCAGCAATCCGCAGTCGCTGGGCACCAGCACGCTCACGGTCAGCGGCGGCACCCTCGCCACCATCTCCTTCAGCAACGTGGTTCCCGCCAACAACACCCTGACCTTGGTGGGCAACAACCCCTTGGTTTTGGCGGGCAATCTGCTCTACACCTCCGGCTCCGGCTACAACCTCAACTATGGCAATGGCGCGATCACCCTCACCGGCAATCGCACGGTCGCGGCCAACACCGGCACCGTCACCCTCGGCGGAGCCATCACCGACAACGGGGCGGGCTTTGCGCTCACCGTCACCGGCAGCGCCACCTTGGCCCTCACCGGGAGCGGCAGCGCCTATAGCGGCGGCACCGCGCTGAACGGCGGCACGTTGATCCTGGGCAGCGGCACGGTCCTCGGCTCGGGCACGCTGACTTTCAGCGGCGGCGTTCTGGATGCCAACACCGCCATCGCCTTCACCAACAACAACAATGAGGCGTGGAACAACAGCTTCACGATCCAGGGCAGCAATCCGATCAACCTCGGCACCGGCACCATCACGTTGGGCGGTAACCCGACCGTCACCGTGAACGGCAGCACCATCACCGTCGGCGGGACGATGACGGATGGTGCGAGCTCCTTCGGCTTCACCAAGGCTGGCGCCGGCACCTTGGTGTTGAGCAACGCGGACCCCTTCAAGGGTGGCACGACCATCACGGGGGGCATCCTCGCCATCGGCAATGTCGGTGCCCTCGGCTCCGGCCAGTTGACCTTCAACGGGGGCGGCTTGGACGCGCTCGTGCCCAACCTGACGGTGACCAACTCCCAGAACTGGACGGGCAACTTCACCTTCCTGGGCACCAACAGCGCCACCTTCAGCGGCCCGGCCGTGCTCAGCGCCGTCCGCACCGTGACCGTCGGGGGCACGATCAGCCAGAGCGGGACCCTCACCCAGAGCGGTGCCATCGGCGGCGCGGGCGGTCTGACCGTGGTGGGCACCGGCCAGTTGGTGCTGACTGCGGCGAACTCCTTCACCGGCACGGTTTCGGCCAATGCGGCCAATGGCATTGGCGGAACGTTGACCCTCAACCTCGGCCTGAACCCGACCGGCGTGCTGCAGACGACCGACGCGCTGAGCCTGGGCGGCGGCACGTTCAATGTCGTGGGCGCGTCCACCGGCCTGTCCAGTCAGACCTTGAATGGCCCCTTCATCATCAGCGGTGGCACGGTGCAGGTCAACGGCAACGGCGGCGCCGGCACGACGCTGACCCTCGGCGGGGCCTGGACGGTCAACAGCGGCGGCACGGTGGGCTTCAACATCGCCAACGGTAACGCGACGATCATCGCGAGCAATCCGCCCTTCCTCACCAACGGCTACCTCAACTACGCCTCGGTGACGGATGTGAACGGCACGAGTTTTGCCACCATCAACAGCAGCAATCAGGTGGTGAGCCTGCTGACGTCGGGCGGCCTCAGCAACTTCATCGCCAGCAGCGGTGGCGCGGCGGCGGATAGCCGCATCAACTTCCAGGCCAGTGGCACGGGCGCGCCCCTCACCGCAGTCAGCCCGGTGATCGGCTCGCTCACGATCAACTCCAACACGGTCACCCCCGGCTCGCTCAATCTGGGTGGCCAGAGCCTCGGGTTCACGGGCGGCGCGATCGTCATGGGCGGCACGAACAGCTACACCATCACGTCCTCCGTGGCTGGCGGCCAGTTCGGCGCGAGCAACACCAACCTGCTGGTCCTGCAGTCGGGCCCCGGCGTCCTGACGATCAACACCTTGGTGGGTGGCGGCTCGGGCAGCCTGACCAAGGGCGGCAGCGGCACCATGGTGCTCGGGGCGGCCAACACTTACACCGGTCAGACCATCATCGCCAGCGGCACCCTGCAGTTGGCCAACGGCTCGGCCCTGCAGAACAGCACCCTGAACTACAACAACCAGGGCGGCGTGCTCAGCTACGGCACGTTGACGACGGCGACCCTCGGTTCGCTGACCGGCAGCCAGACCCTGAACTTCTCCAACGCGGCCGGCACGGGCGTCGTGAATCTGGTTGTGGGCAACAACAACATCAACGCCAGCTACAGCGGCGTGTTGATTGATGGTGCGGCCGGCACAATCGCGGCTTTTGGCGCGACCGAGCTGACCAAGATTGGCACCGGCACGCTCACCCTCTCCGGGGCGAGCACCTTCACGGGCAACATCACGGTGAACGGCGGCACGCTCGACGCGGGCACGGGCCCCAACGCCACCGCCCCGACGACCAGCAATTTTGGCCTGCCGGGGCTGGCCGGGCGCGTCTTCACCATCAACAATGGTGGCGTTCTGAACCCGCAGTTCAACGGGGTGATGGGTAACATTTCGGCCTTGCCGTCCTTTTACGCCGCCGCCCCGACGATTGTGATTAATCAGGGCGGTGAGTATCTCCAGGGCGGATCCACCGGGGTCAACAACTTCACCGGGGCGATCTTCATGAACGGCGGCACGTTGCTGGTCACCTCGATCAACGGCACCCAGTATGAGCCGGTCAATCTTGGGGGCGCCATTAATGTGGGTGTGACCGCCGGAGCCCCGGCCTCCGCGGTCCTCTCCAGCCAGCCTTCCTTCATCAACGCGCTCGTGCCCAACAACACCACCATGGGGCTCAACCTGGGGGTTGGGGTGGTCGGGGCTGCAGCCAACATCCAGATCACCTTCAACGTGAACAACGTGACGGGTGATGCGCCCGGGGTGGCCGATCTGACCGTCGGCGCCACGCTGACGAACAGCGCGAGCAGCCAGGCCGCCGCCGGCCTGATCAAGACCGGCACCGGCGTGCTGGCGCTGACCAACACCTTCAGCGGCTTCACCGGGACGACGACCATCCTGGGCGGTACGCTCAGCACCGGCGTGGCTGGCAATCTTGCAATCGGCGGCACCAACAGCAGCCTGGGCAAGCCCACCAACGCGGCTGCGAATCTCCTCATCGACGGCGGCGCGCTGCAATACAACAGCAGCTTGACCAGCGTCACCGACCGGCTCTTCACCATCGGCTCGATCACGGGCCAGGCGATCCTCGACGCCTCCGGCCTCGCCCCGGTGAGCTTCACCAATACGGCGGGCATCGTCTTGGGCACGACCTCCGGCTCGGCCACGACCTACGGCCTCACCTTCACCGGCACCAGCACGGTCTTGAACACGTTCACCCCGATTATCGCTGATGCCAGCACCGGACTGACGACGGTGACCAAGTCTGGTACGGGTGAATGGGTGCTGAACGGGGCGAACAGCTACACCGGCGGCACGTTCCTGACCGGCGGTACGCTCGGTCTGGGCAGCGCCGGCGCCCTCGGCGCCGGTGCGCTCACGGTCGCGGGCGGTGCCGCCCTCGACTCGTCGGTGGCGGCCGGCGTGTCGGTGGCCAACAACCAGATCTGGAACGGCAACCTGTCCTTCCAAGGCAGTAACCGTCTGACCATTGGCGCCAGCGGCATCCTCCTCGCCCCCGCCAGCGGCAACTCCGTCACCCTGACCGCCAGCAACGCCACCCTCACCCTCAGCGGGGTGGTGTCCGACAGCGGGACCGGGACCAACAACATCTCGCTCATTGCGAACGGGGCGGGCACTTTGGTGCTGGCCGGGGCCAACACCTACGGCGGCAACACCGTCCTGAACGGCGGCACCTTGTCGCTGGCCAATGCGGCGGCCCTCGGTCTCGGTGCGCTGTCCACCGTGCCCAATGCGACCAATCTGCTGGTGATCAACGGCGGCACGCTCGATGCGGCCGTCGGCGGTCTCACAATCACCAATGGTCAGCAGTGGAACAACAGCTTCGCTTTCCAGGGCACCAACAACCTCATCCTGAACGGTAATGCGTCCCTGGGCACCACCAGTGGCACCGGGGTGACGCTGACCGTCAACAACGGCACGCTCACGGAGAATGGGGTTCTCGCCAACAACGGCGGCGCCAATACGTTGAACAAGGCCGGCGCGGCCGGCACCCTGGTGCTCACCGCCAACAACACCTACACCGGCAACACCACGGTCAGCGGCGGCACGCTCGCGCTGAGCTTGGTCGGTTTGGCCTCCGGCACGGTCCTGCCGGCCGGCCACAGCCTGATCCTGTCCGGCGGCACCCTTGCCCTCACCGGCGGTTCGTCCGCTGGCAGCCAGGCCTTCACCAGTGTCATCCTCAACCCCGGCAACAACGGCTTGGTTGTCAACTCCACCGTGGCTCCGACCTCCCTCACGCTGCCCGTCTGGACCCGGAACGCGGGCGCAACCGTGGCCGTCGATCTTTCCCAGGGCACGAGCTCGATCCTGAACGCGACCGGCGCGGGCTTCACGGCCGGCACGCTCATCCCCTACCTGACGGTTAAGGATGCGACCGGCACGGGCTTCGGCACCGTCAATGGCGGCGGCAGCCTGATCCGGCTGGCCAACCCGTCCACCCATCTGTCGGCCAGCGGCAACAACAGCACCGGCAATACCAGCCTGTATACGAACACGGGCGACGCCGTCTATGCCGGCAACATTCTCGCCGAGGTGGACAGCACCCTCAACCTCAAGTCGCTCGTGATTGACACCGCCGCCGGGGTGGACGGCACGCTCGACCTCAGCAACGGCGGGGCGAATCTCAGCAGCGTCCTCACGCTGAGCAGCGGTGCCATTCTGATGTCGGGTGCGAACAGCTACACCATCAGCGGCGGGCAGGTCGGTGCGAACAATGCCGAATTGATTCTGCAGCAGCTCGGCGCCGGGACCCTGTCGATCAGCGGTCCGGTCAGCGGCGGCACCGGCAGCCTGACGGTGGCCGGCAACGGCGCGGTCGTCATCACCGGGGCGAACACCTACACCGGTTCGACCAACGTCAGCGCCGGTACGTTGACCGTGGGCGGAGAAGGCAGCCTGGGCACCACCGCCACCTTCACCACCATCTCGAACTCGAGCACCAACACCAACTCCGCGCTGGCCGTCGGCAGCAATGTCGTGACCACCGTCACAAACGGGGTCACCATCACCACCTTGCTCAACACCACGGTGAACGCCGTGACGACCTCCAACACCACTGTCACCACCGTCACCACCACCTACCCGGTGTCGAGCTACGCGGGCTCCATCCATGACAACGGCACCTTGGTCCTCGCCAGCGCCATCCCGGCTCAAACCTTGTCCGGGGTGATCTCGGGCAACGGCTCGTTCCAGCAGTATGGCACCGGCACGGTGTCGGTGTCGGGTCTGAACACCTATCTCGGTGCGACCACGGTCGGCGGCGGCGGCACTCTGAGTGTGAACTCGCTGGCCATCGGTGGCGCCCCCAGTGCCATCGGCGCATCCTTGAACGCGGCGGGCAATCTGGTCTTGGACGGCGGCACCTTGCAGTATACCGGCGCGGGGGCGACGACTGACCGCCTGCTGACGATCAGCACCAACGGCGGCACGCTGGACGCCTCCGGCACGGGCCCCTTGGTTCTCTTGGGCAACGGGGGCGCGCTGGGCCTCACCGGCAACGCCTTCGCCGACAGCGGCAGCGGCACGCGCACCCTCACCCTTACCGGCACCAACCTCGGCCTCAACACCCTCGCCCCGATCATCGCCAACGGCGGCGGCGCGACTTCGCTGGTGAAAAACGGCGTCGGCGAATGGTCCCTCACCGGGGCCAACACCTACACCGGCACCACCACGATCAACGGCGGTACGTTGCTGATCGGGTTGGACAATGGTCTCGGCGCAGTCCCCGGTTCGGTCACGACCGCGAGCATCGCCATCAGCAATGGCGCGGCCTTGGGCATTAATGCCAACGGCAACAGCATCACCCTCTCCTCCAACCGGGGCATCACCATCGGTCCGGGCGGCGCCATCATCGATGTCGCCAACGGTACTTCGGTCAGCTACGCCGGCATCATCAGTGGTGCGGGCAACTCCCTCACCAAAAACGGCCTGGGCATTCTGTTCCTCACCGGCAGCACCGCCTCCAGCAGCAATCCTTTCACCGGCATGACCGTCAACGCCGGCATCCTCAACCTCAACACCGGTGGCAGCGCCGGTGCCGTCCGCGGTAACATCACGCTCAATGCGGGCGCCCGGATCAACGCCAACGCCAACAATTCCTTTGGCTTCAATCCCAGCAGCGCGTTGATCATCCCGATGGTCTTCGTCAACGGGGGCGTCTTGAATGACAACGCCGGCAACACCGACATGGGTTTCGGCACCGATTACACCCTCACTGGCGGCGCGATGACGGCCGATGTCCCGGGCGGGTATTTTGTCCTAGCGATCAACGCCGGCCAGCTGGGGCAGATCTTCGTGAACGCCAGCAATATCACGTCCACCATCTCCGCCAGCCTCCAGGTGCGCAACACCAACACCTTCAGCGTGGCGCTGGGTACCACCCCGAGCGGTGTGGACCTGCTGGTGGCGGGCACCATCACCAGCGCCGGTACCATCGTCAAGGCCGGGGCGGGTCTGATGCAGGCCAACTCGTTGAACACCTTCACGGGCAGCACCCAGATCGTCGGGGGCACGCTGAGCACCGGTGTGATCGGCATCCTCGCCAACAGCGGTACGGCCAGTACCTTGGGCGCCAACACCAATTCGGCGGCGTCGACCCTGCTGCTCGACAACGGCGCGCTGCAATACGCCAACACCAACGTGCCGTCGTCCACCAACAAGCTCTTCACCATCGGCGCGACGGGCTTCGCCACCATCGACGCCTCGGGCGGCAGCGGTGACATCCTCACGTTCTCGAACCCGGGCGCGATCCTCTACAGCGGCGGCACCACGCTCCTGACCCTGGCCGGCAGCAACACCGGGGCGAACACCTTTGCCCCGCTCCTCAATGACTCCAGCTCCGGACTGGTCTCGCTGAGCAAGACCGGGCCGGGCGAGTGGGTCCTGACCAATGTCAACAGCGCCTATACCGGCGTGACCACGATCAGCGGCGGCACTTTGGTGGTCAACCTGCTGGCCAACGGCGGGGTCCTCAGCCAGTTGGGTGCGGCCGCCAACGCGGCGGGCAACTTCGTGCTGGATGGCGGGGCGCTGGTCTACACCGGCCCGGCGGTCAGCACGGACCGCCTGTTCACCCTCACCCAAAACGGCGGCACGATTGATGCCGAGGGCACGGGCGCGCTGACGCTCGCGGGCAACTCCACGGCGGGGCCGAACGCCCTGGCCTACAGCGGGGCCACCGGCACGGTGCGCACCCTCACGCTCACCGGCGCCAGCCCGGCGGCGAACGCGCTGGCCGCGATCATCGCCGACGCGGACGCGAGCAACCGGACGGCGCTCGTGAAATCGGGCCTGGGCTTCTGGGCTCTCTCCGGCCTCAACACCTACACGGGCGGCACGACCATCACGGGCGGCACGCTCAACATCAACTCGCTCGCCAACGGCGGCGCGGCCAGCGCGATCGGCGCCTCCGGCAACGCCGCGGCGAACCTCGTGATCAACGGCGCCGCGCTGTCGTATGTGAGCACCGGGCCGAAGGCGGCCACCGACCGGCTGTTCACCATCGGCAACCTCAGCGCCACGCTGGACGCCTCGGGCACGAACTCAATCAGCTTCAACAACACGGGGGCCCTGGGCCTCGCCGGTTCCGGCGCACGGAACCTCACCCTCACCGGCACGAACAGCTCCGGGAATGTGCTGGCCCCGGCCATCGGTAACGGGACGGGCGGCAGCACTTCGCTGATCAAGAACGGGGCCGGCCAGTGGATCGTGAACGGGGCGAACACCTTCACGGGTACGGTCACGGTCAACGCCGGCACCCTGGCCATCGGTGGAAGCAATGTCTACACCGGGGCCACGACGGTGAACACGGGCGCGCTCGTCCTCAACACCGGCGCGACGCTCGGCGGCACCGCCATCAACGTCGCCAGCAACGCGACGCTGGGCATCCAGGCGGGCGTCAACACCAGCGCGGTCACCAGCATCACCCTGAACCCGGGTTCGAGCCTGAATCTCGCCGATGGCACGGCCGGCACCACCACCTTTGGCGTCGGCTCCGGCACCGTGCTGTCCCTGTTGGGCACCACCGCCGCCCCGACCCGGCTGACGCTCGACATCGGGGGCACCGCGTCCGACAAGCTGGTCGCCGCCAACGGCAGTGCGGCGTTTGCGTCGAGCAACGCCGCCAACGGTACCTTGATCGCCTTCAACGCGGTCGGCACCTCCGTCGGCACCATCACCCTGAACAGCCCGATCCCCCTGCTGACCGTGGCGAGTGGCGGCCTGACGCTCGCTGATTTCAAGACCCGCAGCTCCGCCGTCATCTTCAACGACGCCTCCTATCTGGCGACGCTGACCCTGAGCACCGCCAACCAGTTGGCCGTCATCCTGCAGAACGCGAATTTCACGCCGTATTGGAAGGGCACCACCAGCTCATGGAACACGCTCAGCAACTTCATCGTCTCCTCCTTGAGCTCGGCGACCACCGAGACCACCTCGCTGAACGACGCCACGACCGTGTTTGACACTGCGAACTCGGCCGCGAACAATGTCCAGACTCTCGACAACAGCTTCCTGGTCAACGCCCTCGTCTTCACCGGGGCCACGGGCAGCGGGATCACCCTGAACAACGGCGGGGCGGGCAACACCCTGACGTTGAACGCGAACGGCGCCATCCAGGACCCCAACAATCCCAATTATACGGCCGGCCACTTTGCGCCCGGCATCGGCCTGCTGGTGCAGGGCTCGGCGGCGAATACGATCAACGCCAATGTCGTGCTGGCCAGCAGCCAGGCGTGGGAAATTGACAACCTTTCCGCCAATGCGCTGACGGTCAACGGCGCGATCAGCGATGCCGGGGCGGGCCTGAGCCTGACCAAGACCGGCGCCGGTGGCCTGATCCTTGGCGGTGCCAACACCTACACCGGCGGCACCTTCGTGACGGCGGGCACGCTGGCGTTCAGCCTCACGAACTCCCTCCCGGCCGCGGGTCTCCTCACGGTGTCGGGCGGCACGGTCGACCTCAGCGGCTTCAACCAGACCGTCACCGGCCTGAGCGACGGCGGCAGCGCAACCGGAGTGGTGACCGGCGCCTCGGCGGCGACCCTGACGGTCGCCGGCGCCGGCAGCAACACCTTCAGCGGTCTGCTCGGCGGGGTCATCGGCCTGACCCAGGCAGGACCTGGCATCCTGACGCTGACCAATGCCAACAACACCTACTCCGGCAACACCACATTGAATGGCGGCACGTTGCAGGTTGCCTCCCTGGCCCTGAGCGGGAACCCCTCGAGCCTCGGCGCTTCGGGCAACGCGGCATCCGCCCTCGTGTTCAACGGCGGGGCGCTCGCCTACATCGGCACCAGCGTGGCGCCGGCGTCGACCGACCACCTCCTCACCCTCACGCCGAACGGTGGCACGATCGCCGCCTCGGGCGCGGGCACGATCACGTTCCTCGGCGTCGGCACCGGCGCCGCCAATGCCATCGCCTTCACCGGCTCCACCGGCGCCACGCGCACCCTCACCCTCGACGGGACCAACAGCGGGGCGAACGCCTTCAACCCGCTGATCGCGGACGCCGCCCTCACCACCGCGAGCGCCAGCGATCTGACGGCCCTCGTGAAGAACGGCGTCGGCGAGTGGCTGCTGCCCAACACCAACAACTACAGCGGCGGCACCACGCTGAACAACGGTCAGTTGTTGCTCGGCAGCCCGAACGCCCTCGGAACCGGGGCCCTGACCATCAACGGCGGTGCGTTGGATGTGACCTCGGCCGGATTCACGGTCTCGAACAGCCAGAACTGGGCCGGCAGCTTCACCCTGCCGAATGCGAAGGGCCTGACGTTCAGCGGCAACATCGCGCTGACCGGAAACACGACCATGACCTTGAGCGCCAACACCCTCACCATCGGGCCGGACGGCAATCCGAACGACCCGGGCGCGATCAGCGGGGCCTTTGCCTTCAGCAAGCAGGGCGCCGCGAGCACGCTGGTGCTGACGGGCAACAACACCTACACGGGCAACACCACCATCGGGGCGGGCACCCTGGCCATCAACGGCACGGGCGTGCTGGGCTTCGCCGGCGCCGGCAACCCCGCCAACTACACCGGCAACCTCATCGATAACGGCCTCTTCATTTACAACAGCTCGGTGGCCGACACGATTTCCGGGGCCGTTTCCGGGACGGGTGCGTTGAGTGTCACGTCCACGGGGACCCTGAGCCTGACCAACAACACCACCGCCTACACGGGTACGACCACCATCGCCAGCGGCGCCACGCTCGTGCTGAACGGGGGCCGTCTCGGTAACGGTGCCTACGCCGCGGCGATCACCAACAACGGCCAGCTCATCTACTCCGGCAATAGCGTGCAGACCTTCTCGGGGGTGCAGTCCGGCGCGGGCAGCTTGCTGGTGACTTCCGGCACGCTGACGCTGAGCGGGCTGAACACGTTCACCGGCGGCGTGACGGTGACCGGGGGCACGCTCAATCTCTCCAATGGCGGCACCAATGGTGCGATCGTCAGCAACCTGACCATCAATACCGGCGGTTTTGTGAACCTGACCAGCACCAATGCGCTCGGGTATAACACGCCCACGGTGGAGGTGCCCGCGGTCTTCATCAACGGGGGCACGTTGAACGACTCCGTGGCGGGGGCCGATCAGGGCAGCACCACCAATTTTGTCCTGACGGGGGGCACGATGACGGGTGTCGCCAACTCGTACTATCTTATGTTGACGAAGGCTGGGTTCCCCCTGCCGTTGCTGACCACGCTCGCGAGCGGCACGAGCTCGACGATCTCCAACGCCATCGGCGGTCGCACGGCCAACACCCTCTCCTTCAGTGTCGCGCTGGGCACCACTTCGAGCGGGATTGACTTGGTGGATTCGGGCCTGATCGGCCCCGCCAACACGACCAGCAACAGCTTCGGCATCATCAAGCTCGGGGCCGGCACCATGGTGGCCAGCGGGTTGAACAATTATTCCGGTTCCACGATCATCAATGGCGGCACGTTCAGCACCGGTGCCACCGGTATCTTTGCCAATGGCGGAACCGCGAACACCACCGGTACCTCCTCCAACGTGGCGGCGAACCTGGTGATCAGCAACGGCTCGACCCTGAAATACGCCAATACCGCCACCGCTTCCAGCACCGACCGCCTCCTCACGGTCGGTCCCGGTGGGGCCGATTTCGACGCCTCCGGCGCCGCCGTCACCTTCTCCAACCCGCTCCCCCTGGTCTACACCACCACGGTCAACGCCGCCGTCGGCCTGAACCCGGTGCTCGCCCCCCTCACCCTCACCTTCTCCGGCACGAGCACGGTGAGCAATCTCTTCCGGCCCATTATCGGCGACGTCTCCGCCACCATCCAGACCTCCGTCGTCAAGTCGGGCAGCGTGGTCCTGACCACGACCGCCTCAATCAACGGCACGTCGACGATTACGGTCGCGGGCACCACTGGCCTGCTGGTGGGTCAGTCGGTGACCGGGGCGGGGATTCCCGCCGGTGCGACCGTCGCGACCTTCAGCGGCACCACGGTGACGCTCAGCGCGGCGACCACGACGACCTCCACGGGCGTCAGCGTCCAGTTTGGCAGTTCCGGTGCGTGGTCCCTCGGCGCGATCAACACCTACTCGGGTCCGACCACGGTCAACGGCGGGACGCTCAGCACCGGACCGACCGGCGCGCTCGGCCTGGCCGGGCCCCTGGCCATCACGACCGCCGCGACCAATGGCACCAACGCGCTGACGGTGGCGAACACCACCGGTCTGGCCGTGGGCCAGATCGTGACCGGGACGGGCATCCCCGCCGGCGCTTCGATCACCGGCATCAACGGCACCACCGTGACGCTCAGTCTGGCGACCACCGCCACCGCTTCGGGCGTCAGCGTCCAGTTCGGCGGCAGCAGCTTCGGCGTGTCCTCCAACGCGCCCTCCAACCTCGTGCTGAACGGCGGCGTGCTGCAATACGCCAGCACGGGCACGGCCCCGCAGAGCACTGATCGCCTGTTCACCATCACCAACCTGGGCGGCGGCTTCGACGCCTCCGGCACGAGCACGATTTCGCTCCTCGGCAACAGTCTGGGCGGGGCCGACACCCTCGTGTTCAGCGGTCCGAGCACCCCGCGCTCCATCACCTTCAGCGGCACGAACACCGGCTTGAACCAGTTTGTCCCGGTCATTGCCGACCAGACCCCGGCCACCGCCACCACCTCGATCGCCAAGTCCGGCCCGGGCCAGTGGGTGCTGACCTCGAACAACACCTTCACCGGCGGCGTGTCGGTCAGCGGGGGCACGCTGGTGCTCGCCGGAACCAATGTCTACACCGGCTCGACGAGTGTCACCGGTGGCGCGCTCGCCGTCGGCAACGGCGGTTCGCTGGCCAACACCGCCATCACGGTGGGGCCTGGCGGCACGTTGGTGGGCCAGGGCACCGCCTCCATCGGCGTCGCCGGTTCCGGGACCGCCACGGTGACGCTGGTCGCGCCGTCCGCGGCCGGGGCCGCCAATTTCTCCATGGCGGATGGCACGATCGGCACGCTGACGCTGAACGGCGCCGGGGTGGCGCTCTCGTTGAACGGCACCACGACCACGGCCTCGAAACTGACCTTTGACGTGGGCACCACGGGCTCGGACCAGCTCAGCATCGCCGGCGGCACCGTTGCGTTCGGGGCGACCCCCGCCAACACCGTGGCGCTCAATCTCCTGAGCGCGCCCAACCTGACCCAGAACAACGGCGTCTACACCGCCACCTACTCGCTGATCAACGCGGCGGGCGGCGGACTCGTGGCAAACGGCGGTAACTTCAGCCTGGCCAACTCGTCGCTCAACATCGGCGGACAGAACTTCACGGCCAGCCTGGGCGGCACCACGGCGGCGCTGGTCCTGACCCTCCAGGCCACCAACTTCCCCTACTTCTACTTTGTGGGCAATGGCACGGGCGTCAATCCGGACACAGCCTCGTGGCTGGATGTCACCAATTTCTCGGTCCAGCATAACGTCAACGGGGCGCAATCCACGACGATTTCAGCGACCAGCAACATTGTGCTGATGGCTGACGCCGTGGTCCCCGGGGTACAAACCAGCGGGAATGTCATCATGAACCTCGATTCGGGCTTTGCGATCAACAGCCTGAGTTTTGGCGGCACGGGCACCGGGGCGGCCAGCGCCAACATCAGTCTCTTCAGCAGTGGCAGCGCCGGCATTGGCGGCTCCAACATCCTGACGATCACTCCCGTCAATTCGTTCACCGACGCGAACAACAACATTTATGCGGCCGGGATCGGCCTGGTGGTGCAACCCGGTTCGGCGGCGCACACGATCAACGCCAAGGTCGCGCTTGGGTCCAGCCAGACCTGGGAGATTGACAACGACCCCGCCAACCCGCTGACGCTCAACGGCGGGGTGATCGGCGGCTTCGCCCTGACCAAGACCGGCCTCGGCAGCCTGATCCTCGCCGGCGCCAACACCTATACCGGCGCCACCACCGTGAGCGCCGGCCAGCTGACCATCGCCGGCACCAACGCCGCGACGGCCACGATCACGGTGAGCGGCACCGGCGTCTTGCAGATCGGCAATGGGACCAACCTGACTTCGATCCTCGCGCCCGCCCAGATCGTCTCCCTGAGCTCCACGACCGCCAATCTGACGCTGAACCTGAGCACGGGCTCGAGCTTCTCCAACCCGATCGCGGGCGTCGGTAATTTGATCGTGGGCGGCACGGGCACGACCAGCCTTGGTTCGGCCACCACCACCAACACTTTCAGCGGCACCACGACCATCCTCCCCACCGCGACCTTGCTCTTGGGCAACACCCGGGCGATCCAGAACAGCACGTTCAACACTGACGGCGGCGGCAGCCTTAGTCTCCTCGGCACCCTGACGACGGAGACCGTGGGTGCCCTGACGGGTGCCGGCACCGTGACTCTGTCCAATGTCACCGGCTCGGCCTCGACGATGTTTGTGGGCAACAACAACACCAACAGCACCTACAGCGGCATCCTGTCCGATCTTGCGACGGTCACAGGCGGTTCGTTGGTCAAGATCGGTACCGGCACCCTCGTCCTCGGCGGCCTGAGCACCTACACCGGTAGCACCAGCCTCAGCGCCGGTGTGGTCAGCCTCGGGGCGCCCGGCACCAGCACGGGCAACAGCACCGGTCCGGTCACGAATGACCTCGTCCTCAGCACCACCGGCAGCGGCCCGCTGGGCGCGGGCGGCGTCATCGGCTTCACCGGCGGCACCCTGCAGTTCAGCGCCGCCAACACCAATGACTACTCGGCGCGGTTCAGCACCTCGCTGAGCCAGCTCTACTCGCTCGACACCAATGGTCAGACGGTGACGCTGGCCACGGCCCTCGGCAACAGCAACACCACCAGCAGTGGCGACACGACGTCCACGCTGACCAAGCTGGGCGCGGGCACGCTGATCCTGACCAGCGCGAACCGTTATGCGGGTACCACGACGGTGAGCGGCGGCACCCTCCAGCTCGGCGACGGCGTAAGCGTGGCCGGCTCGCTCAACGCCCTCGGCACCGTGGTGCTCAACGGGGCGACCACGAACCTGACGCTGGCCTTGCCCGACGGCCAGACGGTGGCCAACACGATCAGCGGCTCCGGCAGCCTGACGGTTGCGCCGGATGCCCCGATTGCCCCGGTCACCATTTCCTCCACGATTTCGCTGAGCGGGGCCAACAGCTTCACCGGCCCGACGACGATCACCACCGGCACCCTGGTCCTGGGCAACAGCCAGGCGCTGCTGAACAGCACGCTGATTCTCACCACCGGCGCCGGCAGCGGCTCGCTGAACTTTGGCATCCTCAGCACCGCCACCTTGGGTGGCCTGACCGGCAACCAGAACCTGTTGCTCGACGGCGCGGGCGCCGAGGGCGCGGGCGTCAGCCTTGCCGTGGGCAACAATAACTCGAGCACGACCTACAGCGGCGCTCTGAGCGACCTGAACCCGACTGGGGCCAACCCCTCCCAGGCCGGCGCCCTGGCCAAGGTGGGCACGGGCGTTCTGACCCTCACCAGCGGTCTGAGCACCTTCACCGGTGGGGTCACCGTCAGCGGCGGCACTCTCAGCCTGGTCGGCGCGGAGCATGGCACCAGCGGTCCCTTGGGCGAACTGGGCCTGATCACGTTCGCGGGTGGCACCCTGCAGCTGACGGCCACCAACAGCACCGACTACTCCGCGCGGTTCAGCCCGACGAGCACGACCACCTCGATCGACCTCAATGGCAACAATCTGACCTTCGGCACCGGCCTTGGCGGCAGCGCCCTCAACGTGCTCGGCACCGGCACCCTGACCCTGAGCGGGGTCAACACCTACTCCGGTGCCACTACGATCGCCGCCGGGACCTTGGTCGTGGGCGCGAACAGCCTCCTGAACAACGGCAATTACAGCGGCAACGTCGTCAACAATGGCAGTCTCATCCTCCTCCCCGCCGGCGGCACCCAGAGCCTGTCGGGCATCATCTCCGGCACCGGCAGCTTCACGCTCAACGGGGCGAACGGCACCGGTCCCCGGACCTTGGCGACCTTGTTCTCCAGCACCGGCAGCTTCACCGCGCCGGCCGGCGCCGGCGTCGTGGTGCTCAGCACGCAGTCGCAGAGCTTCACCGGCG
Source organism: uncultured Opitutaceae bacterium (assembly GCA_903929355.1). Classification (GTDB taxonomy): domain Bacteria; phylum Verrucomicrobiota; class Verrucomicrobiia; order Opitutales; family Opitutaceae; genus CAIYUN01. The sequence continues at coordinate 140,100 of CAIYUN010000081.1, forward strand.
CGACGACGGTCAACAGCGGCATTCTGATGCTGAACATGCCCAACGCTCAGTTTGGCGGACTCTACGGCAGCAGCGGCCTGACCATCAACGGCGGCACGGTCGTCCTCTCCAACAGCAGCAATCTCTCCGGCTATGGCAATTCCGGCACCACCCCGATCAACCGGCTGCCGATCACCATCAATCAGGGCGGCCTCATGGTCTACGCCCCGGTCAACAGCAACGGCAACCTCGGCGGCGTCACGGTCCACACCCAGGCCCTCGTCACGCTGAACGGCGGCGAGTTGGGCGGCGCGCAGCAGGGCGTCCTCAGCGGCACGCCCGACACGAATGTCGCGGATGACGGCCCGCACTACGGCAACATCAACATTGATGGCGGGGTGCAGGTCAGCTTCGTCAACGGCAACACCAACACTTCGACGATCAGCGCCCTCAATGTCACCGTGAACCCCACGGGCGGCAGCATCTTCACCGTGGATGCGGGCGCGACCACCGGCCTGGTCGGCACCGACCTGCTCGTGAGCGGCACGATCACCCACACCACCGGCACCCAGGACAGCGGTCTGAACAAGCAGGGCCTGGGCAAGATGGTGCTCACCGGCAACAACACCTACGCCAGCCCGACCACCGTCAGCGCCGGCATCCTCAACATCCAGAACAGCAACGCGCTGGGCGCGACCACCACCACCGGCTTCACCTTCTCCGGCACCGCTCCCGGCAGCGCCGGCACTTCCGTCCTCAGCGGGGCCACCTTGCAGCTCCAGGGCAATATCTCGGTCGGGGTCGAGGCCCTGACCCTCGCCGGCACCGGCGCGGCCGGGACGTTGGACAATGCCGCCCAGGACGGAGCGTTGGTCAACTTCAGCGGCAATAACGTGTATGGCGGCCTGATCACCCTGGCGGGTAACACGGCCATCGCGGAGGACAGCGGCACGATGAACCTGACCAACGTCGGTGCAATCACCGGCAGCGGCTTCGGGCTCACGCTGGTCAGCACCAGCGGCTCCACCAACACGCTGGCGGGCGTCATCGGCACGGGTGCCGGCTCGCTCACGGTCAACGGCGTCGGCACCTGGAACCTCACCGGGGCCAACACCTACGCGGGCGCCACCTCGGTCAACGGCGGCACGCTGGCGGTCAGCGGCGCGGGCAAGCTCGGCGGCGGCAACTACGCGAACACCCTGACGCTCAGCGCCAACAGCGCGCTGGACTATTCCGGCTCGTCCGCGCAGACCTTGTCCGGTCTGGTGACCGGTGCGGGCAAATTGGTGCTGAGCGCGGGCGCCGGCACGGTTTCGTTGAGCGGCACCAATGTCTACACCGGTGCCACCACGGTTAACGGCGGTGTGCTCCAGGTCGTCAGCGGCCTGACCAGCAGTCCGGTGACGGTCAATAATGGCGGCACCTTGGGCGGCACCGGTCCCGTGGGTTCGGTGACGGTCAACTCCGGCGGGGTGATCGCCTCCGGCAACGGCGTCGGCTCGCAGAACTTCAACAGCCTGACGCTGAACAGCGGCGCGGTCCTGAACTTCTCGTTCACCGGCTCGGGCAACTCCCAGGTCAATGTGCTGACGCCGGGCGGTCTGAGCTATGCCAGCGGCGTTTCCTTCAACCTCTATGCGTCGGGCACCCTCACGCCGTGGTCCTCGCTCACCGCGCCGACCTACACGCTCCTGAGCTTCGCTGGCTCGCACACCGGGGTGGTCGGCAACCTCTCCATCGCCGATCCGGCGGTCGGCTTCGGCTACACCCTGCATGACACGGGGACGGCCATCACGTTGAACATTGTGCCCCAGGCCAATTTCTACATCCCCGCCATCAACGATGTCTGGACCGACGTGGCCGCCTGGACGCTCGGGGCGGTGCCGAACACCGCGTCGGGCAGTGCCATCGGGGTGGTGCTCTTCAACGGCCCGGCGGCCGTCACCGTCGACCTCGCCAGCACCAATGAGACGATCGGCGAGCTCGCCTTCAACACCACCCATGGCGTGACCATCACGTCGTCCGGCGGCGCCACCCTCACGTTGAACAACAACACCCAGGCGGCCATCATCGACGCCTCCGTCGGCAACCACACGATCAGCGCCCCGCTCGTGCTCACCGTCCACGGCGTGAGCATCGATGTCGCCAGTGGCTCCACCCTGACGCTTTCCGGTAACATCAGCCAGGCCGTGTCCACCACGGGTTCGCTCACCAAGACCGACAGCGGCACCTTGGTGCTGGGCGGCGGCAACTCCTACACCGGCGCGACGACGCTCAGCGGCGGCACGATCAATGTGACCACCTTGGGCAACGGCGGGGCCTCCAGCCCGCTGGGTGCCTCCTCCAACGCGGCGGCCAACCTGGTGTTCAACGGCGGTGCCCTCAACTATACCGGCACGATCCTCGGTTCGACCGACCGTCTCTTCACCCTCGGCACCGGCGGCGGCACCATCGCCGCCTCCAGCCTGGGCGCGGTGAACCTGACCAACACCGGCACCGAGGTGGTGACCGCGGCCGCCACGCTGACCCTCAGCGGCAGCAACAACGGAACGCTCGCCGCCCGGCTCGTCGATGCGGGCGCTGGCAATGTGACTTCGCTGGCCAAGACCGGCACCGGCACCTGGACGCTTTCCAACACCGGCAGCAACTACTCGGGGGTGACCTCGGTTCTCGGCGGCACACTGGCGGTCCTGGGCCTGCCGGGCACGTCGGTCGCCGTCACGGCGACCACCTCCGGCCCGGTGGCGCAGACCGCGATCACCACGAACACTAATGTGATCACCCTCGATGCGGCCAACCCGGCCCTCTTCGTCGGCCAGACGGTGTCGGGCCCGGGCATCCCCGCCAGCACCACGATCTCCGGGGCGGTCGGCGATGGTGTGACCTTCACCCTCTCCGCCACCGCGACGACCTCGGCGGACAACGCGCTCACCTTTGGCGGGAACAATACGATCACGGTTTCCAGCGGCACCGGTCTGGTCGCTGGCGCCGGGATCAGCGGGGCGGGCATCCCGACCGGCACCACGGTGGTCTCAAACAATGGCAGCGGGGTGCTGGTGCTCTCCAACCCCGCCACGGCGACCGCCAACGGCGCGTCGCTCACCTACTTCACCAGCGCGAACAGCGCCTCTTCCCAACTGGTCATCGACCAGGGCGCGGTGCTGAGCTACGTCGGCGGCGGTCTCGCCACGAACCAGCTCTTCAGCCTCGGTTCGGGCAGCGCGCAGTTGAATGCGGCCGGCACCGGCACGTTGGCGTTCGTCAACCCCGGCGTCTTGGGCACCCCTGGCAACGGCGCGCGCACCCTCACCTTGAGCGGTGTGGGCAGCGGCTACCTGGGCGCGGCCATCCCCGATGGTTCGGGCGGCGCCACCACCTTGGTCAAGGTCGGCACCGGTACCTGGACGCTGGGCGGCGGCAATCTGGCTGGCGCCGCCTTTGGCCCGGTCAGCACTTACTCCGGCGGGGTCCAGATCCTGGGGGGCACGCTCTCCCTCGGCGCCACTAACCAGGGCTCGGTCTTCGGGTCCAACACCACCAGCACCGCCATTCTGCTCAACGGGGGTGCGCTGCAGACCACCTTTGACGGTGCCTCCTACGGCAACACCCGTGGGATGGCGATCGGCGCTTTGGGTGGCACCTTGTCGGCGGTCGCCGGCATCACCACGACCTACAACGCCCCCATCATCGACGCCCCGGGCGCCAGTGGCGGCTCGCTGACGATCAATGGCGCCGGCCGGATCGTCCTCTCCAACGCCTCCAACACCTTTATTGGCAACATCACGGTCGCCAGCGGCACTTTGGTCGTCACCCCCAATCTCAACGTCACGCTCACCACCAGCAGCGGTCTGGGGAATCCCGTCGCCTCGCGCACCATCACGATCAGCCCCGGCGCGGCCCTCCTCCTTAGCGCCCCCGCTGGCGCTGCCGCGCTCGGCAACGAAAATACCGCCCTCGGCCTCACCTTTGTCATCAATGGCGGGTTGCTGGAGAACACCACGACTTCCAATGACCAGGTCGGGAATGTCATCCTCGAAAATGGCGCCGAGCTCGCCACCCTCACCGCCACGACCTTTGGCAACAACTTCAACACCCTCGGCCTGAGCGGCTCCGTCACGGTGGCCGCCGGCGGCGGGCTCACTTCCAGTATCAGCGGTCTGTTGACCGGCGTGGGGGGCTCGCAGATCAACCTGGGTGGTCTCAGCACCTTCGGGGCCGGCTACCAGACCACGTTTGCGGTGAACAACACCGGCAGTTCCACCGGGATCGATCTGCTGGTGAGCGGTGTTCTGACCAACACCGTCGCGGGCAACGCCAGCGGTCTCATCAAGTCCGGCGTCGGCACCATGGAGCTCATCGGCAACAACATTTACACCGGCGTGACCACCATCAATGCCGGCACCATCACCACCGGCCCGACCGGCCTTCTCGCCAACGGCGGCACGGCCAGCGCCCTCGGTCGTTCCACCAACGCGGCCGCCAACCTCGTCATCAATGGGGGCGCCTTCCAATACGCCAACCAGACAGTCGCTTCCACGACCGACCGCCTCTTCACCCTCGGGACCCTGGGCGCCACGATCGACGCCTCCGGCGGCGCGGGTGCCAGCGTGAGCTTCACCAACACCGGGGCTTTGGCCCTCGCCTCCGGCGGCGCCCGCACCCTCACCCTGACGGGTATCAACGCTGACAACAACACCTTTGGCCCGGCCATCGGCGACAGCACGGGCGCGACCTCCCTGCTCAAGTCCGGCGCGGGCAGCTGGACCCTCACCGGGGTGAGCACCTACTCGGGGCTCACCACCATCAGTGCCGGCACGCTGAACGTCGGCGGCGCGGGCCAGCTCGGCGGCGGCACCTACGCGGGCGCCGTGGCCAACAATGCCAGCCTGAACTTCACCAGCACCGCCAACCAGACGCTGTCTGGTGCCCTCACCGGCATCGGCAACGTGAGCCAGAGCAGCACCGGCACGCTGACCCTGAGCAACGCGGGCAACACCTACGCGGGTAGCACGACGGTCAATTCCGGCACCCTGAACCTGAACGGCAATCTGGCGGGCGCGGCCGTCGTGAACGGCGGCACCCTGAGCCTGAACGGCAAGGTGGGCGGCGGGGCCACGGTCACCGCGGGCAACCTGATCCTGAACGGCGGCACCGTCACCGGGTCGGCCGCCATCAACGGCGGTTCGCTGATCGGCACCGGCACCGTCAGCGGCGCCGTCACCATGGGCGCCGGCACCACCATCGCCGCCGGCATCAACACCGCCGGCACGCTCAATGTCGGATCCCTCACGCTCAACACCAGCCTGGTGAACGTGAACTTCCTGAGCACCACCCAGAGCAGCCTGATCAATGTGCGCTCGGCCGGTGGCCTGAACATCTCCGGTGGCGCCACCTTCGACCTCTTCGCCGCCGGCACGACCAATCCCTTCGTCACCGATATCGCGACGACCTTCAACCTCCTGGCCTACAGCGGGGCATTGACCGGCTCGACGGCCAGTCTCGCGATCGGCAATCAGCAGGCCGGTTACGCCTACACCTTCGGCACCACCGCCGGCGACATCACCCTGACGATCAACAGCACCAATACGTTCTGGCTCAACACCGGCAGCGGCATCTGGAACAGCGCCGCCAACTGGCCCACCGGGACCGGCCTGGGCATCCCCAACCTGCCCAGCCAGCAGGTCCAGTTCGGCAGCTCGATCACCGCCGCCAGCACGGTCTCGCTCTCCCAGCCCGAGACCGCCGGCCGGTTGGGCTTCAGCAACACCTTTGGTTACACGCTCGCCGGCACCAACACGGCCTCCATCACCCTCAACAACGGGGCGAGTCCCGGCATCCTCAGCGTGAGCCAGGGCAGCCATACGATCAGCGTCCCGTTGATCCTGACCGCCCAGGGCCTCAGCGTCAGTGTGTCCTCGGGTTCGACGCTCACCCTGTCGGGTGCCATCAGCGATGGCGGCCATGCCGCCGCCGTCGCGCTCACCGGCGCCGGCTCGGTCTCGCTCAGCGCGGCCAACACCTTCACCGGCCCGGTCACGGTCAGCGGTGGCACGGCCGCCGTGAACACCCTGGCGAATGGCGGCCTCGCCAGCTCCCTCGGCGCCTCCTCCAATGCGGCCGCCTCGCTCGTCATCGATGGTGGCACGCTCCGCTACACCGGCACCACCGCCGGCAGCACGGACCGGCTACTCACCATCGGCACCACCGGCAACGCCACCATTTCTGCCGGCGGCACCAGCGGGGTGACGTTCACCAACACGGGTTCGATCGCCGTCAACAGCGCCGGGACCAGCACGCTGACCTTTGCCGGCGCGCAGACCGGCACCTTTGCCCCGACGATCGTGGATGGCGTCAGCGGCATCACCAATGTGACCAAGGCCGGCACCGGCACTTGGACGCTGTCCGGCAATAATCTCTACTCGGGCGTCACGAACCTCACGGCGGGCACCTTGGCGGTGTCGGTCCCCTCGGGGGTGTCGGCGGCCGGCCAGGCGACCACCAACGCGGGTGGGCCGATTTCGGCGAGCACCAATAACTTCGACGGATCCACCTTGGACTTCGGGTTTGGGGTCGATGCGGTGAACTTCTACGTCGGCCAGGTCGTCACCGGTGCGCCCGGGCTCCTCAAGGCCGGCACCACCACCGTCTCGGCCATCGGCACCAATGGCGTGGGCAATGTCCAGGTGATCCTGAGCCAGTCGACGGCCGACCTGACCGGCAACAGCTACACCTTCAGCTTCAGCTCCAACCCGGTGCTCACGCTCAGCTCGACGACGGGCCTCTCGGTCGGCCAGTTTGCGGTGGGCACGGGCACCTTTGCCTCCGGCACCACCATCATCGCCATCAACACGGTGAGCGGCGCGGTGACCTTGTCCGCCGGCCCGGTCAGCAGCGGCACCGCGAGCTCGGTCGTCTTTGCCACGCCGGGTAACCTGGGCCTGGGCGCTTCGAATGTCGCCGCGAACCTCGTCCTCAACGGCGGCGCGCTCAGCTACGTGGGCGGCAGTTTCCTGACCGACCGCCTCTTCACGCTCGGCACCGCCGGCGGCACGATCGCGGCCAACAACCCCACCGGGGTACTGTCCTTCACCAACAGCGGCGCCATCGCCTTCACCAATGTGGCCGGCGCCTACACCCTCACCCTCAGCGGCACCGGTACCGGCAGCTTTGCCCCGACGCTCGCGAATGCCACCAGCACCACCCTCACCAGCCTGATCAAGGCCGGCACCGGCCAGTGGACCATCACCGGCGCCAACACGTATACCGGTGGCACCAAGCTTACCGCCGGCACGTTGGTGCTCGGCAGCGCCTCCGCCCTCGGCACCGGCACGTTCACCCTCAGCGCCGGTGTGCTGGATGTCAGCCAGGCCCTCACCTCCACCACGCCCGAGGCTTGGACGGGCAACTTCACCTTCGCCAACTCCAACGCCCTCACCGTGGGCGGCGGCGTGACGCCACTCGGTGGCGTGGTCAATGTCTCCACCGGCACCGTGACCGTCAGCGGCGTCATATCGGGTGGCGGCGGCTTCACCCTCGGCGGCGGCACGATGGATCTCATCACAGCCAACACCTACACCGGCGGCACCACCGTCAATTCCGGCGGCACCTTGGTGCTGGGCAACGTCGCCGGTGCCGGCACCGGCGACATCACCCTGAACGGCGGCACGTTCAACTTCTCGATCGGCACCATCGCCAACGGCGTGAATGTCATCGCCCCCAGCACGATCATCACGAACACCACCTCGCAGCTCAACGGCCAGCTCACCAGCAGCGGCCAGCAGCTCGTGAACATGCTCATCACGGGCGGCAACACCATCACGTTGAACAACGATCTTGCCGGCTACACCGGCACCTTCTCGCTCGGGGCCAGCACCGGCTTCCTGCGCGCCGGCATTGGCAGCACGCTCACCAACGCCTCCGGCATCTACTTCGATCTCGGCACCAGCACCGCCGTCCTGCACACCCGCGACGGCGGCAGCATCACCATCCAGCTCGGCGCCCTCGCCGGCGGTACGGGCACCGTCCTCCAGGGTGCGCGCTCGGCCGACAGCCCCACCACCTACGCCATCGGCGGGTTCGCCAGCAGCACCTTCAACGGCACCATTGAGGACGGCTCCACCGGCGGCACGACCATCCCGAACGTCCCCGGCGCGGTCACGCTCATCAAGGTGGGCTCGGGCACCACGCTGACGCTGACGGGCAACAATCAATACAGCGGCGCGACCTCGGTCAGCGCCGGCATCCTCAACGTCCAGAGCAACACCGCGCTGGGCTTCGGCACCGTCGGCACCGCCGTCTCCAGTGGCGCGACCCTCCAGCTCCAGGGCGGCGTTGCCCTCGCGAATAACCTCAGCCTCAACGGCAATGGCGCGGCCGGCATCGGCGCGACCGGGGCGCTGGAGAGTGTCAGCGGCAACAACACCGTCGGCGGCACCGTCACCCTGGCGGGTGCGACCAAGCTCGCGGTTGACACCGGCAGCACCCTGCTCCTCTCCAACGGCAACATCAACGGCGCCAACACCTCGCTCACCCTCACCGGTGGCGGCACGGGCACGATCAGCGGCGGCCTCGCGATCGGCACCGGCGCGCTGACGATGAGCGGCACCGGTTCCTGGACCATCAACGGCGCGGGCTCCTTCACCGGCAACACCACCCTCTCCGCCGGCACCTTGGTGCTCGGCAACTCCCTCACGCTGCAGAACAGCACGGTCAACGGCGCGGGCGGCGCGCTCAGCTTTGGCTCGCTCAACGCCGCGACCGTGGCCGCCCTCACCGGCAGCCAGACCCTGGCCCTGACCAACGGCACCGGCGGCGCGGTGGCCCTCTCCCTGGGCGGCACCAACCTCTCGTCCACCCTCTCCGGCACGCTCACCGGCAACGGTTCGCTGATCAAGACCGGCACCGGCAGCCTGACCCTCAACTTGGTCAACACCTACACGGGCGGCACGACCCTCACTGCCGGCACCCTCGTCGCCGCCAACAACGCCGCCCTGGGCGCGGTCAACAGCCCGGTGGCGATCACCGGTGGCACGCTCTCCGTCGGCGGCTTCTCCCTCGTCAACAACTTCAGCGGCACCGGCGGCACCATCCTTGCCACGGGCAACGCCGTCCTCGGCAGCGCAACCAGCCTCGCTGGCTTCAACTTCGCCGGCACCCTCAACGTCGGCTCCAACGCCGTGTCGCTGCAGTCCGGTTCCGGCACCTCCACGATCTCCACCGTGCTGCTGGGCTCGGGTTCGCTCACCTCCGTCCATGGCATCGCCCTCAACTACGGCGGCACCCTCACCGCCACCGGCAGCTCCACCGTCAACGGCTTGTTCTACAATCTCGGCACCGGCGGCGCCTCCGCCACCGTCAAGGGCCCCACCGGCGGCAACGTCCTCACCTTCACCGGGCCCTTCGACGGCAACGGCGCGGTCATCGGCAATGTTCACTTCCTCAACGCCGTCAACGGCGGCAACAACTCCGGGGTCCCCGACGGCACGACCCCCCTTGGTGACGGCATCACCCAAACCAATCCGGACTTCACCGGCGCGGGCGTCACCGTTGGCATCGGCATCACCGGCGCCACCACGCCCGGCACTGATTATGACAATTACACGGTTAACAATCTTACCACG
>CAIYUN010000082.1 GCA_903929355.1 uncultured Opitutaceae bacterium
CTCCGCGGTCAGCAGCATATCGGTTTGCTGGCCGGCGCGGTCGCGCACCGACAAAACGCCGGACAGGCCCTGCTCCGGCTTGAAACCGGCCGCCAGCTTCAGGGACAGCACGAAACCGTCGCTGCGCACGGAAAGCGGCTGCGCGGCGTTGTCCTGAATGCGTTCGGCGGCGTCGGGGATGAACCAGGCGTCCTCGACCATCCCCGGCTTGAGGTCTGAGTCGCGCACGAACAGGGACCCGTCGGCAGCGATCGTGGCATGCCACAGTGGGGGCCGGGGCACCTGGCGGTCATGTTCGGCGAACAGCGCCGCCTGGGCATTGGGCGCGGCGGTGCCAGCGGGCAGGTCGAGGGTGAAATCCCCCTCCTCTGGCACGCAAATGTCCTTGCAGACCAGCCAGTTGGCATGCGCCTTCAGTGCCAGGCCGGTGGTGGCGCCGCCAATCGTGACGGGCAGCAGGACCGCATGCGTGTACGCGTAGGTCATCACCGGCCCTTCGGCCACCCGGCGCGGTGTCGGCCAGTCGATCGGGCCGGCGGTCACGCCGTTCGGCAGGGCAAAAGAGAGTTCCGGTGCCACCCCGGCATCGCCCGGGTTCTTCCAATAGGTGTGCCAGCCCTCCGTCAGGCGGAACCGCAACGCGGCGCGGAACGGTGCACCGGGGCTGAGGGCGTCGGTATCCGTGACCAGAGTAACGGTGGCGCGTTTGGATACGACGGACGCGCTCTCCAAAGCCCTGGCTGAACCCGGGAGGAGCGCGAAGGCCAGAAGCAACATCCACAAGGCGAGCAGCCGCGGCATGGGGGACCCTTCGGTCAAACGTGTCGGCGCGCCGTGTAGCACGCTTCGTCCGTGGTGACCCTGGGGTAGGTTGGATGTGGGTGGCGGTAGAGCAAAAGGGCCGGGCCGAGGCCCCATGGGCGCTGAGATAAGCGAACACGGCCTCGCTTCCCCGTCATCCCCGGGCTTGTCCCGGGGACCAATCGCAGCACAAGCGGAAACCTTGGTCCCCGGGACGAGCCCGGGGATGACGGTTTTTGTTGCCATCCCTCACTCTGTCAGCGCCCGTGGGGCGTGTCCCGGAGATGGCGACGGAGAGGGGACAACACCTCCCGAGCCGAGCCTATGGAAGCAGGCTTTCCGCCCGGATTCAGACCGTTTCCAGCACCTGTGCCTTGCGGGCCTCATGCGCCTTGCGGGCGGCTTCGCGGCGTTCGTCGAACTTCGCCAGGCGGCGGTGCGGGTTCGGATGGATCTCATTCCCGGGCTGCCCCGGATCCTTCTGCGCCCCGGCCCAGCCATGCGCCGCCACGTCGAACACAATGCCCGACAGGTCGGTGTGCTTGACCTCATAGCCGTGCGGATTTTCCGGATCACCCATCATCCACTTGGCGCCAGCCGCCACGGCCTGTTCCGATGACTTGATCACGTCATCAACCCAGAAACCGATATGGTGCAGTCCGACATACTGCGTGCCGAAACCCTGGGAGGCTTCCTCGCCCTTGAAGTGCAGCAGCGCCAGATTGACGACGCCATCGGTCAGGAAAATGCCCTCGGCGAGGGGGCCGTCGAGTTCCGAAACCTCCTCCAACCCCATCACATCCTTATAAAACTCAGCCGTCTCCCAAGGATCGGCCACGCTGAAAGCGAAATGACGGATTTTACCTTTGCTCTTGGCGGTCATCGGACGCTGCTCCTCTGCTTGGACTGAATGCGCGATACTGCGGCCGGTTGCGATCCGGCCGCAAGTGGGATCA
>CAIYUN010000083.1 GCA_903929355.1 uncultured Opitutaceae bacterium
CGCGTCGCGCCGGAAGCGGGGTGGGGGCACCCCGCCTACATTCTGAAAACCAACCCGTCCGACGGTGGCCCGGCGCGCCGTCCGGTCTTGCTCGGGCCTAATGTCCGGTCGTCGCTTGGACCGGCATATCTGGCTTGTTCCCGGTCGCCAGCCAGTCGAGCAATTTTTGGGACGGCTTCACCGTGCCACCGGGATTGCCGGCCGGAGGGACAAAATCTGGATTACCAAACGTTGAGGACCAGCTGCGCGTGCGGGGTGCATCGGCGGAATCAGCGCTGGCGCCTGAGCCGCCACCCGAAGACTGCGCCCCGACGCTTGCCCTGTTGGTGTCCCCAAACTCCGTTGGCGTGTTCGCCCGTTGGTCCGGTCCCGCGTATTTCTCCAACTGATTCAGTGCCGCCACCAATGAATTCAACGCCTCTACCTGCCGCCGGGCCTCGGCCTCATCCTGCCTTCGCTCCCAGACCATCGATCCCACCCGCACCAGCGCCAGCGAACCCAGCCCGAGACCTATGATCACAGCCAAACGCCGTCGCTGCGTGGCTCGGCTTGTAGCGACGGGAAGAAGGGTGGAGGGTGGTTTCGTCATGGCCAGGGCAAAGGGCTGAGGTTTCACCGCCCTTGAACGTAACTCTGGCCCAGACGGACGGAGGAGGAGATGGGGCTGGCTGCGAGGAAACGCATAAAAGCCCAAAGGTCAAACCTGCGGGACGCCCGCCAGGCGGGCCCGAAGAGGGGTGGGGGCACCCCGCCTACATCTTTGAAAATCACCCGCCCGTGATTAGCGCGGATTAGCGAAGATTAGCGGTTACGCCCTTCCGGAAGGCATTCTTCCTCCTGGCCAAGACTCACCGGACGGCGGCGGGGTCGCCGCAGCTCCATGGTCGGAGTGGTCGCCCTACCTGAAGTCCAAGACCTACGGGATGTTGGTATGATTGATAGGTGGCGCGCTGGTCGCGCCACGTTGCGAGGCAAGCTCGCAACCTACCGCATTGCCAGATTGAGCATTACCGTTGCCCCTCCGCCGATTTGACACCCGGCGATTCCCCGCCAAGCTCCCAGCCTCCGCACCCATGCCCTACACCGAAGACCGCTCCGCCTGGTTTGAAGGCCAGGGACTCTGGCAGCACGTTCCCGAATCCGACTGGCTCGACTGGACCTGGCAGCTCAAGAACCGCCTCACCACCGTCGAGCAACTGGAGCGCCACATGGAGCTCACCGCCGACGAGAAGGCCGGCTGCGCCTTTGCCAACCACAAGCTCGCACTGGCGATCACCCCCTATTTTTTCAACCTCATCGACCGGGCCGATCCCAACTGCCCGATCCGCCAGCAGGTCATCCCCCGGTCGGCCGAGATGATCCTCTCCGAGGGCGAGGAAACCGACTCCCTCGGCGAGGACGCCCATTCTCCCGTGCCCGGTCTTGTCCACCGCTACCCCGACCGCGTGCTCTTTCTCGTCACCGACCGCTGCGCCGCCTATTGCCGGTACTGCACCCGCAGCCGCCTCGTGTCCAACGCTCAGGACTATAACTTCCACCCCGAGCACGAGCAGGCCCTGCGCTACATCGAGGCCCATCCCGAGATCCGCGACGTGCTCCTCTCCGGCGGCGACCCGCTCCTGCTCTCCGACAAGAAACTGGAGCACCTCCTCTCCCGCCTGCGGGCGATCAAGCATGTCGAGTTCATCCGCATCGGCTCGCGCATCCCGGTTTTCCTGCCCCAGCGCATCACGCCCGCGCTGTGCGACATTTTCAAAAAATACGGCCCCGTGTGGATGAGCATCCATGTCAACCACCCCCGCGAGTGCACCGCCGAGCTCCGCGACGCCTGTGAGCGCCTGTCCTTCGCCGGCGTTCCCCTCGGCAACCAAAGCGTCCTGCTGCGCGGCATCAACGACGATGCCGACGTGATGAAGGCGCTCGTCCACCGCCTCCTCCGGATGCGGGTGCGACCCTACTATCTTTACCAGATGGACCTGATCACGGGAGGCGCCCACTTCAAGGTGGATGTCCGCAAAGGCTTGGAAATCATCGAGGCGCTTCGCGGCCACACGACTGGTTATGCCGTGCCCCAGTATGTGATCGATGCGCCCGGTGGCGGCGGCAAGGTGCCGATCAACCCCGACTACGTGGAATCCATCACCGACGACGAGATCGTCTTCCGCAACTACGAGGGCAAGCGCTTCCACTACCCGCTGAAGACCCGCCCCCTGCAGCCTGCCGCCGAACCGCAGGTGACGGTTTCCCCGGCTTAGCGGTTGGAGCCCTGGGTTGCTCTTGGAGCCGCGACACCCCGCCGCAGTCTGGGGGGAATCAACGCGCCGGGACGCCGCGTCCCACTTCCAAGTCCTGCCCCAACCTGCGAACAACCTGCCAATAACTCGGATTTTTTCGCGTGGCCGAGGGAGCCAACATTTAGAAACTTGTGCAACCAGCTCACCCAAAATATTTTGAGAAAATCTAGTTCGGCATAAAAAAAGCATATTTTTTTTGAGCGTTTGCGGATGGATGGCGTCTATCCCCGTGTAGCAGTTCTTCCACTTTTGTTTGTGGTTTTTGGTTTGCTTGGTGTTAGGTTTCGAAAAGCGCCTCCCAACAGAGACATGGGGGGCGCTTTTCATTTTCAGGCGCGGGAGCCCTCCCGGTACGGCGTTTTGATCCTAATTTCGGAAGTCGGATTTTACCCCAGATTGCGCAGATATGCACAGATCCAGAGTGATTCGGATGAGTCTCGCCGCCAGATTTGGAAGACTTTGCCAAAGTTTTGGATAACGATGGCGGGAGCCATTCTGGAAGAGGAATTAACGCAAAGCCGCTGAGACGCAAAGGCCGCAAAGCCCAATCTTCCCTCTGCGCCTTCGCGCCTTCCCGACTTTGCGTTGATGGATTGCTTCTGACTGGTCGCCCGGATGGCGATATCCTTTCAAACCAGATCTGAACGACTTTTCAGAATCAACCGGGGCCGCCTTACCGCCTGAGCGGCGGGGGAGTTGAAGGCATTTCCAAGTATTTGCTCTCCAGAGATTCACCCCGGGTCACGGTCGAAATCCGCGCGCCGGCGCCGAGCACGACCCGGAGGGCGGCCGAGGTCACATCCTCGGCCTCCCGGCCCGGGCGGCCGAGGAAGCTGATTTTGATCAAACGCGTGTTTTCGTCCCACGTCACCTGGTCGTCGGGCAACGCGGCCCGGATTTCGGTGAGCGGCACCGGTCCGGCTCCGAGGGTGATGCGCACCTCGTCGTTGCGTCCGGTCACGGCGGAGACCGGTCCCGCCATGACCACGCGGCCGCGGTCAATCAGGGCGACATGGTCGCACACCGTTTCGATCTCATGCAGGTTGTGCGAGCTGACGATGATGGTGCGGGTGCCGCGCTGGGCGGCGATGAACTCGCGGATGCTGTGGGCCTGGCGCGGATCCAGCCCGTTGGTGGGCTCGTCCAGCAGCACGAGCTCCGGGTCGCCGAGAAACGCCTGGCCGATGCCCACCCGGCGCAGCATGCCGTGGGAGAGGGTGCGGGTGCGGTCGCCCGCGCGGTCGGTCAGGTCAACGAGCTGGAGAATCCGCCGCACCTCGGCGCGGATTTCACGCGAGGGTACGCCTTGCAGGCGGCCGAGGTAGGTCAGCGTCTCGGCCACGGTCAGGTCGCGGCCCAGCGCGGCATCCTGGGGCAGCGCAGTGATGCGGCCCCGGTGCTGCTCGGCGTCAAATGGCCCCGCGCCGAGCAGGCTCACGGTGCCCGTGTCGGCGCGCAGGTAGCCGCAGGCGATGGCAAAGGTGGTGGTCTTGCCGGCCCCGTTGGGGCCGACGAGGCCGAAGACCGAGCCGGCCGGCACCTCGAGGTCGAGGCCGTCCAGCGCGCGGATGCGGCCATAGCGTTTGCCGACGCCGCGCAGGCTCAGGGCGGATCCCCCGTTGGTGGCGCTCACAGGTCCCTCCTCCGGTAGAAGAACAGGCCCACGCCGACATAGACGACCCCGAGCCAGACCAGCAGCAACATGGGGGTGCCGACCTCGTTCCAGAGGGGTCGCCACAGCTCGTCCTGATAGGCGTAAGGCGAAAGGTAATCGAGCGCGTTGAACACCGGAGCGAGGGAACTGTCCGCGTAGAGGGCGGGGGCCTGGTGGGTGAGCCACAGCGCGCCCAGCCCGAGCAGGGCGCTGGCGCGGGCCGACATCGCGGAACTCGTGTTCATCGAGCAGAGCGAGGCGAGGCCGACGAACGGCACCGCATACACCACCACGCGAGGCCAGAACAGCAGCAGCGACGACAGCGCCGGGCCCCACGCAAAGTCGGCCAGGTTCCACGCCGCGATGGCGAGGCACATGAGGCCCGCCAGCAGCGTGACCAAGGCCACCAGCAACCCCTGGCCGAGCACCTTGCCCAGCACGAACTCCGCCCGCCCGGTCCGCATGGCGACGAAGCGCACGCCGCGCGTCTGGTGTTCCTGGGCCACGGTTTCGGCCGCCGTGATCATGATCAGGAAAGGCACAAACATGAACGACGTGAGCAGGTAGTAGAGCGAGATGGGGGGCTGCACCACGAGGAAGTCCATGGTGGCGTCGTCGCTCACCTGGTTGCGTAGCACGGCGCGGAACGGGGAGCGGCGGGAAAACAGCAGCCCCTGGGACGGCTTGTCTGCGGGCGAGGGGGCAAAGACCGGCCCGCCGCGCCCGCGCGGGCCGCCCGGGCCGGGGCCGTTGGTCCCGGTCATGAGTGCGACCGGGTTGTTCACCACCGTCTGGGCCTGTTCAAGCACGCGGACAAATACAAAGGCGAGAAACGCCGCCACCATCAGGTAGAGCGCCACGACCGCCAGCGCCCGGCGGCTGCGGCGCATCTCGCGGAGCTCGAAGCCTGCGACCAGGCCGATGTCACGACAGGGGGTGGGGCCGAACATAAGTCAAAGCGACCACTCCGGCACCGGGGAGTGCAACGGACGGTGGGCGGGGTTCGGTTTCGCGAGGAGCATGGGGCACAGGCTAACCCGGCGGATGGGCCATGCGCAAGCCGGGTCTCCTCACGGCGTCACCACGTTCTCGCTGGTCAGAAAGGTGGGGTCGCCCTGGGTCGCCGGCACGGCCCACACCAGGTAGCGGTAACTGTTGCCCATCGGCACGGTCGTGCGGGCCACCAGCACCACCTGCAGTTCATGGCAGGACAGGGTGAAGTGGCCTTTTTCGTCGGTCATGGCCATGGCGACGGACTTCGGGCCCGGTTCAAATGAGGCGTAGAGGGTCAGGAGGGTCTCGTTGATCGCGGCTCTTTGGGCGTCGCCGGGGGCGGCCTGAATCATCTTGTCCGTCGCGGTGGTGATCGCCGCACCATACTGTTTCAGGCGGGCTTGGTTGAAGGTGGCGAAGTCCGCCGGTCGCACGGCATAGACCAGCACGGCCGGCAGGGGGATGCCGGCGGCCGTCGGTCCGGGCAGATAAACCCGGCCCGGGTAGAAAAAGTTCTGCGGGCCGGACGGCTGGGCGTTTTTCCCGGCGGGGTCGGACTGCCCGACGGAGGCGGCGGCATCTCCGGTCACGATCACGTTGACCTGGAGTTTGGGCCGGACGGCCTCCAGTTTTGCGCGCAGGTCGGGTGGAAAGGCCTCGTAGGGTACGGAGACGATGCCGGCCGTGCACTTCACAATCACATAATCGTGCATGGTGCCGTTGATCTGGACCTGATAAAGCACGCGGCCATCGGTGAGCTTCACACTGGCGAGGGGGGGTTGAACCTGGGCGGCGAGGGGTAGGGCGGCGGCGAGCGCCAGGCAGGCCAGCAGGACGTGAATCATTCTCATGGCGGCCATACATGGGAGCGGATGGCGGCAGGTTCAAGCCCGGATACCTCCACGCCGATCAAACGGGCGGTCACCGACTGTGGCGGCGATAGACCAACGAGGGACCCATTTTGCCCCCCATGGGGACCATTGGGGCCAAAAAGGGCTTGCCACCCACCCCGGCCCGATTACCTAGCACCACCAACTCACATGAGGCTCCCTCCAGCTGCTCTGTGCCTGGCCACGCTCTTGCTCGCGGCGGCCTCCCCCTGTTCTGCCGCAGCCGCGGCGGACGACGACCTGCTCGGGAGCGGGTCCAAGCCGTTGGCCCCGGCCGCCGCCAAGCCCGCCGGCGACGATCTGCTGGGGGGCGACGACCTGCTCGGCGGCCCGGCCCCCGCGCCGGCCCGGCCCGTGGCGAAGCCACTCCCGCCCCCGTATAAGCAGCCGGTCAACCCGGTGGATCCCCATGCCCAGCTCTACGCCAAGAACAATTTCCCGAGTGCCTCCGAGTGCGCGGTGTGCCACAAACAGATCTACGACGAGTGGCGTTCCTCCAACCACGCCTACGCCTCGATCTCGCCGGTGTTCCACCGGTTTGAGCAGACCATCAACGATCTATCGCAGGGCACGCTCGGTTATTTTTGCATGCGGTGCCATGCGACGGTCGGCACGACCATGGGCGAGAAGCGCGACCTGCCGCTTTGGGAGAAGGCGGAGGTCTCGCGCGAAGGCATCACCTGCATCACCTGCCACCGGGTGAAGGAACAATACACCCGGGTTGATGGCATGCGGCGCATCGAGCCGGGCGACCTGACCAAGCCGATGTACGGTCCCTTCAATGGCGGCGGGGTCGCCACCGTGGTGGATCAAAAGGACAACTTTCATGTGAAACTGTCCGACAGCGAAACCGGCCCCGGCCAGGTCATCCACAACACCGCCATCCAGTTCGACCCGATCCAGACCTCCGAGTTTTGCGTTTCCTGCCACCAGGTCGCCGTCTATCCCGGCATCAAGCTTGAGGTAGTGTGGGAGCAGTTTCGCGCCTCCCCCGCCGCCGCCCAGGGCGTCACCTGCCAGGACTGCCACATGGGCAAGAATCCCGGCCGGGCCGACGGCTTCGCGTCGGGCCCCGCCGCCGTCGTGGGCGGCACACCGGTCTACACCGACCACGAGCATCACAACCATGCCTTCTACGGCCCGGGCTATCCCATCGTCCACCCGGGGATTTTTCCGCACAATCCGAACGCCAAAAAGTTCGCGATTCAGACCTGGCTCAAATTCGACTACCGGGCCGGCTGGGGCACGCCCGCCTTTGAGGCGGAGGTCGCCAAGAACCCCTCGGCCCACAAGTTTCCCGCCGAATGGCAGAGCCCGGAGGACCGGAGCGACGCCCGCGACATCGTGGACGAGAACCTGAAGATGCTGGAGCAGAAGCGGTCGTTGCGCGAAGCCGTCATGGAAAACGGCTCCCGCCTCGACGGCCCGTTCTTCAAGAACGACCCCGTTGCGGGCCAGGCGCTGAAGCTCTCCTATACCCTGCACAACACCAATTCCGGCCATAACCTCCCCTCCGGCTCGCTCGGCGCCCAGCCCGAGATCTGGCTCGACGTCGCGCTCTTTGACGCCTCCGGCAAAAACCTCTGGGAATCCGGCTACGTGGACAGCAACGGCGACATGGCGGATCTCCATTCCGCCGACGTGCTCTCCGGCAAGCTCGCCGACGACACGCAACTCTTCAACCTTCAGACGAAGTTCCTTACGACCAATGTCAAGGGGACCGACCGGGAGATGTATCTGCCGATCAACCTCGACGGCGACCAGCTCCCGTTCATCCGCCCGGCGACGCAGCCCATCACCGTGCTCAACCACCCGCCGTTTGTGCGGATGGAGGGCCGCAGCCTGCCCCCGCTGTCCCAACGCGACGCGATCTACACCATTCCCGCCGGGGCGCTCAAGACCCCGGGCAAATACCGGCTGTCCGTTCGCATGCGGTCCCGCGCCGAACCGATGTATTTCATGGATTTCATCGGCGCCACCGCCGAGATGAAACAGGCCATGAACGATTGGATGATCAACCTGCACCAAACCACCGCCGAGTTCACCGTGGCTCCGGCCCCATCCCGATGAGCCCCGCCAAACTGCCCCTGCTGGTGCTGGCGGGTTTGCTCGTCGCGGCCGTGGCCGGCCGGTCGGCGGATGCTCCGCCGGCTGCCGCCCCCGTGATGGACCCACGGGCGACGCTGGTGCCACCCGGAGGATCCGCACCCGCGTTCGTCCCGGATCCGGTCAACCCCCAGCCCTATGATTTTCAGAGCCAGCTCGACATCTACGGCCAGAAGCATCCCAACCCGACCGCGCGCCCGCTGATCGAGGAAGGCCGCGAAATGTATGGACCGGGCGAATTGAAGCCGGGCCTCAACCTGTTCGGGGAGAAGAATCTGGCCGCCCCCCAGCTCCTCATCTACGGCGACCTGCGCACGGTCGGTGCCTGGAATGACAACGGCGGCCCGCAGAAGGGCGAAATCGCGGCCAAGGCCGACATCGACGTCGATCTCCAGCTGACCGGCACCGAGCGCATCCATTATTTCTTCACGCCGCTGAACGACGGGGCCGACTTCACCCGGTGGGAGTTCACCGGGGACCGCCCGCGCCAGAGCCGCGGCGTCTTCGACCTGACCCCCGGAGCGCTGTTTTTTGAGGGCGACGCGGGCAGCATCGCCTCCGGCCTGACCAACCACAACAGCTCGTGGGACCTGCCCTTCACTTTCGGACGGATCCCGCTGCTTTTCCAAAACGGAGTCTGGCTGGAGGACGCGTTTGACGGGTTCGCCTTCACGATCCCTGCGCGCAACAGCCCCGCGCTCCAGATCACGAACATGGACGTGACCTTTTTCGCCGGGTTCGGCCACATCACCACGGCTGCGCTCAAGGGGGCGGACCAGGGCAATGTTTTTGGCGTCAACACCTTCATTGAGGCCGATGCCGGTTACTGGGAGCTGGGCTACGGCTATGTCGAGGGCAAAGGGAGCCTGAGCGACCTGAGCTACAGCAACGCGACGATCGCCTTCACCCACCGCTATTTTGACCGGCTGTCGAACTCGGTCCGAGTCATCGGGAACTTCGGCCAGAATCCCGGTCCTGGCCACGCGCACACGGCCGACGGGGCGATTATCCTGATCGAAAACAGCCTGGTCTCAAGCCTGCCACTCACCTTGGTGCCGTATTTGAACGGCTGGGTCGGCTTCGGCCACCCCCAGTCGCTGGCGCGGGCCGCCAACGCCGGCGGCGTGCTCCTCAACACCGGGATTGTGTTCGAGACCGACGGCATCACGGGTTTTCCGAAGATGGATGATTCCGGTCACAACACCTACGGGGCGGCGCTCGGCGTCGAGTATCTATTCGATCTGCACCAGCAACTGGTGTTCGAACTCGCCGGGCTGAACACCTTTGGCTCCGCCGCCGCCCGCACCACGCCGGCTGCACAATACGGAGCCGGCATCCGGTGGCAGCTCCCTTTAAACAACGCCTGGATCCTCCGGGCCGACACCATCGCGGCCGTCCGCGAGGAGCAGCGGAACCTTCTTGGCTTCCGCCTGGAGCTCCGCCGCAAGTTTTGAGCCTGCGGGGCGCTGGGCCCCGCGGGAGCCCCTTTTTATCCCCATGAAAAAACTCGTCCTCCCCGTCGGCCTGGTTTGCGCCTTGTTGGCCTCCGTATTTGCCCGCGCCGCCGACGTGCCCGCCACCACTCCTCCCGCTGCCACGGCCCCGTCCGACCCCGCGCCGTCGACGCCCGTGCCTCCGGCGGGCGGCCCCGGGGCTCCCCGTGCGGGCGCGGCCGGCCGTGGCGGGCGCGGTGGCGCGCTCACGGCGGCCACCAACCACATCGAGGTGCCGGCAAAGGGTGCGATCTGGACGCCCTCGCCCAACCAGAATACGATTGGCAAATATCCCTTCGGTCCGGACTCGACCGTGCAGCCGGGCGTGCCGCATGGGACGTTTGTGAAGTCCACGCACACGAGCTCGATCGTCTATCCCGGTGTCATGCGGCGCATGTGGATCTATGTGCCCGCGCAATACGACCCCAAGGTGCCCGCCTGCCTGATGGTGGTGCAGGACGGCGTGATGCAGTATGCCGGGCGCGAGGCCGACCGCACGCTGGGCATCACGCCGGAGTACCGCGTGCCGACCGTGATCGACAACCTCACGGCGCGCGGGGAGCTGCCGGTGATCATCTCGGTCTTTCTCGACTCGGGCAGTACGACCCTGGGAGCCACCGGCCGGCCGGCGAAGCAGAACCGCAGCATCGAATATGACACCGTGTCCGACCAGTATTACCAGTTTCTGAGCAAGGAAATCCTGCCGGACGTGGAAAAGAAATACAACCTGCGCAAGGATCCGGCCGGCCGCGCCATCATCGGCATCAGCTCGGGCGCGATCTGCGCCTTCAACGTCGCCTGGAACCACGCGGACCAGTTCGGCAAGGTGCTCAGCGACGTGGGCAGCTTCACCAACATCAAGGGTGGGAATGTTTATCCCAGCCTGGTGGCGGCGGCCGACAAAAAGCCGATCAAGGTTTTCATGTCGGATGGGACCAACGACAACCGCAACCCGGGGTCCCCGGACCGCGACTGGTATCTCCAAAACAAGGCACTGTATGAGAACCTGCGCGACAAAGGTTACGAGGTGCGCTACGTCCTCGGCGAGAACATCCACGGCAGCGATTTCGGCGGCCCGATTTTCCCCGACTCGCTGCGCTGGCTGTGGAGCGACCAGGCGCCAAAAGTCACCCCATCGAAGTAACCCAACCTCGGCAGGAGGCGCGCAGCATTCAACCGCTCTTATAAATTCCGCACTCCGCATTCCGCAATTCGCAATGACCGAAGATCAGTTCCATCGGAAGATGGCTGCCGAGTTTTTTAACGAGACATGGAGATTGCTCGACCAACCGGACCGGACACCGGAGGACGATGCCCGGATGATCCACCTCGCCCATGCCTCCCGACTCCATTGGGGATTTGTCGGCACGGCGGAGAATCACGCGGTCGGCGAGTGGCAGATTTCGCGGGTCCACGCCGTGCTGCGGCAACCCGAGGCGGCGCTCTATCACGCCCAACGTTCGCTGGCCCTCGCCGAAAAGAACCACCTCAGCCCTTTCCATCGGGCCTGCGGTCACGAGGCCATGGCCCGGGCATTGGCGATCACCAACCCTCCGGCCGCACGCGCAAGCCTCGCGACCGCCCAGACGATTGCCGCCGAGATCACGGATCTCGAGGATAAGAAAACGCTCGAGGATGACTTGGCGACCATCCGCGTCTAGCGGAAGAGGGCAGGCGTGGCTTTGCTAAAGTGGCGGTCCAAGCTTCAAAATGGTGGAGGTGGCGGGAGTTGAATACAAATATTGGATCCGCCGTAAGTTGCTTGGAAAGCAACGAAATACATGGCGCTCAGAACTTTGCAGCGCGTTTGGATGCGCCTCCCCATGTCCGCTTTTAGCCCCTTTTGTCCGCAGAATTAGCAGGAATTTAGCAGGATTTTTCCCGGTCGTGGTCGGCGGCGGTACCCAGGGGATATGAGTTCGCGCGCGCGAAAAACTTTCACCCCCCCCCCC
>CAIYUN010000084.1 GCA_903929355.1 uncultured Opitutaceae bacterium
CTGAGTTCCTGATTCGGAATTGAATATGGAAATCAGGAAATCAGGAACGGAGGGGACGGAGTTTTGTAACCACGGATAAACACGGATGGACACGGATGCGTTGCCTCGCGGGCAGCTGCAGTTGGTCGCGAGCAACCCGCGATCGCCGATAAATTTTGCCCCAAGAGGAACAGGTCTGGCCTGAGTTCCAGAGTTCCAGATTCGGAATTGAATATGGAAATCAGGAAATCAGGGACGGAGGGGACGGAGTGTTATAACCACGGATGGACACGGATGGACACGGATGGGATTGAATCGGAGTGGGGACACGGAGTTCACAGAGAACCGGGCCGAGGACATGGAGGACGGAGTTTTTAACCACGGATCGTCACGGATACGTTGTCCCAGGCCCAAAGGCTATTCCGAGGTGTTTCTCTGTGCCCTCGGGTTGAACTCTGTTGCCTCCCTGTCCAACGCCGAATTTGGGATTGTCGAGCTCGCCGGTTTAATTGGCCGGAACCGTAGGGGGCGAGGGCACCGGCGCCCGGGCCACGGCCGGGGTCCCGGGCGGCGCCGGAGTCCACACGATGGGGGCGGCTGAGATGGGTTGTGGAGCCGGGGCCGTGGGCCAGGCGGCCCGCACCACACGAACCCATTCATCGGCCATCAATTGGTGGCCGGCGACCGTGGGATGAACCCCGTCCCAAATCCAATACTCCGCCGGCGCGCGCTGGAAATGAGCGACCGACAGATCTGACGGATCAGTCGGAGGGTGGCGAGCGGCGCTGAGCGCCAGCGCCTACGGCCGGCAGCTGGCGATGTAGGCGACGAGGTTGAGCATGTCGTCGTCGGTCAGGTTATCGACCACGCCTTTCATCAGGATCGCGTTCAGATCCTTCCGGCCGCCGTTCTTGATGTCGTAGAGCTGGCGCATCAGATAGCTGGGCGAGCGGCCGGCGAGGCGCGGGATGTCGCCGAGGCCGTGCAGGTCCGCGCCATGACAGATGGCGCAGAGCGGAAACTTGCCCCCGCCGCCGGTGACCACGAGCGCGGCGCCTTTCTGGATGCTGCCGACGGGCACATAGGCGATGTAGGGCGTCCGGGCGTCGCGCAGATCAAAACGCGCCAGCTCTTCGGGTACCTCGACGATGCGGTTGCCGATGGGCTCGGTGCCGCCGGCGGGTGACTTGGCGAGAATATTGCCGGCCACATAGGTCTTGGGGACCATGTCGGTCTCGACCACCTTGACGAAGGAGGCGGGCGGGATGGAGGAGAAATAGGCGGCGGCCTGGTCGAGCTCGGCATCGGTGAGGGCCTTGGCGTCCACGATCATGGCCAGTTGCGGGCCGCGCTTGGGATCGGAGCCGGGGCGTTTGCCCTCCTTGAAGGCACGCACCTGCTGTTTGATGTAGTCGGGGGTGAGGCCCGCGAGGCTGGTGTTTTCCGGACGCCCGGCGCCCGTCGGTGTGTGGCAGTAACCGCAGGCGAACACGGCCGGCTCGCGCCCGTGGCCCACGATGTCCGGCAAAGGCGGATGATCCTCGGGGTGCCAGTCGGGGATGGTGGGTCCGTGGGCGGCGATCTGCTGCTTGGTCAGCGCGACCGTGCTGTCGGGGACGTGCTTGGCGCTGCCATCATCGGGCGGAGGTTTGGGGCCGCCGCCGCCCGGAGCGGCCTGCGGGAACGCCCAGGCCGGAAGGCCGGCGGCGAATGGGACGGAGGTGGTGGCGAGGGCGGCGAGGAAAACCGCGAGGATTTTGGGGAAGGGACGCATGGGGTATGCAGAAGGAGTCAGGATTCAGGAGTCAGGAGCCAGAAGAATCGGAGGGGCTGCCGAATGGCCACAAAAAGCACGAGAATGCGTGAAAAGGGAAGGAGGTTTTTGACCACGGGGCCGGAAGGAGGATTTAACGCGAAGTCGCGAAGACGCAGAGCCGCAAAGCCCAATCTTATACCAACGTCTGGTGATCTTTAGACTATAGCCGTCGGGGAGGGGACGAACCTGCGGCGAGGTCGCCCTCCGTGCTGAAGCTAAGGAGGACTCGATGCCGCAGCTCCAGGCCGGAGCGTCCGCCGTCGCCCCGCCGTCGCACGGCTTTGGCGCGGCAAGCAAGCCTTCGGCGCGACAAGGCGCGCACATCCGCCTTCGCCAAAGCTCCGGCGCGACAAGGCGGTCGCGCCCTACCTTCGGATCAGGCCAAAGTCCAAAACACAACAGACGTTGGTATTATCCTCTGCGCCTTTGCCCCTTTGCGTCTTTGCGCTGATGGATTGCTCCGCGGTTTTCATTTGGCAGGTGGGTGGCGCGAGCTGCGGGGCCAACACCCCATTGGGCAAGCGGGGCAATGCGGGTAGAGTGGCGGCGATGAATAACAACACTGACAGCCAAAACGCCTGCCTGGCCGGTCTCATGGCCGGGGGCGTGCTCCTCCTCGTGACAACCTTGTCCGCCTGCAACCGTGACCAGCCGCAGGTCACGATGGTGCCCGCGCCGGCCGCGACCCAGGCGGCACCGACACCGCCGGTCGTGGTGATGGCGGCTCAGCCTGAAATCCTCGTGCAGGACGACTACCTGTACTACCCCCAGTATGGGGTCTATTACAGCAACAGCCGACGCCGATATGTTTATCAGGAGGGGAGCACTTGGGTCTCGCGGCCGGCACCGCCGCAAGTCGGGATCAGCATCCTGCTGGCCTCACCCTCGGTCCATATGGAATTCCATGATTCCCCCGCCGCGCACCACGCGGATGTGATCCGCAGCTATCGGCGGTGCGATGATTGCCGGTGATGACCGTGGTGCAGCCGCAGAACCAGCAGAGCGACTCGCAAAACGGCAGGTGGAAATAGAGGGAAAGCGGCAGGGAGCCATCGCGGTTGGAACGCTCCAGATGGTCGAGCAGCGGGCCCGGCGGATTGAAATCCCGGAACTCCACCGCCGTCGGATACGACGTGTAGCGCGGCGCAGAGACGTCGTATTTGCGGACAAGATCGAGGTTGACGGAAATCACGGGAGGAGGCGGACGGGGGAGGTGGAAGGGATGATCCGCCGTCGCCAAAGCTATGGCGCGACAAGAGGGTTGAGGGGTTGAAGCGTCGGAGGCACCGGAGGACGGACGTAACAAGGTCCAATGACCAATGCTCAATGACCAATGAGGATCTTGGTCTGCGGGTGGGCTTTAGGCGGTGGGGTCGAGCGGGAGGCCGGTGCGGGTGCGGACGCGAACCGGCTGCGTCCGGTGTTCGCGCCAGAAGAAGAGCGCGAAGGAGAAGGCGAGGCAGAGACCCATGGCGAGAAGGAGCGGAAGGATGTTCATGGCAGGTGGCGTTGGGTGGGATTGAAGCCCACATTCTGCCGGAAACCGCCGACTTACGCTCCGCGCCCCTTGGCGATGGTAACGCATATATTGTCGCCAGACAGATGCCGATTCAGGCAAACCATGCGCAGGGTAAGCTGAGTGCCTGCTTCGAATTGAATTTGGAAATCAGGAAATCAAGAACGGAGGACGGATTGGAACACGGAGGTCACGAAGAGCACGGAGGGGCAGATCAAGCGGATGGGGAACGACAGAGAAAACCAAGGCAAAGCGATTGGTCCGGCCTGGGTTCCTGAGTTCCAGATTCGAATTTAATTTGGAAATCAGGAAATCAGGAACGGAGGACGGATTGGAACACGGAGGTCACGAAGAGCACGGAGGGGCAGATCAAGCGGATGGGGAAC
>CAIYUN010000085.1 GCA_903929355.1 uncultured Opitutaceae bacterium
CGGGCGGCCGCGGCCGCGCCGGCGGGCCGCCCGCCTCACCGGCCGGCACGACCCTGACCCCCGTGGTGAGGGTCGCCATGAAGCAGGAGCCGGAGGCTTATTTTGCCTTCATCATGCGCGGCGACCGCAGCGTGCTCGAGCTGCTCGACAGCGACTACACGTTCGTCAACGGGCCGCTTGCGGCGGTCTATGGCCTGCCGAACGTCACCGGTCCGGAGATGCGGCGCGTCACCCTGCCGCCGGGCGACCTGCACGGCGGCGTGCTCACCATGGGCAGCTTCCTGACCGTGACCTCGAACCCGACGCGCACCTCGCCCGTCAAGCGCGGCAAATGGATTTTGCAAAACATCCTCGGCGCGCCGCCCCCACCGCCCCCACCCAACATCCCGGCGCTGGAGGAGACGAAGGCCAAGGTCAGCGACCACCCGCCCACGCAGCGCGAGCTGCTCGCCCTGCACCGGGCCAGCCCGTTGTGCGCCTCCTGCCACGAGCGCATGGATCCACTCGGCCTGGCGCTGGAGAATTTCAACGCCTTCGGCCGCCGCCGCACAACGGAAAACGGCCTGCCTATTGAGCCGGCGGGCGCCCTGGCCACCGGGGAAAAGTTTTCCGGCGTGCTTGAGCTCAAGCACACGCTCGTGGCCAACCATCACCTTGAGTTTTACCGCACGATCACCGAGAAGCTGCTCACCTACGCCCTGGGCCGGGGCGTGGAATACTATGACATGCCAACCGTGGACCGCATCGTCGAGGAGCTGGACAAGGAAAACGGGCGCTGCTCCGCCCTGCTCTACGGCGTGCTCGAATCTGCCCCCTTTCAGCAGCGACGCGCCACGTCAAATTCCGTGACACCCGAGGCCAAACCTGCCCTGCTCACCGCCCAAAGCACCCCCGCGCCATGAAGCCCATCCCCGCCCGTCCGCCTGAGTCCCTGAGCCGCCGCCGTTTCCTGCGCAATGTTGGCGTGGCGCTGGCCCTGCCCGCGATGGAAGGTTTTTCATCCCGCCTGTCAGGTGCGACCACGGCGGGGGCCGCGCCCGCCGCGGCTGCGGCCGCGACGACGGCGACCGGCGCGCCGTTGCGCACCGCTTTTCTGTATTTCCCCAACGGGGCGATCCCCGCCGCCTGGTGGCCGGCCACGACCGGCCGGGATTTCGCCCTCAGCCGGACGCTGGCGCCGCTGGCCAAGGTGAAGGACAAAATCCAACTGCTCGCCGGCCTGACCGATCTTTCGGCCGAGTCGGGCGGCGACGGCGGCGGCGACCACGCCCGCGCCAACGGCACCTTCCTCACCGGCGTGCGCATCAAAAAAACCAACGGTGCCGACTACCATGCGGGCGTCTCCGCCGACCAGATCATGGCCCGGCAGGTCGGCCTCCTCACCCCGTTCCGCTCGCTGGAGCTGTCCTGCGACACCATCCTCAATGTCGGTGGCTGTGACACCGACTACGCCTGCATTTACCAGCACAACCTCGCCTGGAGCTCGCCCACCACGCCGCTCACCCCCGAGATCAATCCGCGCCTGCTTTTCGAGCGCCTCTTCGGCGCAGGCGCGCCGAAGGAACGCGCCCAAAACCTCCTCGCGCGGCAGCAGGAAAAGCGCTCCATCCTCGATTTCCTCCAAAGCGAGACCCGCCGCATCACGCCGGAGCTGACGGGACGCGACCGCCAGAAGCTTGACGAGTATTTCACCGGCGTGCGCGACATCGAGCTCCGGATCCAGGCTGCGGAACAGTCCCGCTCGGCCCGGCCGCAGCCCGCCGTGGACGCCCCCGACGCCGGCATCCCCGCGAGTTACCGGGACTATGTCCGGCTGATGTTCGACATGCTGCACCTCGCATTCCAGACGGATTCGACGCGCGTGGCCACCTTCATGATCGCCGGCGACGGCAGCAACCGCGACTTCAGCGAGATCGGCATCAACGACGGCCATCACAACCTCACCCACCACGGCAACAAGCCCGACTGGATCGAGAAGGTGACGCAGATTGACGTGTGGTATGTCCAGCAGCTCGCCTACTTCCTCGAGAAGATGGAGGCGACGAAGGACCTCGACGGCCAGTCGCTGCTCCACAATTCGCAGATTGTCTATGGCAGCGGCAACGCCGACGGCAACCGCCACACGCACACCAACCTCCCCATCATCCTCGCCGGCGGGGGCGGCGGCACCCTGAACCCGGGACGTCACACCCAATACGATAGCCTGCCCGTCGCAAATCTCTACCTTAACATGATGGATCGCATTGGTGGCCGGACGCTGGAGCGCTTTGGCGACTCCACCGGCGTCCTGGGCAACGTCTAGCCCCTCCCGCGCAGCCCGCGAAACCGGTCGGACCTCCGCGCCGTTCCATGCCAACCCCCTTGATTTTCACCCCTATGAAACGTCTCTTCTTTCTCTTTTGGCTTGGTCTCGCCAGCTTCGCCCGGAGCCAGGCCGCCGGTGCCGCCGCCGTCTCGCCCGAGGTGCAGGCCGACCACACCGTGACCTTTCGCCTGAGCGCGCCCAAGGCCACCACGGTGACCCTCACGGCTGACTGGCTCAACGGCGCGCAGCCGCTGACCAACGCGGGCAACGGCGCGTGGAGCATCACGCTCGGCCCGCTGCCACCGAGCACCTACATCTACTCGTTCAACGTGGACGGCGTGGCGACGACCGATCCCGTCAACCCGCTCATCAAGCTGCGCGCGACCGGGAACGCCAGCCTCGTCCAGGTGCGGGCGGATTCCCCGGGCGTGCAGGAGATGCGCGATGTGCCCCACGGGACCGTCGAGGTCAACTGGCCGAAATCCGCCGTGCTCGGCGGCGACACCCGTCGCGTGCTGGTCTACACTCCGCCCGGCTATACCCAGGATACCACCCGCCATTACCCCCTGCTGCTCCTGCTGCATGGCAGCAACGACACCTCGGATGGCTGGACCAACGTGGGCAACGTGAACTTCCTCGCCGACAATC
This sequence comes from uncultured Opitutaceae bacterium, assembly GCA_903929355.1. GTDB lineage: Bacteria > Verrucomicrobiota > Verrucomicrobiia > Opitutales > Opitutaceae > CAIYUN01. The sequence goes on from CAIYUN010000085.1 coordinate 2,954, forward strand.
TCATCGCGGAGAAAAAGATGGTCCCCATGGTGATGGTGATGACCAATTTCTACCCCGCCTCGCCCGGTGCCTCCGGCCCGCGTGGGGGCGGTGGGCAGCGCGGGGGCGGGGGCGGCAACAACAACCCATTCTACAAATATGTGCTGGACGAAGTGCTCCCCGCGATCGAGTCAAAATACCGCATCGCCACCGGCCGGGAGAACCAGGCGGTTGCCGGCATGTCCATGGGCGCGAATCAGGCATTGGACCTGTTTTTGGGGCACTTTGACCAGTTCAGTTCCGTCGGCGTGTTCTGCGCCTCCAGTTACAACCAATTCGAGTCGGCGAACGCCGCGTGGCTCGCCGACGCCAAGGGCACCAATGCCAGAACCGGGGTGATCTGGATCGGCTGCGGTCGCCAGGACACGCAGCACTTCTCAGGCTCGGAGCGGGTGGCCCAGGTGCTGGAGGCCCATCAGATCACCCACACGTGGGTGCCGACCGAGGGCATGCACAACTACGCGATCTGGCGCAACCATCTGGAGGCGTTTCTCCCGTTGATCTTTCAGCGGGGCAGCCAAGGGCCGTGAGCGAGGGGCGGTGAACGCATCTCAGCTCATGGCAGATTCCCTGACGGCGCGCCCGGCGGTCACGCCCTACCTCGATCCAGCCGCGCGCGGAACCGCCTTGACCGATCGCCAGACGGGAGCAGCCTCGTCAGCTTAACCCCGAGCCCAACGGCGCTCACCCAACCCCGTCGGAGAACCCATCCATGAAACGAATGCTATCAGTCACCAGCATTGTGCTGGCGCTCGCCCTGCAAACGACCCTCGCGCAAACTCCCGCCCCCTCCGGCGCTCCCGCTCCCACACCAGGCGGGGCGCGTCAGGGTCGGGGTGCCCCCGCCCCGGCCCCTGTCCAGGTCAAGCCGGAAGACCTCGCCAAAATCAGGGAGAAGACCGGACAAATTGAGGCGCTCGTGAAGGACCTGAAGGCGAAAGGTGCCAAACCGGAGCTGGTGGGCGACGTCGAGGCCTATGCCCATGCCGGCCAGATGCTCCTCGAGTTTCCGGAACTGATGGCGACACAGGCCGCGATCGACCATGCCTTCACCACCCTGGACCAAGGGATCGGGCGCGGCCAGCAGCTCGCGGCCGGCCAACCGCAATGGAACCAGGGTAAAAAGCAGATCCTGGCCTACACCTCGGAAATGGACGGCGCGGTGCTCCCCTATGGCGTGACGCTGCCCGACAATTACGATCCCACCAAGCCGGCCCGGCTTTATGTCTCGTTGCACGGACGCCAGAACAACACCACCGAGACCGAATTTATCTTTGGCTTTCTGGGTCGGCGGGGTACCGGCGGAGTCGCCGACCAGGGCCAGATCCAGATCGACTGCTTCGGCCGGGTGAATGGCGCCGGCTGGCACTGGGCCGGCGAGGCGGATGTGTTCGAAGCCATCGCGGCCGTGAAAAAGCGGTTCAAGATCGACGACCAGCGCGTCATGCTGCGCGGATTCTCGATGGGCGGCGAAGGCGGTTGGCACCTCGCGCTCCACTATCCGGACCGCTTCGCCGCCGCCGAAATCGGCGCCGGCACCTGGTCGCGCCGCGCCGAGACGCCCGGCTACGAGCCGTACCAATACGCGACCCTGAAAATCTGGGAGAACATGCCGGACTGGGCCCTGAACATTTTCAACCTGCCCCTGGCGGGCCATGACGGCGACACCGACACCCAAATCCCGAGCCTGCCCGGACCGCCCCCCGGCGCGCCCAACCGCGGCCAGTTGGAGTCGTCGCTGCGGACGCGCGCCCAACTGGAGCGCGAAGGTTTTCCGAGCGTGGGTGAACCCGATTTCCTTCATTCCACCGGCACACCCGGAATTTTCCTGATCTCGCAAAAGACGGGCCACGGCACCAGCCCGCTGGTCCGCCAGCGGCTTGACGCCTTTTTAAAGGAATGGGGCGACAAGGGCCAGACCTCCCCCGACCACCTGCGCTTCCTGACCTACACCACGCGCTACAACCGCGACTATTGGGCGTCGCTCGACGGCCTCGATAAACATTACGAGCGCGCGGAAATCGACGCGCAACGCACCGGGGGCGGCACCGCCTACGACATCAAGACGAAGAACCTCACCCGTCTGGTGCTGCGCGAGACCGACCACGCCCGCGAGATCAAGATCGACGGCCAGACCCTGGCGGTGCAAGGGGCGCCGGAGATCACGCTGGACCGGGACGGCGGCGCCTGGGCGGTGGCCAAAAACGGGCCGGCACCGGGCCTGCACAAGACCCACGCGCTGCAAGGCCCCATTGACGACGCCTTCCTAGATCCATTCCTGCTGGTCCGCCCCACCGGCCAGCCCTGGAACGAGGCGGTGAACCAGCAGGCGCTGCGTACGATGGCCCATTTTGACCTCATGTGGGGAAAATATTTCCGCGGCCATCCCTTCGTGAAGGACGACAAGGACGTGACCGAGGCGGATTTTGCCAAATACCATGTCGTGCTGTTCGGCGACCCGGGCAGCAACGAATGGATCGCGAAGCTGAACGGCAAACTCCCTTTCACCTGGACCCGGCAAAGTGTCACCCTGGGCGGGCAGACCTACGCGGCGAACGAGAATTATCCCGCCATGATCTATCCGAACCCGCTCAATCCGGCGAAGTATATCGTGCTGAACACGGGCCTGACCATCGATGACCGCGGCTACAACGGCGACTACGGCATGCCGATGTGGGGCGACTATGCCATCGTCAAGGCAAAGGCGGGCGCGCCGGCGCCCGACCTCGTCACCGGCGGCCTGTTCGACGAGCACTGGCAACTGCAAAAATAATCCTCCACCCCGGCCTTGTCCATCACCCCATGAAAACATCCCGACTTTCCTCCCTGCTCGCCCTGATGCTGGCCTCCGCACCTGCTCTACTTCCGGCGCAAACCCCCTCCGTTCCGCCACCCATGTCTCCCGTGGCCCCGGTCGTGCCGGATTGGGCGTTGCCGGGCTCCTCTACGCACAAGCAGGTGGCGCCGCCGGCGGGCTTTCACCGGCCAACGGTAAATTTCACCGAGACACTTGGCCTGTTTGAAGGGCAGTCGGACGTGGGCGGCCCGTTGTTGCCCGGCAGCGCCAGCTACGACGCCACCGCCAAGCGTTACACCCTCAATTCCGCCAGCTATAACATCTGGTATTTCCGCGACGAGTTTCGCTACGCCTGGAAGAAAATGTCCGGCGACGTGTCACTGGCCGCAGATGTCACCTTCCCCAACGCACAAGGTTTTTCCGATCGCAAGGCTGTCCTGATCATCCGCCAGGATCTCGACGACGACTCCAAGGAAATCATGACCGCGCTGCACGGGGCCGGATTGATCCACCTTGCCCAGCGTCCGACGAAAGGCGGCAATCTCAAAGAATCCGAGAAGCTCAAGGCCGTACCAGCCGTGGCCGGCGCCACTCCCATCCGCATCGGGATCGAAAAGCATGGGGATTCCTTCACGCTGTTCGTCAGCGTGAAAGGCGAGCCGATGCATCAGGTCGGAGCCCCCGTTGAGCTTAAATTTGACGGGCCTTTCTACGTCGGCCTCGGGTTCTGCTCGCATGTCCCGGACAAGACCGACACGACGGTGCTGGGCAACGTGGTGTTGGAGAACGTTGCAGGAAAGGCGCGGTAGGACGAGGCCAAGGAGTATGCTGAATGATGAAAATAAGCGGACGGAGTTTTAACCAGGGATTACACGGATGAACACGGATTTGATCAGAATTGAATAGAGGGAGCGGAGACGGAATTTAAGCTGAGAACGAGTAGGAGTAAGATCCCCCTTTGCTGAAGCGTCCGTCGTCGCTGAAGCTTCCACCTTCGCCAATAGGCTATGGCGGACAAGGAACGAGAAAGATAAGGGAGGGGAAATCGGACCTTGCGTGGGAGGGGGTTGAGGGCAGATTTTTAGGGGAGCTTTACCCCGTTCTATGGTCACCCCTTTCAATCACTGCCGGAATCCTTTGGTCGCTCTGGCCGTGGGGGCCGGCTTCGCTTCGGGCATGTTCTGGCTGGCGGCATGCAACTCGCAGCCGACGGCGGCGCCAAAGGCCGCCGCCCCAGCAATCACGGTAGCGGTGCCGCGCCCCACCCCACCCTCCGAACTGGCGGTGAAACAGTTTCATCAGGTCGTTGAACCGATCCTGCGCGACAAGTGCTACGACTGCCACGGCGACGGGGAGAGCCGGGCCGGCGTCGCGTTTGACACGCTGGACAAGGCTCCGAACGGCAACCACAACGGGCTGCTCAAGAATCCCGAGCTCTGGCTCAAGGTGCTCAAAAACACCCGCGCCAGCATCATGCCCCCACCGGACCACCCGCGGCCCACCCCCGCCGAACAATCGGCGCTGGAGAACTGGATCAAGTTCGCGGCGTTCGGGGTGGATCCGTCGAATCCCGACCCGGGCCGGGTGACCGTCCACCGGCTCAACCGGTTCGAATACCGGAACACCATCCATGACCTGCTGGGGGTGGATTTCGACACCGACGCGGCCTTCCCCTCCGACGACATCGGCTACGGCTTCGACAACATCGCTGATGTGCTCAACACCTCCCCCTTGTTGCTGGAAAAATACCTGGCCGCCGCCCAGACCATCGTGAGCCAGGCCGTGCCGACCACCTCCCGGGTCATCCCGGCCGTGACAGCGCTGGGCCGGGATTTCCGGGACGCGAAGACCGGCGCCCCCCCCGTGCTGGACGACAAAACGTACGAAGACGGCGCCGTCGCAAAAACCGCCGTCATGACGAGCTATTTCAACGCATCCAAGGTCAGCCGCAGCTTTCCGGTTGCGAGCGAGGGCGATTACCGGGTGGTGGTCGAGCAGGGCATCAGCGCCAACTTCACCTATGTGCCCGCGAACTGCACCGTGACCATTTTCGTCGATGGCAAGCAAATGACCCAAAAGGTCTATCGCTGGCACGGCACCAACGCCAACACCGAGAAGCAACCCTCCATCTATGACACGATCCCGGTGCACTGGACGGCGGGCAACCACGAGGTGGCGCTCTCCGTGGAGCCTCTGGTCGGGAAATTCGACGGCAAGAATAACGTCTATTTCCTGCTGCGCAGCGTCCGGATCGAGGGTCCCGCCGACCCGTCGAAGTGGGTGCATCCGGCCAATTACGCCCGCTTTTTCAACCGGGAGGACGCGCCCGCAGACGCGGCGGGCCGCCGCGCCTATGCGCGCGAACTGCTGGCGGCGTTTGCGACCAAAGCCTTCCGGCGACCGGTCCCGGCCGAGAGCCTGGACGACCTCGTGAATCTCGTGGAGAAGGAATCCAGCCTGCCCGGCAAGACCTTTGAGGCGGGGGTGGCGCAGGCGATGGTGGCCGTCCTGGTCTCGCCGCAGTTCATGTTTCGCATCGACAACCCCGAGAAGACGGACGGGGCCGCGGCCTATGCGCGGATCGACGAGTATTCGCTGGCCTCGCGCCTGTCGTATTTTCTCTGGTCCACCATGCCGGACGAGGAATTGCTCCGGCTGGCGGCGGCCGGCCAGCTCCGGACCCATCTCGCCGCCCAGGTGCGGCGAATGGTGACCGACCCGCGCGCGGCGGGGATGATCGGGAATTTCTCGGGGCAATGGCTGCAGTCGCGCGCCGTGCTCAACGTGCCCCTCAACACCCAAGAAATCTTCCTGCGCGAGGGGGTGAACACGACCCCGGCCGATGATCTGAACCCGGTCATGCGCACGGCCCTGAACGAAGAGGCGCAGGCTTACTTTGGTTATGTGATGCGCGAGGACCGCAGCGTGGACGAGTTCCTGGACAGCAACTACATGTTTCTCAACCAAACGCTGGCGAACTATTATGAGATCAGCCCGGCCCCGACCGGCAACGCGATGCGCAAGGTCGACCTCCCGCCGGGCGATTGGCGCGGCGGGGTGCTGACGCTGGGCAGTGTGCTGATGGTGACCTCGAACCCCACCCGGACCTCGCCGGTCAAGCGGGGCAAATGGATATTGGACAACATCCTCGGCGCGCCGGCTCCGCCGCCGCCGCCGAACATCCCGGCCCTGGAGGAGGCGGCGAACAAAATCGCGGGTCGCGCCCCCACCATGCGCGAAACCCTGGCCCGCCACCGCGCGGACCCCATGTGCGCCTCGTGCCATGACCGCATGGATCCGCTCGGCCTGGCGTTGGAAAACTTCAACGCCCTCGGCACCGTGCGCGACAAGGACCTGGGCCAGCCGATCGACGCCACCGGCAAACTGCCCACCGGTGACAGCTTCAAGGACATCCGGGACCTGAAGCATCTGCTGCTCGCCAACCACCGCGAGGAATTCTACCGCTGCCTGACGGAGAAACTGCTGACCTACGCCCTCGGGCGCGGGATGGAATACTACGATGTGCCAGCGGTTGACAAAATTGTCGAAAACCTGGACAAGGATGGGGGAAAGTTTTCGGCGCTCCTGAACGGCATCATTGACTCGGCCGCCTTCCAGGAGGAACGCCTCACGCCCAATCCGCCACCCGCCGCGAGCAAACCCATGGCCTGGTCGGCCAACCCACCCTCCCCATGAATTCAACCCCCACCGGGCATGTCTCCGAGCGTCAACCCAACCTGGACCGCCGCCGATTCCTCCGCGGCCTCGGGGTCTGCCTGGCGCTGCCGGCGATGGAGTCGCTCCTGCCGCGCCGCCTGCTGGCCGCCACGATTCCGGGTGCCGCCGGGACCGGGACGGCACTGACCGCCACGGGCGCGCCGCTGCGCATGGCCTTCCTCACCTTTGCCAACGGCTGCTATCCCGGCAAGTGGTGGCCGACCGGCAGCGGCAAGGACTTTCAGCTGAACGAGTCGATGCTGCCGCTCGCCAACGTGAAGGACAAGATCCAGGTGCTCGGCGGCCTCACCGATGTGGCCGCCAATGGCGGCACGGACGGCCCCGGCGACCATGCCCGCGGCGGCGGCACGATTCTCACCAGCGTGCGCTGCAAGAAGACCCTCGGGGCCGACTTCCACGCCGGCACCTCCGTGGATCAGGTGGCGGCCCAGCAAACGGGCCATTTGACCCCGTTTCCCTCGCTGCAAATGTCGTGTGACATCGTGCAGAATGCCGGCAACTGCGACTCCGGCTACGCCTGTGTGTATCAGAAGAACGTCTCGTGGAGCTCGCCGACGACACCGCTGGTCCCCGAAAACAACCCCCGCCTGCTGTTCGAACGCCTCTTCGGCGCCGGGCTCACGGCAGCCGACCGCCGGGAGAGCCTCGAACTGCGCCAGACCCAGCAGCGCTCCGTGCTCGATTTCGTCGCGAACGAAACCCGCCGGGTCAGCCGCGGTCTGTCGACGCGCGACAATCAGAAACTCGACGAGTATCTCACCAGTGTGCGCGAGATCGAACAGCGCATCCAACGGGCGGAAAGCGCGGGAAACCAGCGGCAGGACCCGGGCGTGGAAAGCCCCGCCGGCATCCCCACCGACTTCAAGGAATACCTGCGCCTGAACCTGGACATGCTGCTGCTGGCCTTCCAGACGGACAACACCCGGGTCGCCACCTTCATGTTCGCGGGCGACGGCAACAACCGCGATTTCGCGGCCATCGGGGTCCCGGACGGCCACCATTACTGCACCCACCATCACAACGACCCGGACCTGGTCGCCAAGACCTGCAAGATTGAGAAGTGGTATGTGGAGCAACTGGCGTACTTTCTGGAGAAAATGGAGGCGACCAAGGACGTGGACGGCAATTCCCTGCTGCACAACTCCATGATCATGTATGGCACCGGCATTGCCGACGGCAACCGGCACAACCACGAGAACCTGCCCATCATCCTGGCCGGCGGCGGCGGCGGGACCCTGACCCCGGGCCGCTACCTCACCTATGACAACGCCCCCATCGCCAACCTGTATCTCAGCATGATGGACCGCATGGGCGTCAGCAACGTCCAACGCTTTGGCGACTCGACGGGAAGGCTCGCGAATGTGTGAGCGGAGTTCGCAGATTTAAGACGGAGGACGCGGATCCGCCCTCGCTGAAGCTTCCACCTTCGCTGAAACTTCGGCGGACACGTCGGCGCGACATGGGGCCGAGGGGAGCCGACGGGGAAATCCAGCCTTGCGTGGGGTCGGGTTGGGGGCATTTTTTCAAAGGAATCACCCCTATTTAATGGCCCCTGCTATCAAGAAATCCCGGTTGTTCGTGGCCGGCCTGTGCCTGGTCTCTGGCTTGGTTTGGCTCGCGGCGTGCCACACCCCGCCCACAGGCGGTGCCGCCGCGCCCGCCCCGATGGCGGCGGCCACCCCGCCGCCCGCCATCCCGCCCGACGATGCGGCATTGAAGCAATATCACGAAACCGTCGAACCCATCCTGGAGCAGCGTTGCTACGCCTGCCATGGCGATGGGGAAAGCCGCGCCGGGGTGGCCTTTGACAAGCTCAAGACCGCGGACCAAATCCTGCACAACCCCGATTTGTGGCTGAAGGTCTTGAAGAACACCCGGTCGCACCTCATGCCCCCGGCGAAGCACGACCCGCCGACCCCCGGGCAGCAACTGGCGTTGGAGTCGTGGATCAAGACGGCGGGCTTCGGGCTGAACCCCAACCAACCGGATCCCGGGCGGGTGACCGTGCGCCGGCTCAACCGGACCGAATACCGCAACACCATCCGCGATCTAATCGGGGTGGAGGTCAATGTGGACGACACCCTCGCGGCCGACGACATCGGTTACGGCTTCGACAACATTGCGGACGTGCTGACGCTGTCACCGATGCGGATGGAAAAGTTTCTCGAAGCCGCGCAGGCCATCGTGCGGAAGGGCGTGCCGACCGCTTCCCGCGCCATCGGCGATGATTTCGTGGCGGGCAAGGATTTCCTCACGGCGGACGGGGCGAAAAATGGCGATCCCATTTCGTTTTACGACGATCGCGCGGTCAGCCACACCTACACGATGCCGGCAGCCGGCGACTATCGCGTGGTGTTGACCACGATGGTGGATGGCAACGCCGCGAAGGATCCCGGCCTGTGCACCGTCACCGGGCTGGCCGACGGGAAGGAGTTCTACCGGCAGGAGCACCACTGGGCCGACTGCGAGTTTTTTCATTCGGAAAAGGTGGTACATCTCGGTCCGGGCCAACATCAGTTCACCTTTCACCTCCAACCCAAGCTGGCCCCGGAGGAACAGGTCACCCCCAAGATGGACTACAAGCTCCTCACCGTCGAGGTGCAGGGGCCGCTGGATCCGAAGGACTGGCAGCCGCCGCCAACCTATGCGCGCTTCTACCCCCGCCCCGAGGCCCCCACCGATCCGGCCGCGCGCCGCGCCTATGCCCGCGAGGTGATCGCCCGCTTTGCCTCCAAAGCCTACCGCCGCCCGGTGAGCACCGCCACCCTCGACCGGCTCGTGAACATCGCCGAAGGCATTTACAGCATTCCCGGCACCACCTTCGAGGTCGGGGTCTCGCGGGCCATCGTCGCAATCCTGGCCTCGCCGCGGTTTCTCTTCCGCATCGAGGAAGGGGAGTCAGCCGCGCCCGGCCAGCAAGTTGCCAGCCTGGACGAATACGCCCTGGCCTCGCGCCTCTCTTATTTCCTGTGGTCAAGCCTGCCCGACGACGAGCTGTTTCAGCTGGCGGCGCGGGGCGAACTCCGCCGCAATCTGGCGGCGCAGGTGAAACGGATGCTGGCCGACCCGAAGTCGGCCGCTTTCGTGGAAAACTTCACGGGCCAGTGGCTCCGTTCCCGCGAGGTTGTGAACACTCCGCTCAACCGGCCGGTGATCTTTGCCCGCGAGGACATCGTGTTGCCCAACAACGCTCCGACCGATGTGTCCGCCGCCTCACGACTGGCGATGAAGCAGGAGGCCGAGGCGTATTTTGGCTATGTCGCCCACGAGAACCGCAGCGTGCTGGAACTGCTCGACAGCAACTACACCTTCGTCAACCAGCAGCTCGCCGGCTACTACGCGATGCCCGCCGGCACGGCCACCGGACCCGAGCTGCGCAAAGTCATCCTCCCGCCCGACGATCCCCGCGGCGGCGGCGTGCTCACGATGGGCAGCGTGCTGGCCGTGACCTCGAACCCGACCCGCACCTCGCCGGTCAAGCGCGGCAAATGGATTTTGGAAAACATCCTCGGGGCACCGCCCGCACCGCCGCCGCCCGCCGTGCCCTCGCTGGAGGAAACCGAGAAAAAGCTCGTGGATCATGTGCCCACGCAGCGCGAGACGCTGGCCCTCCACCGCCAGGATCCGGTCTGCGCCTCCTGTCACGACCGGATGGACCCGCTCGGCCTCGCCCTCGAAAACTTCAACGCCCTCGGCCTCTATCGCACCCGCGAGCTGGGCCAGCCGGTGGACGCCACCGGCCAGCTCTTCACCGGCGAGTCGTTCAAGACCGTCCGCGAGCTCAAGCATATCCTCGCCGCCGAGCACCCTGATGAGTTTTACCGCACCCTCACGGAAAAATTACTGATCTACGCCCTGGGGCGCGGCGTGGAATACTATGATGTACCCGCCGTGGACCAGATCGTCGCGCGCCTCGATCGGACCGATGGCCGCTTTGAGGAGCTGCTGCTGGGCCTCGTCGAATCGGCTCCCTTCCAGCAGCGCCGCATCGCGCCCGCACCCTTGACGCCCGAGGCGAAGCCCGCCTTGGTTGCGGCTGAAGCCACGCCCACCCCATGAACTCAAATACCCCCGCTCCCGCGGCCCGTTCCGCCCCGCTGAACCGCCGTCGCTTTCTCCGCAACCTCGGCGTGTGTCTGGCGCTGCCCGCGATGGAGTCCTTGGTGCCCCGCCGCCTCGGCGCCGCCCTGACCGGTGAACCGCTCATTGCCACCACCGCGACCGGTGCGCCGCTGCGCACCGCCTTCATCTATTTTCCCAACGGCGCCATCCCCGCCGCCTGGCTGCCCACCGGACCGGAGAAGAATTTCCAGCTCAATCGCACGATGAAGCCGCTGGCGAAGGTCAAGGATCAGCTTCAGGTCTTCGGCGGCCTGACCGACAATTCCGCCGCCGGCGGCGCCGACGGGGGCGGGGACCACGCCCGCGCCAACGGCACCTTCCTCACCGGCGTGCGCATCAAGAAGACCGGGGGCATGGATTTTCACGCCGGCGTCTCGGTCGACCAGATCATGGCGCAGTCGATCGGCCTCATCACCCCGTTTCGTTCGCTCGAGCTGTCCTGCGACGCGATCCAGAATGTCGGCAGTTGCGACACCGGCTATGCCTGTGTCTACCAGCACAACCTGGCCTGGAGCTCGCCCACCACGCCGGTGACCCCCGAGGTCAATCCCCGTCTGCTGTTCGAGCGCCTCTTCGGGGCGGGCGCACGCAGCGAGCGCCAGCAAAACCTCCTCGTCCGCCAGCAGCAGCAGCGCTCGATCCTCGACTTCGTCCTGGATGACAGCCGCGACCTCCAGCGCGAAATTTCCGGCCGTGACCGGCAGAAGCTCGATGAATACTTCGCCAGCGTCCGCGACATCGAGCAGCGCATCCAGCGGGCCGAGCAGTCGCGCGCCGGCCGCCCCCAGCCCGATGCGGACGCGCCCGCCGGCATCCCGGCCAGCACCACCGAGTATGTCCGCCTCATGTATGACATGCTGCACCTGGCGTTTCAGACCGACAGCACCCGGGTGGCCACCTTCATGGTGGCGGGCGACGGCAGTGACCGGACCTACCCGGAGCTCGGCATCGCCGACGGCCACCATTCGCTCTCGCACCACAACAACAACGCCGAGAAGGTTGAGAAGGTCACCCAGATCGACGTGTGGTATGCGACCCAGCTCGCCTACTTCCTCGAGAAGATGGCGGCGACCAAGGACCTCGACGGCAAATCGCTGCTCGATAATTCCCAGATCGTCTATGGCAGCGGCAACTCTGACGGCAATCGCCACACTCACACCGACCTGCCCGTCATTTTCGCCGGCGGCGGCGGTGGCACCCTCACTCCCGGCCGCTTCGTCCAGCAGCCGGCGGTTCCCATCACCAACCTCTACCTCAGCATGATGGACCGCATTGGCGTGAAAAACATCGAGCGCTTCGGTGACTCGACCGGACGGCTGGCCAACGTCTAGCTGGCGCCGCCCATGAGCAAACTTCTCCGCGCCAGCGGCCGGATCGACCGATGGCCGCGCCTTTTCTGGGGAGCGGGTCTGGCCGGCATTTTGGTCTGGGCCTTTCCCGGCTGCCAGCAACCTGCCGTCGTGGACCAGGTGCCAGCCCCCGCGCTCCGCGTCGTGCAGCCTCCGGCCGCGAAACTGCCGCCGACGACCGACCCGGCGTTGGCGCAGTTTCACCAAGTCGTCGAGCCGATCCTGCGCGATCACTGCTACGACTGCCATGGCGACGGTGAAAGCCGCGCCGGTCTGGCCTTCGACAAACTCACGACCCCGGAGCAGATCCTGCACAATCCCGATCTCTGGCTGAAGGTGCTCCGCAACACCCGCTCGCACCTCATGCCGCCGGTCGGCAAACCGCCGCCGACCGCCGCGCAGCAACTCGTGCTGGAAAACTGGATCAAGACCGCCGGCTTTGGCCTTGACCCAAACCAGCCCGACCCGGGCCGCGTGACCGCCCACCGCCTCAACCGGCTCGAATATCGCAACACCGTCCGCGACCTGCTCGGCGTGGACTTTGACACCGGCGCGGCTTTCCCCGGCGACGACCTCGGCTACGGCTTTGATAACATCGCCGACGTGCTCAACGTCTCGCCCCTGCTGATGGAAAAATACCTGGACGCCGCGCAGGCCATCGTCGGCCAAATTGTGCCGTCGGCCTCGCGCGTCGCCCCGAAAGTCTTGGTGCTGGGCCGCGATTTTGTGGACGTCGCCACCGGACGCACGCCCGCGCTCGACACCGTCACCCTCGAGAACGGCGTGGCCCCGCGCACCGCCGTGAAAACGAGCTACTTCAAGGCGGCCAAATTCACCCGCACCTTTCCCATCGCGGTGGAAGGCGACTACCGGGTGACGGTGGAGCGGGGGGTCAGCAGCAACTTCACCTACGTCCCGCAAACCTGCACGGTCACCATTCTCGTCGATGGCAAGGAGCTGAAGCAATCCGTCCTCCAGTGGCACGGGGCCAACTCCGCGAGCGAAAAACAGTTCTCCACCTACGACACCGTGGCCGTGCACTGGGCGCCGGGCGATCACCAGCTCACCGTGGCCGTGACGCCGCGGAGTGGCGTAAGCGACAACCGGCACGACGCCTCCTTCCTGCTCCGCAGCGCCACGGTCGAAGGTCCCGACGATCCCAAGTATTGGGCGCATCCGACCGGCTACGCACGCTTCTTCCCGCGGGACGACGCCCCCGTGGCTCCGGCCGACCGCCGCGCGTATGCCCGCGAATTGCTGGGCGCGTTTGCCACCAAGGCCTATCGCCGCCCGGTTCCGGACGACAGCCTCGACAAGCTCGTGGGCATCGCCGAGCAGGTTTATCGTCAGCCCGGCAAGACCTTTGAGACCGGCGTGTCCCAGGCAATGGTGGCGGTGCTCGCGTCGCCGCGTTTCCTCTTTCGAATCGACCGCACCGAGACGGAGTCCGGTCCGCCCGCGGCTTTCGCCCGGGTGGACGAATATTCGCTGGCCTCGCGCCTTTCGTATTTCCTCTGGTCCACGATGCCGGATGACGAGCTGATGAAGCTGGCCGCGGGCGGCCGGTTGCGGGCCAGCCTCGCCGCCCAAGTCCGGCGCATGGTCGCCGACCCCCGCGCCGACAACTTCGTCAAGAGTTTTTCCGGCCAGTGGCTGCAGTCCCGCGCGGTGACGACCGTGCCGATCAACGCCCACGAAATATTCCGGCGCGAGGATTTCGACGCCCCGACCACCTACGACCTCACGCCCGAGCAGCGCGCCGCGCTGGAGGCGGAGGCGCAGGCCTATTTCGGCTATGTGCTGCGCGACGACCGCCGGGTGGACGAGTTCCTCGCGAGTGACTACACCTTTCTCAACGCCACGCTGGCGACCTATTATTTTGACGGCAAATATGAGCTCCAAGGTGACGCGATGCGCAAAGTGGAACTCAGCGCGGGCAACTGGCGCGGCGGCCTCCTGACGCTGGGCAGCGTCCTCATGATCTCCTCGAACCCCACCCGCACCTCCCCGGTCAAGCGCGGCAAATGGATCCTCGAAAACATTCTCGACGCGCCCGCCCCGCCGCCGCCCGCCAACATCCCGCCCCTCGAGGCGGCCGGCCAGGACATCGCGGGGCACCCACCCTCACAGCGCGAGATTCTGGCCCGCCACCGCGCCGACCCCAACTGCGCTTCCTGCCACGACCGCATGGATCCCCTCGGCCTCGCGCTCGAAAACTTCAACGCCCTCGGCCTCTGGCGCGACCATGACATGAAACAGCCGGTTGACGCCGCCGGCAAACTCATCACCGGCGAGACCTTCAAGGACATTCGCGAGCTGAAGCAGATTCTCCTGACCAACCATCGCGACGAATTCTACCGATGCCTGACGCAGAAGTTGCTCACCTACGCCCTCGGGCGCGGCGTGGATTACCACGATGTGCCCGCGGTTGACAAAATCGTGGAAAACATGGACAAGGATGGCGGCAAATTTTCCACGCTGCTGATGGGGGTCATCAACTCCGCCGGCTTCCAGGCAGAACGCACCCAACCCGATTCGCACCCCGCCCCGCCGACGGCCTTTTTCCCCCAAGACACCACCCGCCGATGAACTCCCCGCGCCCTGACCGAGCCCTGGCCGCCGAACGCCATCACCGCCTGGATCGCCGCCGGTTCCTGCGCGGCCTCGGCGTCTGCCTCGCGTTACCTGCGATGGAATCTTTGGTGCCCCGCCGCCTCCTCGCCGCCACCGCGCCGGGCACCGCCGGCACCGCCGCGACCACGGCCACCGGCGCGCCCCTGCGCATGGCCTGCCTCACCTTCGCCAACGGCTGCGTTCCCGGCAAATGGTTCCCCACCGGCTCGGGCAAAGCTTTTGAGCTCAACGAGACGATGACGCCGCTCACCGGCCTGAAGGACAAAATCCAGGTGATGGGGGGCCTCACCGACCATTCCGCCGACGCCGGCCCCGACGGCCCCGGCGACCCCGGCCGCGGCGGCGGCACCCTCCTCACCGCCGTGCGCTGCAAGAAAACCGCCGGCGCCGACTTCCGCGCCGGCGTCTCCGTGGACCAGGTCGCCGCCCAGTCCGTTGGCCACCTCACGCCGTTTCCCTCGCTGCAGCTGTCGTGCGATATTGTGCAAAACGCCGGCGGCTGCGACACCGGCTACGCGTGCGTTTATCAAAAGAATGTTTCCTGGAGCTCGCCCACCTCGCCGCTGGCGCCAGAAAACAACCCGCGCCTCGTGTTCGAGCGCCTCTTCGGCGCCGGTGCCACGGCCGAGGAGCGCCGGCAGAACATGGTGTTGCGCCAGACCCAGCGACGCTCCGTCCTCGATTACATCGCGAGCGAGACGCAAAGCGTCGGCCGCAACCTCTCCGCCCGCGATCACCAGAAGCTCGACGAATATCTCAGCAGTGTGCGCGAGATCGAGCAGCGGATCCAACGGGCCGAGACGACCTCGAGGCTGCGGCCCGACCCGGGCGTGGACAGCCCCGCCGGCATTCCCGCCAACTTTCAAGACTACGTCCGCCTGAGCCTCGACATGCTCGTGCTCGCGTTCCAAACCGACAACACCCGCGTCGCCTCCTTCATGTTCGCCGGCGACGGCAACAACCGCGACTTCGCGGACATCGGCGTCCCCGACGGCCACCATTTTTGCACGCACCACCACAACGACCCGGGCCTGATCGCGAAGACCTGCATCATTGAGAAATGGTATGTCGCACAGTTCGCCTATTTCCTCGAAAAGATGGAGGCGACCAAGGACGTGGACGGCCAGTCGCTGCTGCACAACTCGATGATCATGTATGGCACCGGCATCGGCGATGGCAACCGCCACGACCACGTCAATCTCCCCGTCATCCTCGCCGGGGCCGGCGGCGGCACGCTCAACCCTGGGCGCTACGTCAAGACCAACGACGCGCCGATCGCGAACATGTATCTCAGCATGCTCGACCGCATGGGCGTCTCCAACCTGGAGCGATTTGGCGACTCCACCGGCCGGCTTGAGACGATCTGAGCCGGTTTGAGAACGGCGGCGTATCTGCTTGATTCTTGGTCATGCTTTGTCCAAATTTCCCCCGCGGCGCCCTCCGCTCGCTCCCTTTTTTACCGGGGGCCGGCCTCGTCGCCGGACTGATTTTGGGCTCGGCCAGCGGTCTTCGGGCCAGCGTGGCGGAAACAGCCGCGCCCGTCTCCGCTCCGCCTCCGGCGCGGCCTTTGGCGGCCAAGCCGCCACCTGCCGAGCTGGCGTTGGCGCAGTTTCACCAAGTCGTCGAACCCATTCTCGAGCAGCGGTGCTACGCCTGCCACGGAGACGGGGAGAGCCGCGCCGGGGTGGCTTTTGACACCCTCAAGACCACCGACCAGATCCTGCACAACCCCGAGCTGTGGCTGAAGGTACTGAAGAACACGCGTTCGCACCTGATGCCGCCGGTGAAACACGACCCACCGACCCCGCAGCAACAACTGGCGCTGGAGTCGTGGATCACGACCGCCGGCTTTGGCCTAAACCCGGACCAGCCCGACCCCGGCCGGGTGACCGTGCGCCGCCTCAACCGGACCGAATACAAAAACACCGTCCGCGACCTGCTCGGCGTGGACTTCGACACGGATCTCGAACTCGCGTCAGACGACGTCGGCTACGGTTTCGACAACATCGCCGATGTGCTCACCCTCTCGCCCATCCGGATGGAGAAATTTCTCGCGGCGGCGGAGCTCGTCGTGGGCAAGGGCGTGCCGGCGGCGCCCCGGGTCATGGACGAGCAATCGGCGCGCGCCAGCGAGTTTCTTTCGGCCGACGGCAGCCTGAACGGCGACCCCCTGTCGTTTTACGTGGAGAGCGCCATCAGCCACACCTTCTCGGCGCGGGTGGAGGGGGATTACCGCATCGTGGTTTCCTCGCAGGTGGACGGCAACACCGACCACGATCCCGGCCGCTGCGTCATCACCGGCCTCGCCGACGGCAAGGAGTTCTACCGGCGCGAGCACTCGTGGGCCGACTGCGAGCTGTTCCACGACACCCGCGTGATTCATCTCGGGGCGGGCAGCCATCAAATCACGTTTCACCTCCAGCCGCTCCTGCCTTACGAGCAGCACGTCACGCCCAAGATGAACTACAAGCTCAACCTGGTGCAGGTGCAAGGGCCGCTCGACGAGAAGGACTGGCTGCCGCCGCCCAGCTACGCGCGCTTCTTCCCCCGCCCCGAGGCCCCCGCCGAACCGACGGCGCGGCGCGCCTACGCGCGCGCGGTGCTGGCAAGCTTTGCCGCCAGGGCCTGGCGTCGTCCGGTGGACCCCGAGACCCTCGGCCTGCTCGTGGATCTCGCCGAGAGCACCTACCAAACGTCCGGCGTGACGTTTGAAGCCGGGGTGTCGCGGGCGATGGTCGCCATGCTGGCCTCGCCGCGCTTTCTTTTCCGGGTCGAGACCACTGAGCCCGCCCCCGCCGGACAGCCTGCCGCCAACGTGGACGAATACGCCCTGGCTTCGCGGCTCTCGTATTTCCTGTGGTCCTCGCTGCCCGACGACGAGCTGTTCCGCCTCGCGGCGCGCGGAGAGCTCCGCAAAAACCTGGCCGCGCAGGTGAAACGGATGCTGGCCGACCCGAAGTCGGCCGCCTTCGTGGAAAATTTCACCGGGCAATGGCTCCGCTCCCGCGACGTCCAGCGCGTGGCCCTCGACCGCGTCCGCATCTTCGAGCGCGAGGGCGTGGTGCTCCCGGCCAACGCCCCGACCGACGTGTCAGCGGCCTCACGACTGGCGATGAAGCAGGAGGCCGAGGCGTATTTTGGCTACGTCGCCCACGAGAACCGCAGCGTGCTGGAACTGCTCGACAGCGACTACACCTTTGTCAACCAGCAGCTCGCCGGCTACTACGCCATGCCCGCCGGCACCGCGACCGGGCCCGAGCTGCGCAAAGTCACGCTCCCCCCCGACGATCCCCGCGGCGGCGGAGTGCTCACCATGGGCAGCGTCCTGGCCGTGACCTCGAACCCCGCACGCACCTCGCCGGTCAAGCGCGGCAAATGGATTTTGGAAAACATTCTCGGCGCGCCCGCGCCGCCGCCGCCGCCGGCCATCCCTCCGCTGGAGGAAGCCGAGAAAAAGCTCACGGACCATGTGCCGACCCAGCGCGAGACGCTGGCCCTCCACCGTCAGGACGCCCTCTGCGCCTCCTGTCACGACCGGATGGACCCGCTCGGACTCGCACTTGAGAATTTCAACGCCCTCGGTCTTTACCGCACCAGGGACATGGGCCAGCCGGTTGACGCCACCGGCCAGCTGTTCACGGGCGAGGCATTCAAAAACATCCGCGAGCTCAAGCACATCCTCGTGGCCGACCACCGCGACGAGTTTTACCGCACCCTGACGGAAAGGATGCTGACCTATGCGCTCGGCCGCGGGGTGGAATACTACGACGTGCCCGCGGTGGACCAGATCGTCGCGCGGCTTGACCGGACTGACGGGCGCTTCGTCGAACTTCTGCTCGGCCTCGTCGAGTCGGCCCCGTTTCAGCAGCGTCGCGTCGCGCCCGCTCCCTTGACTCCCGCTCCCAAACCCGCTCTGGTTGCGACCGAGACCGCCCCCGCCCCATGAACCCACCCGCCACCGCGGCCCGATCCGCCGACCTGAACCGCCGCCGCTTCCTACGGAACCTCGGCGTGTGCCTGGCGTTGCCGGCGCTGGAGTCATTGGTTCCCCGCCGCCTGGCCGCCGCCACGGCGGCCGCCGAGCCGCTCGCCGCCACCACCGCGACCGGTGCTCCACTGCGGACCGCGTTCATTTATTTTCCCAACGGGGCCATCCCCGGCGCCTGGCTGCCGACCGGCGAGGGGAAGACGTTTGAGCTCAACCGCACCATGCAGCCACTGGCCAACGTAAAGCAGCAACTGCAGGTCTTCGGCGGGCTGGCGGACGATTCCGCCATCGCCTACACCGACGGCGGCGGTGACCATGCCCGCGCCAACGCCACCTTTCTCTCCGGCGTGCGCATCAAAAAGACCCCCGGGGCGGACTTCCACGCCGGCATCTCCGCGGACCAGGTCATGGCGCAGTCCGTCGGCCTCCTCACCCCCTTCCGCTCGCTGGAGCTGTCCTGCGACCCGATCCAGAACGTCGGCAGTTGCGACACCGGCTACGCCTGTGTCTATCAGCACAACCTCTCCTGGTCCTCGGCGACCACGCCCGTGACGCCAGAGGTCAATCCCCGCCTGCTCTTCGAGCGCCTGTTCGGCGCCGGGTCGCGCGCCGAGCGCCAGCAAAACCAGCTCGCACGCCAGCAGCGCCAGCGCTCAGTCCTCGACTTCGTCCTCACCGACAGCCGCAACCTCGCGCGCGAGATCTCCGGCCGCGACCGCGAGAAGCTCGACGAATATTTCGCCAGTGTCCGCGACATTGAGCAGCGCATCCAGCAGGCCGAAAAGTCACGGTCGAGCCGCCCCCAGCCCGACGCCGACGCTCCCGCCGGCATCCCGGAGACGGTCACCGCGTATGCCCGCCTCATGTTTGACATGCTGCACCTCGCGTTTCAGACCGACAGCACCCGCGTGGCCACCTTCATGGTCGGCGGCGAGGGCAGCGACCGCAACTACCCGGAGATCGGCGTCACCGACGGCCACCACGAGATGTCGCACCACCAGAACAAGGCCGACAAGATTGAGAAAGTGACCAAAATTGACGGGTGGTATGCGACCCAGCTCGCCTACTTCCTTGAGAAAATGGAGGCGACCAAGGACCTTGATGGCAATTCCCTCCTGCACAACTCACAGATCGTCTATGGCAGCGGCTGCTCCGACGGCAACCGCCACACCCACGTGGACCTGCCGGTGATTCTCGCGGGCGGCGGTGGCGGCACGCTCACGCCCGGTCGCTACGTCCAACAGCCGAACGTGCCGTTGACCAATCTCTACCTGAGCATGATGGACCGGATCGGGGTGAAGGGCATCGAACGCTTCGGCGACTCGACGGGGCGGCTGGCGAACATCTGACACGACCGGGCCTTTGACAGGAGGAATCGGAGAAAACAGAGGGCGAGCCGGAAGCACCAAGCTTTCAAAGCTACTACCATGGATAACAACGGATCGTCACGGATATGTGGGTGATAATTACCCAGCGGCGATGGCCTCGAAGCGGTAAAATATCCAGGTGGCCCGCACGCCCGCTTCCACGGGGTCACTGAACCTGGTCCCGTAGTCGTGCAGTTTCTGGCGCAGGACACCCGACGTAAAGCGTCGATCCGGGGCGGCACCGACCCCGTGCAGGCTGCGGAGAAAATTCAAAGCCGAGGGATACAGAAAAACCTTGGTGACGCTTTCGTCGCGGGCGATGTGAAAACCAGCGCGCACAAGTCCCGCCCGCCATTCGGCGGCGGTGCGCCAGACCAGCGGCGCATCCTCGCCGGCCACGGCCCGCCATTCGGGCAGGCTGCCCTCGATGAACAGACCGGCGACAATCCGGCCCCCCTGGGAGTGTGGAATGCGGATTGCGGATTGCGGAATATCGGAATCCAGCGGGCGGCCAGACTTTGGATGGCAGGACGGATTGTCGGAAGACGGAGAGCCAACAAGCGATTGATGACCGGGCTTGAGAACCTTTCTCCAGGCGGAGAAAACCTGCGCGGGATCCTCGACCCATTGCAGCATGGCGCTGGAGAAGATCCAGTCCCAGGGGCCCGGCAGGGGATGCCCGGCCTCCATCATCCGCCAGCTGACTGCGGGCACGGCGGCACGGCCGGCTTGGGTCATCGCCGGGGAGAGGTCCGTGGCCGTCACGCCGTCTCGCCAACCGGCGAGGTGCCGGGTGAACAGGCCCGTGCCCGCTCCGACTTCCAGGACCCGGCCATTGCGCTCGGTGGGCAGCCATTCTGCGAGCCATTCTGCCATGGCCAGCTGGACCAGGGCATGCCGATCATAGCCGGGGGCGGCTCGGGAAAAGCTGTCGGCAACCACGGTTGAAGGCGAGGTGGAGCGCGTTGACCCCAACGCGCTTTCCGCGGCGGACCCAGGCAGCGCATTGGGGTCAACGCGCTCCACCTCGGAGGCAAAAGGTTTGATCAGTCCAGCCGGGTGGTGGGTCGCGCCGGGCACGATCATGATTTCCGGCACCAGCGCGTGCAGCCGTGCGGCATCGAGCAAGGGGTCGTCCGCACCGCACCACGCGCGCCAGGCGGGGGGCATCGCGGGCGCGAGCGCGATGGTCTCGAGCTGCGCCAAGCCCCAGAGCAGGGTCTCAAGAGGCAGTTCGGCGGCGGCCGCCGCAGGCACGTCCAGCCCTGCCCGCTGGTAGAAATCCGCCAGCGCGGCCGGTCGGTCGCGGCGCAGCCAGCGGGCGAGGTATTTCACCTGGGTCAGCGCCGTCCGGCCGCCGGTACCGGCCTCGCGGGGGAAGGCATAGATCGGCGCCAGCAACGCGACCCGACCCAGACGCGGGCCGGCGGCGAGCAATAGCTGCGCGCCCAACGAGTGGCCCACCAGCCAGTCGAAGGGGCCGGCGGTGCGGAGTTTTTCCACGGTGTCAGGCGCGGCGGGAAAAAAGGTGTGGGTGGCCCCGGGAAAGGCCGCACGCGCCAGGGGCGCAAACCACCCCTCCGGCACGGCCCAGCCGAGGATCCAGGCAATCCGCAGGGTGGAGCGCGGTGAGTCCAAAGCGGATGGAACCTCCAAGGATTTCATGGCCTCGCTCATGGGGTGGGCCCCGGACCCGGGTCTGCGACCCGGGCTACTATCAAGCAAAGTGCGCAGCAAGACTGCGCCCCACCCATCATCTTAAAAAGCGCAGAAGGGTAACATAGAAAACACAGAGTCCAGCCACCGAGTTCACGGAGCAAACCGCTTAAATAATCCAGAGAGGCGGCAAACATCGCACCGGTTGGGTGAAACCCCAGTCTTTTACCTTTCCGATGTATTTCTCTGTGAACCCCGGCTTTACCCCTGTGGTCTCTGTGACTCACTGCTAGATCTTGGTTTATGTCCGACGGGATCATGAGGCAGCCCTCCAAGCGGCCATCGCGGCGAGGAGGCGGTCGGCGTCGGCGGGGGTGAACGTGCGTTTGAGCGAGAGGCGCAGTCGGCTCGCGCCGGCCGGGACCGTGGGCGGGCGCACCGCTCCGACGAGAATGTCGGCCCCGCGCAGCGCCGCCGCCAGAGAAACCGTGGCCTGCGCGGAACCGACCGGCACCGGCACGATCGCGGAGTCACCGTCCGGCGTGTCCCAGCCGGCGGCGCGGAGCCGGGCGCGAAGGTCGCGGGACAGGGCATGCCAGGCCGGCTGCTCCGGGGCGAGGGCGCGCACGCGGACCAGCGCGGCGGAAGCGGCGGCGACGTTGAGCGGCGATAGCGCCGTGGAATAGATGAACTCGCCGGCGAAATTCACCAGATAGTCGCGCACCACCGGGTCGCGAAAGAGCGTGTAGGCGCCGCCGGAGGCGAGCGTTTTTCCGAAGGTGCCGACCAACACGTCCACGGCGTCGGCGATGTCGGCGGCGCGGACCAGACCGGCCCCCTCGGGGCCGTGCCAGCCGAGGGCATGGGCCTCGTCCACGATGAGTTGAAAACCATGGCGGCGCTTCAGCTCCGCCAACCGGACGAGGTCGGGATAGTCGCCGTCCATGCTGAACACGGTCTCGGTGACCACGAAGACCGTGCGGCCGGCATCGGCGGTCTGGACGAGCAGTTCCTCCAGGTGGTCGAGCCGGAGGTGTTCATAGCGCTGGAGCCGCGCGCCGGAGCGCAAGAGACCGGCAATCATGCTGTGGTGCACGAGGCGGTCAGCGAGCACGAGATCGCCCCGCCGAGGCAACAGCCCGAGGACGGCGGAGTTGGCCGCGTAACCGCTGCTCCAAAGCAGACCGCAGGGAAATCCGTGCCACGCCGCAAGGTCCTCCACCAATTGCGCATGGGGAGCCTGCCAGCCGGTGATGAGCGGCGAAGCGGCGGCCGAGGTGCCGTCCGCGCCGGCCGCCCGGGCGACGGCGGCCGCCAGCGCGGGATCGCGACTGAGGGCGAGGTAATCGTTGTCGGCCAGATTGAGGAGCCCCGGGCGCGGCGCCGTCACCCCCAAAGTGCGGCGCAAGCCGGTCCGTTCACGTTCGGCGAGGGCTTCGTGGAGACGGGAGGGAAAGGCGTTGTCGGTTTCGGAAAGCGCGTTGGGGTCAACGCGCTCCACCTTGAGATCCCCCACGTCCGACCAGAGCGGGACGCCGGCGGCGGTGAGCGCGGCCCGATTGGAGGCGGCGACAGCGAGCGGGACGGGCGAGATGGCGTTCAGCCACACGCCGGCAGGAAGGCCGACGGCGACGGCGCGCGCGTGGGCCAGACGCCCCTGGTTAATGGCGCCGAGGCGGTCGGGGACGACGATCACCACGGCATCGACGCCGATCGCGACTGCAAAATCGGCCCAGTCGCGCCCCTCGCCGTCAACCGGGGTGGCAATACCGCCGGCGCCCTCGAGGATCCGCCAGTCGCACGAGGGCAGCGCGCGGGCGCGCGCGATAAGATCGGCGAAGGCCAGGGCCGTGCCCTCGGCCCGGGCGGCCACGGCCGGCGCGAGCGGGGCGGCAAACGCCGCCAGGGTGAACGCGGCCGCTCCGACACCCGCGAGCCGTTGCGCGCAGGCGGCGTCGCCCTCGGCGGGCGCGCCGGTCTCGACGACCTTGACGATCTGCACCCGCTCACCGCCTGCGGCGAGCAGGCGGGCAAGCTCGGCGACCACGCGGGTTTTGCCCACGCCGGTGTCGGAGCCGCTGACGAGCACCGTGCGCATGGCGCGGGAGGAGCCGGCCAGACTCAGGCGCCGGCCGAAACCGCGAGGGTGTCGGATTCGACGGCAGCCGGCCGCGGTCCGGCCGCCAACGGGTGCAGGCCAAGGCGCTGCATCAGCCGCAGGTCGTCGGAACGACCGGGGTTGGGCGTGGTGAGAAGCTTCTCGCCGAGGAAAATGCTGTTGGCCCCGGCGAGGAAACAAAGCGCCTGGGTCTCGTCGCTCATCTCGGTGCGCCCCGCGGACAGGCGGACCATGGCGCGCGGCATCAGGATGCGAGCGACCGCGATGATCCGCACGAATTCAATGGGGTCGACGGGCGTCGAACCGCCCAAGGGGGTCCCCTCAACCGGCACCAGTGCGTTGATCGGCACCGAGTCGGGCTGTGGGTCGAGCGCGGCGAGCTCGCCCAGGAGCTTCAGACGGTCATCCACCCCCTCCCCCAGTCCGAGAATGCCGCCGCTGCACACCTGCAGGCCGGCGGCCCGGACGCGCGCGAGCGTGGCCAGGCGGTCGTCATAGGTGCGGGTGGAGATGATCTCGGGGTAGAATTCGCGGGAAGTGTCGAGATTGTGGTTATATACCGAGCAACCCGCCTCCTTGAGCTGTCCGGCCTGCGAGCCGGTGAGCATACCGAGGGTGCAGCACACCTCGAGGCCCAGCTCGGACACGCCGCGCACGGCGGCAAGGACCGAGTCAAACTGCGCGCCATCGCGGACCTCGCGCCAGGCCGCGCCCATGCACAGCCGCGACGCCCCACCGGCCTGCGCCTGGCGGCCGGCGGCGACGATGGTGGCGGCGTCCATCAGCGGCTCGTCCTGGAGACCGGTGTGGTAATGCGAGGACTGCGGGCAGTATTTGCAGTCCTCCGGGCAGCGGCCGGTCTTGATGGACTGGAGGGTGCAGAGCTGCACGGCGGCCGGATCGTGGTGCTCACGGTGCACCAGTTGCGCGCGAAACATGAGCTCGGGCAATGGCAGGTCGTAGAGGGCGCGGATGGAATCGAGGTTGGTCATGGGAAAAAGGTCAGGAGGGAAGCACATCGTCGAGCGCAAGCGCGGTGCGGTGAACGAGCTCGCCAAGCTCGGATTCATCCAGACAGAGCGGGGGCACAAGCAGCAGCGAGTCGCCGAGCGGGCGGAGAAGCAGGCCATGGTCGCGGGCGCGGAGGCAGACTTGGAGGCCGGTGCGGCGGCCAGCAGGGAAACCCTCCGCCGAATCGCGCGACGGGGCGAGGTCCAGGGCGGCGGCAAAGCCGCGCTGGCGGAGCTCACGGACCCGGGGATGAGACGAAAACGTCTGATCAAGCAACCGGCCAAAACAGGCAAGGCGGCCGCGCAAGGTGCCGGCAGCATCGAGCGAGCGGAGCTTGCGGAGGTTGGCAAGGGCGACGGCGGCGGCGAGCGGGTTGCCGGTGAAAGTGTGGCCGTGATAAAATGCCCGGCCGCTCGCGTAGGAACCAAGAAAGGCCGAAAAAATCTCCTCGCGCGCCAACGTCGCGGCCAGCGGCAGATAGCCGCCGGTGAGCCCCTTGGCCAGACAGAGGAAATCGGGCGTCACCGCCTCCTCCGCGCACACGAGCAGCGGGCCCAGCCGACCGAAGGCGACAAACACCTCGTCCAAGATGAGATGCACCCCGTGCGCGCGGCAGAGCGCGGCGACTTCCCGCACAAAGCCCGGCGGCTGGAGGCGCATCCCCGCCGCACCTTGGACGGAAGGCTCCAGGATGAGACAGGCCGTTCGGTCGGCCCGGGCCGCCAGCAACACGCGGAGCGCGTCCAGACTGGCGGTGGCGTCGGCCTGGCGGACCCGCCCGTCCCATTCGCGGCAGAGCGGGGCGGGAAAGTGGGTGGCGGGAAAACACCACGGGCGGAACCGCGCGTGGAAAAAGCCGCTGTCACCCACGCTCATCGCGCCAAAGGTGTCACCATGATACCCGCCGGCCAGGCCGATGACTCCGGACTTTTCCGGGCGGCCGGTGAGCTGCCAGTACTGGAAAGACATTTTCAGGGCGACCTCGACCGCCCCGGCGCCGTTGTCGCTGAAAAACACCCGGTCCAGGCCCGGCGGCGCCAGCCGCGTGAGTTCGGCCGCCAGTTCCGCACCAGGCGCGTGCGTGAGGCCAAGCATGGTCGAGTGGGCGACACGGCCAAGCTGGTCCAACAGGGCGGCGTCGAGATCGGGGTCGTGGTGGCCGTGGACATTCGTCCAGACGGAGGCATTGCCATCGAGATAGACCCGGCCCTCGGTGTCAGTCAGCCAGCCGCCTTGACCGGACGCGATGGCGAGCGCTGGAAGGGCCAGGTGCTCCTGCATCTGCGTGAACGGATGCCAGACATGGCGGCGGTCGTCGGCATGAACCCGGACGCCGGCGTCCAAAGCGGAGCCGGTGGCAGGATCAGTAGAACATTCAGCCGCCACGGAGGTCATGCCCCATGACGTTGCCGGCCAACCGCGCGGGGGACAAGCCCATAGTTAATCAAAACAGAAAAACACTTAACCAAAACCGAGCGGGGCTTAGGCGTCGCCGTCGTTGCCGATGGCCTCGACCGGGCAACCCTCCAGTGCTTCCATGCACAGGGCGACCTCCTCCTCGGAGGTCGGCTGCTTGAAGACGAAGGAGTGACCGCCCTCGTCAGACCGGGTGAAAAACGCGGGCGCGGTCTCGCGGCAGAGGTCGCAGTCGATGCACTGCTGATCGACGTAAAACTTACCGGCGATGTTGGTGTTCCACTTTTCTACTTTGTTAGCCATGCGTCGGGCAGCAAACGGCAACCGCGCCGCCTGTCAAGCGGGCAACGGACGGGGGGCAGGGGCCAGTGTCAGAGGTCAGAAGCCAGAGGCCTGATGCTGGAGGCAGACGGAGGACGGAAGAAGTCAGAAGTCAGAGGTCAGAAGCCGGAGCGCATGAGTGGGAAGGAGAAGTAGAACCAGAACGATTTGGAGGCGGTGGGGGTGATACGGCTTGCGCGGAGAGGGGGGTGCGGATTGGCTGGGGCATGGCCCGCATCCCCTTGGAGGACAATTTCACCGACGTGATCGGCAAGGCCCAGCGTGGCTGGAAGATTCCCGATGCCGAGCTCTGCGCCCGGACCGGAGTGACGCGGGCTGAACTCGCGGCCGTCAAGGCCGGGCAGGCTCTCGAACCGGTGCTCCGGCGAATCGCGCGGCCGCTGCGTCTCGACCCGGAGGCACTGGCGGACCTGGCGCACGGACGGTGGCAGGCAAAGGCCCCGGTGTTTCCGCGCGGTTTCGCCATGTTCAACACCGCTTTCGAGGACATGACGGTGAACAGCTACCTGGTGTGGGAGACCCGCTCCCGGATGGCGGCGGCGTTTGACACGGGGGCGGACTGCACCGGGATGCTCGACCTCATCGCGGCGGAGCGGCTCACGGTGCGCGAGATTTTTGTCACGCACACCCACCCCGACCATATCGCCGACCTCGGGCGGCTGGCAGCCGCCACCGGGGCGCAGGTCTGGGCGAGCGAACGCGAGCCGGCCCCGCACGCCGGCGCAAAAACCTTTGCCGAAAACGCCCACTTCCACCTGGGGGAGCTTGCCATCAAGACCCTGCTGACCTCGGGCCATTCGCCCGGGCTGACGACGTTTTATGTCACCGGCCTGGCCTGGCCGCTGGCGATCGTGGGCGACGCAATGTTTGCGGGCTCGATCGGCGGCAGCACGGAGCATTTCGCCGAGCAGCAGCAGAACGACCGGGCCAAGATTTTCACCCTGCCGCGGGACACCGTCCTGGCCTGCGGACACGGCCCGTTGACCACCCTGGCGGAGGAACGGCGGCACAACCCGTTCTTTGCGAACTGACGGCGGTAATAACCCCGGATGTTTTTTTACATATTTTTTAATTAGACTTGTGCCGGTCGGCCCCCATAATCGCCTCACCTCCAGAATGGAATCAATGCACCGCAAGACCACTCTCATCCTTGCGCTCGCGGCCTCCCTGGTCGTTGCCCTCGGGATCGTCATCACCGATGACAACCTCCGTGAACGCCTCGGGTCGTCCTATTATGTGCTGTCGCTGTCGATGATTGGATGCGTGCTGCTGCTGCTGGCCGGTTATGTCTGGGACCGCACGCTGCTCGAACGTCTCCGCGGCCTGCGCGGCACCGCCCGCGACGCCCAAAGCGCGCAGGCCTTTGAGCCCAGCACCGAACCGGACGAAGACAGCACGGAGGCCGACCACGATGAGATCATCGGCCTGGCCCGCCAGATTGAGCGCATGGCGAGAAACCTGCAGCGGATCGAGGCCAGTTACCGGGGCATCGTGGAGGATCAGGTTGACCTGATCTGCCGCTACCGTCCCGACGGCAAACTCACCTTCGTCAACGGCGCCTATGCGGCGTTCCTCGGCCACAAGCGGCAGGAATTGATTGGCCAGCCCTTCGCGCTGCGGGCCGCCGGCCTGCTGTCCGGTCGCGAAGATATTCCCGACAACACCGCGGTGGAGCATGAGTTGACCAGCGCCACTTTGCAGCGGGTGGTTCATTCCTGGACCCAGCGCGCCATCCGGGACAACACCGGCCGGCTCCTCGAATACCAGGCGGTCGGCCACAACATCACCGCGCGCAAAGAGGCCGAGGCGCTGCTGCGCGCGGCCAAGGAGGCCGCAGAGTCGGCCGACCGCGCCAAAGGGGAGTTTCTGGCCATTGTCAGCCACGAGCTGCGCACGCCGATCAACGGCGTGATCGGCTTTTCGCGGCTGCTCCGCGACACCCCGCTGACCGCCGAGCAACGCGGGCATGTCGAATTGATCGCCACCAGCGGCGAGGCCCTGGAGTCGCTCATCAGCGACATCCTCGACCTCTCCAAAATCGAGACTGGGACTTTGGAGATTGAAACGGCCCCGTTTGGCCTGCGGGGCTGCGTCGAGCAGGTCTGCCAGCTGCTGCTCCCGCGCGCGCGGGAGGCCGGGCTCACGCTCGAGGCCCGCATCGCGACCGACGTGCCCGCCATCGTCAACGGCGACGCCGGCCGGCTCCGGCAAGTCCTCCAGAATCTCGTTTGCAACGCCATCAAGTTCACCGAACGGGGCGGCGTCATGCTTACAGTGGATTGCGCGCGCGCCGAGGCCCGGCCGGAGCAGTCCCGCCGCACCGTGCGCCTGCAGTTTGCGGTGCGGGACACAGGCATCGGCATCCCGCCGGACAAAATCGGCCTGCTGTTCAAGCCGTTCAGCCAGGTGGACACGTCGGCCCGGCGCCGGCGGGGTGGCACCGGCCTCGGCCTCGTCATCGCCAAGCGGTTGTGCGAGCGTATGGGCGGGGCGCTCTCGGTCGAGAGCCACGCGGGCGAGGGCTCGACGTTTTATTTCACCATCAAAGTGGATTACCGCCCCGGCGACACCCGCGAGCCCTTTGTGGAAGGCACCCCGGCCATTGCCTGAGGGAGCGGCAACGCGCCCCCCGAACGTCACGCTGGCACCAGACCGGACCAACCGGTCTCCTGTGACCGCCGGACCCAGGCTGGATCAGGGCCGGGCGGAGCCCCGGGGCACTTCGGGGCTGGCGAGGGCATTGACCACCTCGGCCCCGACGCGGGCCACATCGAAAGGTTTGCGGATGACGAGGTGGCCGGCCAGCAAGGGGTCGCCGACTGCGGCGGGCACGTCGTGGGCCACGGTCGTGAAGATCGGGCGGATCCCGGGCTGAAGGCGACGGGCGAGCCGGGCGAGCTCCAAACCGCCGCCGCCCTCGCGCAGATCGACCTCCGTGACCAGCGCGTCAAACGGCCGCGCACGCAGGTGGGCGACGGCATCCTCATAATGCGTGCTTTTCACGATGGCAAACTGGCGCTGCAGGATGAGCGCCAGCATGTCATTGACCGCCGGATAATCGTCATGGAGCAGCAGTGCGGGGCGCAACGCGTCGTCGGCGGAGCGCATCCGCGCGAGCGCGGCGCCGAGCACCCGCTCGGCGGCCGTGGCGCCATCCGCCGCGACGACCGCGGCCTGCAGGCCCTCGGCGGGCAGCACGGCCGTGAGCGCGCGGAGGCGGGCGAGCGCGGCCCCCTGGCCAAGGCCGGGCAGCACCAGACCGATCCGATGGGCGTCATAAGGACCGACGATCTCGCCGGGCTGCAGCCGCGCGCGCAAATCGGGCAGACGCTGGAGCAGACCGCCGGCCAGCGGCCGGGAATCAAGGAGCACGAAGGCGAGGTCAAGGCCCAGCCAACGGCAACGCCAAAGCTCGCGCTGCAACCCGTCCACCAACAGCGCCTGCTGCGGGGTGAGGTCATAGAGCACGAAGGCCGTCGTGGCCGGCCGGTCGTCCACCATCGGGCCCGGCCGCGCCTCGCCGTAGATGAGCTTGCCCTCGACGCGGAGATGAAAGGACGGCTCGACCCGCCAGTCCACGCCGAGGACCTCGGGCGCGAGCCGCGCGGCGACCGCGGCCGGGCCGGCGGCGCCAAGCCAGCGGCGGGCCGTCTCATTGGACAGGGCGACCCCGCCATCACCCGACAGGGCGGCCAGCCCGGTGGGCGCAAGATCGAGGAGGAGCGAGAGCACCTCGAGGTTGCGGCGCATCTCGCCGTGACGCAAAGCGTGGTCGAGGGCGGCGGCGAGCACCGTCGAGAGCGCGGACAGCAGGTGCAGGTCCTCGGGGCCGAAAGGGCGCGACTCCGCCGTGGCGCCGGCGACATGGAGCGCACCATGGAGCCGCGCCGCGCCGGCCAGGGGCAGGGTCAGCCGGCCGGGGGCAAACGCCGGCACGTCACCCGGACCGGCGAGGAGCCGCACCTGGGCGTCGGCAAAAAAACCCGAGCGGGCGAGCACCTGCTCCAACCCCGTGGTGAAACGCTGAAAGTCGGCGACGTGGGCCAGGGACCCCGCGAGGGCGCGCAACGCGTCGGCCCCGGAGAGGGTGACGGTGGCGGGAGCGGAAGGCAGCAGTGGGTTGTTCATCAGGACGGACAGGGCAGATGCACCAGGAAAGTGGTGCCGCCGGCAGGCCCGGACGTGACCGAGATGGCCCCACGGTGACCCTCAATGATGCGTTTGGCAATGGCGAGCCCGAGACCCATGCCCCGCTGGGCAGCCTGGCCGTCCCCCGTGGCCTTGGTCGTGACAAACGGCTCGAAAATCCGGTCGCGCAGCTCCGCCGCAATCCCGGGCCCGTTGTCGGAGATGGCCAGGACGAGCGCCCGACCCCCGCCCACCGCGCCGAGCACCTGGGCGCTCACCTCGATCCGGGCGTCCGGCCGGCCCTGCAGGGCATGGATGGCGTTTTGGAAGAGATTGAGGAACACTTGGAGCAACTGGCCATAGTTGCCGAGCACGGCGGGCAGCCCGGGTGCCGGCGGGACGAAAGCCACGCCACCCCGGACGAACTCAGGCCGCGAGATGTCATAGACGGCCTGAACCACC
Organism: uncultured Opitutaceae bacterium; assembly: GCA_903929355.1. Lineage (GTDB taxonomy): Bacteria > Verrucomicrobiota > Verrucomicrobiia > Opitutales > Opitutaceae > CAIYUN01. The sequence goes on from CAIYUN010000085.1 coordinate 34,122, forward strand.
TCGTTCAGACTCACCAGGGTGAATTTCACGGGGCTGTTCTCGGCGAAGGCGGCGACGTGCTCGATGATGGCGCCAATGCGCTGCACATCGCGCTCGACCACGGCGCGAAATTCCCGGCGGAACTCGGCGTCACCGCCCTGCTCGGCCATCAGGGCGCTGAAGGTGCGGATGGAGACGAGCGGGTTGCGCAGCTCGTGGGCGAGGCCGGCGGCGAGGGTGCCGAGCGAGATGAGCTTCTCCGCCTGGTTGGCGCGACGCTCGAGTTGCCGGGCGCGGAGGGTGACGGCGATCTGCAGGCAGATGGCCTCGAGCAGGGAGAGGTCACGATCCGTGTAAGGGTCGCGGTTGCCGCGCGGACCGAGCACGAGGAGGCCGAGCAGCACCCCTTCGGTGAGAATGGGAAACGCGGCCTCGAATGGCAGCGCGGACCGCAACCGACCGAGGCCGGCCAGGTCTGCCGGCGGCAGCTCGGCCTCGGAACCATCCAGCAGCAGGGGAGCCTGAAGGCGGGTCAGCACCAGGGCCAAAACCGAGTCGGCGGGGATGGCCCGGAGGGTGAAACCGTCGCTGTCCCAGCCCGCCTGCGCCCGCAGGTCATGCCGGTCACCAAACTCGGGGCGCACGAAGAGGCCGAGGGAGACGACATCCATCGCGACGGCGATCTCGCGCGCGGTGGTCTCGAAAATCTCGTCCTCGGCGCTGATGGTGCAAATCTGGCGGGCGAGATGCTTGAGCCGGTCATTGAGGCTGCGGCGGCGGCGCAGGTAGGTTTGCTCGACGATGCGGTCGGCGCCGGCCTTGAGGCGCGGCACGGCCCAGAGGAAAAACAGGCTCACCAGCATGGCGAGGAGGAAGCTGTTGAGCAGCTCGCCCATGGCGGGGGGAATGCCCTCAAGGCTGGCGGCCACCATCTGCACGAGCAGGAAAAACACCGCGAGGGTGGCGGCCACCCCGAGATAGACGGCGGCATGGACGAAATCGTAGGCCGCCAGCGGCAGCTGGTAGCGCGAAATCGCATGCGCCATGATGACGAGGTAAAGAAAGATGAGCGCGTTGCCGACCGGGGGCACCTGGACGCCATACCAAAGCGGAAAATTCGTCGCGCCGCCCGGAAAACCCACCAGGGTGGCGACCAGAATGTAGCGCAACTGGCTCGCCCGTGCGCCAGCGGACACCCGCAACTGCCCGAGCATCAGCATCACGGCCTGCACAGTGCAGGCGGCGAACAGGAGGAGATAGGCGATGAAGAGGGGGCCCGCCTGCGGCCAGAACGGAAACTCCATCTGTTTCACCACGGTGGTCACCATCAACGGGGTAAAGTCCAGGCAGGTGAACCCCACGGCGCAGCCGTAGGCCAGCCGCAGGCGCAGCCGGGCGGTCTCGCCGCACAGCAGCACCACAAAATGCAGGTAGAGCACCGGCACGAAATACGCCGGGAGCATCAACAGCCGGGCAAAAAACAGCGCCCGGTCCCGGTCCCCCGAGAGCTGCCACATGACATAGGCCGCCGACCAGGCCCCGACACTCAACGTAAACAGGCCGAACCGCCGGTGCAGCTCGCTGCGGCGCTCGCGCAGCATCACCGCAAAGGCGAGCAGCAGGCCCGCCGCAAAGTTCATGAACGCGGAGATGGTGAGATAGGTCGTCACTTGCCGGCCTGGATCACGACCGCCTGCTGTCCCAGCGAGACCTGCGACCGGCGCACCTTGAACTCTGCATCCATCAGCAGGGTGGCCAGCTGGGCCGGGGAATAGAAGGTGTAGTGGCCGATCTCCTCCTTCAGCTTGATCTTCCCGGCGGCGCGGAGCAGATTCCGCGCCGCGTCGAGATCCTCGCCATCGACCTGCTGGGCCATGAAATCGCGGTAGATGACCGACAGGTCGCTGTGCGGCTTGATGCTCGAAACCACAATCACGCCGCCGGGCCGGAGCACGCGGCGCAGCTCGGCGAGCAGCACAGGCGGACGCCGGAGGTAGGAAAGCACCAGGCTGCAGCAGATCACATCGAAAGTGTCGTCGCGGAACGGCAGGTGCTGCGCCGCAGCGCCGTCGTCGGCCAGGCCGTCGAAATCCATCACGGAATACTGGAGACCGGGGGCGGCGGGATCGGCGCCGGGCCGCGCGCCCAGATGATGGGCCATCGCGTCGGCGAGCCCCGAGGGGGTGAGATCCAGCGCCACACAGGTGAGCGGGGCCGCGCCGGCGAGCACCGCCTGGCGCCGCGCGAGGTCGCGGAGGACCCACCGGACGAACATCCCGTTGCCGCAGCCGGCATCGAGGACCAAGGCGCCGGGCCGAAACGGTCCGCACAGCTGACCCAGCAGGTCGAGATAGGTGCGGTAATCGGCCGATTTCTCCAGAATGCTGTATTTCTCAAGGTAGCTGGACCAAAAAGTCGTCTCGGCCTCCGGGAGGGCCTCGGACCGGCGGAGGCGCTCGCGCTCGCGGCGGTTTTGGGCGAGTACCAGTTTCTTGGCGGGCGCCACCAGCGGCCGGTCCGTCCCGTCGGGAGGGTCGGAATCGAGCAGGCAGGCCCGCGTCACCTGTTGGAAAACCGCCGCCGCCGCCGCCGGGTTTTCCTGGACCTCGTGCATGGCCCCGGCGACCGGTACCAGCCGGGCGAGCGGATTCATGGCCAGCACCTGCTCCACCTCCCGCCGGTCCACCCAGGCGTCCTGCTCCCCTTGAAACTGCAGAAACGGCACCCGCAGCCGCCCCATGTCCTCCAAAGTCCCCGCCAGATCGTGCAGGCGCTCCGCCACCGCGGTACCGAGGAAGGTTTCCCCGTTGATGTCAAAGCCGATGATGTCCGTCAGGCCCCAGTGACGGCCCTCCAGGAAGGTCCCGAAGATATCCTCGCGGTAAACCTCGCGCAGTGTGGCCTGGAGGTTCACCACGCCGGCCACGCTGATCAGCCGGGTGATCCGCGGATCGAGCACGGCCGCCCGCAACAGGCAGCGCGCCGAGAGGCTGTTGGCCACCGCCACCACCGACCGAACCCCGAAGCTTTCCGTCAGATAATCCAGCGCGGCCAGGATATCCCCCACCGCCCCGGGCAGGGTGAAGTCCACCATGCGCCCCTCGCTCTCGCCGACATGGTTGGTGTGGTCGAAGCGGAGGACGTTGGCTCCATTGGCGGCCAGCTGGTAGGCCAGCTGGAGGCTGTTCTTCTTGGTCTCCCCGTATTTCGGCGTGACGATCACCCAGGTGCGGGAGCGGGTGCTGCCGCCGGCATGGTCCAAACAGGCGGCCACACGCAAACCCGCGCGAGTGGAAAAGCTCACAAACTCGGTCTGGAGCTGCCCCGCGATGACGGGTGACAAGTCGGTGGTCGTGGGTGGGAGATGGGCCACGCGCGCCACTCACGGTATTTTTTGCGGAAAGGCAACGCGCAAGTGACGCACTTTGCGGTTGCATTCGGCCCTGAAGGCGGATGGGCTGTGAGCACCGCCAGCAATCCGACCCACTCCAACTGCCAAAAGTGCCCCGGCTTCTCCTCATTGCAGACGACCCGGTCGCCCGGCCGCTCACCGCGGCACTGTCTGTTGCCGCCGGATTACAACTGCACAACCGGGGGCGGCTCGCGGAGGCCCGGGCCGCGCTGGCGGCGGGCGCCTTTGACGCCATCCTGCTGGCCCCCACCAATCTGGACCCGGACACGGCGGCCCAAGTCGCCGAAATCAGGACCGCAGCGCCCGGACTGCCGCTCATTGTGGTGCTGCCCGCCCACGATCCGGGCCTGACGGCCCGCCTCACCACCGCCGGCGCGGACTTGGTGCTGCTGCCGCCGCTCGACGCCGCTGCGCTGGCCGCCACCCTGCTCCGCCTCCTCCCGGCTCCGGCGGCCGCCCCGGCCGCCCCCGCGCCGGTCGCCGCCCCCTCACCCCAGCCGCCCAACGCGGCGCCGGCGGGTGGCGGCAAAACGCCGTCGGAATTGGAGGTGTTGCGCGATTTTTCCCCGGTGCTGGGCTACTCGCTCGACTACCGGCAGCTCACGCAACAGTTCGTGCTGAAGCTGCGCGAGGTGATCGGGGTGGCGCGCATCGCGATTTTTCTGGAAACGCCCGCAGGACCCGCCGCCCCGGAGCACGCCCCGCCCTCGGAACACCTGACCTGCGCCGCGGCCGCGGGGGTCACCCGCGACCTGATCGACTGTGTCGAGCTCACGCGCCGCAGCGGCATCGGGCGGCATATCACGAGGCACGCGCAGGTGCTCCGCGGCGACGATCCCGCCGCGATGGACGATCCCCAGGCGCGGCGCGAGTTTGAGGTGCTCGGCTGCCAGGTCGCCCTGCCGGTCAACGACCGCGAACGCACCATCGGGGCCGCCCTGATCGGCGGCCGGGTGACCGGCGGGGCCTTCACCGACGCGGAGCTGCGCCTCGTGTATCACCTGCTCGAGGAGCTCGGCCTCGCGATCAAGAACAGCTGGCTGCACGCGCAGGTGGCCGCCAGCCAGCGGCTGTTCTCCGACGTGATTGGGGCGGTGACCAGCGGTTGTCTCGCGATCGGGGCCGACCTGGCGGTGCTGCACACCAACCGCGCCTTTTTGAACTTCCTGCGCGGCGGCCCGGGCTCCGGGGCCCGGGTGGACTTCACCGAGCTGCCCCGGCTGCTCGCCGCCGCCCTGCACGACCTGGTCGAGCGCGACCGCCTCGCGGAGCCGTTTTTTCTCACCTCCGACAAAACCCCGGGGCGATCCTGGCGGGTGAGTCTGGTGCCGTTTCCCAACCCCGAGCGCCGCCTTCCCCAGCCGGCGCTCGCGCTGGTCGAGGACTTCACCCAGATCCAGTCGGTCCAGCGGGCCGAGATCGAGGCCTCCAACTCCCGGCTGCTGGCGCTCATCGCCAAGCGCTTCGCGCACGAGATCCGCAACGCGCTGGTTCCGCTCACCACGCACCACCAATTGCTAGACACCGACTACGACAGCCCGGGGTTCCGGGACTCGCTCAAGACCGCGCTGGGCCGCGAAACGGGCCGGATCCAGCGGTTCACCGAGCAGATGCTGTTTCTCTCGCAGCCGGCGGGCCCGGCCGAGGATCTCGTGCCGGTCGCCACGCTGATTGAGCAAAGCTGCGCCCGGGCGGCCCGGGCGCTGGGCTTGGAACCCTGGCTGGTGCTCGAAGGCGACGCCACCGCGGCGCTGGTGCGGGTCCACCGGCCCGGCTTTGCCCACGCCCTCGACGAGATTTTCCTCAACGGGCTCCAGGCGGCGCCCGGCGCGCCCATGCGGGTGCATCTGGCCACCGACGGGGGACGGCTCACGCTGCGCTTCCGCGACGCCGGCCCCGGCCTGACCGCCGAGGTGGCCGCCCGGGCAGCCGAGCCGTTTTTCACCACCCGCGCCACCGGGGTGGGCCTCGGCCTCACCGTGGCCCGCCGCATCGTCGAGCAGCACGCCGGCCGGCTGGAGGTCCGGGCGCGCTCCGGCCCCGACGACGCGGATGTCGTGCTCGACCTGCCGCTCTGTTAACCCCAACCTCATCCCTTCAACCTGTCACCCCTTCACCCCCTCAACTTTCCGCCCCCGTTTGCCCCGAAACATGCACCCAGACCTAAAAACCAAGAACTCCTCCCACCCCTCAACCTGACCCATATGTCCCACCCCCCCCTTCTCCGCCTCGCCGGCCTGCTGGCCGCGCTCGCCCCCGCCGCGCTGTTCGCCTCCGGCATCCGTACCGGCTTCAAAGATGCTGGCGCCACCGCCGCCGGCAACGCCTTTGCCGCCACCGCCGACTCGCCCGCGGCCATCTATTACAACCCCGCGGGGCTCACCCAGCTCGACGGCAGCTCGATTTCCGCCAGCGTCTACGCGGTGCAACTGCAGACCGATTTCGCCAGCCCCGCCGGCGCGGGCACGCACATGAAGCGCGACACGCATTTGCTCCCTCAGTTTTATTACGCCTATGCCCCGCATGGCGCGAACTACGCCCTGGGCCTGGGCGCGTACGTCCCCTTCGGGCTCTCGACCAGCTGGTCGCCCACGTCGGGCTTTGACACCATCGCCACCGACGCCTCGATCAAGGACTACGCGATCTCGGCGGTCGGCGCGTGGAAAATCACCCCGGAACTCTCCCTTGGCGCCGGACCGGTGTTCCACCAGATCAGCTCCAAGCTCAGCCGCAGCATCGACACCACTTCGACCGATATCTTCACGTTCGACGGCAGCAACCAGGCCGTCAGCTTCAACGCCGGTCTCCGCTGGCAGCCGTCGGAAAAACACGCGTTCGGCCTCAGCTACCAAAGCAACTACTCCTCGAGGCTGACCGGCACGTCCACCTTCACGCCCTTCACCGGGGGCGTGCCCGCCAGCGCGAGTTTCACCCTGCCCGAGGTCATTATCGCCGGCTATTCCTACCGCCCCACCCCGGATTGGAACCTGGAGGTCAACCTGGAGTGGACGAACTGGGACCGGGTCAACGCCATCAACATCCAAAACTCCTCGGTCGTGTTCAGCCCGGCCGAGACCCTCGTGCTCAACTGGCGCTCCGGCTTCAACTATGACTTTGGGGTCACGCGCCAGCTGGGCAACGGCCTGCATGTGAGCGCCGGGTTCACCTATTCCCAGAACTCCACCCCGACCTCGACCTACAACCCGGCCGTGCCCGACGCGAACCGCGAGCTGGTGGGTCTCGGCCTTGGCGGCCATGTCGGCGGCTGCGAGCTGCAGCTCACGCTGCAATACGGTTTCGCCGACACCCGCACCGTGACCGGCGTGCCCGTCAACTTTGCCGGCCAGACGCCCAACGGCACCTACAGCAGCCGCACTTATGCCCTCGCCTTCGCCCTCTCCCATCGTTTCTGACCCGCCGCCGATCGCGCCTGAGGTCAAATACACCCTTCTGGTCGTGGACGACGAGGAGGGGCCGCGGCATTCGTTGCGCATGGTCTTCCGCCATGACTTCGCCGTTCACGCAGTGGACTCGGGGGAGAAGGCGCTGCAGTTTGCGCGTGAAAACACGGTTCATGTGGCGATCCTCGACATCCGTCTGGCCGGATGCTCGGGGATCGAAGTGCTGTGCTCGCTCAAGGAGATCGATCCCAAGATCGAGATCCTCATGCTCACGGCTTACGAAACCTTGGAAACGGCCCGGCAGGCGCTCCGGCTCGGCGCGTGTGATTATCTGAGCAAACCCTTTGACCTGCCCGCCATCCGGGCCGCCGTGGCGCGCGCCCTGCATCTGCGCAAGATCTCCGAATCGCTGGCCTCCACTGCGGACCGGCTGCAGGAACTGACCGGGCGTCTGGGCGACTCGTCCCTGCGGGAAGAGATGTCGCGCACCACCACCGAGATCTACGCCGGGGTGCTCCACGACATCAACAACCCGCTGACCGTCATCAGCGGCTACGTCGAGCTGCTGGAATCGCGCCTCCAAAAGGCCACGGCCCTGCATGGCACCGACCTCGAGGAGGTCCGCGACAACGTCAATACCATCGCCAAGCAGGTCAACACCTGCACCGCGATCGCGTCCCGGTACCTGCGTTTTGTGCACCGCCGGTCCGGGGGGGGCGTGAGCCTGCCCGTCAACCAGGTCCTCGCCGATGTGCAGACGCTGCTGAAGGCCCATCCGGCGGCGAAGCGCGGCCGCCTCGCGCTCAAACCGCTCGACCACGACGCCTCGCCGCACATTGACGCGACGGATTTCATCCAGGTGTTGCTCAATCTGGTCATCAACGCGTTTCAAAGCAGCCCCGCGTCCCAGACCGTCTGGCTCATCGCCGAGCGGCTGACCGAGACGCCCGCCCTGCCCGCGACCGCCCTCTCCGGCACGGAGGCGGTGATCGGGCTGGATGTCTTTGCCAGCGCCCCGCCGCTGCTGGCGATCACCGTGCTGGACCAAGGGGCGGGCATCAGCGCGGAGAATCTCCCGAGGATTTTCGACGCCTATTTCACGACCAAGGCCCAGACCGGCACGGGACTCGGCCTCGCGATCGTCGCCCGCCTGGTGCGCGCGCACCACGGCTTGATCCGGGTGAAAACCCGGCCCGGCGAAGGCACCAGCATCACACTCTATTTTCCGCTGAAGGAGTGAGATATCTCACAAAACTTGGCCTGACCCCCGCAGGACTCCCGGCTTGACGCCCAAGTGTGACTGGTGACACTCGCGGACATGAGTACGATTTCCATCAAGCAGCTTCACGCCGAGACCGGCCGCTGGGTGCGCGCCGCCAGGCTGCGGCCCATCACCGTGACCGACCACGGTGAGCAGGTGGCTGTCATCAACGCTTATTCGCCCGAACTCATCCCCCGCCCGGTTTTTTCCCTGCAAGGCCGCCGCCGCCCGAAAGTCCTCACCGACTCCACCGTTTTCATCTCTGAGGATCGCGACCGGTGATGCTGTATCTGGACACTTCCTGTCTCGCCAAAATCTATCTCGACGAGCCCGGGGCCGGTGCCTTTGTCGCATGGCTGGCCGGCAAGACGGGGCTGGTCTGCGCCCATCATGGTCGCCTTGAATTGGTGGCCGCCTTGAAGCGCAACCACCGAGAGTCCAGGATAACTGCTGCGGAGTTGCGCGACTTGCTCCGCCAGCTCGCCGATGACGAACGCTCGGGCCTGATCCGTTGGCTGCCCCTTGGCGCCAGCCTGATTGAATCCGCCTGCCAGCAAACCGCCGCACTCCCCCCGTCCGTTTTTATCCGAGCAGGAGACGCCCTGCACCTCGCCTGCGCGGGCGACGCGGGCCTGAAGGAGATTTACAGCCACGACCGTCACCTGCTCGCTGCCGCGCCCCACTTTGGCCTCAAAGGCCGCGACGTGATCACGGGCGCATGAATCCTGAGTTCATAGCCCATGATTCGGAAAACCATTACATTGTTAGCTACCCTCCTGCTGATTGCATCGGCGAAAGCCAACCAATCCCGCCGACGTGGAGTAGTATGAATATAACCGAGGGCCTTGCCAAACGGGCTCCCGGTGCCCATCTTCGAGGCCCATGTACTTCGACAACCTTCAGCCGCACCTCTCCAACCCCATCCTCCCGCGCAATGACGACGACGACGATGAGGACGAGCAGTCCGATGCCGCCGCCAAAAAGGGCGGCGCCCCGGTGGCCCACCTGATCCAGAAAAAGTTTCTCGCTCAGCGTAAAATCTTCCTCTGGGGGGCCGTGACCGACGAGACAGCGAAGGATCTCACGGAAAAGCTGCTCTACCTCGAGGCCACCGGCCCCGGCCAGGAGATCACGTTTTACCTGAACACCCCCGGGGGCTCGATCACCGCGGGCATGGCAGTCTACGACACCATGCGGCTCATCACCTCTCCCATCACCATCGTGGTCACCGGGATGGCGGCCTCCATGGGATCGATCCTCCTGTGCGCGACCACCAAGGGCCGGCGTCTGCTCTACCCCCACGCCCGGGTGCTGATCCACCAGCCGCTCATCTCCGGCCGCTTCATCGGCCCGGCGACCGACATCAACATCCAGGCCATGGAAATGGAGAAACTGCGCGCCGAGTTGAACGAAATCCTGGCGCACGCCTCGGGCCAGCCGCTGGAGCGGGTCAACCGCGACACCGACCGCGATTTTTATCTGAACGCGCAGGAGGCCATCGCCTACGGCCTGGCGGACAAGATTGTGGAAAAGCTGTGACCCTCAGCTTTTCGGCTTGGTCGCGGCTTTCAGGTCATTGATCTCCGCCTCCCAGCGGGCGGCCTGGGCGACATCCTTGGCCGCGTGCGCCGCCGCCACCGCCGACGGGAGCCAAATCGGCCGCAAATCGCCGGTCAGGATCCGACCGGTCAAAAGCAACTGCCAGGCTTGCAAAGCCCGGTCGGTCGCACCGAGGGCCTCGAACGTCCGCGCCACCACCGCGAGCAGCGGCGCGTCGCCCTCTTTCACCTGGTAGTCCGCCGCCACGCAGGGTTCGAGCGCGCCTTTGGCCCCGTCCGTGTTGCCGGCGGTCCGCATCAGGTCGGCGAGAGTCAGGGCCACTGGCAGCGAAAATGCCATGCGCTGCGCCTCCTGGCCCTCGGCAAGGGCCTCGTTGAGTTTGCCGGCCGCCGCCAGCAGACGCATGCGCCGGAGGAGCAGATATGGCAACTGCTCCGGCGGGAGCTGGGCGCGGTCCCGCCACTGGTCGTCAAAGGATTTTTTGAACGGGCGGTAGAGCGGGTCGCCGATCAGCACGCCCATCCAACTGTAGCCCGGAATCGAGTAGGCCGCCGCGTCGCCCAGGGTTTCGCCGCGCGCCAGCGCGTGCAGGAGCAACTGCGGCTCGTGCGTGAGTTGAAGGTAGGGTTCATAGACATTGCCCAAAGTGGCCGTGGCCCCGCGGGCGACCAACGCCGGGGTCCAGGTGGTGGTTGAACGCATGGTGGTCGCGGAAAAGCTGTTGATGTGGAGCGCCACGGCCCCCGGGGGGAAGCGGAAGCCCGGGCGCGCAAACGGCCCGTCCACCCCAAAGGAATACCAGCCGAAGTAGAGCACGGACGCGTCGCACCGTGCGTCAGGCGGCATGGTGTTGGGCTTGCGATCCACCTCGCCGTCGAAACCGAGATCGGCCAGCTCCTTGATCGTCGCCTCCAGCCACTGGTCGCCGATCGGATAGGGACCGCCGAGGTCAACGTAGCTGCGGCCGACCAGGCCGGTCGCCTCGGCCGCGAGGGCCAGATCGACCAACCCGGCCGCATCCGCCGCCGTCGGACCGTCGAGCCGGCCCACTTTCACGACCAACTGCTCGGTCGCGGCGATGGGGTGGTCGTTGTGAAAAAGCGGATTGGGCACATAGCCGGTCAGCGGGTAGCCGCTTTGCGCCAGCAGCGCCAGTTCCGAGTCCACTGCGGCGGCGTTGGTGCCAAAAATGGCGTTGGCCCGGGCCTGCCGGGAGTCAACGGGAAGCGTCGGGTCGGAGTCCACGCGCAGGGGCACCCCGCGGCAGACAACGAGGTAGGCAATCCGGTGGCCCAGCATCGCGTATTTGCGGGCCGGCGGCCTGGGCGGATCGCCGGTCGGAGGGAAGACGAAACCCTGAATCCAGTCCGCCCGCACCAGCGCATCCTGCAAGGGTTGGTAAAGTGTGGCGTTAAACTCGGAGCGGGAGATGGTCTCCGCGGTCGAAAGACTGAGCAGGAAAATATTGGCCGCGGGCACGCCGCGCCGCGCCGCATAATGATGGGCGATGGCCACCGAGTCGGGATCCTCGCGGTTGGCCAGGATGATGACGCGGGCCGCCGGGTTATCGGGAGCCGCGTCCGCACCGCGCAGCCACGCGCCCGCCGCAAAGGCGAGGACGGGGAAAAGAAGGCAACGGCGGAAATTCATGCGCGAACCTTAAGCTGTGTGAGCGAGGCCGGGATGGCGAGCCGGGGTTGAAAAATTCCGCCCGGGATGACGCGAGGTTGCAACCGTCCCGGCCATCGGGTTGACTGGGCCCAACCTGCCGCCGCCATGATCTCCCGCCTGCTGCCCCTCCTCTGCGCCGTGTGCGGCCTCGCCGTGCCGGCGCTCCATGCCTGGGACTACGACGGACACCGGATGGTGAATCAGCTGGCACTGGCGGGGCTGCCGCCAACCTTTCCCGCCTTTGTGCGGACGCCCGAGGCGGCCGAGCGCATCGCCTTCCTCGCCGGCGAGCCCGACCGCTGGCGCAACGTGACCGACCTTCCGCTCCGCCAGGCCAACGGGCTCGATCACTACCTCGACCTCGAGCAGCTCACCGCCGCCGGGCTGGCGCCCGCCACGGTGAGCGCGCTCCGCTATGAGTTTGCCGCGCAGTTTGCCGCCGGGCGGGCGCAGCACCCGGAGAACTTTTCCATGGTTGATCCCGCCAGGAACGCCGACCATACCCGCGAATGGCCGGGCTTCCTGCCCTGGGCCATCACCGAGTACTACGAGAGGCTCAAATCCGCATTCTCCTACCTGCGGACTTTTCAGGAATCGGGCGGGAGGCCGGAGGAAATCGCCAACGCGCAGGCCGACATCATTTATCTCATGGGAGTGATGGGCCACTATGTGGGCGACAGCACGCAGCCGCTGCACACGACCATCCACAACAACGGCTGGGTGGGCGCGAACCCCAAGGGCTATACAACGTGGGAGGGCTTTCACGCATGGATCGACGGGGGGTTCAACGCCAAGATCGGCCTGAAGCCGGGGGACGTCGCCCCGCAGGCGCGGGCCGCCAAAGTACTGCCGACCGCGACCGCGGCCGGGGCGAGGGACAGGCTGTTCGGCGAAATCATGGACCATCTGGTCGCGGAAAGCGCCCGCGTCGAACCGCTCTACGAACTGGACAAGGAGAAGAAGCTCAGCGGCACGATGCCCGGCAGCGAGGAAGGCCGGGCGTTCCTTGAGGAGCAACTGCTGCGCGGGGGCGAGCTGCTGTCGAGCCTGTGGCTGACCGCCTCGCGCAACGCCCAGCCGGACACCTACCTGCGTGCGCAGCTCCTCAAACGGCAGGCCGGGGCGAAATAAGACAGGCCTGATTATTTACAGGAGGCAAAGGAGAGAACTGAGGATCACAGCAGAACAGAATCCAGAAAAGGGGCCGCCCCCACTCCAGGGCGCCCTCAGGACGCCACGCCGGTGTCGGCGGGCGGACGGGGGGCGGAATTGTTTTGCGCGAACTCCAGCTTGTCGCCGTTGCGGACGACCTGCACAGGCTCCCCATCCTTGATCTCGCCCTTGAGCAGGGCCTCGGCGAGGGGATCCTCAAGATAGTGCTCGACAGCGCGGCGCAACGGGCGCGCGCCATACTTCTCATCGTAGCCTTTCTCGATGAGCAGGGTCTTGGCCTCGGGGGCGAACTCGAGCGTGATCTTCCGCTCGGTCAGGCGGGCGGCAAACTTGGCCAGCTCCAGCTCGACGATCTTGATGAGGTCGGCCTTGTCGAGCGGGCGGAAGAAGATCACGTCGGAGATGCGGTTGAGGAACTCCGGCTTGAAGACGCGCTTGGCCTCCTCCAGCACCTTCTCGCGCATCTTCTCCGCGTCGCCAAAGTTGGAGTTGGCGGCGGCGAAGCCCATCGAGGTCTGGCGCTGCAGGAGCTGCGCGCCGACGTTGCTCGTCATGATGATGATGGTGTTGCGGAAATCCACCGTGCGGCCGAGCGAGTCGGTCAGCCGACCGTCCTCCAGGATCTGCAGCAGCACCTGAAGCACGTCGGGGTGGGCCTTCTCGACCTCGTCGAAGAGGACGACGGCGTAGGGCTTGCGGCGCACGGCCTCGGTGAGCTGGCCACCCTCGTCGTGGCCGATGTAGCCGGGCGGGGCGCCGACCAGGCGCGAGGCGGTGTGCTTCTCCATGTACTCGCTCATGTCGAGCTGGATGATCGCGTCCTGCTTGCCGAACATCTGCACGGCGAGCTGCTTGGCGGTCTCAGTCTTGCCGACGCCGGTGGGGCCGACAAACATGAACGAGCCGATGGGGCGGCGCGGATCCTTGAGATCGGCGCGGGAGCGGCGGAGCGCCCGGGCGATGGCCCCGGCGGCGACCTCCTGGCCGATGACATGCTTCTCAATCTCCTTCTCCAGCAGGAGCAGTTTCTCACTGTCCTTCTTCTCCATGCGGGCCAGCGGGATGCCGGTCCAGTCGGCGACGACCTGGGTCATCAGCTCCTCGTCCACGGTCACGCGCTGTTCGTCGCGGGTTTTCTTCCAGACCGAGGTGGTCTCGTCCAGGCGGGCGCGGAGCTGCTTCTCCTGGTCGCGAAACTTGGCGGCCTCCTCAAAACGCTGGGCGGCGATGGCGGCCTCCTTCTGGGCACACACCTGCTCGATCTCCTTGCCCAGCCCCTCCAGGTCGGGCGGACGTTGGAGCGCCCCGATGCGGGCGCGCGAGCCGGCCTCGTCCATCACATCGATGGCCTTGTCGGGGAGAAAGCGGCCGGTGATGTAGCGGTCCGAGAGCTTGGCGGCGGCCTCGAGGGCCTTGTCGGTGAAGACGGCCTTGTGGTGGTCCTCATACTTGGAACGGATGCCCTTGAGAATGGTGATGGTGTCCTCGACGGAGGGCGGCTCGACCTTCACGGACTGGAAGCGGCGGTCGAGGGCGGAGTCCTTCTCGATGTATTTGCGGTATTCAGTGAGGGTGGTCGCACCGACGCACTGGAGCTCGCCGCGGGAGAGGGCGGGCTTGAAGATGTTGGAGGCGTCCATCGCGCCCTCGGCCGCGCCGGCACCCACGATGGTGTGCAGCTCGTCGATGAAGAGGATGATGTTCTTGGAGCGGCGAATCTCGTCCATCACGGCCTTGATCCGCTCCTCGAACTGCCCGCGATACTTGGTGCCGGCCACCATGAGGGCGAGGTCGAGGGTGATGACCTTGCGGTCGAGGAGAATCTCCGGGACGATGCCCGTGGCGATCTCCTGGGCGAGACCCTCGACAATGGCGGTCTTGCCCACCCCGGCCTCGCCGATGAGGACGGGGTTGTTCTTGGTGCGGCGGCAGAGGATCTGGACGACGCGGCGAATCTCATGCTTGCGGCCGACCACGGGGTCGAGCTCACCCTTGCGCGCGAGCTCGGTGAGGTCGCGGCCGTAGGCCTTGAGCGCCGGGGTCTTGACCTCTTTCTTGTCGTCGGCGGCGGCGGCGGGCCGCTGCGGACTGCCGGCCGTGGCGGGTTCCTCGGCGCCCTCGCCGGTGGCGCCACCAAACTGTGGGTCGAGCTCCCGGAGGGTCTCGTTGCGCACGCGGTCAATATCCACATCGAGCGACTTGAGCACACGGGCGGCAACGCCCTCGCCCTCGCGCAGGAGACCAAGGAGAATGTGTTCGGTGCCGACGTAGGTGTGGTTGAGCTGCTTCGCCTCGCGGCCGGCGAGGGCGAGCACCTTCTTGACCCGCGGCGTGTAGGGGATGCCGGCCTGGCCCTTGGCCTCGGTGCCCGTGCCCACCTGTTTCTCGACGGCGTTGCGCACGGCCTCGAGGTCGAGCCCCATCTTCTGGAGCACCCCGACTGCGACGCCCTGCCCCAGCTTGATCAGACCGAGGAGGAGGTGCTCCGTCCCCAGATAGTTGTGGTGGAAGCGCTCGGCCTCCTTGCGGGCGAGCTGCAGCACCTGTTGGGCGCGGGGCGTGAAGTTGTTGGGTTGGTCCATGGAAGCGGGCGGTTAATTCCGGCCACCCAGCATAAAGTCGGGTTTGGCAAAATTGGCAAACTCGGAACGCAACAACCGGGCGCACAGAAGATCCCGCGCCCCGGGCTCGAGCTCGTGGCGGGCGGCATGCTGCAAGTGACCCGGTTGGACCTCGATGAGCAGCCGGTCGGTGATCGCCCGCGTGCCGGCCGGAAAGGCGCCGAGGTCGATGCCGAGCCGGAGCAACGAGAGGAGGTTCATCGCCTCGCTCGAGCTCAGCAGATGGCTTTGCTGGAGAATGCCATAGGCCCGGCCGATCTTGTCGTAGAGCTTGGCCCCGTCGGTTTCCAGAAGCTTGGCGCGGGCGTTGAGCTCGTGCTCGAGGATGGTGTCGAGCACGCTGCCGAGGCGGGAGAGGATCTGCTCCTCGGTCTCACCCAGGGTGGTCTGGTTGGAAATCTGGAAAATGCTGCCGGAGGCGTCCGAACCCTCGCCGAAAAGGCCACGCACCACCATGCCGAGCTGGTTGACGGCGCGGACCACCCGCTCCATCTGGCTGGAGATGACGAGCGCCGGCAAGTGCATCATGGCGGAGGCCCGCATGCCGGTGCCGAGATTGGTGGGGCAGGCGGTCAGGTAGCCCAGCGTGGGGGAGAAGGCGTAGTCGAGCCGCTCCTCCAGGGCGGAGTCGAGATCGTTGATGGCACCCCAGGCCTTCTTGAGCTGCAGGCCGGCCCGCAGCACCTGGAGGCGGAGGTGATCCTCCTCATTGATCATGACCGAGACGGTCTGCTCCTTGTTGATGACCACTCCCGCCGGGCCGGCGGAACCGCTCAGCTCGCGCGAAATCAGGTGACGCTCAACCAGCATCAGCTTGTCAAGATCGGACAGCTCGCCCACCGCCGCGCTGGCGGCGCGCCGCAGGGGCGAGGCGGATTCCAGGGCCGTGCGGCAGGTCTCCAAAGTTTTCTCGCGCTGGGCCGGCTTGGCCCAGCCGGGAAACGGCGTTCCGGCCAGGTTGCGCGCGAGACGGATGCGCGTCATCAGCACGATGGCGGTCTTGCTGCTCGCCACATCGGTGAGCTCGGACGGGGCGGCCAGAAGCGCGGAAATGGTCATGGTCAGGATTGGGCCGGAGGTGGCTCGAAGGTCTGCCGCACCTCGTGGATTTCGTCGCGGAAGCGGGCCGCGTCCTCATAGCGCTCGGCCTTGATCGCGTCCCCGAGGTTGGACTCGAGGCGGGTGAGGCGGTCGTAAAGCGATTTTCGCTCCAAGGCCTTGCGCGGCACCTTGCCGATGTGGGTGACGCCCTTGTGCATGTTCTCCAGCAGCGGGGCGAGCATGGCCTGAAACGTTTCGTAGCAGTGTGGGCAGCCAAAACGACCGTGTTTCTTGAAGTCGCCCGGCGTGAAGCCGCACTGCTCGCACCGCAGGCCGGCGGCGGCCGAGGGGGCGAGCGAGGCCTTCAGCAGCAGGTCGGAAAGCGAAAAACCGCTGGGGTCGGTCACGCCCTTGGCCTGCGCGCAGGCTTCACAGAGATCCACCTTGTGGACCTTGCCGTCCACGATCTGCGTGAGGTGGACCGTCGCAGGCTGGGTGCAGAGGCTGCATTTGAGCGGGTTGGGCATGGAGTAAATCGAGTGTGCAATATATATGCCAAGGTTTCGGCGGCTGGCAAGTCTGGCCGCCGGATGCGCCGCCTAAAGCCGCACGCCCTCGGTCAGCGAACGCTGGCGGAAGGCCGCGCGCACCCGGGCCGTGACGGGGCCGGGCCGGCCGGAGCCGATCTCGCGGCCATCCAGCTTGACGACGGGGATGACCTCCGCGCCGGTGCCGGTGAGGAAACACTCGTCGGCGCACCACACGTCATACCGGGTCAGGTCAGTCTCCCGGGTGGGCAGGCCGAGCTCCTGCGCGAGGTCGAGAACCGTGCCGCGGGTCACCCCGCGGAGCGCGCCATGCGCAGACGCCGGGGTGAGCAGCACGCCGCCCTGCACGATGAAGATGTTGTCCGCGGTGCATTCGGCGACGTAGCCCTGCTCGTTGAGCATGATGGCCTCCAGGGCGCCCGCCTGCCGGGCCTCGATCTTGGCGAGAATGTTGTTGAGGTAATTGAGCGACTTGACGGTCGGCGGCAGCGCGGCCGGGCCGATCCGACGCGTCGCCACCGTGACGATGGCGAGCCCGAGCTCATAGTGCTCGGGAGGATAAATCGCGATTTTGCCCGCGATGATGAAAACCGACGGCCGGGCGCAGGACCAGGGCGCCAACCCGAGGTCGCCGACCCCGCGGGTGACCACCAGGCGGATGTAGGCGTCGGTCAGGTGGTTGGCGCGGCAGGTGGCGCAGACGGCCTCGCGCAGCTCGGCGCGGGAGAGCGGCAGCGTCAGGAGAATGGCCTTGGCGGAATATTCCAGCCGCACGAGATGCTCCTCGAGACGGAAGACGTTGCCCCCATACAGGCGGATGCCCTCGAACACGCCGTCGCCGTAGAGCAGGCCGTGGTCAAACACGGAGATCTTGGCGTCGGCTTCGTCGACCAATTTGCCATCAAGGTAAATCTTCATTTGACAAGCCTAGGAAACGCACCGGGGATTTGTCCAGACTTGCCGGAATTTCTTCTTGTCATGCCGTCCGACCTGTCCCACGTTTGCACCCTCAACTCCAATCCCCTCCCCTTATGTCCAACCTCACCTCACGCCCCACCCGGGGTTTTACCCTCATTGAGCTGCTGACCGTCATCGCGATCATCGGCATTCTGGCCGCGATCATCATCCCGACGGTCGGCGGCGTGCTCAAATCCGCCCAGCGCAATGTGGATGGAACCAGCCTGCGCACCATCTGCCAGTCCGCCATCACCTATGCGTCGGACAACAACGGCTACCTGCCCGACCCGCTCTCCACCGCCGGTCAGCAGATCACGGGCGGCTCGCAGTATTTCATCTGGTGCGGCCTGTTGGCCAAGGGCGGCGACATGTCCGAGCCCAAGCTTTACTTCTCCAAAGTCGATGACACCAATGATCCCGGCGCCAGCCTGCCGACCGCCGTCGTCAACCCCCTGAACAAACTACAGCTCGACGCCACTTTTGTCACGAAGATCCCCGCCTTCGAGTTTGTGGGCGGAACCCGCCAGACCGATCCGTCCACCGCGCCCATCGGTTACACCCGTGGGCTCCAGCGCGACGGCACTTGGGACCTGAACAAAGCCCCTTACAAGGATCTTGGCGGATTTATCTTCTTCCTCGGAAACAACCTCCAGTACTACAAGGGCTCCACGAACGCGGGCCTCACCCAGACCAACGGCAAGCCCACGAGCAATCTGGCGCAGTGCGTGCCCATCACCACGGGTGGCACGCAACGCTTCTACGGACTGGTCAATGACCTGGGCACCGCCGGCGGCTCCGTGCCTGACCCCGCGCAGTAAGCCCTCCACCGCACCAATCCTCCAGCCCCGCCGACCAGCGGGGCTTTTTTGTTTACCACGCCACGCGCCGTTTTGCTCCCACCACCAACGGGCTTCCCTCCTTCATGACCGCCCCGGCCACCGCGCCCGTAACCTACGTCATCGGCCACAAGAATCCCGATGCCGACTCGATCTGCTCCGCCCTCGCCTATGCGGCCTACAAGGAGCGGCGGGGAGAGCCCGGCTTCGTCGCGGCCCGGTGTGGCAATTCCAATGCCCGGATCGACGCCATCCTCAACCGTTTCCGGCAGTCTCTGCCCCTCTATCTCAATGATGTCTCACCCCGCGTGCGCGACATCATGGCCACGGACGTCGTGTCCGTCTCCTCCGGCGCCACCTGCGCCGAAGCCCTCGAGCTGCTGGATCAGCACAACCTGCGCGTGCTGCCCGTCACCGCCGAGGCCCGCCGGGTGGTTGGCACCCTCTCGCTGGCCCACCTCGGCGGCATTTTCATCCCGCGCGCCAGCGAACCGCGGCAAATGCGGCAGGTGCACACCTCGCTCGACCACATCGCCCGCGCGCTTTCGGCCCGGGTGCTCCATGCCGACGACGGCGGCCGGCTCGAGCAGCTGCATGTCCGTCTCGGGACCATGGCGATCCGCTCGTTTTGGAAGGTGTCCGAGCGCGAAAACATCCCTGCCGACCAATCGCTGATCATCGTCGGTGACCGCCGCAACATCCAGCTGCGCGCGATCGAACTGGGGGTGCGGGCGATGGTGATCACCAGCAACCTGCCGGTGGACGACGACATTGTCGCCCTGGCCCGCGCCCGCGGCACCGGGCTGCTGGTCAGCCCGCATGATTCCGCCACCACCGCCTGGGTCGTGCGCGCCGCTGCCACCATCGACCGGGTGATCGAGACCACATTCGCCTCCGTGCACTGCGATCTGCGGGTGACCGAAGCCCGGCGCAAACTCGCCTTTCTGCATGCGCCCGCCTTCATGGTGCTGGACGACGCCGGCGCCCTGGTGGGCGTGCTCTCCAAGGGCGATCTGCTGAAGCCCGCCCCCACCCGGCTGGTCCTGGTTGATCACAACGAACTGGCCCAGGCCGTGGCCGGTGCCGACCAGGTGACGATCACCGAGATCATCGACCACCACCGCCTCGGCGCGATGCACACCCCCCAGCCCATCCTCTTTCTCAACGAGCCCGTCGGCTCCACCTGCACGATCATTGCCGACCTCTTCCGACGTGATGGTTTCGCCCCCACCCCCGAGCTGGCCGGCCTCATGATGGCCGGTCTAATCTCAGATACGCTCAACCTCCAGAGCCCCACCGCCACGGAAAAGGATGCCCGCCTGCTCACCTGGCTTGAGGGCCATGCCGGCCTGGGGGCGCGGGCGCTGGCCGACCTCATCTTCAGCTCCGGCTCGGTCATCCTGGCCAGTCCGCCGGAAAAGGTGGTCCGGTCTGATTTCAAGATCTACGACGAGGAAGGCGTACGCTTTGCCGTCTCGCAGATCGAGGAGCTTGGCTTCGACAACTTCCGTCCGCAGGCCAAGGCCCTGGCGGCCGCACTGGCCAGCCTCCGCGCCGAGGAACGGCTCGCCTTCGCCGCCCTGCTGGTCACCGACATCAACACCCAGAACTCGCTCCTCCTGGTCAAGGGGGACCCCGCCTTCATCCATCGGATCAGCTACCCGCACCTTGAGCAGGATGAGATGTTCGACCTGCCCGGCATCGTCTCGCGGAAGAAGCAGCTCGTGCCCTACCTCACCGGGCTGGTGCGCGAGATGGGCGCGGACGGGGCCACCCCGCGGCCGGCCACGACCGCACCGTTCACCCCGGCAGCGGATTAGGAGGAGGAAGGCAAGCGACAGACCGGGGTCGACGACCCCGGCGACATTTTCAAAACAGGCCACCCCCCCACTTGATCCTGGCCTTGCCTCGGCGCGCCGGCCCCACAGAATGTGCCGCTGCATGTCCTCCGACTCCGTCCCGACCGAGCCCTCTGATTTCATCCGCGACCTGGTCGCGCGGCATGTCACGGAGCAACGCTACCCCAAGATCGTCACCCGCTTCCCGCCGGAACCCAACGGCTATCTCCATATCGGGCATGCGAAATCCATCTGCCTCAACTTTGGGATCGCCCGGGAGAACGCCGGCCAGTGCAACCTGCGCATGGACGACACCAACCCGGCGAAGGAGGAGGTCGAGTATGTCGAATCCATCACCACGGATGTGCAGTGGCTCATCGCCGGCTGGGCCGACCACTGCCTCGGCCTCAAGCCCAAGGGGGCCACCCCCGCCGCCCAGACGGTCAACGGCCAACCTGATTTCCACCTGGCGCCAGCCGATCAATCCAAATTCCAAAATCCAAATTCCAAAATCGCGGTCGAGCCTTTCTTCGCCAGCGACTATTTCGACCAATTGCACGGGTATGCGCTCACCTTGATCGAGCGGGGGCTGGCGTATGTCTGTGATCTCTCGCCCAAGGAGACTGACGAATACCGGGGCGCGCCCGACCGGCCCGGCCGCGACTCGCCCTACCGTCATCGCCCGGTCGCCGAGAACCTCGATCTCTTCGCCCGGATGCGGGCCGGGGAGTTTCCCGACGGGGCCCGCAGCCTCCGCGCCAAGATCGACATGGCCTCGCCCAACGTCTGGCTGCGTGATCCGCTCCTCTACCGCATCCGTCACACCGCCCACCACCACACCGGTGACGTCTGGTGCACCTACCCGCTCTACGACTACGCCCACTGCCTCAGCGATTATCTTGAGGGCATCACGCACAGCATCTGCACCCTTGAGTTTGTGGACCATCGTGCACTTTACGACTGGATCCTCGGCGCGCTGGACCTCCCGCGCCCCCTGCCCCACCAATACGAGTTCGCCAAGCTCAACCTGGGCTACACCATCGTCAGCAAACGGCGCCTGCTCCAACTGGTGCAGGAGAAGATTGTCACCGGTTGGGACGACCCGCGGATGCCCACCCTGTCCGGCCTGCGCCGCCGCGGGGTGCCCGCCGCCGCGCTGCGCCGGTTCGTGACGGGGGTCGGGGTCACAAAATTCGACAGTCTCACCGATGTCGCCGTCCTCGAACACGCGATCCGCGAGGAGCTCAACGCCGCAGCGCAACGCCGCCTCGCCGTGCTTCGTCCCCTCAGGCTGGTTCTCACCAACCTGGCCCCCGGAGAGAAGGTGGAATGTGCCGCCACCAACGACCCGCAGAGCGAGCTCCCGACGACCCGCCAGATCGCGCTGACGCGCGAAGTCTGGATCGAAAGCGAGGACTTTGCCGAGGTGCCGCCGCCAAAGTTCTTCCGCCTGAAGCCGGGCGGCGAGGTCCGGCTCAAATACGCCTGCATCATCAAGTGCGATGAAATGGTGAAGGACGCGGCCGGCCACCTCGTCGAGTTGCGCTGTACGGCGGACCTCACCACCCGCCATGGTCAGCCCAACGCCGACAAAAAGGTCAAAGGCACCATTCACTGGGTCAGCGCGATCGAAGGGGTGGAGGCTGAAGTGCGGCTGTATGACCGGCTTTTCACGGTGCCCGAGCCCGCCGCCGAGGAGGATTTCCTCAAGGTCGTGAACCCAAAATCCCTCGAGGTGGTCACGGCCAAACTGGAGCCGGCGCTGGCCGCCGCCCGTCCAGGCGAGCTTTTCCAATTTGAGCGGCTCGGCTACTTCACGCCGGACGCGAAGGAGAGCGCCGCCGGCCGAGTGGTCTTCAACCGCACGATCACGCTCCGGGACACCTGGGCGAAGTGAGACCGGTCAGGCCGGGCTTGCCCCCGCCCAAAGGAAGCCTGCTTGCCGAGAACGCCGTGAGGTGTCTCTCGGCCAAGCTGACGTCCTCCTCACCGCCAGGCCAGCACCACGGCTCCCGCGGTGATGAGGGCGCCACCCAAACCGGTCCGCCAGGTCAGCGGCTCGCCGAGGAACATGGCGGCGAACCCGAGCACGAACACCACGCTCAGTTTGTCCACCGGCGCCACCTTGGCCACGGGACCAAGCTTTAGAGCGCGAAAGTAGCACAGCCAGGACAGACCCGTCGCCAGCCCCGACAGAACGAGAAACAACCACGCCCGCCGAGGCAGGGCTGTGACGGCCGACAGCGGGCTGCTCAGGAGCGCGACCCCCCAGGCAAATACCAGCACCACCGTGGTGCGCACGACCGTCGCCAGATTGGAATCAATGTCTTCAACGCCGGTCTTGGCGAGCACGGCTGTCGCACCGGCAAACGCCGCCGAAAGCAAAGCCCAGGGAAGCCAGTTCATCGCCCCAGCAAACCAGCGTCGGGGAGCGAAGCAAGCCGGGGCGGCGCCAGATGGTGGGTCAGTTTGGCTATATCGTAGGTTGCGAGCTTGCCTCGCAACGTGGCGCGACAAGCGCGCCACCTACCCCGGCAAAGGCAAACTGTCCCACTACCCAGCGCCCCAGCCCGACCATTCCCCCGTACCAGGCCGGGAGGAAGACCGGGCCTACTTTTGGAGCTTGGCGCGCATGGCGGTGAGATCCTTCAAGGCCTCCTGAAAGGCGGCGGCGTTGACCGCGTCCATCGCGGCGGGAGCGACCCGTTCGATCAAGGCGATCCGGCTCTCAATCACCGGCAGGTCGTCCGCCATCGGATTCTGCGGATTGGACAACCCGTCCTGGTTCAGATCCTCGATCAAATTCTTCCGGGTGGCGGCGGACAGCACCGGATTGTCGATGGCGAAGAGCCAGACTTTCTCGGCGTTGGGATTGGTGCCAACGGCCGCCAGCGCGACCCGCCCGATGCGCTCGAGATTCTGGGGATCATTCAGCGCGTCGGCCAGGTCGGCCGGCGCCGGGCCGTCGGCCGCAACCGGGGTCACCGCAGCGGCTGAAGGTGCCTCCCCGGGCGGCATCGCCGGTTCCTCCGACGGTGGCGGGCCAAGGCGGGCCGGAACGGACGGCGGCGCGACCTGACGGACATACGACCAATAGCCGACCGCGATGCAGACAAAAGCGAAAATCAGTCCGATCAGCAACGGACTGTTCGCCGGATTGTGGGTGGAACGGGTGGTTTTCATCGGGTGGGGACAATTTCAAGCTACCGATGCCAGACTTGTTGCAGGTTTTGGGCCATCAGTGGGGAAAGCAAACCAAAAACAGCGTGACCCCAATGAGTCACAAGTAGCTTGCCATCCGTCGGCCGTCCCCCTTGCCTAGGGGTGGCGATGGATTCCGCCAGTCCCGCAAGGGCAAACCGCCGGCAAGGTGCCGGCTGATGACTCCTGGTGTTCAACGTTTTTTTCCGTCCTGACGCCATGAGCCATCTCCTCAATCCCCGCACTTATTGTGGCAGCCTGCGCCAACTCGGCCTGTGGCTTCTGCTGGTCGCGCCCGTGGGTATGCTCGCGGGCTCTGCCAGCGCCCTCTTCCTGTGGGCGCTCGACGCGGTCACACGGGTGCGCTTCGACCACGGCTGGCTGCTCTGGCTGCTGCCGGTCGCCGGTGGCTGTCTGGCCTGGGTGTACCAGCGGCACGGCAAGTCATCAGATCGCGGCAACAACCTGCTCATCGATGAAATCCACCAGCCGGGCGGCGGCGTGCCGGCGCGGATCGTTCCGCTCGTGCTGGGGGCGACGCTCGTCACCCATCTTTTGGGCGGCTCGGCGGGCCGCGAGGGCACGGCGGTGCAGATGGGGGGCGGGATTGCCAGCGCGTTTGCCCGGCTGGCCCGGATCCCTGCGCAGCACCTGCGGCTGCTGCTGATGGCCGGGGTGGCCGCCGGTTTTGGCTCGGTGTTCGGCACGCCGCTGGCCGGCGCGGTGTTTGCCATGGAGGTGCTGACCATCGGGCGGATCCAGTACGAAATGCTCATCCCCTGCCTGCTGGCGGCGCTCATTGGCGACCTCACATGCGCGGCCTGGGGCATCCACCACACCGGCTACCTCATCGCGGCCCACCTTGCACCGACTGGTTTCACCTTTGGGCACCTTAACCTGCTGCTGTTGGCCAAGGCGGCGGTGGCCGGCGCGGCGTTTGGGTTGTGTGCCCGGGGTTTTGTCGAGCTCACCCACGGTGCCGACACGGTGCTCAGGCGGTGGTCCGGTCCGTTCTGGCTGCGCCCGGTGCTGGGCGGCGCGGCCGTGATCGGCCTAACGTATGCGCTCGGCACGCGGGAATACCTCGGCCTCGGGACGCTGGCGGAGCACCCCGGCGATGTGACCCTTTTCAGCGCCTTCCAGCCCGGGGGCGCCGCCACCTTCAGCTGGGGCTGGAAACTGCTTTTCACCGCCCTGACCCTGGGCGCCGGTTTCAAGGGTGGCGAGGTCACCCCGCTGTTTTTCGTCGGCGCGACGCTGGGCAACACGCTCGCCGGCCCGCTGGGAATGCCAACGGATTTATGCGCGGGGTTGGGGCTGATCGCCGTTTTCGGCGGCGCGAGCAACACGCCGCTGGCTTGCACGCTGATGGGGGTGGAGCTGTTCGGATCGGAGCACGCGGTGCTGTTCGCCGTGGCGTGTTTCACGAGCTACTATTTCAGCGGACATGCCGGCATCTATTCCGCGCAACGCATCGGCACCCGCAAACACGGTGCCGGCCCGGTGGAGGTCACGCTGGCGGAAGCCCAAAAAATGCGGCCGCACTACTGAGCGGTCCCGCGTTCCGCGGGGCGGATCATTTGGATTTGGATAACCCCGCCAGTTGCGCCGCATAGGCCTCCACGCCATTGGCGATGCTCTCGGCAATTTGCTGGCGGAAGGCGGGCGTGGCCACCTTTCGGGCCTCCGCATCGTTGGAGAGAAACGCCGACTCGATGAGCACGCCGGGGCAGTTGAGACCTTTGAGCACAGCCCAATGGGCGATTTTCTGGCCCCGGTCAAAAGTCCCGAGCTTCGCAAGCAAGGCACGATGCAGAGCGTTGGCAAACACCACGTTCCATGCGTCGAAACGGTTTGACGGGTCGGGCTGGGCGTCACTGTCATCCTTCTCGCCGGAGCTCCAAGAGCGGGTGGATCGCTCAAACTGCGGGGGAAAGGTGTATATCTCCGTGCCGGTGGTCCTGGTGTCCCCGGGCACCGTGTTAAAGTGAATGCTGATGAACAAGTCGGCGTGGGCCGAATTGGCCATGACCGGGCGTTGAGGCAGCGGGATGAAGCGGTCGTCCGCACGTGTGAGCACGATCTGCCAGCCTTTGGCCTCGAGGAGCGGCTTGAGCAGCAATGCCACATCGAGCGCGAAGGTTTTCTCAAAAACCCCCAGGTTGGTGTTCACCGCGCCGGAGTCCTGCCCGCCATGGCCGGGGTCGAGGACGATGATACGCGGCACGGGCGGGGCCGGGGACGCGATTCCGGAGGGCGCGAGGATCGGGCCAAGCAGCCGCTCCGCGTCGGTGCGCGAGACCAGGATCGCGCGCCCCCGGACCAAGGCGGGCTCGCCCAGAAACACGCGCAGGCCGTTGATCGCCATGTCGCGATCGTTCGCCACGAGCTCTAGCCGGTTGCCGCCACCCGCGAGGGTGAACCGGAGATCGCCCGCCGCCGCCGTGGTCCGCAGCCCGTAACGGGCGAAAAAGGCCGCCGCGTCCACATAATCCACGTTGCTGATGCGCTGGCCCGGCACCGGCACAGTCGCCACCACACGCGGCGACGCGGCCGCGGTCGGTGGTCGCGGGCTGGGAGCAGGCCGGGCGGAGGGAAACTCCGCGTTGGCACCCGGGGGCAGTCGCGATGACAGGGGTGGATTGGAGGCGGGAAGGGAGGGCGCCAAATTCGCCGCCACCGGCGGAAGCATGACCGCCGCAGTCGGCGGCGGTTCGGGGGGAATCGCGGTGGACGGCGAGTGGCAGCCGGCGAGGAACAGCGCGCCGGCCAGGCCCGCGAGCCCAAGCAAAGGCGGCCGGTTGCGCGTGACGCAACCTGTCCCACGCGCCCGGAGGTCGCGTTCCACCGCAAGGCCACCGGGAGTGCCCGCCTCAGTGCGCCGACGGGGGCTCGGTCGCTTCGGGCTCATCGTGGCCGTGGTCGGAACCGGTGTCGTCCACCGCCTCCTCGCCGTGGGCGAGCGTGTACTTGCGCTTGCGCTTGTTGACCGGGTGAGGGGAGAGCATGACGTTGATCTGCTTGCCCATCAGCCGGGGGGTGGAGTCGGCGTGGCCCATCCCGGCGAGCTCGGCCAGCGCGCGGGTGATGACCTCGAAGCCGATCTCCGTGTGCGCCAGCTCGCGGCGGATGAACTTGAGGCGCAGCTTCACCTTGTTGCCATGGTCGAGAAACTCCTCGGCGTGGCGGATCTTGGTTTCAAAGTCGTGTCCGGCGATGCGCGCACTGAACTCAATCTCCTTGATGCGGCTCGCGGTGGACTTCACATGGGAGTGCTTCTTCGACTCCTCATAGACATACTTGCCAAAATCCATGATGCGGCAGACCGGCGGGGTGGCGGTGGCCGCCATCTCGACGAGGTCGAGGTTGAACTGCATGGCGAGCGCGAGCGCCTTCTCGGTCTGCATGATGCCGAGTTGCTTGCCCTCGGGCGAGATCACCCGGATCTCGGGGACCTTGATGCGCTGGTTGCGCTTGATGTGCGCAAACGGGTCGTGGTTGCGACGCTGGTAGTAGCCGGAGCGGTTGCCGCCGGACGAGGGGAATGGACTGGCCATCAATTAATGGGTTGCATAGTTGCTTCGGTCAGCCGGATTTGTGGCGAGGGGCCGGCCGCTTGACAACAACGAATTGACGCCCGCCACCCGCCATCCGTTTCACCGGTCCGGCGGCGGCCCTCACATGCTGAAGCTCTCGCCACAGGAGCAACTCGCCTTGGCGTTGGGGTTGGTAAACTTGAAACCGCCCCCGATCAGGCGGTTCGAGTAGTCCACCTCGGTGCCCTTGAGATAAAGGGCGGTCTTTGCATCCACCACCACCCGGGCGCCGCCGGTCTCGACGAGAATGTCGCCGCGACGCGGCGCGGGGGTGAAGCGCAGCTTGTAGCTGAGGCCGTTGCAACCCCCACCCGTGATGGCGACGCGCAGCAACTCCCCCTGCTGCTCGCGGACGGCCAGGGCGCAGGCTTTCTCCCCGGCCGCCGGGGTCAGACGCACGAGTTGCTCGTTGCCCATGCGCACCCCTTCAGGGAGGACAGAGGGAGCCGGAGCCACAGAGGATTCCACCAATGACATGGGGGAAGCAAAGCCCGGCCGGCGTGGGATGCAAGCCGCACGATTCTATTCAACCGACCCGGGCCGGGGAGGCCGCGCGAGCCAAAACGAGCCGACGAGCCACCGCCACCGCGTTGGCGAAACTGAGCGGGTTTGCCTTCCCCTGCCCCGCCAGGCCGAACGCCGTGCCGTGGTCGGGGCTCGTGCGCACCCGGGGCAGGCCCAACGTGACATTCACCGCCGTGTCGAAATCGACGGTTTTCAGCGGCGCGAGCCCCTGGTCGTGATAGAGGGCGACAATCACATCGAACTCGTCCTTGAGCATGCGCCCAAAAACCGTGTCGCCCGGCAGCGTGCGGGACAGACCGGGAAACCTGCTGCGCAGTCCGTCCAGGATCGGGTCGATGAGGTCGCGCTCCTCGTGGCCGAGCAGACCGGCCTCGCCCGCATGCGGGTTGAGCCCGCACACGGCGATCCGTGGGGCGCGGACGCCCTCGGCCAGTGCGAGCTCGGCGGCGGCACCCACCGTGCGCGCGAAATTCGCCGCCGTCAGCGCCGCCGGAACCTCCCGCAGAGGGATATGCCAGGTCAGCAAGGCCACGCGCAGCCGGCCGCCGCAAAATGCCATGGTCGGCTCGCCCCCCCAGCGGGCCGCGAAGAACTCCGTCTGCCCCGGAAATGGATATCCCGCCCGTGCCAGCCATTCTTTGCTCACGGGTCCGGTGACGACCCCGGCAAAGTCGCCCCCGGCGGCCCGCTCCATTGCGTCCCAGGCGACGCGGGCTCCCGCCACCGTGGGCTGGCCGGGAACGGCGTCAAAATCCGGCGCCCCGACGGCGAGTCGCTGCGCGTTCGTGAGCGGCAGGGTCGCCAGCCAGCGCGCCGGGCCGATCACCGCCACATCGCGCGCCTGCGCCGGATGCGCGGCGAGCCAGGCCACGATGATCTCGGGGCCAATTCCCGCCGGGTCGCCGCAGGTGAGGGCAAGCTGGATTGGAAAATTAGGATTCAACGCAAAGTTCGCCAAGGGTGAGGACGTGGAGGGCGCAAAGAAAACCGAAGGGGCGGATGCGTTTTATCGCGTGCCCGGAGATCTTCGCCTTTATTCATGGCCGGCCTCGCTGCCACCGCGTCGCGGGCGGGCGAAGCCGCGGGTGCCACCGGCGAAGAACTCCAGGAACCGCCGCGCCTCCGGCATGGCAAAGGTGGGGCCCGCGCCGCCCGCCAGAGCCGCCGCCGCCACTGCGCGAATGTTGCCCGGCGTGAAATAGACCGCGCGAAACGCCGCCTTCAGCTCCCGGATGGCCTCCCGCGAGACACCCCGCCGCTTGAGGCCGACCAAATTGAGCCCGATGACCTGGCTGCGCTCCGCCACCATCACGAACGGCGGCAGGTCCAGTCCCGCCCGGGTCATGCCACCGACCATCACGCTCTCGCCCACCCGCACAAACTGATGAAACTCCGCCCCTCCGCCGACAAAGGTATGGTCGCCGATGCTCACATGGCCGGCCAGCTGCACGGCGTTGGCCAGCACCACGCCCTGCCCCACCACGCTATCATGCCCGACGTGGCTGGCGGCCAGAAGGAAGCAGCCGGAGCCGACCATCGTCTCGCCCCCCGCCTTGGTCGCCCGATTGATGGTGACATACTCGCGGATCGTGGTGCCGGAGCCGATCCGCACCCCCGACTCGGTCGCGCGGTCGAACCGCAAATCCTGCGGGTCGCCGCCGAGCACGGCGTAGGGATGGACCGTGACCCGGTCGCCCAACACGCAATGGCGGGTGACGATGGCGCCGGCCATGATCTCGCAGTCCGCGCCCAGGCACGCGCCGGGTTCAACGATGGCGGTGGGATGGATCATGGGGCTTTGGAGGATTTTGCCCGAGGGGCCGGAACCAGGTCCAGCTGGGTCGTCTTGAGCAGATCGTAATTCTTGAGCAGCCGGATGACCTCGAGCGGGTCGCTCTTGCGGTAGCTGCGGTTGACCTCGACCTTGTCCACCAGGTCGAGCAGCATCGCCCGGAAGGAGATGATCGCATCCACCCCGTGTTCCCGGAGCAGCGCGACGCTTTGCGAGCGATAGGGCTCCTGCGTGGGCAGGCCCGGCAGCACGAGGATCTTGGTGAGCGGGTCGTCCGGGCCGTCGTCGGGCGCGGCGGGAAACGCCCGCGCGGCCTCCTTCAGCACGCCGGTCTCAAGGAAACGGAAAATCTCCGGCGAGCTCTTGAGGATGGCCGGGCTGAAGACGTCCGTATGCCACGGTTTGACCGCCACAACTGCGCGGTGGACATAGGCCAGCTCGTTGGCAAAAAGGAAAAACTCGGGCCGGCGCGCCTTCCGGTCCCAGGCGGGATTATACACGAGCAGGTCCACCTCCTCGTCGCTGGTCTTGGCGCGGGCGGTGACCTGGTATTTGCGGACCTGGCGGACAAGGAAGCCGTTTTGCTCGAAGTATTCGCGGACGATGGATTCGTCGATGGCGGACATGGTGGAAGGAAAAGCGAAGCAGGCCGGCGGTGGCAGGGCAATGTTCGATTCACCCTGCCCTGCCACCCCCAGCCCACTGCTGATTATCGAAGAAAATAATTTCGAGGCTACAAGGTCATGGCGGTGTCTCCGGCAGATACCGGCTTCGGATGGATCGGACGAATCAGACCAATTGGGGGTCAGCCACATGGGTCATGGCTTGATTCTGGACTGAGCCTTCTTCGATCCGTCTGGCCCGCGATCAAATCGGACCCACTTCCCGTCTCAGAACAGCTCTTGCTGGGTGGAATAGCGGGTTCGGGCCTCGATCAGGGTAGAACGCATTTCCAACTCCTCCAGCAGCCGGAACAGCTCGACGGGATGCGCGGGGGGCTTTACGGCCGGCACCGCCGGCAGTTCGAGGTTCAACGTGGTGAGCCGGCGGTTTAGACGCAGCCGTACTTGGTCGGCGGCCACCAAGGCGCGGAAGCGATCGGGCCGCAGCTCACCCGCGTGCGCGATCACCCCCTCGAGACTCCCCCACTCCGCCAGCCACTTGGCCGCGGTCTTCGGGCCCACCCCGGTGACGCCGGGGATATTGTCCGCCGTGTCCCCGACCAACGCCAGGTAGTCGGCGATCTGCACAGGGGACACGCCAAACTTTTCCCGCACGCCGGCCGCATCCAACCGCCGCCAGCCGCCGGCCGCATTCCCCGGCGCGGGCGGCAGGAGGATAGCGATCCGGTCGTCCACCAATTGCGCGAAATCCTTGTCGGCGCTCACGATCAGCACGTCGTGGCCGGCGCGGGCCAGGGACACTGCCGTGGACGCCAGCAGGTCGTCGCTCTCGACGCCGTCCTGCTCGATCCCCGCGCAGCCCATCGCCCGGGTGAGGGCCTTCAGCGGGGCGAGCTGCTTTTCCAGCGCCTCGGGCATCTCCGCGCGGTGCGCCTTGTAGGTGGGATGCAGCGCCAGACGGTCCTGCGAGCCGCCGAGGTCGAAAAAGACGAGTGTGGCGACCGGCTGCTCCTGGTCCGCGAGCCGCCAAAGCGACTTCATCCAACCGTGCAGGGCGTTGGTGGGAAATCCATCGCTGCGGGTCAGTTCCGGGATCGCGTGAAAGCAGCGATACGCCAGATTAAAACCGTCAACGAGAAGCCATTGAGCCATGGGGCGGGCACCAAACCGGAGGCATCCGGGCAACAAGCCCGGTCAGCTCACGGTGTCGTGGGCAGTTCCTTCATCGTCCACTCCACCTTGCGGTCGGCGATTTTGGCGTGAACAGCGGAGACCTGATCTGCGGTGATCGGGTCGGCCTTGTTGGCGAAATCCTGGCGGATGTAGGTCAGGACGTAGGAAATCTTGGCGTCGCTCCAGTTGTAGAGCCCACCGGGCATGCCGGGGGCAAACGCCGGCATCTTGTTTGGAGTTACGAACTGATTTCCGTTCAACATGATCGGATCCTTCAAGCCGTCCAAAATAATCCGAATCAGACGCTCCGGGTCACCCTGGACAATGTCGGAGCCGGCCAGCGGTGGATAAGAGCCAGGGACCCCTAGACCCGTCGGCTGGTGGCACTGGATGCAGGTCTGGCCGTAGAGCGACTTGCCGCGCGCGATGATTTGCGCGGGCGTGAGGTCAGCCGAGACCACGCCGGCACCGTTCAGCTGGCCGTTGTAGACCAGCGAGTCAAAGCCACCGCGGTTGTGTACAAAGAAAATACAGCAGGCGAGAATCAACCCGGACATGAAGCCCAAGAGCAGCAGCGGGGTTAGCTCATAGCCGCCCGGCTCGGGTTCGGGCTTCGTGTGCAGCAGCCCGGCGTGAACGCGCTGGATGCTTTCGTCCGAGGCGCCGGCCGGCTCGAGGCGGGGGTCAAAATCGGAGGGAATCTCGCTCATGGTTTCGCGGCGGCCGGTTTGGCCGCGTCGGTTGCCGCCGAGGCGGGGCTCTTGACGGAGGTCGCGCCCACGGGCGGGCCGCCCTTGGCCGGAGCAGCCGTCTTCGGGGGCGCCGGGGGCGTGTTCATCTGCGACTCATCCGGGTAATCGTAAGTGTCCTTCAAGCTGAGCAGGTAGGCCACGAGCGCCACGGCGCGCGGCGTCGGCAAAACCTCGAAACCCGCCGCGACCGGAACCTTGAGGGCCAGAGGCGACGGCTCGCCCGTGATCGGGCGCTGCTCGAAGAGGAAATTGTAGGACGGCATCGTCCAGGCGGGATTGGCGTGCGCCGGATCGTAGAGGTGCAGGTAAAGCGCGGTGGAGTCCGTGTCGCGGGCGCCGACATTGCGCAGATCGGGGCCGACCCGCAGGTCACCGAGCTGGACCCGCGTGTCGCGCAGGTAGTCGCGCGCGTAGCTGTCGCGCTCGCCCCACTTGGGCAGGCGGGTGAGATCGGCCCCCTGCGCGCCGCCGCGCACCTGCTGGGTGTGGCAGTAGGCACAGCCGAGGTCCTGATAAACCGCCGCGCCTTGGGCGGCGGGTCCGGCCATCTGGGCGGGATAGGCCTTGTTCTCGGTGTCGTCAAAGTGGGGCGCCAGACTGCCGTAGCCGACCTGGTTCGTGAGCACGAGGCCCGCCCACGAAAAGGCCAGGACCAGAAAGGCACCAAGGAATATGAGCGGGGCGCGGTTCATCGGGCGGGAGCCTGGAGTTCAGGGGAAGGCCGGAGCAGCACCGCCGGGACCGGGGCGGCGGCAGCAGCGGAGCGGTGGCGCGGGCAGAGCACCAGCTTGAAAAAATTCACGAAAAACGCGAGGTGCCCGAGGGTGAGCAGGATTCCCGCAAACGTCGCGAGATGGAGCCAGAAAACCATGCCGGTGTTGATCTCGGCCATCGGGACCTTGGCGTTGGCCAGGCCAATCCCCTGTACGAAGATGCCGCCACAGGAAAGCGCAACGACCCCGAGCACCAAACCGGTGGTGGCGAACCAGAAATGGGCCTTGATCAGGATCGCCGACGGCCACGCGCGGCGCAACAGGCGCGGCGCGAGGTAATAGACCGCCCCAAACGCGGCCATCGAGAACATCCCATACACCACGGCGTAGTCGCCGGCCGTGTTGAACCAGGTCAGCCCAGTGAGCTCGGTCAGGCCGGGCAGCGCACCAACCACCCCCCGCAACATCCAGAGGGTGAAGACCACGGCCGCCACCGCCATGAAGCGGAGGACGATGCTGTGGCGGAGTGCGCGGAGGCCGCCAGCGCGGAGGGTGCCGAAGAAATTCACGGCAAAAATCGCCAGCGGCACCAGCAGCATGAAGTTCGCGGCGCGGCCGGCCGTCTGGGTCCACGCCGGGACGGGCGCGCCGGCCAGCCGGGCGGCGCCGGCCCAGGTGGTGAAAATCGCGAACAGCCAGAAGGCCATCGAGGACAGATAGTAACCGCGGATGGGCCGACCGAGCACCTTGGGAAGGAAATAATACACCAAGGCCAGGCCGAGCGACGCAAACCAGAGGGACAGAAAATTATGGGCAAACCACGCCGCGACGACTGCCTGCACCGTGCCGCGCACCGGGGCGAAAACCAGCATCAACTGCGCGGCCGACCAGAGCCAGGGGAACCAGAACAGCGACGCGAGCACATACCATTGTGAGGCGTAAAGCCAACGTGCCACGCCGCGGCACTGCACGGCCACCACCCACGCGGCGATGAGCGTGTAGGCGATCAGGAGGAACGGCCCGACATAACGCGGCATTTCCAACCAGGCAAAAGTCGTCGAATCCCCGGCGAGGATGCCGAGCACCCCCAGCTTCACCCCTAGGTTCCAGAACACGATGGCGACCACCAGCAACCCGCCCTGCGGGACAGTGCCCCGCGCCAGGCGGGCGGTGAGCCAGAGCGCGACGGCCAGGCCGGCGTTCACGCCCCACCCGTAGGCCAGCTCGTTGATCGCCGCCGGATAGACCCGGCCAAAGGTGACATACTCGCAGCCGGCGAAGAAACCGGGCGTGTGCAACTGGATGGCCGCGATGAGACCCAGCGCGGAGGCCGCGAGCAGATGGAGCAACGCAAAGGCCAGCAGCACCAGCAGCGGCACCTTCAACGAGGTGTGGATTGGTCCGGCTTCACCGGGGGAAGTCTGGGAGTGGGCGTCGGACATCGCGGTTATTTTTGCGCGGCGGCTAGTTCGTCGGCCGTCAGTTGCATGGCGCGGGCAATAGGCAGGCGCACGACGCCCTTGGACTTGTCGCCCACCCAGCCGTAGGTCGTAGAGAGTTTGGCCTCATTATCCCGCAGCTTTTGGAGGGTCGCCGCGCGTTGCTCCGTGGTATGCACGCCATCGCCAAGTGGGGTGCGCGGAAACTGCTTCACATAGGCGAACCAGAGCACCCCGAGGAACAGGGCGCAGCCGACCAACGTGGCAAAAAACGCCACGCCGCCGGAGGAGGGCTGGGAGGATTCGTCACTCATGGTGGGTCAGGCATTCGCCGATGCGCGGGTCTTGCACCGGGATGAGCTTGGCGGTCGGGAAGCTGCGCAAATAGGCCCACAGACACACCCCGCCGACGCCCACCGCGGAGGTGGCTGACCAGAACAGGGCCGGGCCAAGGAACGGCAGCGGGTCGCCCGACGCATCCTTGAGCGCCGGCAGCACGTTGTAGCAGATGTCGACGAAGATCGTCAGCAGGATCCACACCGCGATGCGACGGAGAATGAGCGGCGTGACCTTGAAGCGGTAGGACAGCAGCAGCAGGAACGGCACAAAGAAATGGCCGAAGAGGATGAAGAACCCGACAAACTTCCACTGGTTGTCCGAACCGTCGGCGTTCACCTCGCGGAGATTGTACCAGAAGGTCTCCTCGGGCACATTGGCGTTCCAGATCAGGAAATACTGGGAGAAGGTCACATAACCCCAGAACACCGTGAAGGCGAACATGAGCTGACCGATGCTGTGCAGATGGTTCTTGTTGACGATGCCGCGGTAGTCGCCGCGGTGGAGCAGCCAGACGGTGATGAGCACGCCGCAGGACAGCGCGGCGCGCGCGCAGTTGGCGAAGAACCACACGCCGTACATCGTCGAAAACCAGTGATACTCGAGGCTCTTCACCCAGAAGATCGCGGCAAACGTGAGCGAGAGGGCGGCCATCGGGATGCCAAAGGCAGCCGTCTTCCGGCTCATGGTCGTCCACTTGGTATCGCCGTCGGTGTCCTGGGTGAACGAGGCCCGGCGCAGCCGGGCGGAAAGCCAGATCCAGACCAGGAAGAACACGATCGTCGCGCCGAGGAACATCGGTACATTCAGGAAGGCGGACTTTTTCTGGTAAAGAAGGTCCGAGGCGACGGACTTGTGCTCGGGCAGGAGATGCGCCGGGTTCATCCACGGCCACACCAGATCCGTTTGGTAAAACAGGGAGGCGAGCACCAGCGGGAGGAACAGGAGCGCGAGCCACTTGAAGGCCGCGAGCCCATGCTCGAACTGGCGACGGAGCACCACCGACCACGAGGCGTCAAAAATATGGTGGATCAGGACCCACAGCAGCATCCCGATGGCGACCGCGGTCCAATAGGTCACGCCGACCAGCCAGGCCGAGGCCACGATCCGGGCGCCGGAGACGAACAGCCCCGCGGCAGTGACAGCGATGCCGGCCAGGCCGACCATGAGCGCCCGGTTCGCGCACGCGTCGGTGCCCGGGACGGCGGCGGCGGCCGGCGCAAGGGGGAGAGTGGTGGCGGGCGCGCTCATTTGGTCTTTAGCAACGCCTCCTTCGCGGCGGCGTCGGTCACATCCTTGAGGGTGCCGGTCTGGGTGCGCTGGAGGGCGCGGACATAGGCGACGACCGCCCAACGGTCCTCCACGGCGAGTTTGTCGGCGTAGGGCAGCATGTTCTGTTTGCCCTCGGGGGTCTTGACCGAGCCGTTGGTGATGGTGCTGAACAGCTCTCCGACCGTCAGCTTCAGCCGGCGGTCGTCAAAATAGCTGGGGGTGGTGGTCATGCCGTATTGCTTGGTGATCCCCTGCCCGTCGCCCAGCGCCCCGTGGCAGGGCTGGCAGTAGATGGTGAAGCGGTCCTGGCCGCGCGCGAGCAGCCGGGCGTCCACCTTGATCGGGGCGGGGAGCGCCGTGAGGAAGCTGCCGTCGGCCGCCTTGCCGCGGAAGAGCCCGTCGTCGTCGTCGAGCGGCAGGCCCGCCGCGACCGTATGCGGCGGGATCGGGCGGTCGGCGCGGCCGTCGGCAAACAGCGCGCTCGTCGCCATCGGTTTCAGGTGCGCCTGATGGTCCATGTCCGGGAAAAGCTCCAGCGGCGGATGGGTGAAGCGCGTGCCCCGCAGCCCCAGCACCGAGACGGCGAGGGCGACGACAAAGAAGGTGGCGAAATAGACGTAGCGCATGGCTCAGGGCTCCAGCTCCGTGATGTTGCGGCCGCCCGCCTTTTCCAGCAGGGCGCGGGTGGCGGTGCGGTCGTACTTGGGGTCGCTGGCCTCGATGACGACGAAGAACTGGTCGTCCAGGCCGCGGGTGATGTGCTCGTATTTCAGCACCGGGTGGTAGTGCATCGGCAGGCCGTTGGTGACAAAAATGCCGAAGATGGTGGCGAACGCGGTGAAGAGAATGGTCAGCTCGTAGGAGATCGGAAAGGCGAACATCGGGCTGAACAACGGCTTGCCGCCCACCGTCAGCGGGTAGGCCACCGCGCCGGTCCACCAGATGAGGGTCATCCCCGTGCAGAAGCCGGTGATGCCGCCGCAGAGCGAGATGCGCGGGACGATGGAGCGTTTCAGGCCCATGGCGGTGTCGAGGCCGTGCACCGGGCACGGCGTGATGCAGTCCCACCGCCGGTAGCCGGCGTCGCGCACCTGCTCCGCCGCATGGTAGAGCGACGAGGCGGTGTCGAAGGTGGCGATGAGGCCGTAGGGTTGGGCGGACATGGCGGGAAGATCAGTGGTGGCCGTCGGCCCCGGCATGCGGGTCGGCCGCGGGCGTGACCGACTTCAGCTCGGCCATCGGCATGATGGGGAGGAAGCGGATGAACAGCAGGAACAGGACGCTGAAGACCCCGAACGTCCCGAAGAACGTGAAGATCTCCACGATGCTGGGCGAGTAATAGCCCCAGCTCGAGGGCAGGAAGTCGCGGGCCAGGGAGGTCACGATGATGACGAATCGCTCGAACCACATGCCGACGTTCACGAAGATCGAGAGGATCCAGACCAGCGCGGTGTTGGCGCGGATTTTTTTGAACCAGAACAGCTGGGGTGTGATCACATTGCACGACACCATGATCAGGTAGGCCCACCAGTATTCGCCAAAGGCGCGGTTGATGAACGCGAAGCCCTCGTTGGGGTTCGCGCCATACCAGGCGATGAAGAACTCCATCGCGTAGGCGTAGCCGACCATGGTGCCGGTCGCCAGGGTGATCTTGCACATGCAGTCGATGTGGTACTGCGTGATGAGGTCCTCCAGCTTGTAAATGGCGCGCAGCGGCAGCATGAGCGTGAGCACCATGCCGAAGCCCGAGAAGATGGCGCCGGCCACGAAATAAGGGGGGAAGATCGTGGTGTGCCAGCCGGGGATCAGCGACACCGCGAAGTCGAACGAAACGATGGTGTGCACCGAGAGTACCAGCGGCGTGGAGACGCCGGCCAGGATCAGGTAGCCCATCTCGTAGTTGCTCCAGTGGCGGTTTGAACCACGCCAGCCCATCGCGAACAGCCCGTAAAGGAAGGAGCGCAACTTGTGGCCCGAGGCATAGAACCGGTCGCGCAGGATCGCCAGGTCGGGGATCAGGCCGATGTACCAGAACAGCACGGAGACCGTCCCGTAGGTCGAGACGGCGAACACGTCCCACTCCAGCGGCGACCGGAAATTCTGCCAGATCTCGTTGCCATTGGGGAACGGGAACAGCCAGCCCGGCAGCACCGCGAACCAGATGCGGCCGACGTGGAAGACCGGAAAGATCGCGGCGCACACCACCGCAAAAATCGTCATCGCCTCGGCGGCGCGGTTGATCGACGTGCGCCACTTCTGGCGCAGCAGGCACAGGATGGCCGAGATGAGCGTGCCGGCGTGGCCGATGCCGATCCAGAACACGAAGTTCACAATGTCCCACGCCCAGTTGATCGGGTTGTGATGGCCCCAGACCCCGACGCCCGTGGCGACCAGGTAGGTCAGGCCCATGACCGTCCACGACGCGACGAAGGCGGCGACCGCGAAGCATACCCACCACCAGGTCGGCGTCGGCTCCTCGATGATGCCGCAGATTTTCTCGGTGATCCACGAGAAGCTGCGGTTGTTGGCCACGAGCACGGCACGCGGCAGCACGGCGGGCCGGACCTCGTGAAGGATGGCGGGGGTCTCGACCCCGCCCAAGGCGTTGGCCCCGGCGGCGGATTCAGCGGCGTGCGACATCAGGAAAGCCCTCCCAGCATCTGGCCCGGCGCAAGCGCGGTCTTGCCGGTGACGGGTTTCGCCTCCGGCGCCTTGGGTTCGGGCGCCTCTTCCTTGAAGCCGGGCGGATGATTCTTGGCGTTGAACTCCTGGCGGCTGAACGGCAGCGCCGCATAGCCGGGCATAGCCGGATTCGGGTTGCGCAGCTTGCCGAGGTAGGTCGTGCGCGGACGGATGTTGAGGTAGCCGAGGAGCGCGTAGTCCTGCTCGCGGGCCTTGGCCTGCGACACGGCGCTCTTGGGATCCTTGATGTTGCCGAAGACGATGGCCTCGACCGGGCACACCTGCTGGCAGGCGGTCTTGATCGTGCCGTCCGGCACCTCGACCTCGTCCGTGGAGCCGGCAACCCGTTTCTGCGCGATCTTGGCGAGCTGCACGCGCTGGATGCAATAGGTGCACTTCTCCATCACGCCGCGCATGCGGACGGTGACCTCGGGGTTCTTGGCGAGCTTGGCCAGCTCCGGCATGCCCGACGGGCCGAGCGGTCCGAGGTAGAGGCTGTCGATCGAGCGTTTGTTGAAGTCAAAGTAGTTGAACCGACGCACCTTGTAGGGGCAGTTGTTCGCGCAATAGCGCGTGCCGATGCAGCGGTTGTAGGCCATGGTGTTGATCCCCTCGGGATCATGGACGGTGGCGTTGACCGGGCAGACCATCTCACAGGGGGCGAGCTCGCAGTGCTGGCAGGCGACAGGCTGGACGATGGACTGCGGATCCTCCGGGATCTCGCGATTGCCTTCGCCGCCGAAGGCGGCGGCCGAGGCGTCGCCGTCGGCATAGTAGCGGTCAAGCCGGATCCAGTGCATCACCCGGCCGCGCATGACCTGGTCCTTGCCGACGATCGGGATGTTGTTCTCGGCCTGACAGGCGACCACACAGGCGTTGCAGCCGATGCAGGTGTTGAGGTCGATGCTCATGCCCCACTGGTGGACGCCGTCAAACTTGGGCGTGACGTAGAGGGAGTTGCCGCGGGGAATCTCGGTGGCTCGTTCCGCCGGCGTCAACTTCTCACCCACCTCACCCAGAATGGCACCCGGCTCCTCGAGGCTTTCGCGCTTCACAAAGGCCAGACCGGCGCCACCCGCCTGGGTCACCTCCTCAAGATTCGCCTCGCGCACCAGGTCACGGCCTTCCATGGACCAATGCTCCTGCGTGGTGCCGAGCTCGTAACGCTCGCCGGGCACGACCGCCAGCTTCGCCCCCGCCACAAAATGCGGCGCGGCCCCGGTGCGGGCGGGATAAAAATTGTGGCCGGTGTCGTTGCCGACGCGACCCGCCGCGGTGCGGCCGTAGCCCAGCGGGAGGATCACGGTCCAGTTGGCCAGGCCGGGCTGGATGTGGAGGGGGCCCTTGATTTTCTTGCCGTCGGCCAGCGTCAACTCGCCCACAAAAGCGAACTCGCGGCCGCGGTCCATCTCGGACAGCTCAACCCGGGCCACCTGCAACAGCGTGCCCTTGGGGTCGATGCCGAGCGCTTTGCCCAGCTTCGGGCTGATGCTGATCGCATTGTCCCAGGTGAGCTTGTTGATCGGGTCCGGGCACTCCTGCAGCCAGCCGTTGTTGGCAAATCGGCCGTCATCCACCTTGAGGTCCGCGACAAAACGAACCTCCAAGTTGCCCTCCGAGAGGGCGGCGGGGGCCTTGAATCCTGACACCAGGTCGGTCACCGCCACCGTGTCGACGGCGGGCACCTCGGCCGGCAACCAGTAGGTGTTCTCCTGCATCCCATCGTGGAGGAACTTGCGAAACGCCTTCTCGGCGTCGCCGCCCACCCGCTGTTGGAATGACTCGCGGACAATCGCGTAGGGGTCGGTCACCGGCTCGCCAGCGATCCGAGCGATCACCTCAAGCTCGGTCAGGCCGTTGAAAAGCGGAAGAATCATCGGCTGCACCGGCACGATGGTGCCGTCCGCCGTGCGGGCGTCGCCCCACGACTCCAGATAATGCGCGGCGCCGAGGTGCGTGCCGGCGACCTGCGATGTTTCGTCCGCATAATAGCCCAGGCGGACCACGTCCGGCACCTTTTTGGCGAGGGTGGCAAAGGCGAGGTCGGCGGGCGCGTTGTAGGCCGGGTTGCCGCCGAGAATCACCAAGGTCTTCACGGACCCGGCAGTGATGGCCGTGGCCAGATCACCAATCGCCGCCGGCAGATCCTCCCCTGGGAGCTGGGCCAGATTCACCGTGTGGCCGTAGTTGCCCAGCGCAACGTTGAGCGCATGAACCAGATGGTGGACCTCCGCCGGCTGGTGCGCGCCCGCGATGACGAGGCTGGCCCCTTTGTGCTGCATCAGGTCCTGCAAACAAACGTCGATCCAACCGGAGAGGTTCTGGAAAGCCGCCGGCAACGTGGGCTTGGCAAACGGGTCGATGGCGACCTTGCCCGCCAGACCGGCCGCGACCATCAGGATCTCGCCGCTGGCGACGCGCAGCCGGTGATCGGCCATCGAGCCGGTGATCGTGAAATTGCTCTCCACGACGTAGAGGCGGTTCATGTTCGGCGCGTCGTCCTGGCTGGTCACCCGGCGGCCTTTGGCAAAGTCCCGCGCATAGGCGAGCGCATGCGGGCCTTCCTGGAGGAAATCGGCGTCGAGGCTGAGAATGCGCCGCGCCTTGTCCAAGTGATAGACCGGTTTGAGGCTCGGCCGGCCATAGATCGCCGCCGCGGATGCGGTCGACTCATCGGGCGTGGGGTCGTATTCGGCCCAGACGGCCGAGGGGAATTTCTGCCTCAGCACCGCGACCATCCGGGCGCGCGACGGCGAGGTGGACGGCTCGGCCAGGAAGGCCAGGCCCGCGCCCTGGTTGGCCGCGTAGGTCGTGTTGATGGCCGCCAGGAGCTGGTTGACCGCGGCGAGGTCGGCCGGGGCCCCCTTGAGGGTGTGCGCGGTCGCCCGGTCGGGGTCGTAGAGCTCCAGCAACGACGCCTGCGCCCTGAGCGTGGTCGCGCCGCCATAACGGGCGTAGGACGGGTTGCCCTCGAGCTTGGTGGGTCGGCCCTGGTGGGTCTCCGCCAGCAGCGGAATGGCTCCACGGCGCAGCGGCATGGCGGTGGCAAAATACTGGGGCAGGCCGGGGATGATGCCCTCGACGGACTTGCCGTAGGGCAGGATGTTTTCCTCCGGCCGGCGGCAGCCCGCAGCCAGGCCGATACCGCCCAGCGCGAAAGAAGCCGCCATCAGCTTGAAAAAGTGGCGCCGATCCACCCCTTGCAGACTCGCGGCCCCCTCGGGAAACTCGCGCTCCACCTGCGCCCGGAAGCCCGGCGTGTCGGCCAGCTCGTCCAAGCTGCGCCAGTAGCGCGGACCGGTGGTCAGCTCGCTGGCGGGGGCGGCGGGATGTTCAAATTTGCGTTTCATCAGCGATGGCAGCCGGAACAGCTGGTGGGCGGGCGGATGTCCAGTTTCTTCACGAGGTCAAGGCCTTGCTTGAGCTGGCCGGCCTCGCCGCTGGGATGGGTCCAGTCGAGTTTTGTGACCATTTGGGCGGGGTCGCCGAGGTCGCGCAGGTGTTCCTCGGGCGCCCGGTGGCAGTCCAGACAGAAGCCCATCGAGAGCGACTTCGCCTGCCCTACCACGTCCATCTGGTCAATCCGTCCATGGCATTCGACGCATGAGATGCCCCGGGTCACATGCACCGAGTGGTTAAAATAAACGTAATCCGGGAGCATGTGGATCTGCACCCACGGAACGGTCTCGCCGGAGGCCGCGGCCTTTCGGTCGGCGGGCAGGCTGGGCACCACCTCTTCCCGCCGCCAGGTGGATGAATCGGTCTCGTAGCTCTTGCGCACCACCGCCAGCAAGGGGCTGTCGGCCTTGACCTGGGTGTGGCAGTTCATGCAGGTCTGCGCCGTCGGGAGATTGGCGAAGCCCGACTTCTCCACATTGCTGTGGCAGTAACGGCAGTCGATGCCCAACTGGCCGGCATGGAGCGCGTGGCTGTAGGGCACCGGCTGCACCGGCGCATAGCCCACGTTGGCGTACTTGTTCGTCGCGTAGTAATTAATCCCCGCCGACGCGATCCCCCCGAGCACCCCCAGATAGATGACAAGCTGCAGGGGCAGCCGGTTGGCTGACTTGGGGAAAAGTTTCGACATGGGCCAGAGTTCTCCGAGGGCGGGGTTCGGGCGGCGCGGGGCGCGGCGGCGTCAAACCTCGCGGGCAACAGCGCGGGCTTCAGGGCGGATGGCGAAGGGCGCAGGCCGCGAAACGGGCGCGCCGAAGGACGGCACGAGTTTCGCTGGCAGTTTCGGGGCAAGGCCGACGACGGCGAAAAGGCCCAGGAGCTGGGCGAGAAAGGTTTTGCGGGTGGGTGGGTGGCTCACGGGTTGGTCGTCGAATCTGGTTAAAGTCGGTCCGAGGGAAAGGGGCGTCTTTTCCGATGTAAAACAAAATTTGGGCGGCCTCTGGGTTTTTCGCGGAACATTAGCTGGCGGAAAGCCA
Source organism: uncultured Opitutaceae bacterium (assembly GCA_903929355.1). Classification (GTDB taxonomy): domain Bacteria; phylum Verrucomicrobiota; class Verrucomicrobiia; order Opitutales; family Opitutaceae; genus CAIYUN01. The sequence continues at coordinate 76,957 of CAIYUN010000085.1, forward strand.
TCGCCCATCCCTGCTAATTCCGTGCCAACGAGGGTCCGATTGAGGGTGCCGACCGAAGCCAAACCACGCGGAAGGAAAACACCCTACCCCTTCCCGCCTAAAGGTCCCCTTCCCTCGTGCCGCTATCTAGCGGATCGCCCCGTTGCCATGAGCCCTCATATCACCAGCGTAAGCCAGTCCGACGCCATGATCCAATACCAAGAGTATCTGGCACGGCGCGAGGCTGCCCGCAAGGCGGAGCGGGATGAGCAGGTGCGCCGGGAGGCCCGGATGAAGGTTTTTGACGCCATGATCAACACTCGCCAAAAGCTGGACGAAGACTCGCGGCAAAACGAGGCCGGCGGACAAAATCAGAAGGCACAGGGCGAGGAAACCGAGGAAGATCCCGGCAACGGTCTCGGCACCTATTGGGCCTGATCGAGCGCGCAGGAGGGTTGCAGACAATTGGCAGTAGCGCGACAAGGCGGTCGCGCCCTATCCCGGTAACCATACCACTCAACTGCCGGGCGGCGCGGGGATCTCGGCCAAGGGGGCCGGAGGCACGTTGTCGAGCGTCTGGCGCACCACGGCAAGCAGGGACTCGGTCTGAAACGGCTTGGCCAGAAACACCTTGGTGAACTCCAGATGGGCCGAGTCGGTCTGGCTGGAGGTGGCGCTCGTGGCGACAATGGGCAAGGTCGGGTTCAGCCGGCGCAAGGCGGTGGCCAGTGCCGCACCGCCCATCACGGGCATCAACATGTCAGTGATGACGAGCCGGACCTGCTCGGCATGGGTCGCAAACTGCACGATCGCGTCCGCCCCGTCGCAGGCCGTGATGACCCGGTAGCCATAGCCGGTGAGAATCTGCGCCACGACCAGACGCACCGCCTGGTCGTCGTCCGCCACCAAGACCAGCTCCCCTTTGCCCCGGGCGTACATGGCGATCGGGGACCGGGAGACGCTCACGTTCCCTTCTTCCGCCGCCGGCAGATAGACAGTGAAAGCCGTGCCCCGGCCCGGCTGAGTCTGCACCGTCACGAAACCTGCATGCTGCTGCACGATTCCCCGCACCGTCGAGAGGCCGAGCCCGGTGCCCCGGCCCTTCTCCTTGGTGCTGTAAAACGGGTCCCAGATTTTTGCCAGCACGTCGGGGGGGATGCCCGTGCCGGTGTCCCGCACCTCGACGGCGAGAAACGATCCCGAGCGCCCGTCGGCGATGCCGGCCGCCGCCGCCGCGTCCAGGGTGCGGTTTTCCGCCGTGATGGTCAGGTCCCCGCCCTGCGGCATCGCGTCGCGCGCGTTGACGCAGAGATTCAGAAACACCTGGTGAATCTGGGTGGGGTTTGCCAGGATGGGCCAGATGTCGGGAGGCAGGATCGCCCGGACACGGATCGACTTGGGGAAGGTGGACTGCACCAACTCGTCCAGCTCCTTCAGGATGTGGCGGGCCTGCAGGAGCTCGCGCTTGTCGCCCGTGCCCCGGGCGAAGGACAGCAACTGCCGCACGAGGCCGGAGCCGCGCTCGGCGCAGCTTTCCACGATGCCGAGGAGACGCTGGCCGCCGGGGTCGGTCACATACGTCCGCATGACCGGACCGGACAGGATGATGGGCAGGAGCGCGTTGTTGATGTCGTGGGCGATGCCGGCCGCGAGCATGCCGACGTTTTCCAGCCGCTGTGATTGTAGCAGCTGCGCCTGCGTCTTGGTCAGCCGGCGGTAGCGGTTCAGCCGGGTGATGGTGCGCACGCGCGCCCGCAGCTCGACCCGGTTGAAAGGCTTGGTGATGAAGTCGTCCGCGCCCGCCTCAATGCCGGTGAGCCGGGCGGTCTGGTCGTCGAGCGCGGTGACGAGGACCACCGGAACCTCGGCAAGGCGAGCGTCGGCCCGCAGGCGCCGGCAGACCTCGAAGCCGTCCATCCCGGGCATCATCACGTCGAGGAGGATGAGGTCGGGCGGCATGGCGGCGGCGAGCTCCAGCGCCTCGGGGCCGTCGGCGGCCTCGATGATTTCGAAGCCGTTGGCGGCCAGCAGCTCGACGAGCGTCAGACGGTTGGCGGCCAGGTCGTCGACGATGAGAAGGGTGGGGGGGCGCTTCATGCGGGGAGGAGTCGTTTGACCATCGCGGCGAGCGCCTTAACGCTCACGGGCTTGCTCATGTAGTCGGAGGCGCCGGCGGCGAGGCAGCGTTCCCGGTCGCCGGGCATGGCGAGGGCGGTGAGGGCGATGATGGGGATGCCCTGCAGCCCGGGATTCGTGCGGATTTCCTTGATCGCCGTCAGCCCGTCCATCACGGGCATCTGGATGTCCATGAGGATGAGCGCGGGCTGGTTTTTCCGCGCGAGCTCCACGGCCACCAACCCGTTGCGCGCATAGTCCATGGTGTAACCGTTGTCCGCGAGATAGCCGCCGATGGTCTCGATGTTCGCCTCGTTGTCCTCCGCCAGCAGGAGGCGCGGTCCGCCCCCGGGCGCGGACGCCGGGGTGGAGGCCGCAGGCCGCGCGACCTCCACCGTGGAGCGCTGCAGGAAGCCCGCCAGTTGCGTGCGGGTGATCGGCTTGATGAAATGCGCCGCCGCCCCCAGGGCCTGGGATTTTTGCGGCTCGTCCACCACGGAGATCACGGCGACCGGAATGTTCCGGGTGTCGGGGTGCTCCTTCAGCTTGGCCAGCAGCACCCAGCCGCTCTCCTTGGGCAGCAGGACGTCCAGCAGGATGACATCAGGACGTTCGCGCAGCGCCACCTCCACGGCATGCTCGCCGCGGTTGTGTATGACGCTGGTGAGGTTCAACTCAGAGAGATAGCGGTCGAGCTGTTCGCTGGTCGTGGGGTCGTCCTCGATGACCAGCGCGCGCCGGAAACGCTTGGGCGTGGCCGACAGGGCCTCGAACGGGGCCGGCGCCGGCTTCTCGGCCGACGGGGGCGCCTCCGTGGGCAGAGGCAGCGTCACCATGAAACGGCTGCCCTGGCCAGGCTCGCTCTCCAGCGTGATGCCGCCGCCATGCAGCTCCACGAGTTTCGCCACCAGCGCAAGGCCGAGGCCCGTGCCCTCCTGCGAGCGCGTGAGGCCCGAGTCCACCTGGGTGAAGGATTGGAACAGCTTGGGCGCGTCGGTCTTGGAAATGCCGATGCCCGTGTCCCAGACGGTGAAGCGCACCACCCCCGCCCCCTTGGGGGCGTCCACCCGCAGCCCGATGCGTCCGCCGTTGGGCGTGAACTTCACGGCGTTCGTCAGCAGGTTCACCAAGACCTGCTTGAAGCGCCGGGGGTCGGCCACGAACTGCGTGGCGCTGCCGTCGTCCTCAAAGGCGATGCCGATGTTCTTCTGCATGGCCTGGGTCCGCACAAAGATCAGGCAACCGTCGCAGAACTCCTGCACAAACAGCGACTCGGTGCTCAGCTTCAGCTTGCCGGCCTCGATCTTGGACAGGTCGAGCGTGTCGTTGATCAGCGTGAGCAGGTGCTGGCCGCTGGTGGAGATGGTGGAGATGGACTTGATCTGCCGCGGGGTGAGCGTGCCGCTGACCTGCTCAAGCAGCGCCTCGCTCAGACCGAGGATGGCATTGAGGGGGGTGCGGAGCTCGTGGCTCATGTTGGCGAGAAACTCGCTCTTGGCGCGGTCGGCGGCCTCGGCGGTGTCCTTGGCCTCGCGGAGGAGCTTCTCGGCCGCACTGCGGGCGGTGATATCGTGGCCGACGGCCTGGTATTCGAGGATGTTGCCCTGGTCGTCCTTGACCGCCCGGTGGTTCCAGGCGACGACCACAGGGCGCTGGTTGGCGTCGGGCAACAGGTGCTCAAACGTGGCGCTCTCGGGCAGGGTACCGGTGGCGGGCAGCAGTCCGGCGGCCACCAAGGCCGAGGGCTGCCCGAGCAACTCGGAGCGTTTGCGGCCCAGGTGGGTGGCGTAGGCGGCGTTGATGAAGGTGAGGTTGCCGTCGGCCCGGTAGCGGCAGATGAGGTCCACCTGGTTCTCGACGATGCAGCGGTAACTGGCCTCGACCTTTTGGAGCGAACGGGCCATGCGCTCAAACTGGCGGGCGAGCCCGATAAATTCGTCATGGTCGGTGTCGTCGGTCTCCGGCCCATATTCGGGCGAGGCCTCCGCCTCCGGCTGCGCCGTTTGGGTGGAGCTGCGGAGATTTTTCAGCCGCTGGATCATGGTGCGGTCCCAGACATAGCCGGCCAGCAGCAGCAGCACGCACCCGATGATCGACAGCGCTAGAATGTAGTAGGAGGCCCCGAGACGCTCCGCGACCTCGGAGTCCATGATGATCATGGCCAGCGCGACCACGAGGGCGGAGGCGAGCGCGAGGATGAGGACGGTTTTACGGCGCAGTTGGTCCATGCAGGAAGCAACTCGACCCTGCCGGGCCGCCGCGGCAATGTCTAATTAAAACGACGGGGAACGCACGCATGGCGCGTTGCACGGGAAAGCCCCCTCCTCGGCGCCTTCGCCCTTTGCGCCTTTGCACTAATGTATTCTGTAAACTCGGTGTTCTGCTTGTGCCCTGTGTATTGGGAGACTTGAGGCTTGAGGTGGAAGCCATGAAGCCAGGAAAAGAAACTCTGAATGCTGGATCGGTTCCTGGTTTCCTGGTTTCCCCCTTAAAAACTCTGCGTCCGACCTGTGTGGTCTCTGTGACCAACCGCCGAATTTAGAATGAAATGTTGGTGCAACGAACTCGCCCTTCAGGCCGCCGGTGGCACCCCGACCGGGGCCATGGGCGGGTGGCTGCCCTCCTCGCTGCGGGGGATGGTCGCCTTCATGAGCAGCCGGAGGCGTTTCGTGGACACCCGCACGCGCATTTGGTTGTGCCAGAAACCGCCGCTGGCGGGATGATGTTTGAAATCGGCCACCTCGTCCGAAAAATAACGGAGACGGTTCAGTCGGCCAACCGCGCGGATGAGGTCGATGTCGGCGGCAAAGTGATGCCGGTTGAACAGCTGACACAACGGTGCGAGCAGGCGGGCGTGAGGAGGAAGAACGCGAAGAAGGACAGCGATTTCAAAGTCCGCCGGTGGCACCCGGTGGCGTCCGCAATAGATCTCGGCAAAGGTGGATGTGTTCATGGGAGCCCAGACCGGCCAGCAAGGCAGGCCCCCATGCGAAAGCGACCAGAAGACCGGACGCCGAGGTTAAATCGTGGTGACGCCGCCACCCAACCGTCACAATTTTGTCAGCCAGCCGTGGGCCTTCAACCAGTCGGCGGCGCGCAGCGTCCAAGTGGAGGCGGGCCCGAGGTTCGACTTCATGCCAAAGCCGTGTCCGCCTTTTTCAAAAACATGCAGTTCCGCCGGGACCTTGGCCTTCCGCAGCGCGAGATAAAACTGGATCGTGTTCTCGATCGGCACCGTACGGTCGTCCTCGGCGTGAACCAGAAAGCAGGGCGGCGTGGTGGCGGTGATCTGCCGCTCCGTGGAGTAGAGCGAGACCAAGTCGGGCGCCGGGTTGGCCCCCAGCAGCGCGGTGCGCGAGCCCAGATGCGCAAACGCCGGATCCATCGTGATGACGGGATAGAGCAGGAGGGCGAAATCGGGACGGGCGCTCACCGCGTCCAGAGCCGCCCCGGTCCGGCCGGCGGGATTGTCGTAGAGGGTGGCGGCGCAGGAAGCCAGATGGCCGCCGGCGGAAAACCCAATCACGCCCACCCGCTGCGGGCTGACCTTGAACCCGGCAGCCTGCGAGCGGACCGTCCGGATGGCCCGGAGCACGTCCTGGAGCGGCGCGGGCTGCCCGCACTCCGGGCCAAGCCGGTATTTGAGCACAAAAGCGGACACCCCGAGAGAGTTCAGCCAGGTGGCGACCGCGGAACCCTCGTTTTCCATCGAGAGATGGACGTAACCGCCGCCCGGACAGATGATGACTGCGGCCCCGCCGGCCAAGGCCTCGGGTGCGGCATAAACGGTGAGCGTGGGGTGGCTGACGTGGGCCGCGCTGGTGTTCGTCAACGTCTCCGGGGGCAGGCCCGGCTTGAGACCGGGCACGCCTTCCGGCCACAAATCGATGACGGGCAGGTCGGCCGCCCCCTTCATGGCGGAGACCATCATCGCGAGAAAGATCAGCGGGAGCAGGGCGGGGAGCAGCGGTTTCATAATGGTAGAGGGGATCACTTCTGCCCGCCCGGACCGTCCTTCCCCATCCGCGTCTGATAGGTCTTGGTGTGGCCGGTGGACGGGATCGTGATGGTGTAGGACTTGCCGTCGGGCGCGACAGAGAGCTTGATGATGTTGCCCGGGATGGTCGGGGGGCGCGATGTGCTTGCCAGGTTGGCGCAAAACTCGTCGGGCGTGTTGTTGGCAAGATGATCCGCGCGGAGATCCTTGTGAACCTGGTACATGTCCAAGATGCCGGGGGACGACTTGAGCCCTTCGACCGTGGACTTCTCGGTCCCCTTGCCGGAGCCGTTGTTCATCACCGAGACGGTGGGCGCGAAGCTATGGATGAGCACCGGGTTGTTGCTGAAGGCGAGCCCATGATGGTCCACCTGATACACGTCCACCTGCCCGACCAGATTAACCGGAACGACCACCTTCGTCTCAAAGTTCCAAGTCAGGTCCCCGCCGTCCCAGAAGCGAAACGGGCCGAAATCGAGCACGAACGCAGCGCTATTGTCGTTGTCGGTCGGCACCAGCTGATGCACCACAATTTGATCGGCGAGCGGGTTTTTGACCGCGCCGGCTGGCGGGTCGACAAATTTCTGATCGGCCACGATGCACCGCAGCGCGAGCGGCAGACTGCCGGGACCCGGGACAACCTTGAGTGGGATCACCGTCCCGGCTTGAAGATGGTTGCGCTGGTCCGAAGCAAACGTGCGGTAGGCCTTGCTGGATATCTGCCAACGGCCGTCGGCCGAAGCTCCGCCACCATCCGGGTCGTGGCCGGGGACGGTGCGCTCATAGACCTGGCCGATCGGCATGAGCGCGGCGAGCTCCCCGACGCCGCCGATGTGGTCCATGTGAAAATGGGTCTGGAGATAATAGTCGATCTTCTTAACCCCGGCCACATTGACCGCCGTGTCGTGAATGCGGGCCGAGTCGCGGCCGCCGGGACTGCCGGAGTCTATCAGGATGGATTCGCCGGCCGGCGTGATGATGAGGGTCGAGCCGCCACCCTCGACATCATTCCAATAGATGTCCAAGGTGTGGTCGGAAAGGCCGGCGTGGGCCCGGGCGGCGAGCAAGAACAGGCCGCAGGCGGCGAGGCAGGGGCGAAGTTTCATCAAGGGAAGGGGGTGCAGGGGGAGGAAGCGGCATGAGAGGCAACCTGAAGCTGGAACACAAGCCCGCAGGCAGCAAAAATTCAGCCTTGACCCGCCCCACCCCTCCCGCTGAAACTGACCCTTCACCCGCCCAATTCATCCCACGCCCGCCATGAGAGACGACTACCTGCGAGAAGCGCACAAAATCATTCCCGACGCCAACGTACTCATCAACGTCGTTTCGCGCCGGGTGAAGCAGCTCCGCCGCGGGGCCCGCGCCCTGGTGGAGTCGCTGGAGAAGCTCTCACCCGAGGATATCGCCCTGCGCGAGATCATCGAGGGCAAGATCTCCTACGAACTGGCCTCCTGAGCGGGCCCGGCCGGCGGCTTTTTCCTTTCATCGCGCGGCTGCCGCGCGCGCCCTGCCATGGCCGCCAACCCGAAAGACTCCGCCCGTTACACGGAAATCCGCAACGCCAAGGCGCGGCACGACTATTTTGTCGAGGAAAAGTTCGAGGCCGGCGTCGCGCTCAAAGGCACCGAGGTAAAGTCCATCCGGGCTGGACGAGCCCAGATTGGCGACGCGTTCGGGCGGTTCGAGAAGGGCGAATTGTGGCTGATCAACGCGCATATCGACACCTATGCCTTTGCCAGCACCTCCAACCATGAGCCGCGCCGGAGCCGCAAGCTCCTGCTCCACACCCACCAAATCCGCAAGATCGCGCAGGCGCTGGCGGTCGGCGGCAACGCCCTGATTCCCCTGCGGATGTATTTCAAGGAGGCCTTGGTGAAGGTCGAGATCGCGCTTTGCTCCGGCAAAAAAAGCCACGACAAGCGCGAGACCCTCAAGCAACGCGTGGTGTCGCGCGAGCTCGACCACGAAATGAAGCAGCGCCGGCGCTGAACTTAGAATCAGCGGTAGGTCAAGGAGACCGCAGAGAAGACCCGCGGTCACAACGCAGCATCGAACGGCGAGACGGTTTGGGTGTCACACACCAGGTGCGTGGCTGCAGACACGAGGCTTGGTCAACAACAGGCCACGTGACAATTCAGTGGGGCCACCATGCATTGATCGCCGCTCGCTCGCAGGGCGTTGAGCCAGGCCAGGATTTTGGGGCCGCGCTCGCTGTCATCGAGGCGACGATTGAGTTCCTCGCGGACCGATTTGGGCAGGCAGGCGATCTTGCCGTTGGAGAGGAGAGAAGGCGGGGGAGGTGTGGAGGTGGGCATGGGGGGGGAAGGGGGGGGGGGGAAGGGTTCCTCGTTCTTGGTTCTTGGTGCGGGTGCATTGTGGTGGTTGGGTGCGCGGGTGGGATGATAGAGGGGTTTGGGTGCATTGGCGTGGCTGGCACGCGAGGCAGGAAACAAACCCAGACTTGCAGAATTTAGGGCATGAGCCGAAACGACCGGCACCGACGGGGTGAGCCGCCGCACCCGGATACAGTTGAGGAAAAGAAAGCCGCAGCGCATCTCTGGGCTGATCAACTCTACCAAGCCGGGGCCAGGGCCGTGGATGGGTTCGACTTCGCCGGGGTGGTATGCCGCGACGGCCGTCCCGTCGGGGACTTGGCTGACTTTGCCACCTTGCTTGACGAGGAAGCTCCCGCCGTGGTTCGCGTGCTCGCTGGCCTGCAAATCTGATGTCCCGAAGGAGCCAAGTTTTCCCTAGCGGCAGCCGCACTGAAAGGACGCGAGGCCATCCGTCTCCGGCGGACCGGTAGCTGATATCGCACTGGCCGACCGCAAATGGCGCGATTACGCGGTGGGCTGCCGCTCCGCGTACCGGGGCGGGTCCGGTCCGATCCTACGCGACTTCAGTGTTGGCTTCCGCCTCGCCTTTGAATCGGCGCTGACGAAATGAGTCACGCAAAAAACGATGGCGATCCATCTTCATGTAATTTGGACCACCCGTTGGGCCAGCTCCGGTAGGTACCGGTTATTTCCCAATAGCCTGGGCTTTTTGGAGTGCGGCCACAGCGTCATTGAGATTAGTTGTAATGAGTTCGTGATCCTCTGGATAATCGGTCGAATTAAGAACTTCCAGAGCGGAACTAAAGTCGGCCACCGCTTCGGCGAGGAGTTGATTGTTTTCGGGCCGTCCACTTTCAACAGCCCGATCTTTTAGGACGCTGGCGAGTATACCCTCAGTCTTGGCCCAATGATATGGCCGCGTCTTGCGAGTCTGGATTTCTAGAGCGGCATGGGCGGCGGCTTCAGCTTCGGCCAGGATCTCCGCGCGGTCGGCCCCCGTGCTCGCGTTGGCCTGAGCTTGAAGTGCGCTGGCGAGATTCGTCTGGGTATCGGCCCAGTCCGAGGGCAGCGCCTCATGGGTGTAGACTTCAAGGGCCGTGCGAAAGGCGGCCACCGCTTCGGCGAGCAGCCGAGTTCTCTCGGCACCCGTGCTGGCCTTTGCCTGGTCTTGAAGCACGCTGGCGAGATTGGTCTGGGTCCAGACCCAGTCCAGAGGCAGCGCCTCGCGGGTGCGGACTTCAAGCGATGCGCGATAAGCGCTCACCGCATCAGCGAGCAGCCGCGCTCTCTCGACCCCGGAACTAGCGTTGGCCTGGTCGCGAAGCGCTGCAGCGAGATTATTCTGAGTCCGAGCCCAGTACTCGGGCAGCGTTTCACGGGAATAGACTTCAAGGGCCGCGCGATAGGCGGTCACCGCATCGGCCAGCAACCGCGCTCTCTCGGCCCCGGAGCTCGCGTCGGCCTGGTCGCGAAGCGTATTGGCGAGATTGAACTGGGTCCGGGCCCAGTCCTGGGGCCGCGCCGCACGGGTGTAGACTTCAAGGACCGCGCGATAGGCGGTCACCGCTTCAGCGAGCAGCCGCGCGCTCTCAACCCCAGAGCTGGCATAGGCCTGAACTTGAAGCGCGTAAGCGAGAATGGACTGAGTCCGGGCCCAGTCCTGGGGCAGCGCCTCACGGGTGTAGACTTCAAGGGCCGCGCGACTGGCGGCCACTGCTTCAGCGAG
>CAIYUN010000086.1 GCA_903929355.1 uncultured Opitutaceae bacterium
CATCCACTCTCCGTCCTTCCTTCCGACACGGTGGAGCAGGTGATGACGGTCATCACGGGCCACCTGGTGCGGCGTTTGCCGGTGATTGATCGTGACGGCACCATCGTCGGACTCATTTCGATTGGCGACCTGGCGCGCTGGCTGGTGGAGACCCATGGAACCGGGATTCCGCCCGGCGCGGAGGCCGCCCAGGCCGCGACGTCGGATCGGAACCGCGGCCGGCTCCGCCACGGGCTGCCTCCCCAGCCCTCCCCCGGCGTGAGGACGACGGGGAAGGCAAAGGGGAACTCCCCCGTCAGATCGCCCAAAACGGTCGCGGGCGCTTCGGCTCGACGGATAAAACCACCGTTAAAGAAAGTCGCGAAGAAATCCACCAAGCGAAAACAGGGACCGGCGCGCAAAACCGCAGGCAGGTAGCGCTAGCCTCTGGGTTGCTACCGGCCCGGGCTGATCTCGCCGTCGACCCTTCCCCCCGCTTACTTCACCAACCGCAGGGTCATGGGATAATGATAACACCCTCCGTCTGCCGCCTTGACCGCCGCGACAATGGCCAGGACGAACGCCCCGATACAAATGACCACAATCAGCGGAAAGCCGACAAAGACGAACATCAAGGGGATGCAACCAAGGGAGTAGATGAGCAACGACAGATGAAAGTTCAGCGCTTCCTTCGCATTCGCGGCCACGTAATCCGAATCATCTTTCATCGCCAGATACACGATCAATGGCAGCAACAGCCCCACCCCGAATAGGGCGGAAACATGGCTGAGGATGGCCCAGATTTTCTCCGGCCCCGGAGGTGAGCTGAGTTTGCGGGGCGGCGTGGTGGATTCCATGGTTGGCAATTAACGGGCGGCAGGTTTTTACAGGAGGATGCAGAGAGAACAGAGCAAATTATTGATTCAGAAAGAACTGCGAAATCCTTACCGAAGCGCACCAAGTTCGCGGAGAAATATCCCGGTCCAAGTTTCTAACTTCGCGGCCATTGCGATCTTCGTGTAAAACATGTTTTCAGCTTCTGATGCCATTGATTCTCCTCTGCTGTTTTCTCTGTTCCCTCCGCTGCCTCCGGTACAATTTCCCCGCGCTTCAGGTGAAGCTCACTTTGGGCGCGTCGCGCTCGGCGGGATCCTCGATATGGAAGAGCTCGGCGGGAAGGAAACCGAACATCCCGGCAAAAATCACGTTGGGGAAAACCTCCCGCGTCGTGTTGTATTGCATGACCGCGTCGTTGTACGCCTGCCGCGCGAACGAGACCTTGTTCTCGGTCGAGGTCAGCTCCTCGGTGAGCTGCATCATGTTCTGGTTGGCCTTGAGGTCCGGATATTGCTCCGAGACGACCATCAGCCGGCTGAGGGCGCCGGTGAGGCCGCCCTCGGCGGAGACCAGGCCCTTCACCGCGTTGGCGTCCGTCGGATTGGCCGCCGCCGTCTGCGATGCGGCGTAGGCGATATTGCGGGCCTTGATGACCGCCTCGAGCGTGGTGCTCTCATGCTTCATATAGCCCTTGGCCGTCTCGACGAGGTTGGGGATCAGGTCGTAGCGGCGCTTGAGCTGCACATCAATCTGCGCGAAGGCGTTCTTGAAGCGGTTGCGGAGCGCAACGAGGCTGTTGTAGATGCCCGCGACCCAGAGGCCGAGGACAACGGCGACACCGAACAGGACGAGCAGGAGGAGCAGGAGGATTCTGGTCATGGTGAGGTTAGGGGGATGCTTCCGGCCAGTGTGCCCCCGAATGGCTGCGGGGCGAGGCCGAAGTGATTACAACGCGGTTGATTGTTTCCACGTTCCGGGGCAGGTTTACCGCCACGCATGAATCTCCGCCCCCTGCTTCTGCTGCTACTGGTCGCCCCGATCGCGGTGCGTGCCGCCGGGCCGCTGGTCGATCCTTCGCCGCTGGTCCCGGCCGGGGGGCCGGCCGCGCCGGGCGGCGGACTGGTCAGTCTCGACCGGGCGCGGAGCGCGCTGGCCATGGGCTTCCCGTCGATCGCGGCGGGGCAGTTGGAGCAACTGCTGGCGTCGCCGGACACCGCGGGCACCGACCCCAATGCCCTCGTGCTCGACCTGGTTTCCGCGCGCCTCGACGACGGCGATCCGGCCGCGGCCGGCGTAGCGTTGAAACGCTACCTCGGGGTGCCGACCGCGGCCTATCAGCTCCGGGCAGGGTTGGTCGCCGCCCTGTTGGCGCGGCCGGTCGAGGCGCGACCGGCCTTCGCGGCGATCCGGCCGGAGGAGCTGACCGCGGACGACCGCAGTTGGTATTATTTTCTCCAAGGCATGCTGGCGGACGCGGCGGGAGATTTCGCCGGTTCGGGTACGGCCTACCAACGGGCGGCCGAGTCTGCGGTCTCCGACCTGCAGAAGTCGAGCTTCCTGCTGGCCCAGTCGATGGCCCAGCTCATCACCAGCCGGCGCATAACGGAGGCCCAGGCCGCCAGCCTCAAGGACAACGCCGACCGCAATTTCGGACGGGGGGTGGGCTACGGTTTTGCGCACTCGTACGCCGTCGCCGAGGCCGCGCTCGGGCACACCCCCGAGGCGGTGGCGTATTTGCAACAGCAACTGCGCGCGCTGCCCACCGCCGAGCACGCGCCGAGCGACGACTTCCGCTTTCTGCTCGGCCAGATTGAGGGTGCGGCCCCGGGCGGCGCGGGGCGCAACGCGCTGGAGGGGCTGCTCACCGACGGCACGGACCGCAACAGGCAGCGGATGGCGCTGCAACTACTCGCGCGCGGCTCCACTGCGGGCGCGGTTCGGGAGGAGTTTCACGCCAAGCTCACCGAGCTCATCAAACTGCAGCCGCCCCACCCGCTGCTGGAGGACCTGCTGCTGTTCCGTGCCCAGCTGGCGCTTGCCGACAAGCACTACACCGGCGACCCGGACAAGGATCCCGGCGCGGAGGAGGACGCGGCCCGGCTGCTGGCGAGTTTCCCCGGCTCGCAGCTCAAGCCCGAGGCGCTGGGCGTGCTCACCGGTGCCGCCTGGGAGCTGGGCCTCTACCGCACGGCCGCCAACGCGGCGGCGCAGACCCGCGCAGCCCTGCCGCCGGGAGACCGGCGCGCGGCGTCCCTCGGCGTGCTCGTGGCAGAGGCGTATTTTCGGACGGGCGATTTTCAAAGCGCCGCCGACGCCTACGCGGCGGCGCTGAACTCCCCCCCCGACGGGGTGCCGCCGGGCGGATTGATCTTTCAACAGATGATGGCGGAGCTGAAGACGGGCCGGACCGACGACGCGGGCCGGCTGCTCGACCGGTTTGCCGACGACCCACGACTGGACCCGGTCAACCGCTGGCAGGCCGAGTGGAACCTCGCCCGTGCGCTGCAGGCGACCGGGGCCACCGCGGCGGCCAAAACCCGGGTGGACCGCCTGCTGGGACCTCCGGCCGAAGCCGTCCCCGACCGCGCCGCCCTGCCGGCCGATCTCCGGGTGCGGATGCAATGGCTGCAGGCCCGCCTCGCGCTGGACTCCGGTGCAGCCGCCCTCGTGGAGCCCGCCCTGGCCCAAAATTTCCTGCAGGAGGCGCGGACCCTGGCCCAAGCCCTGCTCGGGTTGCTGGCGGACCCGGCCGGATTGGGGGACGATTTCCGCCAGGAGGTGACCGCGGAAACGCTTTTGCTGCGCGCCGAAACCGAATTCAAACTCGGACTCGAGACCGACGCGCTGGCCACCCTGAAACAACTGCGCACCGATTTACCTGCGACCGACGCGGCGCTCCATTCCTACCTCGACGAAGCCGATCATCTGGAGAATAAGGCTGATTATGTCGGCGCGGAAAACGTGCTGAAGACGCTGGCCGAGGGGTTCAAGGCATCCCGGGTCGCGCCGGGCGGCCCCCCCCGGGGCGCGGCCAAACGGGTGGAGCAGGAGAACAACTACGCGCCCTACGCACTCTATCGCGCCGCGCTCAACGAGGAGCGCCGGGGTCCGGAGTTTTACAAGGCGGCCAACGACACCTTGAACACCTTGGTGACCACTTACAAGCACCACGACCTGGTGTTCTATGCCCAGCTGAAGCAGGGGGATCTATTACGGCGCCTCAATCAGTTCGGTGCCGCGCAGCAGATTTACGAGAACCTCGTCAATAATTTCACGGCGAATGCGGACTGGCTGAAAGCCGACCTCGCCCTCGCCGCCTGCCATCGGGCCCAGGCCCAGGCCGCGACCAACGACTCGCACTACAAATCCGCGCTGGAGATCTTTGAACAATTGCACTATCTGGCGAATGCTCCGCCGGATCTCCGCGCCGAGGCCGGCTTCCAATACGGCGACCTGCTGGCCCAGCACGGGCAGAACGGGTTGGCGGAGACCGCCTGGATGTCCATGGTGACGACCTTTCTGCACGACGACGCGACCGCGGGAAAGCTGGGGGCCACCGGCCGGGCGTGGCTGGCGCGCGCCCTCCTGCACGCCGGCGACCTATTGGCGGTCGAGCACAAGTTTGAGGAGGCGCGCAACGCCTACCAGCTGTTGATCAGCACCGGCCTGCCCTTTCAGGCGGTGGCCAACGACAGCCTGAAACGGTTGGGCGGAGGGCCGGCCCCGTGAGCGCCGTCCGTTTTCGGCGTTTGCCCCCGGCACCGAAAGCTTCTTAATCCCGCGAAACACTTCCCATGCCCGCGCCTGATTCCATCCTGCCCGTCCCGCCCGGCCCCACGCTGCTCGCCAGCGGCGGCCCGATGATCTGGGTGTTGCTGGCGATGGCCGTGGTCGCCGCCGTACTGTTGGTCGAACGCACTTTTTACCTGCATCGCGCGCAAATCCGCGCGCGGGAGTTCGTTGACGGGATCAAGAACATTCTCGCCAAGCGCCGGCTGGTCGAGGCCCTGACGGTGTGCGAGGAGACCCCGGGACCGGTCGCGGCCGTGGTGAAGGCCGCCCTGCTGCACGCCCACGAGGACGAGCCGCGCCTGCGTCTGGCCGTCCAGGAGGCCGGCATCGTCGAGCTGCCCGGCCTGGAGCGGCGGCTGGGCTCCCTCGCCGCCATCGCGCAGGTCGCCCCCCTGGTGGGGCTGCTGGGCACCATCCTGGGCATGGCGGTGACTTTTCACGACTTCGCCACGGGCGGGGCCTTTTATGCGACGGCGGCGGCCTTGTCACGGGGGATGTCGTGGGCGCTGCTCGCCACGGCCGGCAGCCTGGCCCTGGCCATCCCGGTCCAGCTGGCGGGTCATTTTCTGGGCGGGCGCGTGCGTGCGATTGTCCGCGATGTCGAATGGTCGGCCAATGAGATCATGCGGTATCTGCTGACCGAATACCGATTGCCGCCGCCCGGAAACGCGGAGGGGCCGGCCGGGCCCGCACCGCATCCCGCCGACCCGGCGCCCGCGACCGACTCCCGGGACGGATCGGCAACCTTGGGTCTGCCGGCGGCCCCGGAAAGGGGGATCCCGTGATCACCCGTCCGCTCGATCTGGCTTCGCGGCTGTCCCCGCCGTCCCGCAACCTGGACGCTTTGTTCTATGTGAACGTCGCGCTCGTCGCGTTTTTCTTCACGCTTTTCTTCTCCCGTTATGTCCTTTCCCCGGCGTTTGTCGTGGGGTTGCCGCTGATGCCGAACGCAACGAGCGAGGAGGTGACCAGCACCCATGTAATCAAGGTGTTGGCCTCCGGCCAGATTTACTCCGAGCGGGGCCCGCTGACCCTGAACCAGTTGCGTGACTGGTTGCAGATCGAGGGCAGGACGAGGGAGCAGCCGTCGCTGCTGGTCGAGGCGCCGGCGGATATCACCCTGGCGAAGCTCGACGAAATCATCAACACGGCGCGGCTCGCTGGTTTCAAGGTCTTGATGGCCTATGAGCCGGTGGCCAAATAGGACCGGTCATGGTGTCGGCCAAACCATTCCCCTGGGGGCCGGTGGCGGCGGTAATCGCCGTGGCGGCGGTGGCGGCGGTGGCACTGCTGCGGTTTCCCGCTTCACCACCCCGGGGCGAGGAGGCCCCCCACCTGCCGACCGTGGGCGTGACCAAGCCCGACCCGGCGGGCCGGTCGGTCCTGCTCGCGGAAAAATTGGCGGCGTATGATCCGACCGCGCTCTTCCTGCCCGCACCCCTGAACAGCGGCGAGTCCGTCCTGCCGGCCAGACTGCGACCGGAGGCGGGCGTGCCGGCCGACACGGTGCCCGACCGGAAGCTGGTGTTTTCCCCCGACAGCCTCGCGGGCGGCGATCTGGCGGTGCAGTTTTCCGACCCGGTGGCGCCGCCGGCCGACGCCGTGGAAGGCCTGAAACTTGCCGCGCGGCCCGAGGTGCCGCTCGCGTTGGGCCGGACCGATTGGAACCTGTCAAAACTGCGGCCGCGCGCGGGCTGGGTGGAGGCGGTGGCGGCCGACAGCGGACGCGTGGTCTGGGCGGGAGACCTCGGGGCCGCCCCGGCGGCGGCGGGGGGCGACTGGCAGCCCCTTGAATTGCTCGGGACCGTGGCGTCGGCGGGCCTGGTCGGCGACCTCGTGGTCACCACGAGCTCGGGGTCCGATGAGGTGGACCGGAATGTCCGGCAACAACTGGCGCAGGGGGTGAGGGTCGGGGCGAGGCTGTCGCCGGGCCGGTACACTTTTCGCGTCGGACCGTAGGCCCGGGTGCGCCCTGGAGACTCGAACCGGTCACTCCTCGTCGTCTTCGTCCTCGAACGGGCACGCCAGTTCGTCCCGGCACTCGTTCATGACGCGCAGCCAGATCTCACGCAGGTCAAAAAGCCAGGGCAGCACGAGCTCAGGCGGGCGCTCCGGTCCGGCCGGGGCCGCCGTCACACCGAGGGGTTGGGCCAGGGCGCTGTTCAGTTCGCGCAAAGCGCGTTTGAAGAGGCTCACCGCCAGTCCATAGTCCCCCAAATCGAGGGCCTGGATGGCGAGCAGGGCCTGGCTTTCGGCGCGGCCCAACACCACCTGGAGCGCCGCGGCAGGTCCGGCCTCAATCCGGTCACAGTCACGGCGCAGACCGAGAAATAGCGCCCGGGTGGCGATAAACACGGGGTTTTGGTGCAACGTGTAGGGGCCCGCGGGATCGTCCGCGGGGTCGGTGCTCCAATCTTCGCGATCCCAGCCCATGAGGCGGGCTGTCTCGTCAATGCGTTTGGGGTGGCCGGCCAGTTGGTCGTAGGCGGTCAGATAGCGCTGGATCACCCCGTCCTGCGCGCAAAGATAGTGCTCCCAGTCAGACTCGTTCCACGCCAGCTCGCCCGCGTCATCCCATTCGTGGTCGGAGCCGGAGTTTGGATTGTGGTCGCTCATGGTTAAAAGGACGTTGGCCAAGGGAAGGTTTTTCCTCCGCAGCGGAAACGCAACGAAAATTCCACGGCCAAACTCCCCAGGGGAATCGCACTTTCTTGCCGCCGCCCAACATGGAGTCGCGCCGCCCTCCTTCAGGACCCCACGCCAAACAGGGTGCCGGGATTGCGGGTGGAGCGCAATCCAAAATCGAAATTCCAAAATCGAAAATCACTTTTACGGGTTGAACCGGGCGCGCCGGCCGGGTTACCTTTCCCGTTCCATGGCCCCGGTGCATCATGAGACCGTCCACTTCTCCGGCCGCGTGCAGGGGGTCGGCTTCCGCTTTGCCGCCATGCAGGTGGCCAGGGAGTTTGAGGTCACCGGGCAGGCCGCCAATCTCGCCGACGGACGGGTGCGGGTCGAGGTGGAGGGCGACCCGGAGATGGTGAGGGCTTTTCTCGCGGCGCTGGAGGAGCGGATGCACGGCTTCATCCGCAAGGCGGAGCGGGTCGAGAGCCGGCGACCGCCGCAATTTCAAGGGTTTTCCATCCAATAACATGCCCCCTGCCCCCGCCCCACCCGCCGCCGTCCCGCCGGCGAGCGCGCGCCCTGCGACCGCCGCCATCGAACTGCGCGGGCTGACCAAGGATTTTCCCGTGGGCCTGCGCGGCGTCAAGCTGCGCGCGGTGGACAATCTGACTCTGGATGTGCCCGCCGGCCAGGTGTTCGGGTTGCTGGGCCCCAATGGTTCCGGAAAAAGCACCACGATCAAGGTTATCCTCGGCCTGCTGGAGCCCACCCTCGGCACCTGCCGCGTCTTCGGCGTGCCGAGCGGGCAGGTGGCGTCACGCCGCAATGTGGGGTACCTGCCGGAGTCACCTTATTTTTACCGGTACTTGAGCGGGGAGGAACTGGTCCGCTTCTACGCCCGGGTGTGCGGGGTGCCCCGGGCGCGGCTGGCGGCACGGGTGGGCGAGGTGATCGAATGGGTGGGGCTGACCGGGGCGGCGGGGCGGCGCGTGGGCACCTACTCCAAGGGGATGCTGCAGCGCATCGGTCTGGCCCAGGCCCTGGTGCATGATCCCCGGCTCATCATCCTCGACGAGCCGACGGCGGGGGTGGATCCGGTCGGATCGGCCGAGATCTCGGCGATGATTCTCCGGCTCAAGGCCGAGGGGAAGACCGTCCTCATCACTTCGCATCTGCTGGCGCAGATCGAGGACGTGTGCGACCGGATCGCCATTCTCGACCGGGGCCGTCTCATCCTCGCCGGCACCGTGGCCGAACTGGTTGGCCGGCGGGACCGGCAGGCGTTGCTGGTGGAAACCCTGCCCGAAGCCGAACTGGCGGAGCTGCGCGCCTGGCTGGCGGCGCGCGGGCGCACACTGGAGGCGGTCGAGCAACCCCGGACGCGGCTGGACCAGTTGTTCCTGCGTGAAATCGCACGATCCGAGGGACAAAGGGAGGGCCGGTCATGAGCGCGCCGGATCAACGGGTGCCGTTTTCCTACGCCCGCCTCGCCCTCATTGCCGGCAACACGTTTCTCGAGGCGGTGCGCCAGAAACTGTTCAACCTGATGCTGCTGCTGGCGGTCGGGCTGGTCGCGAGCGTGCAGGCCTTTCGGGCGTTCAATTTCGGGTCCTCGGAGCTCAAGTTCATCTTTGATTACGGCCTCGGCGCCCTCGTGTTTTTCGGCTCCGCCCTGACGGTCACCGCGACGGCACAGCTGTTCTTCAGTGAGATCGAGAGCCGGACCGCACTCACGCTGCTGGCGAAACCCGTCTGGCGCACCGAGTTTATCTTCGGGAAACTCCTCGGGGTGTGGGCGGTGGTCGGGGTGTTCTGCGCCCTCGTCACCGGGTTGCTGATCGGCCTGATCGCCTACCGCGAACACGCGCTCATGGCGGCAAACCCGGAAATGTTCACGGGGGCCGGGCGGCCGGTCCCCTACGGGGACATCGTGATTGTCGGCGTGCTGCAATGGCTGAAGTTCGGCGTGCTCGCGGCCGCCACGCTCCTCATCGCCAGTTTCTCCAACACCAACCTCTACACGGTCATCGTGGGATTTTTTGTGCTGGTGATCTGCCATCTGCAATACATCGCGGTGGAGGCGTACGCCCACCTGACCTCGCTGCCGCTCCGCGTGCTGGTCGCGACGCTCTCGCACGTTTTTCCCAATTTCCAGGTCTTCAACCTGGCCGAGCAGATCGGGCCCGACAGCGGAGTGGACGGCCTGGTGGCGCTGCGGGTGGCCGCGTATGCGCTGACCTATATTTTCGTGCTGGGCGGTCTGGCGGTCTATAGTTTTCGCCAACGTGAGATTTAACCCGCTCAACCTGCGCCCGCTTCGCACGGGGCTGCTGGTGGTGGCCGCGCTGGCTGCAACCGGCTGGGCTTTGGACCCGCTTGAACAGCCCGCGTGGGCGGCAGTGCGCGCGCGCGAGCCGGCGCTGAAACTGGGCACCCTGCAGGCCGCGCTAGGTCAGGGGGTCACGGTCGGACTTCTCGGCGGATTCCGGGCGCTGGCGGCGGATTTCCTTTGGGTCAAGGGCGAGGTGCTGTGGGAGGATCACGATGCGCCGGCGACCCAGAGTTGCCTGAAACTGGTCACGACCATCGATCCACGCCCGCTTTACTTCTGGATCAACAGTTCGAAAATGGTGGCCTATGATATGCCCGACTGGCGCATCCGCGCCGAGGGTGGTTACGAGGTGGTCCCCAAACGCCGGCAGCAGGCCATCGTCTTGGAGCAGGCGACGGTCGGGCTGGAAATCTTGCAGGAGGCCCTCACCTATCATCCAAACTCATGGTTTCTTTATGAAACGATGGCCAACATCCACTGGCAGCAAACCAAGGATTTTGCGGCGGCGGCGGTCCTTTACAAGCTGGCGGCCGAACAGCCCGGCGAGGGCGGTTGGGCGGGGCGCCAACATGCCCGGATGCTGCAAAACATCGGGCGCTACCAGGAGGCCTATGACTGGCTGCTCCAACGCTACGCCAAACTCCCCAAGCCTCCGGGCACACCCGGCTCCAAGGAACCGGCCACCAACCAGCCGCTCACGGTCCAGCAGACAACGGACGCAGGCGAGGCCACGGAGATGCTTGAGTGGATCCGCAAACTGGAGCATACCTTGAACCTCCCGGCGGAAAGGGCCTACCAACCATAAGCGGGGGTGGCGGCCCGGTGCCCGCCACCACCACGGGAGCCGCCCCGACCACATCAGGGTTTATTGCTCCCGGCATCCGTCCCCCCGCCCATCCGGTAGATTTCCCGGCCCGCGAGCAGGAGCGCGCCCACGCCGTAGGGCTCGGTGGCGTTCTCGTCGAATTTCTTGGGGTCGGCGCCAACCGGCTGGACGTGGATCAATTTGCCGTCGGACTGCACGCAATCGCCCAGTGCGCGCCAGGCGGAAAGCACCGCCGGCATGAACCTGGCCCGGTCGAGCAGGCGGTGGTTGACGCCCCACGTCAGCGCATAGGTGTAAAAACCGGTGCCGCTGGTCTCCTTGGCCGGGAAGCTCGCCGGATCAAGCAGACTGGCCCGCCAGAGCCCATCCGCCTGCTGGCAGGCGAGGATGGTGTCGGCCATTTGCCTGAACTGGGTCTCAAAACGTCCCTGGGCCGGATGGCTGGCCGGCAGATACTGGAGCATGCGCACCAGGCCGCCCATCACCCAGCCGTTGCCGCGTGACCAGAAGACCTTCCGGCCGTTGGCCTCGGTTTTCTTGAAATAGGTGCTGTCGCGAAAATAGAGGTGCTCGGTCTGGTCGTAAAGATAGTCCGAGGTTTTCCACCAGTTCGCCACAGCGTAGTCCGCATATTTCGTCTCCCCGGTTGCGGCCGACATCCTCATCCAGGCGGGCGGAGCCATGAAGAGCGAGTCGCACCAGGACCAGTTGCGGTTGTGTTCGGCATGGGTGAAATCGAGGTCATCGCCGGGCGGGCTGGTGAGGATGCTGTCGAAACGCGCCCGCAGCGGCGCGATCATGGCGGAGTCCTTGTCGCGCAGGTACAGCTCGACATAGGTCTGGCCGACGCAGGTGTCATCGGCGTGATAGACCCGCGCGCCGGGTTTCCACTGCGTGCCCGTGCCCATTTTTACCATGGCGTCGTGAAAGCGCGGGCTGGGCGAGATCTCGGTGAGGGCCATCAGGCCGGCGTAGCCGGCGCCCTGCACCCAGTCAGTGACCGCTTCCTTGGCGGGATGGGCGAGCTGCCAGTCGGCCACATGCTCCATCAGGGCCAGCACGTCTGCCGGAGCCGGCAAGGTCGCGGGTGGGGCGGCGGCAAAGGCACTCGAAGTGGCCAGGCCGGACAGAAGGGCAACGAGCAAGGGGCGCATTTTCAGGGGGTATGGGAGGGTGAGCTTGGAAAGCAGCATCGGACACGACCGGCGACCAGAAGCCAATCTGCCTCTCGGGTTTCAATCCAGATGAAACACCTCGGTCAGTCCCCGTGCGACCGGACTGTGGTCGGGATTGGACGGCATCAGATCCCCCATGAAACGCCACCAACGCTGGCAGACCTCGGTCCGGGCAACCGCCTGCCAGCGTGACTCGTCCTCGATCTCGACATAGGCGAAAAGCTGCAGGGTGCCGGGATCGAGGAAGATGGAATAGTTGTGGCTACCGTGGGCACGCAGCACCGCGGCGAGCTCGTCCCAGATCGGCTGGTGCCGCGCGGCATATTCCCGCTCCGCGCCCGGATGAATGGACATGACAAAGGCCTTGCGAATCATAATGACCCAAAAGTCTGGACGAGCGAACGCACGCCGTCACCTCGAAAGCATCAGTTTATGGCTCAGGTCATCCTGTTCAGGCAAAGGAGGTGCCCGAGGAGACCTGCGCCCGTTTCCGCAAGGTCTCCGGCTTCGCCCTCTGTCATCTGACTTCTGCCATCTGGTTTCCAGCTTCCAGCCTCCGCCCTCCGCCCGCCCTTGTCGTCGCGGCGGAAACCCGTTTTATTGCCCCCATGCCTGTTCGCCTCCTCCCCCTCTGTTTCGTGCTCGCCACCGGGCTGCTAAGTACCCCGGCCCTCCGCGCGGCCGACGCCACGCCCGCCAAAGCATCCGTGTCCGTCACCGCCAAGCCATCGCCGTTTCCCATCGCCCTGGCCAGCCCGCGTGCCATCACCGTGGATCCCGGCGGCAACCTCTACGTGGCAGACGCTGAAGGCGGCACGGTGCACCGGATCACCCCCGCCGGGGTGGTCACCACCATCGCCCTCCAGGTTGCCAACAACAAGGACGCCAAACCCGCCCCGGCCCTCGCCGGCCCCCGCGGTCTGGCCGTGGACCAAGCGGGGAACATTTACGTCGCCGACACCGACAACAACCTCATCCGCAAAATCACCCCCGCCGGGGTTCTCACCACGCTCGCCGGCGTCCCCGGCTCGTCCGGTGCGGACGACGGCCCCGGCGCCACCGCGCGCTTCGCCGCCCCGCGCGGCCTCGCGGTGGACGCCGCCGGCAATGTGTTCGTCGCCGACAGCGACAACGGCTCCATCCGTAAAATCACCCCGGACGGCACCGTCACCACCATGACCGCCGCCCCCAAACCCTGAAGGCAGATGCGCAGGGCGGAAAGAAGTCGGAACTGGCGGGTTTGAAAGCAGTGCAGGCATCCCTGCCGATCCCGAAAAGCCCGCGCGCGACGGAGGCGACAACGCTGGGGATGATTCGGGATGCTGGCGGTTACGTACTCGGGGAAGCCGACCGGGTCATTGTATCTCCGCTAAAGTTTTCCGCCTTCCGGCCGAATCAATCTGAATGGAAAAAGCTTTGCAAGAATACCCCGCCGAAAGCTCCGTGGATGTCGCCGACCTGCCCGGGCGGGGTGGAGCTGGACCCTTGACCCACCGCAGCCAGGACCCGCGCCCGGAAAGGACCTCCGGAAAGGGAAAGGGGACTGAGTTGGTGGACCTCAAGCAGCTCATCGCGCAAGCCGATGCCCTGGGCCCGCTTCCGCCCACCACGGTGCGTCTGGCGGAAATGGCAGACAATCTGGATTCCAATTTGGACGAAATCGCGGACCTGATCGAGTTTGACCAGGCCCTGACCATCCAATTACTGCGGGCGGCGAACTCCGCCTTCAGCGCCAGTCCGGTGTCCATCGGCACCGTGCGCGAGGCGGTGGCCCGGATGGGAACCAAGCAGGTGGTGGACATGGCGATCGCGGCCGGAGTCAAACCGATCCTCCAATCCAGCCTGCCCGCCTACGGCCTCGACGAAGGCGCCCTGTGGCGGCATTCGGTCGCGGCGGCGGTGGGCGCAGAATCAGCCCAGGGGTTCTGCCAGGTCGAGCTGCCTCCGGAGGGGTTCACCACGGCGTTGCTGCATGATGTGGGCAAACTGGTCATGGGCCGCTTCCTGAGCCCAAGTCTCGTCGGGCTGATCCGGCACGCCCAGGAGGCCGATCTGCTCGACCCACTGGCCGCAGAGTCGCTGCTGCTCAACGTCAATCACGCTGAGTTGGGGGGACGCATCGCCCGGCGTTGGAATCTGCCGCCCCGGATCATCCAGGGCATTGTCCACCATCACCAGCCTGGCTACGGCCGGGATGTCATTTGCGATGTCACCCATTTGGCCAACCAGGTGGCCAAACACATCGAGGCCGGACTCGTGGGCAGCGGCTTTGAGCCCAGCCTCGCCCCCGGGGTCGCCGAACGGCTCGGGATGCCTCCGCAGGCAATGGACGACCTCTGCCTGTTGGCGGCCGCGCGCTTTGAATTAATCCGCAGCCGCTACGACGTGGTTTGAACAGTCGCCGCAAGGGCAAGCTGACGGTTCTGGTCGTCGGCCGATGCGAGAATTTCAGGTTGGCGGTGCCCTCGCATCCACTCTGGCCCGCCGCAGTCGGCCTCGGTGCGCTCCATCGCCCGATCTTGGCAGTGCCGTCGGCGACACGCCCCCAGTTTGATCGCGAAATGCATCATCAAACTGCTGCACCCAGCCCTGAACACCTCTTCGTTGCGGAAGTTCAGCCGGGGAGCGGCAAAATCTTCCCCCGCGACCATGCGGATGCGCGCATCGGAAAGGACATTCAGATTTCATGTTATAAGTATTTCGTCATAGGTATGTTATAACATCCTCAACCTGGATGGCCTGAATCATGCAATTGTTCCCCCATCATGATCGCATTTCCGGCCTCCGCCCGCTTTCCCAATGAAGTTTCCGGCCAAGATTTACCGGCGCCGAACACCCTGCTGTTTTTCCTCTCCCATCAGGACACCTACCGGCGACCGCTGTTCTCCAGCCGGGAAGTGTTCTGCGGTCCGGACACTGACACCCGGATCGCGGACCGAACCCTGGCGTTGCGCACCCCCGCGGGTTCGTTCGACGCGGGGGAGATCCTCGTCCGGCTGCCGTTCGCGCAGAAGCCGGAAATCGTCATCGTCAAGGCCGACGCCACCGCGCGAAATTTTCCCCGCGGCCTGGCGCGGTTCAACTGCCCACATGTGCTCCTGGTCGGCGACACCCACCACCTGACCCAGCCCCTGCAGAAGCTCCTGCGGTATGCGGCGGAGGAACCGTTCGATTTCATCATCCTGGACCACACCCGCCATCATGCGACGTGGTTTCAGGAAGCGGGGTTCAACAATGTCCATTGGCTGCCGGCGCTCGATTACGGTTATCAGGCGCGGGCGATCTCCACCGCCCCGTCGCATCCGCTGACCTTTGTCGGCCAGGTGGGGGCGCATCATCCCTACCGCCGGAAGGTGCTGGCCCAGGTCAGCGCCGCCGGCCTGCCCCTCGAGGTCCTCACGGCCCCCTTGGTGCAGACGGCCGACCTCTACGCCGACTCCCGGATCACCCTGAACATCTCCCTCAACGGTGACCTCAACCTGCGGGTGTTCGAAGCCCTGGCCGCGGGCGGTTTTCTGCTC
Organism: uncultured Opitutaceae bacterium; assembly: GCA_903929355.1. Classification (GTDB taxonomy): domain Bacteria; phylum Verrucomicrobiota; class Verrucomicrobiia; order Opitutales; family Opitutaceae; genus CAIYUN01. The sequence continues at coordinate 15,088 of CAIYUN010000086.1, forward strand.
ACCGACCAGCTCACCGCCTCGTCCGGGCTGCCCCTGCTTTTCACCCCCGGAGAGCACCTCGACACCTGGCGCACACCCGGGGAACTGATCGAGAAAATCCGCCACTACCAGGCACGGCCGGATGACATCCGGCGGATCCGAACCGCCGCCCAGAACGAGATTGTCCGCGCGCATCACCCCAGGGTGAAACTACGCGAATTCTACGACCTGGTATTTTCCGGCTTGGTGAATCCCCGCTATGAACTGCCGCCGCTGAACAAAGTTTTCAACCTGGGCGGGATCGATCCGTCGGAAGTGCTGCTGCCCGCCTACGAAGTGCTCCAGGCGCTGCACCAAGGCGCCGAGCGGTTGGACGTTTACTGCCCCGGGGAAATGCTGACGGCCTTGGAGGTGGTCGCAGACCTGCCCCGGATGAAGCTGCTGGCCTGGCCGGCGCTCGCCGTGGAGCCGGAGGCGAGCCGGGTGCCCGCCGGAATCACCGCCAGAAGCGAAGTCTTGTGGTGGCCGGGCGACCCGGCCGGGCTTCCCGCCGCCCTCGCGGTGTACTGCGGTCGGCACCTGCTGGCGCCGGCGGCGGCGGGAAGTTTGCTGACCGAATGGGGCTATGCCGCCGCCAGCCCGGGACATTATCAGTTCACCGACCCCGGCGCCTGGCTCAAAAGTGCGCGCGCCACCGGCATGACAAAATTTACCGCCGCCCGGCTGGCGCAACTCCTGGCCAACGCCGGCCGGGCGGAAGACGCCCTGAGCATCGCAGAACTGGCTGGCCAGGCAAAACATGGGACGCTGTATCAAGAAGCCCTGCAACGAGCCCTTGCCCTCGACCGCAACTGCCAGCCAGCCCTGCTCCAGCTCGCCAGTGGCGCCCTTAAAGCCAACCAACCCGCCGCCGCCTGCATCATGCTGGGGGAGGCGGCCCGGGTCGCCCCACTCCCACCCAGCATTGACGCGCTGAGGGTGCGGTTGCTCGCCACCCACGGGGATCTCCCCGAAATTGGCGCCTACCGCGTGCTCACCGACGAGCGCCTGACCCCGGCCACCTCCAGCCCCCGCCGGATTCTGCTGGTCACCAACCTGTTTCCACCGGAGGAACTGGGAGGATATGGTCGGATGATGTGGGAGTTTGCCCACGGACTCCAGCTACGCGGGCACGAGGTCCGGGTTTTGTGCGGCCACGCGCCCTATCTGCGCAAGGACCCCACCCCGGAGGAGTCTGGATTGGAAACGAACGTCTCCCGTGAGCTCGGCTTGCTGGGAGAGTGGCGCGAAGGTGTGGCGCGGCCGGTGGGACAACCGGCGCGGCTCGCGCAAATCGAGGCAGCCAACGCCAGTCAGGTCGTGGGGGCCGCGCTCGCGCTGGACGCTGATTTGGTGCTCCTGGGCAACTTGGACTTTCTCGGTCCGGAATTGCTCCACGCGGTGCTGGCCGCCGGGTTTCCGGTTTTGCACGCCCTCGCCAACGCCGGGCCCGGATATGCGCCCGGCCAGCTACCCGCTTCACCCCGTTACTGGGTGGCCCCGTGCAGCAACTGGAACGGTGCCATCTTCCGGCGGGCAGGCCACAGCGCCGCCCGGACCGAAACCCTCTACCCCGGCGCCCGCATCGACAATTTCTTCCGCTACTTTTATCCCGACACCAGCACCCTGCGGATTGCGTATGCCAGCCTGGTGATGCCTTACAAAGGGGCGCATGTTTTGGTGGAGGCCCTGGGCCGGCTGCACCACGCCGGCGTAAATTTCACCGCCGAGATCGCGGGGGACAGCACCGATCCCGCCTTCCTGGCACGGCTCCAGGCGTTTGTGGCGCAACACGGCATGGGCGACCGGGTGCGATTCCCCGGCTTTCTGGACCGCACCGGGCTGGCCGCATTGTTTGCCCGGAGCAACGTCCTGGTCTTTCCCAGCCAGTTTGACGAGCCGTTTGGCATCTCCCAAGTGGAGGCCATGGCCGCCGGCCTGGTGGTCGTCACCTCCGGCACCGGCGGCGCGGCCGAGATTGTCCGGGAGGGGGTGGATGGGTTGCGTTTTCCGGCGCCGGATGCCCAGGCGTTGGCGCAACGCCTCGCGCTGCTGGCGCAAAATCCCGCCAAGTTTCAGGAGCTGCAGCGCAACGGCCGGCGCCGCGCCCTGGATTTCCCGGTGCGGACCGCCGTCGGCGAGATCGAGCGGCGCCTCGACCTCCTCTGCGACCGCACGACCCCAAGGGTGGAAGCCGCGCCCAAGGTGGCCTGACCGTCGGGAGAACCGCAGCGGTCGCCCCTGGCAGGGTGAAAAGTGAAACCCCGCCCGCCTTGCGGCGGACGGGGTTCCAGGACCCTTTCAGGATGTCATCAACTGGCAGTCTTACTGGAGCAGCTTCAGAACGCTCTGCGCGCTCTGATTGGCCTGCGACAGCATGGACGTGCCGGCTTGGACCAGCGTGTTCCACCGGGCCAGCTGCGTGGATTCCGCGGCCACATCCACATCGGCGATGCGGCTGTTGGCGGCTTCCAGGTTCGTCTGGTTGGTGGTGAGCAGGGTGCTCGCGAATCCGAGCTGACTCTGCTCCGCGCCGTTCGCGGCCCGCATGCCCGCGACGGTGTCGAGCGCGTCCGTGATGTTATGCAACGTCACCGTCCCGAGGGCGGTGCTGCCCGTGGCGGCTGTGATCACGCCGACGCCGCCCGAGGCGGTCGAGGCGAGGTTCGCGGCGGTCAGTGTGACCTCCGACGTGGTGGACCCGCTCTCCACCGTGGAGACGGCCAGGGTGGTGGACCCGAACAGCGCCTTACCGTTGAAGGTCTCGCTGCTGATCGAGGTCAGCTCGCTCTGCAAC
>CAIYUN010000087.1 GCA_903929355.1 uncultured Opitutaceae bacterium
GCGGCACCCGCGCCGCCCGCCCCACCACCACCGCGCCGCCCGCCGGCGGCGCTGACCGCCGCCGGGTTGCCGATCACGCCGCGCGGCTGGCCTCCGGGCTGGGCGTCCGTGTTCAGCGCGATGCTGACGCCGCCGGGGAAGGACTGCGTTTTCACGGTGTCATTCCAACCGTCAAGCATCACGAGCGCCGGTGCGCCGCCGAGCTTTCCGGCGTCCGCCTCGACCGTGATCGTGCGGGACTCGCCAGGGAGGAGCGAGACGAAGTTCTCGGAGTAATAGGCGGGCAGCACCCGCGCATTCGTGTCCGCGCGACGCAGTTGGAGATGGGCCATCACCGCGATCGACGAACCGTGGTTCGCGAGGGTCACGTCGAGCAGGCAGTGACCGTCGGCGTCGTGGCGCACGATGTTGGCGTCGAGGGCGGCGGGGGCGATTTTGTCGAGCGAGGTGTAGTCCGCCGCGTTGGCCGGCAGCGCACGCCAGTAGAAGTTGTCTGAAACGGTTCTGCCCGCCTCGTTCTTCAACTCCAGTTTCACGAAATGCACGGGGGAGAGATCCGTCGGAAACACAATCGCGCCGGCGTCGGTCACGGCGCTGGCGGGCGCGGTGACGGGCACCGTGCGGTCGGACTTCAGGGTGCCGTCGAGGCTGAACACCCGGACCCGGGCGGTCAGCCCGGCGAGGGCGGCGGGGGTGTTGTTGACCACCATGAGATTGAAGTTGGCCTGGTTCATCATCACATGGACGGGCTCGCACGCCTTTTGGGTGCCATAGAGCGACGCCAGCGGCTCGAGGTCGTAGCTGTAATATTGCCAGACGAAGCTCGGCTGGGAGGGGTTGCTCATCCAGGTGAGCACGCCGGTGGCGGGCTTGAACAGCTTGGCGAAACGGCCCTCATACATGGCCCGGTAGGACTCGTAACAGGCGAGCTGCGACTTGCGCGCGAACTCGGCGAGGTTGGCCGACACGCCATAGCGCTGGGCGAGCAAATCCTGATAAAGCCGGCCCTGGGCTGACTGCGCGCCGCGCAGCAGGTCGTGGATGGCCCAGTCGTCGTTAATGGTGTTCCAGTCCTTCTCCGGCATCATTGCCTTGATGGACTCCAGCGTGGGGATGGAGACGCTGCCGAGCTCCGTCTTGAACGCCTCCGCCGCCCCAAAGGTGTAGTAGTCCTGCGGCACGCGCCACGCATACGGGCCGCTGGATTTGACGCCGGCTCCGTCGTTGGAATTGGGATGGTAAAGGCGCACCGGCTCCAGCTCCTTCATGATCTGCAGCAGGCCGGCGGCGACGGCGGCCGGACCGGGATCACCCTCGTTGCGGCCGCACCACAGCACGATGCTGGGGTGGTTGCGGAAACGGAGCACCTTCTCGCGGACGTTGGCGAGATACATCGGGATGTCGCGCACATCGAGGCTGTCATTGTTCACGCCCGCCTCGCGCCGGCCGCTGTCGCTGGGGTTGGGCTCGAAAAACTCGTCCCAGATCATGATGCCGTGGCGGTCGCACAGGTCGTAAAAATCCTCGCCGGTGCTCTGGCCGACCCAGTTGCGGATCATGTTTACGTTGGCCAGTTGGTGGAAACGGATCTGTGCCTCCAGCCGTTCGCGCGGGATGCGTTTCATCGCCTCGTCCATGCCCCAGTCGCCGCCCTTGCACATGACGGGCACGCCGTTGACGGAGAGGGCGAGGTTGTCGCTGCCGGGCAGGGCGTAGGTGATCTCGCGGATGCCGAAGCTCACGTCGCGGGAGTCGGAGGGCGCCCCGCCGAGTGCAAAGCTCAGGTGCAGCGAGTAGAGCTCCGGCTTGCCGTAGCCGTTGGGCCACCAGAGGCGCGGGTTGGCGACATGCAGCACCGCAGTGCTGGCGGGGGTGAGTTTGATCAGCTTGGACTCGCCGGCCGCCAGGGTGACCGGCACCGAGAAGCTGCCACCTTCAAATTCGCCGGTGAGCGCACCGGACTGCGGGGCGGCGGTGACGTTGTGGACCGTGGCCTCGACGGACAGGTCGGCGGTGTCCGTGCGCGGCAGCGGGAGATGGGACGTGACCAGCGGATTTTCAATGATCACCGCGCCGCTGGCGGCGAGGGTGACCTTCTGCCAGATGCCCATGTCGCGGTCGCGGATGACCGGGATCCAGTCCCAGCTCTGGGTGTCGATGAAGGTGGGTCCGTCCTGCGAGAGGATGCCGCCGTTGGTGATGGTGCCCGAGGCCTGGGTGTGGTCGCGGGGCGTGCCGGGATGCGGCGGCGGCTGGATCAGCACGGCCACCACGGTCATCTGGCCCGGCCGCACGAACGGGGTGACATTGAATTTCCCGCGGGTGAACGCGCCCCGGATGTTGCCGAGGCTGTGGCCGTTGACCCACACTTCGGCGGTGTAGTTGATGCCCTCGAAATTCAGCCAGACCTGCCGGCCCGTGAAGGTGAGCGGGACGTTGACCTGGGTGCGATACCAGTAGGAGGTGCGGGAGAGGCTCTCGGGGATGGTCCGGTTGTTTTCGCCGTAGAGCGGCTCGGGATAGACCCCGTCGTTGACGAGGCTGGTGAGCACGGTGCCCGGCACGGTGGCCTGGAGCCAGTGAGCCGGCGTGTAACCGGCCGTGGAGATCGCGTCGCCCTTGTCGGGCACCTTGGCGATGTCCTGCAACTGCCAGCCCGACTGGAGGGTCACCGCGTCTGACAGGGCCGGCTCCGCCGGCCTGGATGAACTCGCGGTTCCGGTGCCGGGGCCGGAGCAGCCCGCCACCAATCCGGCCAATGCGACGGCCACCGTCAGCAGAATCTTGGGGAGAAACGTTTTCATAGGGTAAAGGACGACTTTGAGAAGTTTGCCCCACGCCTGTCCAGCCATTAAGGGTCTCACTTTTACTCCGGTCCCGAAACTGAGCTGCGCCGGTTCTCCCTTGCCGACCGGACCCACCATTCCATGCTGCACGCATGATTTCACCCCGCCCCTGCCTTCTCCTCCCTGCTCTGGGTGCGCTGTTCGCGTCCCTCGGCGGCGCCGCTCCCAACGCGCCCGTCCCCGTGGTTGGGCCTGCGACCGGCTTTCACGTCTTTTTCGGTACCAGCCGGGGCGGCGCCAATCGCGGAGTATCGCTCGGGGAGTTCGGCGCGGTTACCGGTGCACTGACCGTGCCCGCGCTGGACGCGGCCACCACTTCGCCGTCCTACCAGGCGTTGTCGGCCGATGGCCGCCATCTCTACACCTGCGATTCCGTGGACAATCTGCCGGGTCAGCGAGGGGGCGGCGTGAGCGCGTTCGCCGTCGATCCCGCCACCGGACGGCTCACTGCGCTCAACACGCAGTTGTCCGGTGGCAACATGCCCACCTACCTCAGCCTCGATGGCAGCGGCCGCTTCGTCCTGGTGGCCAATTACAACAGCGGGAGTGTGGCCGTCCTGCCCATTCTGCCCGACGGGTCCCTCGGCGCGCGCACCGGCTTCGATCAGCACACCGGCCACAGCGTGAACCCCTCGCGCCAGTCCTCGCCCCATGCCCACTCGATCATCACCGACCCGACCAACCGCTTTGCCCTCACCTGCGACCTCGGTCTGGACCAGGTCCTCGTCTATCATTTCGACGACAAAACCGGCGCGATCACCCCCAACGACCCCGCCTTTGTCAGTCTCAAGGCCGGCTCCGGACCGCGGCATCTGGCCTTCGCGCCTTCCGGGAAAGTGCTCTATGTCACGAGCGAACTCGCCAACACCGTGACGGCCTTCAATTGGGACGCATCCTTGGGGGCTCTCACCGAATTTCAGACGGCCTCGACGCTACCGGCCGACTTCAAGGGCCAGAGCGCCTGCGCGGAGATCGGCATCCATCCCTCGGGCCGGTTTCTCTACGCCTCCAACCGGGGGGACAACAGTCTCGCGGTTTTCACCGTGGATCAGGCCACGGCCCGTTTGACCTTGGTGCAAAACATCCCCACCGGTGGCAAGACCCCGCGCGGCTTCAGCCTCGACCCGACCGGCGGATGGATCATCTGCACCAATCAGGACAGCGACAACGCGGTGGTCTTCAAGGTCGACGCCGACACTGGGCGACTCACGCAGGTCGGCGCACCCGTCAGCGTGTCCAATCCGGTATGTCCGCGGTTCGTGCCAAGGCTGGCGACGCCGTGACCCGGCAGGGAGTAGTGGTCGCCGCCGACTCCACTCCTGACGAAAGATAAAGATAAAGAGGAAAGAGAAAGAGCGGGGGACAGAGTGGCATGGACGGAATTTCTATCCTTGCCGCCGCCCGACCGCTTCCCACGCTCGTCCGGATGCCCAACCCCGCCCCGGCGCCCCGTGAGGCCGCCACGCTCCGCGAAATCACCCCGTACCAATGGAAATCCGGCATCGCCGCCTGGCTGGGCTGGCTGTTCGATGGCCTCGAGCTGCATCTCTACACGCTCGTCGCCGGGCCGCTGGTCCTTTACCTCCTTTTCAACACGACCAATGGCGGGCTGCTGACCCATGACCAGAATGTGTCCCTCACCGAGAAGAAGGGCTACATTCAGGCCGCGTTTCTCATCGGCTGGGCGCTCGGCGGATCGTTTTTCGGCCGGCTCGGCGACCGCCTGGGCCGCAGCCGCACGCTGGCCCTCACCGTGCTGACCTACGCGATTTGCACGGGCCTGTGCGCCTTCGCGCAAAACTGGTGGGAGCTCATGATCTTCCGCTTTGTCTCGGCGCTCGGCATTGGCGGCGAGTGGGCGGTCGGCGCCTCGCTGCTGTCCGAGACCTGGCCGCGGGCCTGGCGCCCGTGGCTGGCCGCCATCCTGCAAACCGGCGTGAATGTCGGCATCCTCGTCGCGGCCACGCTTGTCTGGTCGTTTCTGCCGCTGCTGCCAGAGCACTCCGAGCGTTATGTTTTTCTCATCGGCGTGCTGCCCGCCTTGTTCGTTTTCTGGATCCGCCGCAAGGTGCCGGAGACCGCCGCGTGGCAGGCGGCCGAGGCCTCCTCCGTCGTCAAGCCGGGGGTGCGCGATCTTTTCCGTGGCGACGTGGCCCGCACCACCTGGATCACGACCGTCGTTTGCGCGCTCGGCCTCTCGGTCTGGTGGCTGTTCCAGTTCTGGCATCCGCAACACCTCCGCAAATTGCTTGAGACGGACGGCCATACGCCGAAGGAACAGATCACGTCGCTCATCACGGCCGCGTTCTTCACCGTCATCGCGGTGTCGGTGGCCGGGAACTTTTTCGCCGCCTGGCTGGCCCGCCGGCTGGGCAACCCCCGGGCGATTCTGATCTGCTTTGTCGGTCTGGGCGGTGCCATGGCGGGTGCGTTTATCGTGCCGCGCGGTTTCGGCGAGCTGGCCTGGTTCTGGTGTCCGTTGACCGGGTTTTTCTCCGGCGTGTTCGGGCTGTTCACGATGTATCTGCCGCCGCTGTTTCCAACCCTGCTGCGCACGTCAGGGGCGGGCTTCTGTTTCAACATCGGCCGCCTCGCGGCCGCCGGGGTGCAAATCGTGTTCGCCAAACAGGCCCCGGACGACCTCCGCGTCGCCCTGCTCTGGTCAAGCGCGATCGCCTTTCTCGCCGCGATCAGCGCCCTCTGGCTCCCGCGTGGCACGGTGGATTGCACCAGCCCCGCCCCGACCTCCTAGGTTTCCTTCCGCTCGTTCCCAGTTCGCCGTAACCTTGGCGAAGTGGAAAAAGCCTTGACGAACATGGAACGCGAAGACGCAGAGGCGCAGAGCCCAATATTCCCCTCTGCGCCTTTGCGTCTTTGCGTCTTCGCGTTAATGGATTGATCGGCGGTTTTTATTTGACCGGGGGTTGCCGCTTGGCCCCCCCCCGCACGAAATCCGTTTGCCCCCGCCCGGTTTCTGGTAAGTTGCGGGTAGCACCCATGCCGGCCGCGACCCATCTCCACGTCAAAGGCGCGCGCGAGCACAACTTGAAGAACCTCGAGTTGCGGCTCCCGCGGGGGAAGCTCGTGGTCGTCACCGGGCCGAGCGGTTCGGGCAAGTCGTCGCTCGCCTTCGACACCATCTACGCCGAGGGCCACCGCAAATACATGGAGTCGCTTTCGACCCAGGCGCGCCAGATCCTCGACCAGCTCCCCCGGCCCGACGTGGACTTCATCCACGGCCTGTCCCCGGTGCTCGCCATCGGGCAGCGCACCGGCGGCGACTCGCCCCGCAGCACCATTGCGACCGTGACCGAGATCGCCGACTACGCGCGCCTGCTCTGGGCGCTCCACGGCGCCCAGGTGTGTCCCAAGGACGGGGGCAGGGTGGTCCGGCGCTCACTCGACGACAATGTGGCGCGGGTCCTGGGTGAATTTTCGGGCGAGCGCCTCATGCTGCTGGCCCCGGTGCTGCGGGCCAAGCCCGCCGTGCTGCGCGACGAGCTGCCGCGACTGCGCCAGCGGGGATTTCAGCGGGTGCGGATCGGCGGCGTGGTCAGGAACCTGGACGACCCGGACCTCGTGCCTTCCGGCCCCAGGGAGGTGGCGGTGGACTTGGTGGTGGACCGCCTCGTCGCCAACGCCGACCAGCACAGCCGCCTCGCCGACTCCCTCGAACTGGCCTTCCGCGAGGGGAAGGACCGGGCGATGGTGCTCGCGCAGAAATCTCCTGACGCGGAATGGCGCGAACTGGGGCTTTCCCAGGCGCTCGCGTGCGAGGTGTGCGGCGACACGTTTGAGAAGCTCACGCCGAAACATTTCTCGTTCAACCATCCCGAGGGCGCCTGTCCCGACTGCGGCGGACTGGGCCGCAAACTGCGCTTCGTGCCCGAGCTGATCGTGCCCGATCCGACCAAGTCCATCCGCGAGGGTGCGCTCAAGCCATGGCGCATCGGTGGAAAAAATCTCATCATCAAGCACAACGCCCTGCTCAAGCAGCTCGCCGAGCAACTACCCTTCGACGCGGATGTGCCCTGGCGGGACCTGCCCGAAAAGACGCGCCACGCCATTCTGCACGGTGCGGGCGAGCGGCAATTTGCCTTCAAGCTCCGCCGGATGCGGACTGCGAAGGCGGGGCCGTTTGAGGGCGTGATCGCGGACCTCGAGGAAAGCTTTTACCACACCGACAGCGAGGGCTTCCAGGCGCGGCTGACGACCTTCATGGTGAGTGGGCCGTGCCCCACCTGCCGCGGGGCGCGGTTGAATCCGCGCAGCGCGGCCGTGCGGATTGAATATGGAGCGGCGTCGCGTCCCCAATTCGGACCGGAGGCAATCACCTTTCCCTCCTTTATGGCCCTCGACGTGACCGCCGCACACGCGGTCGCGGCCCGGCTGGCCGCCGCGCTGGCGACCAACCCCGCCCTGGGCGAGGTCGTCAACGGTATCGAGCAGCGGCTGCGCTTCCTGCTGGACACCGGCCTCGGCTACCTGACGCTCGACCGCGATTACGGCACGCTCTCCGGCGGCGAGGCGCAGCGGGTGCGGCTCGCCACCCAGCTCGGCATGGGGCTGATGGGGGTCATCTACGTGCTCGACGAGCCGAGCATCGGCCTGCACCCGCACGACAACCAGCGGCTTATCGGCCAGCTCCGGGGGCTGCGGGACCGGGGCAACACCGTGCTGGTGGTTGAACACGACGCCGAGACCATGCTGGCGGCCGACGAGATAATCGAGCTCGGGCCCGGTGCGGGCACCGAGGGCGGACACCTGCTGTTCCAGGGGACGCCGGCGGCGCTGATCGCCGCGCCGGCCAGGCAGACCCGCACCGGACCCTATCTCTCCCGCCAGCAACAGGTCACCAAGGAAGCGAAAACCAAGGTGCCCGATGGGGCCTATGTCACCGTGCGCGAGGCGCGTGAGCACAACCTGCGCGGAATTGACGCGCGCTTCCCCGTCGGGCTGCTGACCGTGGTCACCGGGGTGAGCGGCTCGGGCAAGAGCACCCTGGTGAACGACATTCTGGCCGCGGCCGCCGCGCGGAAGCTCAACGGCGCGAAGAGCCTCCCCGGCAAACACCGTCACCTGGAGCACCTGGAGTTTTTTGAGAAGCTGGTGCAGGTGGACCAGGAGCCCATTGGCCGGAGCCCACGCTCGAATCCCGCCACCTACACCAAGCTGCTGGACCTGCTGCGGGATCTCTACGCGCAGGTGTCGCTGGCGAAGGTGCGAGGCTATAAGGCGAGCCGTTTCTCGTTCAATGTCCGGGGCGGCCGCTGCGAGCGCTGCCAGGGTGACGGGGTGATCAAGCTGGACATGCAGTTCATGGCCGACGCCTACGCCCCGTGCCCCAGTTGCGGCGGGCGGCGGTTCAACCGCGAGACCCTGGAAATCCTGTTTCATGGGAAATCCATCGCCGATGTCCTCGACCTCACGGTGCGGGAGGCGATTACCCTGTTTCGCAACATTCCGCGGGTCATCGACAAGCTGGCGACGCTCGACGCGGTGGGGCTGGGCTACCTCAAGCTCGGGCAGCCTGCGACTACCCTGTCCGGCGGCGAGGCGCAGCGGCTCAAGCTCTCGCTCGAGCTCAGCAAGCGCCAGCAGGGCGGCACGCTCTACATCCTCGACGAGCCGACGACCGGCCTGCACTGGGTGGACATTCAGAACCTGATGGACCTGCTCTTCAAGCTGCGCGACCAGGGCAACACGGTGATCGTGATCGAGCACAATCTCGACGTGATCAACCTGGCCGACTGGCTCATCGACCTCGGCCCCGGTGGCGGGGCGGATGGTGGCGATTTGGTCTATGCCGGCCCGCGCGACGGCATCGAGGGTTGCGCCCGGTCGCTCACGGGGATCGCACTCAAGCGCTGGGGGCGGCCGGCTGGGGCCGGCCCGGGTTGAGCGGCCTTAGGCTGAAGCTGAGTCGGTCAACCAATAACCGCGATGGCCAAGCACACCACTATGAGCAGCAGGGCGGCGATGCGGTACGACCAGCGGGGGACGCCCAGTCCGAGGAGCAGGAAAGACGCGCACCAGATAAAGTAACCCTTCACCGCCGTCCCGCCCGGGCCAAAGTCGATGACTTGCCCGAGTAAAAACCAGCCCACACCGAACCAGAATCCAAAACGAAGCCACCGCTGTGCTGGCCGTAGCGGGGGCCTGGGCGTGTCCATGAGTTGGATGACGTGTTGCGGGCGCACACGTTACGTTCTGCTGGTACCTCCAACTCCTGTGAGCCGGTTCGTTCACCTTCCACCCCCAGCGCCGATTCATGCAGGACATAAAATAATGATCATGAGAGACAAAACATTTCAGAAACCCGGTACGAAAACTTTTCGAACGGGCTGATTTGAATCACTGATGGACGCTGATAAACACTGATTCAGAGGATCGGATAAGTGTAAATTAGTGTGCATAAGTGGTTACAGGTTTTTGTCTGATGAGGTCATGGCCGAACGCCAAGCCTTTGTGGCCTCGATATTCTTCCTTTCGTGAATAGGCGCTGTTCCATCCCATGATTGCGGACTCGACAGGCGCGGTCTGGTTTCGCAAAACGGGTTCTCCCGCATGGCCAAATCCCTCCTTGTCACCGGTTCCTCCGGCCTCATCGGCTCCGAGGTCTGCGCGCACTTCACCCGTGAGCTCGGCTACACCGTCCATGGCGTGGACAACAACCAGCGGGCCGTTTTTTTCGGCGCGCCGGGTGACACGCGATGGAACCAGGCCCGGCTCGTCCGCGACCTGCCGGGGTTTCAGCACCATGAGCTCGACATCCGGGACCGGGCGGGGGTGCTCGCGCTGGTCAAAACCCTCAAACCTGCGGTCATCATCCACACCGCCGCGCAACCGTCGCATGACCGGGCGGCGGCGATCCCGTTTGACGACTTTGACACCAACGCCACCGGGACACTGAACCTCCTCGAGGCGGCACGCCAGGCCGCGCCGGAGGCGCCGTTCGTGCACATGAGCACCAACAAGGTCTATGGCGACGCGCCCAACCGAATCGCCCTGCGGGAGGAGCCCACGCGCTGGGACTACGCCGATCCGGTGTTTGCGCAGGGCATCCCGGAGACCTTCACCATCGACCAGTCGAAACATTCGCTGTTTGGCGCCAGCAAGGTTGCGGCGGACGTGATGGTGCAGGAATACGGCCGTTACTTCGGGCTGCCGACCTGCGCGCTGCGCGGAGGGTGCCTCACCGGGCCGAACCACAGCGGGGTCGAACTGCACGGGTTTCTCAGCTACCTGGTAAAGTGCAACCTGGAGGGCCGCGAATACCGGGTGTTCGGCTACCAGGGCAAACAGGTGCGCGACAACATCCACTCCCTCGACGTGGCGCGCTTCATGGCGGCGTTTGTCGCCGCGCCGCGGGCGGGCGAGGTCTACAATCTGGGCGGCGGCAAGGCCAACGCCTGTTCCATCATCGAAGCCTTTCAACTCGCGGAAACGGCCTCCGGCCGCGCCCAGGTCCACACCTATGTGGACCAAAACCGGGCGGGCGACCATATCTGCTACTATTCCGACCTGCGCAAGATGCGCGCGCATTTTCCCGGATGGGACATCACTGTTTCACTGGGCGAGATTGTCCGCCAAATTGTCGCGGCCTGGAAAACCCGGTTGCCGTCCGGATTGTAGCCGGCGTCGGCTGGTCGCACCGCAGTTTGGGCGTAGGCGGATGACCCCGGTCCGATCCGGCTGACCTGGCACCAGGGTCAGCGACCCCGGCTGCAATTGAACCTGTCCATATCCGGCCCACCCGCCAGTGCCGATTCATGGATGACTCCAACCCAATGATTATGAATAACCCAATAACTCTTGGAAAACTTGGATGAGAACTTTTCTAACCGTCGGATTTCAACCACTGATGGTCACTGATGAACACTGATGCTGAGGATCGGATCAGTGTAAATTAGTGTGCATAAGTGGTTACAGGTTTTGGTTTGGTGGGTCAGAGGCGAAGGCCCCTCCTTGTGGTCGCCCCATCCCTTCCTTCGTGAATCGGCCGTGCCCACCCGGGCGAACCCCGTGCCAAATTCCTTGCATTCCGGCACGCCGCTAGCTTCGCTCTCGTTTCCGTGCGCCCGTCGCACGGTCTCACCTGTCCTCTCCCAACCACCACCGTCATCCTCCGCCTCCCATGCCTGTCAAAGTCGCCATCAATGGTTTCGGCCGCATCGGCCGCCTCGTTTTCCGCGCCCTCGTTGAGCAGGGCCTCCTTGGCACCACGTTCGACGTGGTCGCCGTCGGCGACATCGTCCCCGCCGACAACCTGGCCTATCTCGTCAAATACGACTCCACCCAGGGCAAGTTTGTCGGCACCGTCAGTTCCAAGAAGTCCTCGCCCGACAAGCTGGAGGACGATGTCCTCGTGGTGAACGGGAAGGATATCCTGGTGGTTTCCGCCAAATCCCCCGCCGAGCTCCCCTGGGCCAAGCTGGGTGTGCAGCTCGTCATCGAGTCCACGGGTCTCTTCACCGATGCCGAGAAGGCCAAGGGCCACCTCGTCGCCGGCGCGAAAAAGGTCATCATCTCCGCCCCCGCCAAGGGCGAGGACATCACCGTCGTCATGGGGGTCAACGACTCCAAGCTCGACCTCGCGGTGCATCACATCATCTCCAACGCCTCCTGCACCACCAACTGTCTCGCGCCCGTCGTCCATGTCCTGCTCAAGGAGGGCTTTGGCATCGAGGAGGGGCTGATGACAACGATTCACTCCTACACCGCCACCCAGAAGACGGTGGACGGCCCGTCGAAGAAGGATTGGAAGGGCGGTCGTTCCGCCGCGATCAACATCATTCCCGCGAGCACCGGCGCCGCCAAGGCCACCGCCCTCGTGTGCCCCGAGGTGAAGGGCAAGCTCACGGGCATGTCGTTCCGGGTGCCGACGCCCACTGTCTCCGTCGTCGATCTCACCGTCAAGACCGTGAAGGCGACGAGCTACAAGGAAATCTGCGAGGCGATGAAGCGCGCCAGCGAGACCTACCTCAAGGGTATCCTCGCCTACACGAGCGACGAAGTCGTCTCCTCGGATTTCATCCACGACAACCACTCGTCCATCTTCGACGCCGGCTCCGGCATCGAGCTCAACCCGAAGTTCTTCAAGCTCGTCTCCTGGTATGACAACGAGTGGGGCTACAGCAACCGCGTCGTGGATCTCACGAAGAAAATCGCCGCCGGGCTGTAAGCGCGCCGGGCCCGCAAAGGCTGAAAGACTGAAGGGCTAAAAGGCCAAACTAGCGCCAAGCCTCGGCTGTTCAGTCTCCGTGGCAGGGACCTGCTTGCAGGCGATTCCGTTTCAACCTTTCAACCCTTCAGCCTTTAAACTTCTCCGCCCCATGCCCTACAAATCCATCCGCGACCTCAATCTGGCCGGCAAACGCGTGCTCATGCGCGTGGACTTCAACGTCCCGCAGGACAAGGTCACCGGGGCGATCACCAACACCCAGCGCATCACCGCCGCGCTGCCCTCGATCCGGCACGCGCTCGCCCAGGGCGCATCGGTGGTGCTCATGTCGCACCTCGGCCGGCCTGACGGGAAGAAAATCGCCAAGTTCTCGCTGCAGCCGGTCGCCGACGAGCTCGCCAAGCTCCTCGGCCAGCCGGTTATTTTCCTCGACGACTGCGTCGGTCCCGTGGTCGAGGCCGCCTGCGCCCGGCTCGCCCCCGGGCAGGTCGTGTTGCTGGAGAACCTCCGTTTTCACCTGGAGGAGGAGGGTAAGGTGAAGCTGGAGGACGGCACGTCCCAGAAGGCCGATCCCGCCGCCGTCGCGGCTTTCCGGGCCTCGCTGACCAAGCTCGGCGACGTGTTTGTGAACGACGCCTTTGGCACCGCGCACCGCGCCCACAGCTCCATGGTCGGCGTCGCACTCCCGCAAAAAGCCGCCGGTTTTCTGATGGAGGCCGAGCTCAAGGCGTTCGCCGCCGTGCTCGACCATCCCCAACGCCCGCTCCTCGCCATCCTCGGCGGCGCGAAAATCGCCGACAAGATCCCGCTCATCCGAAACCTCCTGGCCAAGGCTGACGCGATCATCATCGGCGGCGGCATGGCCTACACCTTCAAAAAGGTGGTCGATGGCATGGCCATCGGCGACAGCCTCTTTGACGCCGAGGGCGCCAAGATTGTCCAGCAGTTGGTGGCCGACGCCAAGGCCCGCGGCGTGCGGCTGATTTTCCCGGTGGACTACGTCTGCGCCGACAAATTCGCCCCTGACGCTGCCACGCAGCCGGCCACGGACGCCACCGGCATTCCCACCGGCTGGCAGGGTCTCGACGCCGGCCCGCAGTCCGTCGCCCTTTACCGCGAGGCCATCCTGGCGGCCAGGACCATCATCTGGAACGGCCCCTCCGGCGTGTTCGAGTTCGAGAAATTCTCCGGCTCGACCAAGGCCATGGCCGCGGCGATCGCCGAGGCGACCGCCCTCGGGGCCACCACGGTCGTCGGCGGCGGCGACACCGCCACGGCCGCGAAAAAGTTCAAGGTCGCCGACAAGGTCACCCACTGTTCGACCGGCGGCGGTGCGAGCCTCGAGTTCCTCGAGGGCAAGGTCCTCCCCGGCGTCGCCTTTTTGGAAGTCTGAGCCAGATTCAACGCCAGGACGCCTCAGTTTGAAACCAAACTTCTTTTCCGAACTTTGCATCTTTGCGCCTTTGCGCTAAAACCATCTCCATGACCCACCGCAAAAAACTCATCGCCGGCAACTGGAAGATGAACAAGACCCCCGCCGATGCCGTCGCGCTCGCGCGCGAGATCGTCGCCGCCGCCGGCCAGCGCACCGACGTGGACATCGTCATCTGCCCGCCCTTCACGGCGACCGAGAGCGTCGGCAAGGTGCTCGACGGCTCCACCGTCAAACTGGGGGCGCAGAACCTGCATCCGGAAAAAAGCGGCGCGTTCACCGGCGAGATTTCGCCCGACATGCTCCGCGCCCTCTTTGTCAGCCATGTCATCCTCGGCCACAGCGAACGGCGCGCCCTCTTTGGCGAGACGGACGCTTTCATCAACCTGAAGGTGCTGTCCGCGCTCAAGAACCAGCTCCGCCCGATTTTCTGCGTCGGCGAGACTCTGGCCGAGCGCGAGGCCGGCGCCACGCTCAAGGTCGTGCAGACGCAGGTCGAGGCGGGCCTGGAAGGGGTGGGGCGGGAGGCGGCGGCCGACCTCATCATCGCCTACGAGCCGGTATGGGCCATTGGCACCGGCAAGGTGGCCACGACCGCGCAGGCGCAGGAGGTCCACGCGTTCATCCGCATGCTGCTGGCGAAGCTCTTCACCGAGCCGGTGGCCCAGAAGATCCGCATCCTTTACGGCGGATCGATGAAGCCCGCCAACGCCCCCGAGTTGCTCGCGCAAACCGACATCGACGGCGGCCTCATTGGCGGCGCCTCGTTGGAGGCACGGAGCTTTGGGGAGCTGATCACCGCCGCCGCGGCGAAGTGATCCCAACCTCGCCCGGGATCAGGCTACTCGGCAGTTGGACACACAGCCACAGAGATAAACGCCGAGTTCACAGAGGAGGCAATGGACCAGCCGCAGATTCTACTGTCACCGCTGGGTGAGAGGGTCATCCCTGTGGTTCGATAGCGCGAGTGGTATGCTCCGTGACCTCTGGGGCCACCTCATTACCACTGAATCAGCGCACCGGGCTGGTTCGAAAGGAAATCACCATCCGTGCGACCAGTTAGAACCAATCCATCAACGCAAAGGCACGAAGGCGCAGAGGGAATATTGGGCATTGCGCCTCAGCGTCTCAGCGCCTTTGCGTTAAATTTATTCAGGCTTACCGCCCGCCCAGCAGTTCATCCGCATGGGCCAGGGCGCTCTTCGCGTTGCGGTCGCCCAGCATCCGGGCCAGCTCGGCCACCCGGGCTGGCCGCTTGGTATGCAGCGGGGTGATGCTCACCACGGTCCGGCCCTTGGCCTCGTCCTTGGTCACCACGTAATGGGTGTCGCCCTGGGCGGCCACCTGCGGGAGGTGGGTCACGCAGAAGACCTGGCGGTCCTGCGCGATGGCGGCCATCTTCTCACCCACCACCCGGCCGATCTCGCCGCCGACATTTGCGTCCACTTCGTCAAAAACGAGCACCGGCACCTCGTCGAGGTCGGCCAGCACGGTTTTGAGCGCCAGCATCACCCGGGCGAGCTCGCCGCTCGACGCCACCCGGTTGAGAGGCAGCAAGGGCTCTCCCACGTTGGGTGAAAACAGAAACTCTGCCCCGCAGTCACCCGTGGGACCGGGCTCAGTCAGCGGGACGATGCGCACTGCAAAATCGGCCTTGCGGAATCCGAGCTGGGCGATGCCTGTCGCTGCGGCCTTGGCCAGCTCCCTGGCCGCCTTTTCCCGTAGGAGACGGAGGGCGTGGCCGGCGGTTTTCACCGCCCGGGCAGTCGCGGCGATCTGGCCTTCAAGCCGGACGAGAGCACCGGCGAGATCCCCTTGCGCCTCCAGCCGCCCGCGGAGTGCCTCGCGCGCTGCCTGCACCGCCGCGAGGTCGCCGCCGTGCTGGCGTTTCACCTCCAGCCACGTGTTGAGCCGGGCCTCCAGCTCCGCCGCCTGCTCGGGGTCATAAACCAGCGACTGCGCCAGCGCGGCGAACTCTGCGCCGAGATCGTTGAGTTCGATCGCGGTCGAGCCCAGCCGGTCGGCCAGCGTCTGGCTGGCGGGGTCGAGGGCGGCGAGCTGGCGGGCCTCGCGCACCAGTCCGGCCAGCCGGGTCTGCAAGCCGTCATCGCCGGTCAACCCATTGGCCAGCCTCTCGGCCAGCGTCATCAGCTCCTGGGCGCGGCTGGCGCGCTGGCTGTCGCGTTCCAGCGCCTCGACGGCTTCGGCGGTCAGCTCCAGGGCGTCGAGCCGCCCGAGCTGGTTTTGGAGAAACGCGAGCTGGTCGGGGGCCAGTTTGGTTTCGTGGGCGAGCTGGTCGCGCGCGTCGAGCAGCCCGCGCCACGCGCGATACTTCTCCTGGTAGGCGACCAGCGCGTGGCCGGAGCGGCCAAAGAGATCCAGCAGTTCGAGCTGGCAGGCTTCCTTGAGGAGGCGGCGGGGCTCGCCCGGGCCGTGGAAATCGATCCAATGCTCGCCGAGCCGGGCAAGCGCGGCCAGTGTGGCCAGGCTGCCGTTCACGGTGATTTTAGGCGGCTTGTCGCGGGGGAGGCTGCGCTTGAGCAGGAGCACACCCTCTTCGCAGGGGGGCAGCTCAAGCTCGGCGAGGAGGCCGTTGATTTTTATGTCGTCACTGAAAAACAGGGCCGCCTCGACCTCGCAGGCGGGCGCGCCCTGGCGGATGACCGTCTTGTCCGCCCGGGCGCCGGAGAGGAGCGACAGGGCACCGAGGAGGATGCTCTTGCCCGCGCCGGTCTCGCCGGTGACGGTGGTAAACCCGGCCTCGAAGTCGAGGGCGACCTCCTCGAGGAGGGCGAGGTTTTTGATCCGAAGCGATTGGAGCATGGCGTGCGGCCAAGTCAGCGGCCCGGCGGGCGGGGATCAATCCTCTTTCGTCGGGCAATCGAAAACCACAAGAGCCAAGGCCGGGCCGGGTTTTACAGGAGGCACCGAGGAAACGGAGGGAGGGGATGAAACAAGCGTGAAGAACTGAAACCGGAGGAGTTAACCACTGATGGACATTGATGGGCACTGATGCCGGAGGGATAGGATCAGTGCAAATAAGTGAAGATCAGTGGTTCAAGCGCCGGCAATTCTGCGGCTTTTTCGTGGACAAGAAGGCAGCCCTTCCTAGATTGAGTCCTTCGCGTCGCCCGGATGGCGGAATTGGCAGACGCACGGGACTCAAAATCCCGCGACCTCAAAAGTCGTGCCGGTTCGACCCCGGCTCCGGGCACCATTACTGGCGGTGGAACAGATAGTTACGAAAGTAGTAGAAACACAATTACGCTTGTGTTACAGAAAAAAACGTAACCAATGTTTAGATACACGTTTCGGTGGTGCTATCGGCTATGGTCCAGCGGCTTAGGACTTCAGGATTGCTTTTTGTTTACAAATTTTTGCATCAAAGACACGGGACTTTGAGTCCCGCCAGGAAATATTCACAGTTAAGAGCTTAGGAGTGTTTCAAATGGAAGACCACGGGATTCATAATCCCGCCGGGAGCCAACTTCTCGCGATCAGTACTAGCCTCCGAAATCCCCATTCCACCTTGCCATTGTTCGGAGCCCGCCCCAATCTGGAGGGGAAAAGATGACAACCGCAGACTATGCCTCAGGCATAAACGGGTTCCGGCTCCTCAAGAGCGGGGGGGGCGGATATGGATACCAACCGACGGCTGAGTTTACTTTGAAATCGGCTTCGCGATTGCTCGCGAATCTTCCCGAATGGTGCGAGCTGGATTTCTTCGACCCCGAGAAACCAAAAGAGGAAGCCTACGTGTTCGTGCGTCGCTTCGGCGATACTTACCAAACCATGCGCGTTACGAGGGTGTCTTCAAAGTGGGGTGAAGAACCCTTCGATCGAATTCTTGAGCTTTTCATGGCGAGCCCGCTCGTGAAGAAACCGTTCGACGATTTCCCTTCGTTTCAGGTTCGTTTCATTCATATGGACGAGCGAAAAGCGCGCCACGGAGATTCGTTCGCCCCAAATCGTCCTGCCACTAAGCCGTGGTGGAGATTCTGGCGATAAAGGCGTTCCCCATGAATGATCAATTGAGAAAATCAGTGACCCAGGTTCTCAGGCTTCTTGTTGCCGGCCAGTTTGACGAGTTGGAAGTCCTCACGAATGGGGTCCGGCTTTCCAGTGAGGAAATCGGCAAGGCAGTCTCCGGTTACGGCAAGATGCTCGTCCTCCCGCCGGAGGACGGCTTCCGGCTGATGGAGATTATCGAAATCAAGAATGCCCAACCCAAGCGGTGGTCCATCACCATGCCGCTCTGGACCCAGGAGGAGGGACGCTCTGACTTGACGATGGAGATGACGGTCATCGAACGGCAGGAAGGCATCGCCGTTGAACTGGACGACATCCACGTGCTTTGACGTTGCATGGCGAACCTTTCGGAAATGCAGCGACTGTTAAACAAGATTCCAACAGGGTAGCCTGCCAGTTCCCTGCTTCCACGAGCCAGAAAATGTGCCAAAAAGATCAAAAACGCTGACGCAAGCCAATGACCACCAATGCCCCGTGAGCGGACTCAAAATCCCGCGACCTCAAAAGTCGTGCCGGTTCGACCCCGGCTCCGGGCACCATTACTGGCGGTGGAAAAGACAGTTACGAAAGTAGTCGAAACAGCATTACGCTTGTGTTATAGAGAAACACGTAACCAAGATTTAGATACACGTTGCGGTGGTGCTATCGGCTATGAGCCAGCGGCTTATGACTTCGGCATTGCTTTTTGTTTACAAATTTTTGCATCAAAGACACGGGACTTTTAGTCCCGTGTCGGACTATTCTCTCAGAAGAGGTTATGAAGGCGAACCCAACGCACGGGATCTGAAGTCCCGCGCCCTGCCTTCACCCATTTGTACGCTGGCACTTTGGGCCATTTCGCCCTTGCCATCCTTTGAGGCCCGGCCGGAATTTCCCCATCGATTTGGTCCAGCCCCTTTGACCGGAGCGGTGCAGGTCGACCCAACCATTTTTCAACCTACGATGTCCCAATCAAAGCCAAGAGGCATTCTTCCGGACGCGGTGGGACCCGACGCGGTCTTCTTGATCAAGGCATGTGGATCATTGCGATTGACCTATGAAACGACTGTTGAAAAAGTTTCCAACCCGGTAGCCTAACAGTTAACCGCTGCCACGAGCCAGAAAATGTGCCAAAAAGATCAAAAACGCTTACGCAAGCCAATGGTCATCAATATCCCGTGAGCGGACTCAAAATCCCGCGACCTCAAAAGTCGTGCCGGTTCGACCCCGGCTCCGGGCACCATCGTGGGTCTACACCAAAGTTTGGGGAGGGGCATGATTGGGTTGATGGTTGGTTTTCGGCTTGGTTTCTTGCGTCTGGCCGAATAATCATAGGTTTCAATTGTGAGCACGATCGCGGAAATCGAAGAGGCCATCGCGAAACTTCCGGCGACGGAGGTTCGCCTGCTGTTGCAACGGCTGCAAGGGCGCGAGGCGGCGGCTTGGGATCAGCAAATCGCCGGCGACGCCCAAAGCGGACGGCTCGACGCCTTGTATACGCGGCTGACAGAACGAGATGGCGGTCAGCCTCAAATGTCGCTTGATGAAGTCCTCGACGACCCCAAGTTTTCGTGAACGGCTCGCCGGCCTGCCTCCGGACATACGCCGGCTGGCCGTGAAAAACTTCAAGCTCTGGTTGGCCAACCCGCGGCACCCCTCGCTGCATTTCAAAAAGGTCGGTCGCTTTTGGTCGGCCCGGGTGGACGACGATTATCGCGCCTTGGCGATCATGAAGCCAAGCGGTCCCGAATGGTTTTGGATCGGGTCTCATGCGGAGTACGACCGCTTGCTGGGATAGGGTCGGCGGCGGCGATCATGCGGCCCAAGCGAGGTAAGTTCCCAATTGCCGCCAAGCTCCTATCGGGGCAAGAATGCGCGAATGAAATCGGTTCCTGAACATGTCGTGGCCAGCGGTCCGCCGGCGACCATTTGGTTTGGCGGGAGCGTTGACCGGTCGACAATGACCCTTCGTGTGATGGCAAAGCATCGCGGCGACGGTTTCCAACGGTGCGACTGAGGCCGTCGAGCTCACTTGCCAGGCCTTCGAGGGCGGCAACGCCACCGGCCAGCTCGTCTTCACCCGCCTCGGCTTCCTCCAATGCGTGCAGGACGTCTGGGCTGAGCTGGATCCCTGCGGCATGCCGCCCGAGCCTCCCGGTGTCCGCTACGCCGACCACAGCCGGACGATCCTTGTGATGTGACCATGGGCAAGCACTCCAGAGCTGAACACCGGGCCATGCTCGCTGAAGCCAAGGCCATGGCTTTGCGGCCCGAGCCCCGCCCCGACGGTGGCACCGGCGACGGCGGCTTCGGTGGTTTCGGTTTTGGCGGCTACGGCTGCGGCAACGGCCACCAGGGCGCCGACTTCACACGCATGCGCGGGTATGTCTATTTCCCATAGCTCGACACCCGCCGCGCGATCACGACCTATGCCCGGACCGAGATTCTTCGGCGGTCCCGCTTCCTGGTGGCCAACTATGGGATTGCGCGCCGGATCACCTTCGGCCTCGCCCGCATGGTCGCCGGCACCGGCCGGGTTCCGCAGCCCACCACCCGCGATCGTGCCTGGAACAAGTTGGCGAAAAATGCCTTCAACCGCGTCGCCGCCTCCCGCATCAGCTACGACCTCGGCGGCCGCTACGACTTCTATTCCTCGCAGGCCGCCGTCAAAGGCTTCCAGCATCGCGATGCTGGTTGCTGATCATCTTCTCTGACAACCGCACCGTACGCCTCCTGCTGCGGACGCTGGTGATCGTGTTCGGCTTCATCGCCGCCGGGCTTTGCGTCATGGGTTCGCCGGCCAGCGGGAGAGCGCTTGCGATCCAAGAAAAGTCTATTTTCTCCCTGTGTGCGAAATCGCTTGCGTCGCCGGCTGGGGGATGGTTTCCTGACCCTTCAGTTGTTCGGGCTGTAGCGTAGCCTGGTAGCGCGCTTGCATGGGGTGCAAGAGGTCGTGAGTTCGAATCTCACCAGCCCGACCATTTTCCCCTTTCTGTGCCGCCATTCCCCGCCGGGGCGATAATGGCGCCTGCCCGCGCCCTCATCCCCTCCGTTTTTCAGTTCCCTGTTCAATTCCGGCATCAGGCATCCGGCCTCTGACCTCCTGACTTCTGACTCCAGCTTGCAGCCCCGGCGTTTTGCCCTTCCATGGCACCCATGACTCCCGCCGAGGCCCAGCCCCGTGTCGCCGAGCTGCGCGCCTCCGTCGCGCGGCACGACGAGCTTTATTACCGGAAGGCCGCGCCCGAGATCTCCGACCTCGACTACGACCGTCTCAAGCGCGAGCTGGCCGACCTGGAACAGGCTTTTCCAGAACTCATTGCCCCCGGCTCTCCCACCGCCTCGGTGGGCGATGACCGCGCGGAGGGGTTTCAGACCTACCGCCATCGCGAGCGGATGATGAGCCTCGACAACACCTACTCCGAGGCCGAACTCCGCGAGTTTCACGCCCGCCTGGTCCGCCTGCTCGGTCGCGAGGACCTCGCCTACGTCGTCGAGCCCAAGATTGACGGCCTGGCCGTGAGCATCACCTACGAACAGGGGCGCTTCGTCCGCGCCGTCACCCGCGGCAACGGGGTCGAGGGCGATGACATCACCGCCAACGCGCTCACGCTCCGCACCCTCCCGCGCGTGCTGAAAAAGTCCAATGGCGTGCCGTTGCCCGACCTCATTGAAATCCGCGGTGAGATCTTCCTGACGCTGGAGGAGTTTGAGCGCATCAACCGCGAGCGCGAGGAGGCGGGTGAGCCGGCTTTTGCCAATCCGCGCAGCCTCGCTGCCGGCACCATCAAGCAGCTCGACGCGGCCGAGGTCGCCCGGCGCAAATTGGAAATCGTGCTCTACGGCTGCGGTCATGCGGAGCCGCGCGAGGCCCTGCCCGCGACTCACGGGGAGTTCCTCTCCCGGCTGAAGGAATGGGGCGTGCCGACGGCGGAAAGGTTCTGGACCGCGCACGGAGTCGACGAGGCTTGGGCCGCCGTGCAGGCGCTCGACCGCGTGCGCGCCGCGCTGCCCTACGCGACAGATGGCGCAGTGGTGAAACTCGACTCCCTGGCGCAGCAGCGCGAGGCCGGCGCAACCAGCAAGGCCCCGCGCTGGGCCATCGCCTTCAAGTTTGCCGCCGAGCGGGCCGAAACCCGCCTGCGCGCCGTGACCATCCAGGTCGGTCGCACCGGCGTGCTCACCCCGGTCGCCGAGCTGGAGCCCGTGCTGCTCGCGGGCACCACGGTGGCGCGAGCCACCCTGCACAACCAGGACGAGATTGCCCGCAAGGACATCCGGGTCGGCGATTTGGTTTTTGTCGAAAAGGCCGGCGAAGTCATCCCGGCCGTGGTGAGCGTCGACCTCGCCCGCCGCCCGCCGGAGTGTGTGCCGTATGTTTTTCCTGAAAAATGCCCCGCCTGCGGCACCCCGGTGGTCCGGTTGGAGGGGGAGGTGGCGTTTCGTTGCCCGAATTACGAGTGCCCCGTGCAGGTACGTCGGCGCGTCCAGCATTTTGCCTCCAAGGCGTGCGTGGACATCGAGGGGCTGGGCGAGGCGATGGTCGAGGCTCTCGCGGGCCAGGGTTGGGTGAAAAGCATCGCCGATCTTTACCGGCTGCGCCGCGACGACCTGCTCACGCTGGGCAAAAGCGTGGAAAAATCCACCGACAACCTCCTCGCCGCCATCGAGACGAGCAAGGGCGCGGAGCTGTGGCGGTTCATCCACGGCCTGGGCATCCCGCATGTCGGGGTGGCGGCGGCCAAGGACGTCGCCCGGCGGTTTGCCGGGCTGGAGGCGCTGGCGGCGGCAAAATACGAGGATTTCATCGGCGAGAACAAGATCAGCAAAATCGAGGGCATCGGCGGGACGATGGCGGCCGCGATCATCGGTCATTTCAACGCCCCGCGGCAGCGAGCCTTGGTGGAGGAGCTGCTGGCGCTGGGGGTGCGCCCGGTCGCGCCGGCGGCCGGGGTGGCGCCCGGCACAGCTTTGGCGGGCAAAACCTTTGTGCTCACAGGCACGCTGCCCACGCTGACCCGCGAGGAGGCCGCGGCCCGAATCGAGGCCGCCGGCGGCAAGGTCAGCGCCAGCGTGAGCAAGAAGACCACCTACGTCCTCGCCGGGGCCGATGCCGGCTCCAAGCTCGACAAGGCCCGCACCCTCAACGTGTCCGTGATCGACGAGGCGGAGCTGCGGCGCCTGCTGGGTGGAACCTGAGTTAGCTGGCTCTGTGGCTCAGGGGAACCGGCAAAAAAACTTTTCCTCCCGGCGGAAGCGTGCATCTTGTCCCGATCGTGGCAGTTTCCCGCAATTCCAAACCTCGAATCGTCCTGTTCGGCGGCACCGACCCGGAGTTCCTCGGTTGTGCCCGGGAGCAAATCACTGACCACGTCGCCGGGCGGTTGGATCATCCGACCGCCAAGGCACGGCTCCGGAAGTTCCTCGGGGCCCGTGGCTACCAGCCGGCGCCCGGGGACAAGGGCACAATCAATGATTTTGAGGGGGACGAGCGCCTCGATCTCATCCTCCAGGCCAACTTCCGCCTGGAGCGTGGGTACCTGCGCTGGGAGAAGGGTCAGACCAAGGCCATGCTGGAGGCCTGGCCGGCCCAGGAAGTCGTGGCGTTGTCGAATGGCGTGGCGTATGCGGCCGCCTGGGCCGCAGCGGGAGGAGTGATGGTTGAGGACCGGATGATCGCGTTGCTCGATGATCCGGTCTGGGAGAAATTCTCCCCCTTCGGCCTGCCCTATGAGCCGTTTGCGCTCGATGGTAGCCTGCGGGTGCGGGGTCTGCTCCGCACTGAATGGGTCGGCCTTAATCCTTTTCAAGCCGAACCCCATCCCAAGGGCCTGACCCGGAGCTTTGCCGAGGACTTGGAGATCGCGGAGACCCGATGCGACGAGATCTTGCGGGGATTGGCTGCCGGGGCGCTCCCGAGCTGAAAGGGAGCCCTGAATCCCGAGTTTTCCGGCTCCGCTGCCACTCGGGCAATCATCGCTACGGTCGGCTCTCCGAGCCGTCTGCGGTCGCCACGGAGTGACGTCCCTACCTGTTGGCGGCGTCCTACGGCTTGTAGAATTCCACCAGGTCCTTCAAACTCACCGAATACACGTCGCCGTTGCTGTTTTCGACGTTCTGGAGCTGAAAGCACAGCTCGGGGTCGCCCACCGCCGCTTCCGGCACGACAAAGATGCAGGTGAGGGTCGTTTCATGCTTGTCGGCCGGGAGGGCGCGCACCGTGGTGCCTGTATAGGCCCCAGTGGCGTCCTTTTGCTCCACCGCGAGGCAGGTGTTGGCTCCGGCGCGGAAGGGCTGGCCGCGGGTCGCGATTGAGACCCGGAAAAGCAGGCTGCCGTCCTTCAGCCGGTCCACCTTGATGGTGAAGCTGAGCGGGTTGGAGGCGGTGGCCTTCAGCTTTTCCGGGGTCAGCCGGAAATCGGTCGTCGTGGCCTGTGCGGGGGCGATGGCTCCGCCCACCAGCAGGATCACGGGAACAATTCGAATACATCGCCACATGGTCACGTGACGCAAACCGCCTTTCGGCCCGTGGGCAAGCGCGGAGGAATCCCGGCGTTCCTGCGGTTTTGCGCCCTTGGCGATCTGGTGTAAGTGCTCCGCTGGTTTGGAATGTATGAGGTCCCTGGTCGCGCCATCTCAACCGCCCTTGTTTCTGACCTCTGGCTTCTGACCCCTGACCCTCACTCCCAAGTGTAATGCACCTTGTAGGTGACCGTTTTCTCCTCATCGGGCTTCAGGCTCACTCGGAATTCGATGGTCTGCGCGTCATTCTTGAGGAAGGGGTCGGATTTCTCGGTGATTGCCCAGTTGGTGCCGCGGTAGAGGTGTTCGACCACGCGGATTTCGGCCGGCTCCAACTTGTGGTTGCGCACCTTGATCTCAAAGGTCTCATCCGCGAAATCGCCCCGGGCGCTGGCGGTGAAGTCGGTGCGCGCCCGCTCGCCGACGAGGTCGAAGGAATCGCCGACATAGAGGCGGATCGTCTCGTCCTTGGGGGTGTGGTCGAGGTTGTTCTCGCCCACGAACTCGAGCCGCTGTTCCTCGTCCGACCGGTAAAAGCGCACCCGGCCCTTGGGCAGCGGCAGACCGAGATGGTTCTCCTTGGTGTTGTGGATCTCGCGCATCACCCACACCTTCTTGTTCGACTGGGTGCCGTAGTTGGGGCTGCGGGCGGTGCCCGGGTTGAGGCCGCGGTAATCGCCGACCGCAGCGCCGTCGTAGATGTAGAGGGCCGGCGCGGTGATGCCCTCGGCCCGGACAAACTCGACCTGCACCGTCTCGCGATCTCGCAGGGTCGCCGGACGGGCCAGCGTGTAGAGATGGTACTCGTCAAAGGTCTTCTCGGTAACGACCGGTGCCATGGCGGCCATGGCCATCGCCCCGCCCGCCCCGCCGCGCGCCCCCAGGCGTGGGGCCACCGGCTGGATTTTGTTCACGTCGCCGGCCATCAGTTTGACGGTGGCATTCGCAAAGGACATGCCCGACTGGTTGTTGATGGTGACCCAGCCGACGAGGTCGGCCTTGTCGCCCTTTTCGGCCGCCACCAGGTTGTAGGCGGCCTGCCAGGAAAACCCGCCGGTGACGTAGCTCAGGTCGGCGTTGAATTTCACGGCGGACTCGGACTCGATGTCCCACCCCAGCGTCGGCTTGAGGATGGCGTCATCGGCCAGCGCGGGAAAGACCGGTTCCCCGGGCAGGGAGAAGCGGAGCTGGCCGTTCACCTCGATGATGGGCGTCTGGTCACCCTGGCCGCGGGAGGCGCCCGGGGTGTAACCACTGCGGATGATCCGGCCCTGCACGGGAAACTCCTTCTGGTTCTGGTCGTGGACGAGAAACGTGATGGTTTTACCCTCGTTGAACTGGAGCAGCAGACCCTGCGAGATCGTGTCGGCCCGGTAGTTCTGGTCGAGGATGCGAAACGGCACCTGGCCCGCCGGGTCGCGCAGCACGACCGAGTCGGTCTCCATCTGCGCGGTGACGCCGGAGAAGGCGACGGTGTTGACCCCGGCCTTGAGGTCGAGCGGCACCCGGTCGCGGACGACGGCAAAGTTGGCGTTGTAGATCGTGAGCGAGGGCTGGCCGGCGAGGACGGCAGGCAGCAGACCGGCGAGGGCGAGGAAGCGGGGAAAGGTCATGGAGGGGAAGGTTCAACCAATTAGACGGGCGAGGGCGGCAAACCTTAGAAGAAAACGGCGTTTTAGCCAGCCGCGATGGCCGGGGAGGGTTGACCGTGCAGTCCGCGCGTAGCTGGCATGAGCTAGGGCGCGACCGCTGACCGCGCCGTCCGGGAGCGCGCAAGTGATCGCCATGGGCCGTGCGGTGGTTCATTGCAGGCTGGAAGCCGGCGCTACTCCCTGCTTAAACCCTCCCATGATTGACTGGCGCCACTGGCACAACGAGCCGCATCTCATCGGCGGGCTGGTCCTGCTCGGGTGGCTCTTTGCCCTGTTGACGGGCCCGTTCCGGGCGCGGTTGGCCCCGCCGGGGACACTCTGGCCGCGCGGCCCCGCCTTCTGCTTTTACACCTCTTTGGCCATCTTTTACCTCTCGGTCGGCTCGCCGCTCGACCAGTTTGGCGAGCGCTTTCTGCTCAGCGCGCACATGATCCAACACCAGCTGATCGTGTATCCGGCGGCGGCGCTTTTTCTCCTCGGGTTGCCTCCCTGGGTGGTCCGGCCGGTGACCGGCCAGGCCAGCCTGCGTGGCCTGCTCCGCTTCCTCACGAATCCAGTGGTCTGCGGCTTGGTTTTTTCCCTCACTTACAACGTCTGGCATTTGCCCGCCCTCTATGACTGGGCGTTGGAAAATCGCGTCATCCACATCGTGGAACATGTCATGTTTTTTGGCGCGGCGCTGTTTTATTGGTGGCCGCTGCTCAGTCCGTCCACGGAGTTTCCTCCGCTGGGTTCAGGCGCGCAGTTGCTCTACCTGCTCGCGGTGATGATCAGCATGACGCCGCTGTTCGCCTACCTCGCGTTTGTCGGCGACGTGGTCTATCCGACTTACGAATTCGCCCCCCGGCTCTTCCCCAATTTCTCACCGGCCGACGACCAGAATCTCGCCGCCGGCATCATGGAACTGGGAGGAGGGACGGTTGTTTTTATCGCCTCGGCGGTGCTTTTTTTCCGCTGGCAGCGTCCCGAGCAACTGCGGCGGCGGGCCCTGCCGGTGTAGGATCTCGGCTCCCCCTCGGCTTTACCATGCGCCTCTGGACGCTTCATCCCCGTTACCTCGATGCCAAGGGCTTGGTCGCGCTCTGGCGCGAGGCCTTGCTGGCCCAGGCGGTTCTGCGGGGACAGACCAAGGGCTACCGGCATCACCCCCAGCTCCATCGTTTCCTCGCCACGGACGATCCCCCGGCGGCCCTGGCCAGCTATCTGGCGGCCGTTCATGCCGAGTCGGTCGACCGCGGCTATCATTTCGACGCCGCCAAGATCGGGGACGCGCGGTTTTCCCGGCTGCTGCCGGAAACGCGTGGCCAGTTGCGGCATGAGTGGACGCATCTGCGGCGCAAGCTCCGCGAACGCGACCCGGCGCGGTGGCGCGCGCTGTCGGACGTGAAGCAGCCCCGGCCGCATCCCCTGTTTCGCCTCGTTGCGGGCGGGATCCGACCCTGGGAAAAGGTCTCCATTCCACCTCCTAAGCGCATCTGACCCAGCGCCGATTCATGTACGGATATAAAACCATGATTATGATAGATAAAACACCATTTATAAACCCGGGATAAAATCCGGCCGAACGGACGGCTTTGAACCACTGATGGACACTGATGAACACTGATTCAGAGGATCGGATAAGTGTAAATTAGTGTGAATAAGTGGTTACAGGTTTTTGTCTGATGAGGTCATGGACGAACACCCAAGCCTTTGTGGCCTCGATATTCTTCCCTTCGTGAACCAGCAGTAAAAGATTATCAGACGTTGATATAAGTGGTTTGTTCGGTGCACTCTCGGGTTGGGCTCTGTGATGTCTGTGACCAATAGTTGAAATCAGGATCATGGGCTCTTCAAGCCCATCAACGCCTCCTGGAGTTTTTGGGCGGTGGCCCGCGTCTGCTCGGTTTCAGCGGGGCGGTTGGCGATGTTCCGGGCCCGGTCGCCGGCGATGTCGATTGCCTGGTGCAATACACCGGCGAGCACTGCACTCCGGGCAGGGTCGGAGCCGCGGTCGTTGGCCACAGCACCGGCCGCCTGTGCCAGGGATCGCAAGTCCGCGTACAGCCCGGGGTGGGCCGTGAGGCTGACGAACCCGATGTCCTGCTCGATGGTTCTGACCAAACCCAGGGCCGCATCGGCCACCACGCGGGGCGGCGTCGGCCGTTCGCCGGCCCTGGCCGCCGGAGTGCCCGGCGTCCTGGGGGGCAGGGCAAACGGATCCGTGCTGGCGTCGTAAACCTTGGCAGGTGCGGGCGAAAGGGCGGGTGCGGGCGAAGAGGCGGAGACGGCGGCGGGGCGGGTTGGCTGGGCAGGGACAGGAGGCGTCACGGGATCCACGACGGCCAAAAGGTGGAGTGGAGCCGCCGGAGCTGGTGCCGAGGCCGGTGGTGGTACAAGGGTGTGGAGGATGCTGAGGCACGTCACCGCGCTGGTGAGCGCCGAGCAGAGAACCGTGAGCAGCAGGATCCGAACCGAACCGGTGATCGAACAACCCGTCGGACCGGAACAGAACGCTGCGCGCGATGAGCGGCGGCATGAACCAACCTCCACCATCGAGGGCGCGGCGTTCAATGTGAAACCTGGGGGCACAACATTGTGGGATAGCACTGGCATCGGGGGGGAGCGGAGTTCCAACCACTGGCCTGAACGATGTACCCTAACGAGGGCGGAGTCAATTTGGCCAGGGTAGGGCATGACGTGTTCTGGCTCGCGGGCAGGGACGCCACTCCGAGGCATCAGCCGAACACCATCGGTGCGATTTTAAATGCGTCACCACCGTCCTCCGGGCCATCACCCTGTCATTCAACCAGTCACGGATGAATGAGACTGAGCGGTTGGTTGCGCTGACGGCGATAAGTGGAAAAATGTCGCAGATCCGTTGTGATGATTTTTGCTCCCGGGAACAGTTCATTGAGCCGAAGCACACAGCCATCGGCCACATCCATCTCGGGCCAGTATTTCGCCACAGCTGCACGCACATGGTCGGAGTCCCCGGACAGGACTGGTGCGAGGCGCACCTGTCCACGCGCCGGCAGGGCCAGGACGAGATCCACCGCGCGGGACGAAGTGGCAAGCAAGTAACACGCCTCGGCGAGAACAATTTCACAAGTGACCGGAGGCTCACCAAGCGAATTGAGCACCTGCCGCGCCCAAGAGTGATGCGAATCAGCGACGTTGGCGAAGGCCACGAGCGGGCCAGTGTCGAGAATGTAACGCGGGCTAGCCACGCGGAAAACCCTCGCGCAATGACAGATCGGCCGGCCCGGTCATCACTCCACACAAAGCGGGGGCGAATCCGCGCCATTCGCGGACTTTTTTCCGCCCGAGCACCGGCGCGGGGATTCTCAACCGCACACCGTTTGCCGGCACCACTGTTCCAGATGCCGTGCCGGGCTTTGACCGAGTGAGAGGGACCTTTGCCTTCATGTTCCAAGCATGGGTGATGGCGCAGCGGCGTCAAGCGGGCTGTCTTGCAAACGACGCCCGCCGGCAGCCCGGGTCCGGCTCACAGCAGCACGAGGTTGTTGCGATGGATGACCTCGAGGCGTTTGCGGCCGGGGTAGAGCGGTTTCAGCTGATCGGTGCTCCGGCCCGCGATGCTGGAGATCTCGGTGTCGGCAAACGCGGTCTCACCACGGGCAAATATTTTTCCGTCCGGACCCGCCAGGTCCACCACATCACCGGCGGCAAACGTGCCGCGGCTGCCCGTCACGCCCACCGGCAGCAGGCTGCGGCCCTGCTCGCGGAGCACGGGCACGGCGGTGGCGTTGACCTGAATCACGCCGGCGGGGCGCTGGAACCAGGTGAGCCAGCGTTTCCGCGACTCCATCGGCAGGCCGCTGGGCACGAAAAAAGTGCCGGGGCTCCGGCCGCTGAACAGGCGGGCGAGGATGTCGGGCTCGGCGCCACTGGCGATGAAGACCCCGCAGCCGGCCTTGGTCGCGAGCCGCGCGGCCGAGATTTTGCTGACCATGCCGCCGGTGGCGGTCTCGCTGGTGGTGCCGCCGGCCATCGCCTCGATGGCGGGTGTGATTTTTTCCACCACCGGGACGATCAGGCCCGTGCCCTGCTGGTCGATGAGGCCGGGGGCGGTCGAGAGCATCACGAGGTATTGCGCACCGACGAGGCTGGCGACCATCGCGGAAAGCGTGTCGTTGTCGCCCACCTTGATCTCGGCGGCGCTGACGGTGTCGTTTTCGTTGATCACCGGGATGGCGTCGTAGTCGAGGATGCACTGCAGGCAGGCCTTGACGCCGAGATGGCGGGCGCGTTCGCGCAAATCCTCATGCGTGAGCAGCACCTGGGCGACGGTCAGCGCATGCGGCTCAAAGCCCCGCTGCCAGGTTTGCATGAGCAACGACTGGCCGACGGCCGCGCAGGCCTGTTTCTGCGCCAGCCCGGCAGGGCGTTTTTTCAGTCCGAGTCGGCCCATCCCCAGGCCGACCGCGCCGGAAGAGACGACGATGACCTCCGTGCCGCCACGCCGGAGCGCGGCGAGCCCCGCACAGACCGCGGCGATCCGCGCGGTGTCAAGCTGCCCGACACCCGACGTGAGCACACCCGTGCCGAGTTTGACGACGACACGCTTGGGGACGGTGGGAGAGGACGGGGGCATCGGGAAACAGATATCAGAGGTCAGATGTCAGAGGTCAGAAGCCGGAGGCCAGGGGGCGGAAGCATGTGGGTAAAGATTCAAACAGGGTTGGCCACAAAGAGGCACCCGCCTTCGCCAAGGCTACGGCGCGGCCGGTGGGGGCCCGAGCGCAGGCGAGATTCTGTGCTTTATTGTGGCCAAACTCCGAAGCTCAGACAGTCGTGAGCTCCTTCTCCTTGGCGGCGAGGTGACGGTTGATGTCCTCGGTGGCCTTG
Organism: uncultured Opitutaceae bacterium; assembly: GCA_903929355.1. GTDB lineage: Bacteria > Verrucomicrobiota > Verrucomicrobiia > Opitutales > Opitutaceae > CAIYUN01. Next base: position 30,496 of record CAIYUN010000087.1, read on the forward strand.
TCGGTCGCGACCTGGATTTCCTTTTCAAGGCGATTGCCCTGGTCCTCGGGAAGTTTGGCCCGTTTGGCGGCTTCGTGGGCGTCGCGGCGGACGGTGCGGACCTGGACCCGGCCCTCCTCGGCGAGGCGATGGGCGACCTTGACGAACTCCAGGCGGCGCTCCCGGCTCATGTCGGGCAGCGGAATGCGGATGACCTGGCTGTCCGGGATCGGGTTGAAACCGAGGTTGGCGGTCTGGATGCCCTTGATGATGGCGGAGACGAGGGCCTTGTCCCAAGGCTGGATGAGAATCATGCGCGGGTCGGGGGTGCTGATGGCGGCGCAGTCTTTCAGGCGCATGTGCGAGCCGTAGGCCTCAACGCTGATGGTTTCGACCATCGTGGGGCTGGCTTTGCCGGTGTGGATGCTGCTGAACTCATGGAGCGTGTGATCCACGGCTTTCTTCATCTTGGACTGGGTGTCGGTGAGGATGGGATGGGACATGGGAAGGAGGAAGGGGTTGGAGGGGAAACCGACAGCATGAACCCGCAGGCGGCCGGGCTTCAATCCCAACTTTGCGATGCGGAACCGGTGGGTTGCATCGAGGTTTGGAAGGTGGAGCGTGTTGACCCCAACGCGCTGAACCGGTTGGGGTCAACCGGTTCCACCTGGTCGCAGCGCAGTCACTTGCCATCCGCTACAGGCTCGGTGGTGGCGTATGCGTAGGCCAGGGAAGACGGCTTATGGCTTCTTCCCGGCCAGCCGGGCGCCGACGGCGAGCAGGGAGGCCTTTTCCTCCTCGGTCCAATCGTGGGCGACCGCCTTGGCCACTCCGAGAACACCGCGCACCTCCTCACCCGCTAGCATCGGCACGGCGATCGAGCCCTCCATGCCGCTGGCTTTGGCGGCGGGCCGGGCGTGCCCGCTGGTGTCGGTCTGCAGGTTGCACAGGCTGACAGGCATGCGGGTTTGCGCGGCCAGGCCGGCCATGCCCTTGCCCACGGGAACCATGCGGACCAGCTCCACGATGGGCGGCGGGAGGTTGTGAGCGGCGCTGAGCTGCAACACACCGTTCACCATGCGGTGAACCGTGCCTGCCTGGCAGTCGAAACGCGCAAGGATGGCGGCGAGTGCGGCCGCATCATCCGCGGGCAGGGCGAGGTCGGGATTCATCGCCATGCGGTTTACCCCTTCGGGGCGTAGGTCGTGGTCTTGATCTGCCGCGCGAAGATTTCGCGGAAGGCGGCCAGGTTCTTCACCGCTTTCAGCGCGATCAACTGGCTGGCGAGGTTGCCCACGGCCGTGCCTTCCAACTCGCAGGCCACCACGGGCAGGCGGGCGGCGTTGGCGGTGGCCTGGCAAAGCAGTCGGTTTTTGGCCCCGCCGCCCACCATCAGGATGCGCCGGAACCGGCGGTCGGCCAGTCGTTCAAAGGCGCGCATCGCCTCCGCGTGGCCGCGGCCCAGGGAGTCGCAGATCAGACGGGTGTAACCGGCCAGGTTCTTGGGCACGGGCAGCTTGCGCCGCTTCAGCTGGGCGGCGATGGCCGCGCGCATCGAGGTCGGGTTGCCAAACTCGGCGAAGGCGAGGTCGAGGAGAGCGGGCGGGGCGGGCAGCTTTTCGGCGGCCGCAATGAGCGCGGCCCACCCGCGGTCGTTGGTCGGGCGCGAGGCAAAATCCTTCAGCGTGCCCTCGAGCATCCAGAGGCCGATCACATTGGTGAGCGGGCGATAGCGGCCGTCACCGGTGCGCTCGTTGGAAACACGGGCGGCCAGCGCCTCCGGGCCGAGCACCGGGGTCTCGCTCTCAAAGCCGACCAGCGACCAGGTGCCGGAGCTGATATAGAGGTCGGATCCATCCGCGGCGGCCGGCATCGCGTCATAGGCACAAGCCGTGTCGTGTCCGGGCACGGCGATGACCGTCGCCCCCGCCAGTTCGGGCAGATGCTTCACCCGCCCCAGCCGGGTCCCGGCGAGGACGGGCGCGGTGAACCAGGAGGGCGGCAGGCGGAAATGGTCGAGGGTGGCCCGCGACCAGTCGGTCGAGCGGACATCGAGCAACTGGGTCGTGCTGGCGATGGTGACCTCGTTGGCCATGCGGCCGGAGAGCAGAAAGTTGAAATAATCCGGCAGGAAAAGACAGCGCGTGGCGAGGTCGGTGAGGGCGGGGCAGCTGGCGACGGCCTCGGCGAGCTGGAGCGAGGAGTTGTAGAAAACATTGGGTATGCCGGTGGCGGCATACACGCGGGCCAGCGCCGCGGCATCGGCGTCGAGGCGGGCCAGCCCGGCCTGGGTGCGGGCGTCGCGGTAGGCGTGCGCGGGAAACACCAGCCGACCGGCGTCGTTGAGGAGCACATGATCGCAACCCCAACAGTCCACGCCCACGGACGCCAAGCGCGCCCCCCGGGGCAGGGCGGCGGCGGCGAGTCGCAGGCCGGTCTGGATTTCATGCCACAGGCCCGCGATGTCCCAGTAATCATGCGCGCCCAGTGAACGAAACTGATTGGGGAAGCGGTGGACCTCTCGCAGGGTGAGGCGCGAGCGGCTCCAAGTGCCGAGGATGACCCGGCCGCTCGTGGCGCCGAGGTCGATGGCGGCGCAATGGAGGGATTTCACGCTCATGATTGGGTCAATGGTTTGCGCTCAGAAAACACTCAATTACAAAGCCGGAGGAAGCGCCAAAACTGTCAGGGGATTTCGTAAATAAACATATAAGCGATAACCATTAACCAATAAGCAATCCTCCTCCTACCGCAGGAATGCCTCGTGCAGGCCGCCGTCCACCGTGATGATCTGGCCGGTGGTTTTGCTGAGGCGCTGGGTCACGAGGAGGAAATAAGCCTCGGCCTGGTCGGCCGGCGTGATCGGCGACTTGGTCAGCGTCCGGTCGGCGTAAAACTGCGCGAGCTTTTTGACCAGGGACTCGGTGGCCTCGTCCTCCGTGTAGGGGATGTTGTATTTGGCGAGGGAGCCGACGACGCGGTCGCGGGGGAACATCGCGGAGCCCTGCACGACGGTCGCGGGGGCGACGCCGTTGACGCGCACGAGCGGCGAAAGCTCGATGGCAAGCTCCCGCACCAGATGGTTGCCGGCGGCCTTGGACACGTCGTAGGCCACGGAGCCTTTCTTGGCGACGGCGGCGTTGGCCGAGGTCGTCAGGACGAGGCTGCCGCGCAGACCCTGCTCTTTCCAGGTCTTGTGGGCCTCGTCGGCGACCAGATAGCTGCCCGTCACGTTGATGGCAAAAGTGACCGCCCACTTGTCGTCCGGGATGTGGCCGGAGGTGTCGCTCGGCACGAATATGCCCGCGGTCACGCAGATGGAGTCAAAGCCGCCGTAGGCGAGGGCGACATCGTCCAGCATCCGGCGGATGCTGGCGCGGTCGGTGATGTTGGCCGCGAGCCCGATGGCCGGGCCGCAGTTGGAGAGGCCCGTGCCGGCGACGCCGATGCCGAGACCGTGCTTGTCGGTGATCTCCTTCGCGGTGGCCTGGGCGGCTCCCTCGTTGAGGTCCACGCACACGATATGCGCGCCCTCCCGCACGAGTCGGTGGGCGGTTTCCTTGCCAATGCCGGAGCCGGCGCCGATCACGACGATCACCTGGCGGGCGAGCTCTTTCTCGGGGGGCATCCGCTTCAATTTGGCCTCCTCCAGCAGCCAGTATTCGATGTCAAACGCCTCCTGCTGCGGGAGCGCGATGTAGCGGTCGATGGCCTCGGCACCGCGCATGACCTCCACGGCGCAGTTGTAAAACTCGGCCGTCACCCGGCTCTCGGACTTGTCCTTGCCCCAGGCGACCATGCCCAGGCCCGGGATGAGGACGACGGTCGGGTTGGCGTCGCGTTGAGCGGGAGAGTTGGCGTGTTTGCACTTCGCGTAATAGGCTGCGTAGTCCAGGCGGTAGGCGGCGAGGCCGGCGGCCAGCTTCTTTTTCAGCGCCGCGGCATCCTCGGTCTGCGGGTTCCAGTCCACATAGAGCGGCTTGATCTTGGTGCGGAGGAAATGATCGGGGCAGGAGGTGCCCAACTCGGCCAGCCGGGGGGCGTCCTTGGAGTTGACGAAGCGGAGGATCTTTTCGTCGTCCTGCACGGTGCCGATCAGACGGCGGACCGAGGAAACCTGGCCGCGAAGCCAGGGCAGGATGGCGGCCAGCGTCGCGCGCCGCTGGTCGGCCGGGAGCGTCTGGTATTTCGCCCCGCCGAAGGCGGTGGCGTGGCCGCCCTTGGCGGTGTAGCGGGCCTCGAGATGGGCGGAAGCCTTTTCAATGAGATCGAGGGTCAGGGTGTAGCAGGCCTTGTCCTCGTCGGCCCAAGAGATGAAGCCATGCTGGCCCATCATGATGGCCTTCACCGCGGGGTTCTCCCGGGAAATGCGCTGCATGGCGAGGCCGAGCTCGAAGCCGGGCCGCATCCAGGGCACATAGGCCATGGCCCCGCCGAAAATTTCCTTGGTCAGTCGCTCGCAGTTCGCCGAGGCGGCGATGGCGATGATCGCGTTCGGGTGCATGTGGTCCACCTGCTTGCCCGGCAGAAACGAGTGCAGCGGGGTGTCGATGGAGGAGGCGCGCGGATTCAGGTTGAACGTCGTGTGCGAGTAGAGCCCGACCATGTCGTCCTCGGCGGGCGCCTTCAGTCCCTTGTCGGGGCGGGCGGCGTAGAGCTGCTGCAGGTCGCGCAGCTTCTGCTGGTAAAGGGAGGAGAAATTCTCTCGCGTGCTGGTGCGCAGGTCGCCCCCGGAGCCCTTGACCCAGAGCACTTCGGTGGGCTGGGCGTTGAGCGGGTCGGGCTCGGTCAGTTTGGCCGAGGTGTTGCCACCCCCCGTGTTGGTGATGCGCTGGTCGCTGCCGAGCAGGTTCGAGCGGTAGATGAGACGGCCGACGGGATCAAGCGACGCGGCTTTGGCGTCATCCCAGGCGAAGGTTACGAATTGATGGGCGGACATGGTGGGAGGGCGAGGATTTGTCGGGAACAGCCGGCGGGCAACAATTTTTCGCGGGCGAACCACGGCGAGCACGGCTGATGCACCAAGGGAAGAATCTCGAGGAGCCCAAGGCTGGGCGTTCGTCCATGACCTCACCAGACCAAAACCTGTAACCAACTCTGAACAATGATTTGCACTAAGCCGATCCCTGGAATCCGTGTTCAGCCACGGTTAAAACCAGCCTTCTCCGGACGCGGGGTCCTCCGGTTCGCCCCGGCGGGGTCTGTGTCCCACTGCTGATTTTCAGATCAGGCAAGTTCCTCGGCGGCCACGGTGCGCTGCCGGGCGGAGGCCATGAAATAGTTTTGCGCGGAAAAGGGTGGGGTGCCACCGGCGCGCGCGACGGGCAGGTAGCCGCCGTCGGCCTGCAGCTCGCGGGCGTTTTCCGTGTCCTGCAGCTCCAGCGCAAAGAGCTCGTCCATCATCCAGCGGCGGTGCCCGGGGTCCACGATGGGGAACACCACCTCGATCCGGCGGAGAAAATTCCGCGGCATCCAGTCGGCGCTGCCGGCCAGGAGCACCGGCTCGGCCCCGTGGTTCTCGAAGTAGAACGCACGCGCGTGTTCGAGAAACCGGCCCACCAGGCTGCGGACGCGAATATTTTCGCTCAACCCGCGCACCCCGGGCACAAGGCAGCAGATGCCGCGGATGATGAGGTCGATCCGCACCCCGGCCTGCGAGGCGGTGTAAAGCGCGTCAATCACGGCCTTGTCCACCAGCGCGTTCATTTTGACCAGGATGCGCCCGGGGCGGCCGGCGGCGGCGTGGTCCGTTTCGCGACCGATGAGCTCGAGCAGACGGTGTTGCAGGGTGTAGGGCGCGACCAGCAGATGCTGGAAGGACGGCGAGCGGCTGTAGCCTGTGAGGGTGTTGAACAGGTGCGCCACATCGTCGGCGATCTCCCGGCGCGCGGTGAACAGGCTCAGGTCCGTGTAGAGCCGGGCCGTGCCGGGGTTGTAGTTGCCCGTGCCCAGGTGCGCGTAGTGGCGCAGCGCCTGGTCCTCCCGGCGGACGACCAGCGAGCACTTGCCATGGGTTTTGTGGCTCACCAGCCCGTAAACGACATGGACGCCCGCCTCCTCGAGCTGCCGGGCCCACTGGATGTTGTTGGCCTCGTCGAACCGGGCGCGGAGCTCGATGAGGGCGGTCACCTGCTTGCCGTTGCGCGAGGCCTCCATCAGCGCCCGCACGACCGGCGAGTCCCCGCTCGTGCGGTAAAGCGTCTGCTTCAGCGCGAAGACCTGCGGGTCCCGCGCGGCCTGCTCGACGAAGTCCACCACCGGTTGGAAGGAGTCGTAGGGGTGGTGCAGGAGCACGTCCCGGGACCGGAGCGTCTCGAAGATGTGGGCGGGCTCGCGCAGGGGCGAGAGGTTGACGGGCGTGAAGGGCGGGTATTTCAGGTCCGGCCGGTCGATCTCGCCCAGGCTCATCAGCCGCAGCAGGTTCAGCGGTCCCTCGAGCCGGAAGACGTATTCATGCGACAGCGCGAGGTGCTCGCAGAGGGTCGTGAAGATGGCGTCATCGACCCCGTTCTCGATCTCCAGGCGCACCGCCGCGCCGCGCCGGCGCTGGTGCAGTTCCTCCTCGATTTTTTTGAGCAGGTTGTCTGATTCCTCGTCGTCAATGTAGAGCTCGCTGTTGCGGGTGACGCGGAAGGCGTGCGCGCCGCGGACTTCGTAGCCGGGGAAAAAGGCGCCGGCGCAGAGCTTGATGACCTCGGTGAGAAAAATGAACTGCTGCGGCCCTGCGGCGGCCGGGTCAATCCGCACCAGGCGCGGCAGGATGCGCGGCACGGGCAGCAGCGCGACGAGCGCCGCGGCGGCTGCGGGGGTGTCGGGCGCGGCGAGCGAGACGACGATGTTGAGCGTCTTGTTGCCCAGCTGGGGAAACGGATGGGACTCATCCACCGCGAGCGGGGTGAGCACCGGGTAAACCTGCTCGCGGAAATAGGTCTCGACCCAGCGCAGCTCCCCGGGGGTGAGTTCCGGGGCGGATTTGAAGCGGATGTCCTCACGTGCCAGCGCGGGCACCAGCTGGGTGTGCCAGCACTGGTACTGGCTTTCGACCAGCGAGGCCACCACGGAATGGATGCGCCGGAGCTGCTCGCGCGCGCCCAGCCCGTCAAAGCTCGTCTCGGCCACCTCGCCGTCCACCTGTTGGATGAGGCCGGCGACGCGGATCTCAAAGAATTCGTCCAGGTTGGAGCTGAAGATGGCGAGAAACTTCACGCGCTCAAGCAGCGGATGACGTTCGCTTTGTGCCTGGTCGAGCACGCGGCGGTTGAACGCGAGCCAGCTCAGCTCGCGGTTGAAATACGCGGCCTTGACGGGCTTGGCGGGCGGCGCGACCGGGAGCGCGCGTGGGGCCGGGATGATGACACGTTCGTCATCAGGGTGTTCGGGCCGGGAGGCGGAGCGTGGGCGCTTGACGGGCATGGCGGGCGGAAAAGGCAAGGGCGGCAACGCTACCCGCCGGCACACCCGAAACGAGTCTATAGTTCGTCGTCACACCGTTGTCACAAGCGTCGCGCAGGCTTCCAGCCTGCCGGTGCGGCCCGCCGCACCCGTTCCAATCACAGGCTCTGTTCCGCCGCGAGGGGCACCTGCGCGGTCACGCGGATGTCGTCCGACGCGGCGCCGATCTCGAACTCGTACACCCCGGCCGCGAGGGCGTAGGCTTTTTTGACCGGATCCCAGTGCCGGAGGGCCTCGGCGGCCACGTCGAGTTCGACCATGACCCGCTTGCCTTTCGGCACGCTCACGCGCCGGAACGCGCAGAGCTGCCGGCGCGGGGAGTCCGGGCCCGGCGTCCTGGCATAGACCTGCACCACCTCGTCCCCGTCGCGGTCGCCGGTGTTGGCCACATCGACCCGGATCCGGGCGAACCGGCCGTCGGGCCGGGTGACCAGGAGCCCGGAATATTGGAAGGTCGTGTAGCTGAGCCCATGGCCGAAGGCGTAGAGCGGCTGGCCGGTGAAATAGCGGTAGGTGCGATTCGCCATGCGGTAGTCGTCGAAGGCGGGCAGGTCCGTCGTCGCCCGGTAGAAGGTGACCGGGAGGCGGCCCGCCGGGTTGGCGTCGCCAAAGAGGATGTCGGCCACGGCCGTGCCGCCGTTTTCGCCGGGATACCATGCCTGCACGATCGCGGGCAGGTTTTCCGCCTCCCACGGCATCGCCATCGCGCTGCCGCTGCAGTTCACCAAGACCACCGGCCGGCCCGTGGCGGCGAGCGCCTGCAGCAACGCGGTCTGCACCCCGGGCAGCTCGATCCGCGTGCGGTCGCCGCCGGCGAAGCCCTCCAGGTTGACGCTCATCTCCTCGCCCTCGAGCTGGGCGCTGATTCCGCCGACAAAGATGACGGCGTCGGCGTCGCGCGCCAGGGCGAGCGCCGCCGGAAAGTCGGGTGAGGATGGGCCGGTCGGTTCCGTCGGGGCGGGCGCGCCGCCGCGCCGCCCGCCGCGCGGGCCGGCGGCGGCCACCGTCGGACAGCCGGGGGCGTAGTCCACCTGGATGCCCCGGCCGGCGGTGGCGGCCCGGATGCCTTGGAGGATCGTGACCGGCCGCGAGGGCGTGCCGTTGTAGTTGCCCAGCAGCATGAGCAGGGAGTCCGCGTTCGGCCCGATGACGGCGAGGCGTTTCAGTTTCGAGCGGTTGAGCGGGAGCATCCCGGTGTTCTTTAGCAGCACGATGGATTCGCGCGCCGCCTGGAGTGCCAGGGCGGAGTTCGCGGCCGTGTCCACGTCCGCCAGCGTATATTTTGAGAAAGGCACCCGGTCGGCGGGGTCAAACATGCCGAGCCGGAAGCGGCCGGTGAGCACGCGGCGCAGCGCCTGGTCGAGGTCCGGCGCGGTGACCAGGCCCTGCTGGACGGCGGCGGCGAGGCTGTTGTACGTGGTGCCGCAGTTGAGGTCGTCGCCGGCCTTGAGCGCCAGCGCGGCGGCCGCGGCGGCGGTGGGGACGAGATGATGGGTCCGGTAGATGTCACCGACGGCGTCGCAGTCGGAGACCACATAGCCTTGGAACCCCCACCGGGTCCGCAGCAGGTCGGTCAGCAGCAGGGGACTGGCGCTGGCGGACGCGCCATAGACCTCGTTGTAGGCGCCCATCACGCAGCCGACCCGGGCCTCGCGCACGGCCGCCTCAAAGTGCGGCAGGTAGTTGTCGTAAAAGTCGACCTCGGTGGGCTGGGCGTTGAAGGTGTGCCGGGTGGACTCCGGGCCGCTGTGGACGGCGAAGTGCTTCGCGCAGGCGAGGGCCTTGAGGTAGTGCGGGTCGTCGCCCTGCAGCCCCTCGATGAACGCGACCCCCATGCGCCCGGTGAGGAACGTGTCCTCGCCGTAGGTCTCCTGGCCGCGGCCCCAGCGCGGGTCGCGGAAGAGGTTGAGGTTGGGCGTCCAGAAGGTGAGCCCGTAATACTGGAGCTGCTGGGTGGTCCAGGGTCCGGTCTGGAGGGCGTCGTGGTATTTTCCGCGCGCCTCGGTGGCGATGGTGTCCGCGACCTGCTGGAGCAACGCCGGGTCCCACATCGCGGCCATCCCAATGGTCTGCGGAAACACGGTCGCCGTGCCGGCTCGCGCGACGCCGTGCAGGGCCTCGTTCCAATAATTGTAGGGTGGCAGGTTGAGCCGCGGGATGCCGGGCGCGGCGTTGACGAGCTGGCTGATTTTTTCGGCGAGGGTCATCCGGCCGACGAGGTCGGCCACCCGGCGGTCCACCGGCTGGGCGGAATCCAGGTAAAGGGCGGACGGGGTGGCGGCGACCATGGCGGCCGCCGGGGCGGGCTGGGCGCGGGCGGCGGAGGCGGCCAGCGCCAGCATGGCGAGCCCGAGATGATGGAGGCGGCGGGGGGACATGGCGGTCAAAGGGCTGCGCGGCAACACTCGGCTCACGGCCCGGGGGGCGGGCCGGGGCTGGTGGACTTGGCGGCGACTTCAGTTTTCAGGCGGGTGATCCCGCGAATGACTGGAAGCGATGCATAATAGAGGAAGATGACGCAGGGCGGCACCAACACCGCCCAGACGACGACCGTGTGGATCACCCCCTGGCCGTAATCATGGCACGCCTGGAACAAGTCGGTGCGGAAAGCATGGTAGATCACGCGCGGGCTCAGGATCAGCCGTTCATCGGTCTTGACGTGGAAGACCAGCTCACCCAACCGCCAGAGCGCGAAAAACACGGGCAGGTGCACCGGCAGCAACGCCTGGTTGAGCAGTTGGATGATGGGCTGGTTGAGCCGCAGGACATAGGCGGCGCAGAAACAGAGCAACGAGGTGAAGCCGAAGACGGGAAACATCCCGAGGGCGAATCCGATCGCGAGGGTGAGGGCGATTTTCTCCGGGGTGATACCCTGCGTGAGCTGCAGGACGATGGGGTCGCGCACGCGGCGTTCCCAAAAGGTCCGCGTTTTTGGCGGATCGGCCGGGGCTGAGGACAGGGCTGCGGTGGTCGGGGAGGGGGTTTCCACGGGAATCCCACTGTCTGTCAGACCGCCGGAGGGACCGCAACACCGATCGGGCCCGCCTGTCCGCTCACTTTCTGGCAGGCTCCCGGACGGCGCGCCCGGCGTGTCCTGCCCTACCTCGGGGATGGCTTGGGCACCTCGGCAACGGTCACCTGCGCCGGTGGCGTCATGCCGTGGGCCAGCTCGGTCCCGTCGCGATGGAGCGCGGGGTGCCCGGCCTTTTGCGGCAGGGTGACCTGTGCGGCGGACGCGGTGGCGACCGCCATCGCCGCCGCGGTGGGGACGACGCGCTTGAGGGTGGCATACGAATATTCGCGATGGGCGTGCGCGGCCTTTTGCGCGGCGATGACGGTGGCCGCGTGCTCGGCCTCGTGGCCCTCGTCGAGCACGGACTGGGGCACGGGTTTGAGGCCCCAGATGAGGCCCGTCCGGGCCAGCAGTTTCAGCCCGTAGTAGGTCGGATCAATCTCCCACCAATAAAACCCGTTGCGCGTGGCGCTCATGTAGCGGTGGTGGTTGTTGTGCCAGCCCTCGCCGAGCGTGACGAGGGCGAGGATGAAGCTGTTGCGCGAGTCATCGCCCGTCTGGAAGCGGCGCCGGCCCATCAGGTGGGCCAGCGAGTTGATGGTCGAGGTGCCGTGGAAAAGTGCCGTCGTGCTGATGAAAAACCCCCAGGTCAGCATCTGCCAGCGGGTGGTGCCGAGGCCCGGAGCGTAAACCTCCAGCAGCCACCCAAGGCCCCAGACGGCAAAACCGGTGAGGATCGGCACGGCCGTGTCGAAACGGTTCAGCCAGACCAATTCGGGAAACCGGGCGAGATCGCGCACCTTGCTGTAATCGGTCGGAAAATTTTTCCGGCTCGTGATCCAGCCGATGTGCGACCACCAAAAGCCGTGGACGTGGGGCGAGTGGGCGTCCTCCGCGTCGTCGGAGTGCTGGTGGTGGTGCCGGTGGTGGTAGGCCCACCAGAGCGGACCGCGTTGCACGGTGGTGCCGCCCCACAGGGCGAGGAGGAACTGGCCCGGCCGCGAGGTGGTGTAGGTCTTGTGGGAGAAGTAGCGGTGATAAATGCCCGTGACCGCGAACATCCGGGCGAAATAAAACGCGACCGCAGCGGCCACCGCGACGGGGCTCCAGCCCACCCAGATCACCCCGAGACACCCGGCGTGGAGGATGACAAACGGGATGACGCGCACCCAGTCCACCTTGTCGGGTGCGGCACGGATCTTCTCCGCCCCTCCGGGCGCGAAGTCGGCGTCAAACCAATGGACGAGCGCGACAGTGGCGCGGCGGAAAAACGAGGGGCGAGGCGAGGAGTTCGGCATCGGTGGAGGAGGCGGAAAAAGGGACAGAAGTTGGGCCGGGAACCCGTCCGGCGCAAGCTGTGTTTTCCAGAAACCTTGCGGGCCGGGATCGGGCTCGGGGCGGCCCCGCCGACCCGACCGAACGGTCATTTTCCGCGGGTGCCGCCACCCGCCAAGCGGCGGAGGTTGTCACATATAATCGCGGCGGCGGCGGCGGCGTTGAGCGACTCCGCCCCGCCATGCCGGGGGATTGTAACGTAATACGTTACAAGTTGCCGGACGGCGGGTGACAGGCCGAGGCCCTCGCTGCCGATGACCAGCACGGCGTCGCGCCGGGGCGGGAGGGTGTGGATATTTTCGCCCGCGAGGTCGCAGCCGAGCACGGGCGCGGCGCAACCGGCCAGCGCGGCGGCGAGCGGCGCCGTATGAACCCGCACCCGGGCAAACGAGCCCATGCTGGCGTTGATCACCTTCTGGGAATATAGGTCGGCGCAGTCCGGCGAGAGCAGCACGCGGTCGAGCGCGAACCAGTCGGCGATCCGCAGGAGGGTGCCGACATTGCCGGCGTCCTGGATGCCGTCGAGCGCGAGCGTGAGCCCATGGTTGAGCGCACCAGCCGGCAGCGGCTCGCGCACGAGGCGGCCGATGGCGAGCACGGGCGACGGGGTGGGGAAGTGGCTGATCCGCGCCATCTCCGCCGCGGTGACCCGGGTCGCCGGGGCGCCAGTTTTATCCACCCACTCCGGCGTCGCGTAGATTTCCAGCAACGGGTGCCCGGCGGTGAGCAGCTCGCCGACGACTTTCGCCCCCTCGACGACAAACTGTCCCGCCGCCTCGCGGTGCTGTTTCCCGCGCAGGTCGCGCAGGCGGGTGACGGTGGCCTTGGTCAGCATCCCGGGGAGCAAGGCACGCGGCGGTCCGGATGGCAATTTTCTCCGCACAATTGCGACCGTTTGTTTTTGCATCGGGGGGAGGCTTCTGCCACAGCATCGGGCGCACCGGCCTTTCCTCCATGAACTTCAAAGTCTTCATCCGCACCGTCCTCTTCCTGCTGACCCTGTTTATCGTGATTTACACCGCGATGTACAACACCCAGGAGATCGTGTTCAATTTTCCCCTGCTGCTCAAGAATCCAGTCAAGGCGGAAGCCCCGCTGATTTTCTTCGCCATTTTCGCCGTGGGGGTCTTCGGCGGGACGTTGCTCAACGCCGGCGGTGGCAAGGGCAAGGGCGGCGACAGCGGGAAGCGGAAATGAGCCGGTCCGGACCGCGCCGCCGCGAAAACCCGTTGCGCGACGCCGTCCCGTCCGCCTAGCGTCCGCGCCATGCCCGCCGCTCCGCTTGCGCCGAACGACACCTTTGCCCGCCGCCACCTCGGCGACGATGCCGCCGCGACCGCGGCGATGCTGGCCGCCCTCGGCCAGCCTTCGCTCGACGCGCTGGTGGACGCGGCGGTGCCGGCCGCCATCCGTCTGACGCGCCCCCTGCAGCTCCCCGCCGCCCTGGGCGAGAGCGCCGCACTCGCCGAGCTCCGGGCCATCGCGGAGCAGAACAACGTTTTCCGCAGCCTCATCGGCCTGGGCTACCACGACACGCACACTCCCGGGGTCATCCAGCGCAACATCCTGGAGAACCCGGGTTGGTACACCGCTTACACGCCCTACCAGGCGGAGATCTCCCAGGGCCGGCTGGAGGCCCTGCTGAACTTCCAGACGGTCATCACCGACCTCACCGGCCTCGCGATCGCCAACGCCTCGATGCTCGACGAGGGCACCGCCGCCGCCGAGGCGATGATGATGTGCCATCGGCTTAAAGAAGGTGATGCCGCCGCCCATCGCACCTTCTTTGTTTCCCGGCACTGCCACCCGCAGACGATCGACATCGTGCAGACCCGCGCCCGGCCGCTCGGTGTCGCCGTCGTCGTGGGCGACCATCGCGCATTTGTGCCGGACGCCGGCTGCTTCGGTGTGCTGGTGCAATATCCGGACACCACCGGCAGCATCCATGATTTCGGGGCGTTTTTCGCCGCCGCCCACACCGCCGGTGCTTTCACGATTGTGGCGGCCGACCTGCTCGCGCTCACCCTGCTGCGTGCGCCGGCCGAGTTTGGCGCCGATGTCGCGGTCGGGTCCGCCCAGCGGTTTGGCGTGCCTTTGGGCTTCGGCGGGCCGCATGCCGCCTACCTCGCCACCAAGGACGCGCTCAAGCGCCAGATGCCCGGCCGGCTGGTCGGGGTCTCCAAGGACACGCACGGCGACCCCGCGCTCCGACTCGCGCTGGGCACGCGCGAGCAGCACATCCGGCGCGAGAAGGCCACGTCGAACATCTGCACCGCCCAGGTGTTGCTGGCCGTGATGGCCTCGATGTATGCGGTCTATCACGGCCCGGAGGGCCTCAGGCAAATCGCCCATCGGGTAAAAAGCCTCACCGCATTGCTCGCCGCCGGCCTGCGGTCGCGGGGTGCGAAGTTGAACGCCGAGCCCGTCTTTGACACCCTGACCGTCGGTGGGGTGGACGCGGCGAAGGTCCACGCCGCCGCCGCCGCGGTGCGGATCAACCTGCGCCCGATTGACGCCCACACCGTTGGGATCTCGCTCGATGAGACCAGCACCGTCGGGGAGGTGGAGACGCTGCTCGAATGTTTTGGCACCTCCGTACCTCTGACCTCTGACCTCTGGCCTCTGACCTCTGATTATCCCGCGCCCCACGCGCGCACCACCCCGTTCCTCACGGCCGCGGTCTTTCAGCGCTATCACACCGAGCATGAAATGCTGCGCTACATCAAGCGGCTCGAGGCCAGGGATCTTTCGCTCGTCCACTCGATGATCTCGCTGGGCTCCTGCACGATGAAACTCAACGCCACCAGCGAGATGTTTCCCGTGTCGTGGCCGGAGTTCTCCCGGCTGCACCCCTTTGCTCCCGCCACGCAGACCCGGGGCTATCAACGGCTCTTCCGCGACCTCGAGGGCTGGCTTGCCGAGATCACCGGCTTCGCGGCCGTCTCACTCCAGCCGAACGCCGGCTCGCAGGGTGAATACGCCGGCCTGCTCGCCATCCGCGCCTGGCACGAGTCCCGGGGCGACGTCCACCGCCACATCTGCCTGATCCCCACCAGCGCCCACGGGACCAACCCCGCCACCGCCACGATGGCCGGCTTCAAGGTCATCCCGGTGGCCTGCGATGCCTCCGGCAACATCGATCTCTCCGATCTTCGCGCCAAGGCCGCCGCGCACGCCCCCGGGCTCGCCGCGATCATGGTCACCTATCCAAGCACCCATGGGGTTTTCGAGCCCGGCATCCGCGAGCTCTGTGCCATCGTTCACGCCCACGGTGGCCAGGTCTATATGGATGGCGCCAACCTGAATGCCCAGGTCGGCCTCACTTCGCCCGGCCACATCGGCGCGGATGTGTGTCACCTGAACCTGCACAAGACCTTCTGCATCCCGCACGGTGGCGGGGGACCCGGCATGGGCCCGATCGGCGTCGCCGCCCACCTGGCCCCGTTTTTACCCGGATCCCCGGATATTTCACCGCAATCCAAAATCCAGAATCCAAATTCCAAAATGGGTGCGGTTTCCGCCGCGCCCCACGGCAGCGCGAGCATCCTGGTCATTCCCTGGATGTTCATCCGCATGATGGGCCCCGACGGCCTCACCGAGGCGACCAAACGCGCGATCCTCAATGCCAACTATGTGGCCCGCCGGCTCGACCCGCATTTCCCCGTGCTCTACCGGGGTGGCTGCGGCCTGGTGGCGCACGAATGTATCGTGGACCTGCGGGGCTGGAAGAAGCACGGCCTCGAGGCCGAGGATGCCGCAAAGCGGCTGATGGATTACGGCTACCACGCGCCGACGCTTTCGTTCCCCGTGCCCGGCACGCTGATGATCGAGCCGACCGAAAGCGAGACCCAGGCCGAGCTCGACCGCTTCTGCGACGCGCTCATCGCCATCCATGGGGAGATGCAGGCGGTCGCGCGCGGCGAGTCCGACCCCGTGGACAATCCCCTCAAGCACGCGCCGCACACCGCCCGGGTCTGCTGTGCCG
The DNA here is from genome assembly GCA_903929355.1 of uncultured Opitutaceae bacterium. Lineage (GTDB taxonomy): Bacteria > Verrucomicrobiota > Verrucomicrobiia > Opitutales > Opitutaceae > CAIYUN01. Next base: position 46,260 of record CAIYUN010000087.1, read on the forward strand.
ACGATTGGACGCACCCCTATGCCCGCGAGCTGGCGGCGTTCCCGAGCGCGTTTGTCCGCGCCAGCAAGTTCTGGCCCGCCGTCGGCCGCGTGGACAATGTGTACGGCGACCGCAACCTCGTGTGCTCCTGTGTCGGGATGGAGGCGTATGGGGACTCAAGGCCGAAGGCCGAAGGCTGAACGGTTGAAGTCAAAAACAGCACGCATCTTCAGATTGTCGGGCTCTGGGCCCTTGTCTCTCTCTCCCTCCTCCGTGTGCGCCGCGTCCTCTGTGCTACAACTTCTTCTCCGATTTGTCCCATCCGCGACGATCCGTGTAATCCATGGTTCAAACATCGCACCTCCATTCCTGATTTCCTGATTTCCATATTCAATTCGAGTCTGGAACTCAGGAACTCACGCCGGACCCCGAGTTCCAGAGCGCGATGACCGGCATGTCCGGGTGATCGGGCACGCTCCCGAGCCGGCTGAGGGACGCGGTGCCGAGGTGCCCTTCGGTGCAATCCGTGGTTAAAACTCTGCCTGCTCCGATCCTGATTTCCTGATTTCCATATTCGATTCCGAATCAGGAACTCAGGAACTCACGCCGGACCCCGAGTTCCAGAGCGCGATGACCGGCATATCCGGGTGATCGGGCACGCTCCCGAGCCGGCTGAGGGACGCGGTGCCCAGCGGAAAATGCCCACCTTGCTCCACGGGCAGTTCGATCCATCTCACGCCCAGCACGCTCCCGAGATGACCGTGGGTGAAGAGCGCAACATCGCCCCCCAGCGTGCGCAGCCGCGCGATCAGCCGGTCGGCGCGGTCGGCGATCTGGGCCGGGGACTCTCCGTTCGGGCAGCCGTCGCGGAATAAATTCCACGTTGGTGCGGTCTGGTGAATGTCCACGGTGCGCCGGCCTTCGTAATCGCCATAGTCCCATTCGGCCAGATCTGGCTCGGTCTCGGCCGCCGCCCCCAGGCCGGCCAGCTCGCAGGTTTGCCGCGCCCGCAGCCGCGGGCTGGTGAACACCCGGTTGAACGCGGTTCCGCGCAGTCGCTCCTTCAGCGTGCGTGCCGCTTGTTCGCCACGGGCGGTGAGGGCCAGATCCGTCCGGCTGGTGTGCCGCCCGGACCGGGACCATTCCGTTTCTCCGTGGCGGATGAGATGAAGGCGCACAGGCATGTTGCCGGGCGACGGGCCGTGGGCAGGTCACTACCGCGAGACGGTTCCGCTGGGGGCCATGCCCACGACCTGGATGCTGTTCACGACCTGCTCAAATTCCGTCTCGCTGGGGTTGTCCAGGGAGAAAAATACGCCGAGCAAGTAATAGTCCTGCAGTGGGGTGCCCACCTTGGGGTTGAACATCACGTAGGCCACCGTGTTGCCGTCGGCATCCTTGCCATGGGCGAACACTCCGGCCCCGCGCAGAGTGCCGAGCTGGTTGATGCTCTCCTCCTGTACGCCCGTCATCATCCTTTTGGCCTGAAGCATGGTGGCGTTGGGCTGCCCGGGCTGCCGCCCCACCGATAGGAGCACCCGGTGATCATTGCGGTAGAGCAGCATCTCAAAAGTCCGGCTCAGCCCGGTTTGGGGCGTGTCGGCGCTCTGCCAGTCGACCGGGAGCGTGACCGTGAGTGAGTCCTTGGGTTGACGCATCGTCCCGGTGTCGCGGGCCGATCCGGTCGAACTGTGCATGCAGCCGGTTAAGATTGAAGCGAGCAGACAGGGCAGAAAAAGGCGCGGCAGCATAGAGGGGCCACAGCATCGCCCGTTTGTACTGCTGCGTCAAGCCTGACTGGCGCGGGTCGTGACGCATTTTGCCGTCTTGGGGGGGACGCCACTCCGTGGCGTCCGCGGGCGGCTCGGAGAGCCGCCCCTGACGTTGCGGTGGCATTGCAAAATACGTCGCCACCGGTCGGAAGCAGACGGCAGCAGGCGGCGGCACCCGGCCGGTGGCCAACGGCCTCAGCCTGGCCGGCGGTAATCACCCCGGCTGAAATATTTTTCGAGCCAGACGTAGGCGCAGATGAAGAAATAGCGGCTGCCCATTTCCTTGAGTTTGAGCTTGGCCACCCCATGGCGGCGGTTCTGCCAGGAGATCGGGATCACCGTCCACGAATAGCCCCTCACAATGGCCTTGAGGGGAATCTCGACCGTCAGGTTGAAGTGGGGCGAGAGGAACGGCCGGCAGCCCTCGATCGCGGTCCGGCGGTAGGCCTTGAAGGCGTTCGTGGTGTCGTTCAGGGCGATATTGAAGCCCAGGCGAACCAGCAGATTGGCCAGCCGGTTGATGAGGAGCTTCACCCGCGGGTACCCTTCCACTCTGGCCCCCTTGATGAAACGGCTGCCAAAAACGCAGTCCCAGCCCTCGTTCAACAGCCGCCAGTAGCGCACGGCGTCGGCGGGGGAGTCGGATGCATCCGCCATCATGATGGCGCAGGCGTCGCCCCGCATTTGGGCCAGGCCATGCAGCACGGCGCGTCCGAAACCGGACGGGCCCGGGTTGCGCAACGGGACCAGCGTCGGCATGGAGCGGGTCAGTTCCTGCAGCACCGCCCAGGTGCGATCTTTGGAGCTGTCATCCACCACGATGATCTCATGGGGCACACCGGCCCGCGTCAGCTCGGCCTGGAGGTCGCGCAGGGTGCCGGGCAGCGATTCATCCTCATTCCGGGCCGGGATGACAATGCTGTAAAGCGACAGGGGCGCGGCGGAGGCCGGGGGCACAGCCATGGAGGCGGGGGTGCGGGACATCAGGAAGGGGAGGACAACTCCAGCCAGCCGGGGTGCTGCTCCGCATGGAGTGCGAGCTCCTCCAGGATGGCCGGGGTCGCGGTCATCGGCCTCCAGTCCCAGACCCGCGCGGCCTTGGCCGGATTGAGCACCACCCAGGGGAGGTCGAACGGGCGCGTGAGTCCCTCGGTGCCAACCTCCCGCGGCCCGAAGCGCCGACCGCACCAGGCGCTGAGCTGACGGAGCGACATCGCGGAGCCGGCGCCGCCGGAAAGATTCACCATCCGGTCGGCCACGGCCAGCCGGGGGGCGCCGAACTGCCGGAGGAGCAACGACGCCAGATCGCGGGGATGAAGGCAGTCGCGGACCTGGTGGCCGTGGCCGCCGAAACCGAGATAGCGCAGGGGGTGGCGGGAATGCCACGCGTGGATCCAGTAGGCAAAAATACCCTGATCCGCCCGGCCAAACTGGCCACCGCCGGCCAGCACTCCGCAGCGGTTGATGAACACCGGGAAACCGAAGGCCTCGCCGTATTCGAGCGCGAGCGCCTCGCTGGCCAGCTTGGTGGCGCCGTAGAGCGAGACGGGCGCCTGGGTGGAAAAAGTCTCGTCCAAACCGGCCGGGGTGAGGCCGGGGGGCAGGGCGGCCCCGGGATCGGGCCGGAAGGCGTCGCCCTCGACGGTCACCGGGAGCGCGGCCAGCGGGGCGATGGAGTAAACGCGGCTGGTGGAGAGGAGGATGAATCCCGCGCGGCGGGTCTTGCAGTATTCCAGCAGGTTGATGGTGCCCACGAGGTTGTGCTCGAGCAACTGGCGGGAGGACAACTGGCCGTCGAGTCCGCCGAGCACGCTGGGGCTGGCCGCCGCATCCACGACAAAGTCCGCCGCGGGCAGCGCCGCCACATCGCTGGCGCAACGCAAGTCGGCGTGAACCACCTGGACCCCGTGACGCTTGAGCTCCAACCGGTTGGTTTCGCTGCCGGGCCGGCTGAAGTTGTCGCAGCCGACCAGCTGGTGTCCGGTGCCCGCCTGCGCCAGCGCGCGGGCCAGGGTGCTGCCCGCAAAACCGCAAACGCCGGTGAGAAGGATGGTCATGGGGCCATGAAACGGGCTTGAGGCGCGGGACTGAAGCCAAAACTGGCCGACCCGGGCTGGCGAGTCTAACTCGGCCGGGTCGGATCAGGCGGCACGTGCCGGCCGAAGGCAAAAGGGGGGCGGGAAGTATCCAACGGATGCTCGGCGAGGAGCTGGTCGAGGGGTTTCTGCAGGAACTCGGTGGCCGCCGCCTCTTCCAGGGACTGATCGTAGAAACGCAGCAACGGGTCGATGCCGGTGAACACGGGGCCGACGGAGACGTCGCCGAAATCATCGTCGAGCCGCTTGAACTCGCCCAAGGTGACCCGGTGCAGCGGCCGGGCGGGCTGGTAACAGAAATCGGCGGCGGCCGCACCGGCGGGGGGCGGGACCGGCATGATGAGCTGCATCTGCCCGAGGCGGTTGAGGCACTCGTTGAGGATCTGGGTGGGGACCTTTAACATGCCGCCGAGCTGGGTGGCGTTGCAGGGTGGCAGGCAGGCTTGGAAGCGGCGGCCGATGGTGAGGAGGACCAGCAGGGAAAGCCGGCCGCGGGTGGAGCCGGCGAGCCCGCCCCACACGGCCTGGCTGTTGCGGAAATGCACGTTCTGCACGGCGTAGCTCAACTGGCCGCCGACGAGGACGAACAACCAGAAGATATACAGCCCGGCCATGAGCACGGGGAGGAGGCCGAGCGAGCCGTACAGGGTGGTCTGCAGGACGACGCGCCGGAAATAAAGAAAGGCCACGTAGTTGTTGAGCACGAGCAGCGCAGCCACCACGACGGCGCCGAGAAACGCGGCGCTCCACCACACCTTGGTGTTGGGAATGAAACGATAGAAGACGGTCAGGACGGCCACGAGCACGACCACGGAGAGGGACGGCAGGAGGAGCCGCAGCAGGCCCAGCATCTGCGATCCCAGTGGCAGCCGTCCGGCCAGCGCGTTGAAAAACGTGCCGGCGGACAGGCCGGCCACCGCGGCAAAGAACAGGACGGCGCCCAGCGTGAGGACGGTCCAGTAAAACACCACGCGCATGAACAGTGAACGCCCCCGCCGCACCCCCCAGATCTCATTGAAGGCGTTTTCGACCGAGGTGAACAACTGGAGCACGATGAGGATGAGCGTGAGCGCGCCGATGATGCCGGCGGTCGGCTTGTGGGAACCGGCGATGAAGCCATTGATCAGCTCCAGCATCTGCGGGGTCGGGGCCGGCGCCGGGGTCCCGTCCGGCAGGGGCCGCAGGTCGGGCGGGGCGGACGGAGTTGCATCGGACCCCTGGCCGGCGGACAGCCGGTCATATTGCTCGAGCTGCGGCACGATCTGATGCAGCAGCGTGTTCAACCGGGCGGCCGCGAGGTCGGGTTTGACGATGAAACCGGCGATGAGGACGACAATGGCGACGAGCGGGCCCAGGCCCAGGAGCGAGCTGAAGCTGAGCGCGGCGGCGCGGCTGCCGGACTTGTTGTCCACCAGCCCGGTGACCGTGAGCGACAAGACCCGCATCAACGCATAAAACCGGCCCCGCACCGACCGGTCGCCGAGATGCTCAAACCGCCAGATTTCGCGCTGGAAGAAATGCGGGAGCTTTTTCCAGAAGGGGACGGCGCGGGACATGGCGGCGGCGCGGGGCGCCTCAGGCCGGATGGTTGAGCACAAACCAGGCGAGACCGGCCATGCCGCCGAGCCCGGCGAGCGCCGCCAGACCGACCCCGAGGTAGCTGATGCAGATCGTGCAGAAGTAAAGCCCCGCCGACCCGGCCACGAGCGCCGCAAGCGGCAGGGTGTGGCCGTGGACGAACAGGATGAAGCCCACCATCCCAAGGCCGAAAACGGCGCGGAAGCGGACAAATGGATAAAAGTTGATGGACCCGAGGCTCAGCATCAGGGCCAGAAAAAGATCCAGCACCCCGAGCAGGGCGAGGGGCTGCTGCGACAGGAGTCCGACCAGGTCGAGGGCGAAGATCCGGTCCACCGAGGGGGCGGCGAGCGCGGCGGCGCTGACGAGGAGCGTGAGCAACCCCGACCAGAGCCCGATCTTGGCGGCCCGGCCCTGATCAATCGCCAGCGACTGCCGGCCCTTCGTGTCGGTCGTGAGACCCTCGGCGGCGGCGAGCATGTCGCCCACGGAGATGGGCGGGGCGGATTCGGCCTGCACGTTGACGGACTTGATCTCCTTGGTGCCGAGCCGGAGCTTTTTCTTTTCGGGGAAGGCCAGGGCCATGAGCTCGGCACTGGAGGCCAGTTCCGCCCACTGTTCGGCCGCGGCGTCATAATAAAGGGTGGTGGGGTCAATCTGGGCGTTTTCCGCCAGGCTGACGAGCTGCTCCAGGCTAAACGGGCCACGGGCCTCGTTTTCCGTCGCGCTGCGGATGTAAAATTCCTGCGTGGCCATATGGTGGGGCGAGGCTGGGTGGGCGCGGCCGGGGCGGCAAGGATTTTATGGTCCGGGCTCCGGCGAATTTTTGGGCGCGCAATTGGCGGCGGATTGTGCCAGACTTTCTCTTCTCCCCACCCATGTCTGTCCCTCTCCTCTTTGTGGCCTGGTTGTTCCCGCCCGCCCTGGTGCTGGCCGCCGTTTCGTCCGGCGCGGCGGGCCCGGCGACCGCGCCGCCCGGACCGATCGACCGGGCGGCCTTGGTCAGCCGGCACCACCCGGTCAACCACCAGCTCGACGTGGACTCGCCTTTCATGGTGGGCAACGGCGGCTTCGCGTTTGGGGCCGACATCACGGGGCTGCAGACTTTCGCCGATCTCTACCAACGCACCGGTGTGCCGGTGTCGACCCTCTCGCGCTGGGCGTGGCACTCCGAGCCGAACCCCAACGGCTACAAGCTGGACGACACCAACACCCCTTTCACCATGCCGGACGGCCGCGTGCTGGGCTTTCCCACCAAGTCCTCCGGCGCCGGCGACTGGCTGCGCAAGAACCCGCAATGCCAGCCGCTCGGGCAGATCACGTTCGAACTGGCCGACGCGGACGGCACCCCGGTGCCCATCCGGCCGGAGGAGGTCAAACGTCCGCAGCAGGTGCTCAATCTGTTGGAGGGCGTCATTCGCAGCCAGTTTGAGCTCGCGGGCGAGATCGTGACCGTGCGGACCACCTGTCATCCCGACCTCGACCAGATCGCCGTGGTGGTGGAATCACCGCTGCTGGCACCGGGCCGGCTGCGGGTGAGGATTGCGTTCCCGCGGGGTGACAATCTGGCGGTCAAGAACACCCCGCCGCTCGACTGGAGCCACCCGGAGACGCACCAGACCGTGGTCAGCCGCCGCACCGACCGGCGCGTGGACCTGACCCGCACGATTGACGACCTGCAATACTCGGTGGCGGTGGCCTGGGCGGGCGGGGCCACGCTGACCGAGTCCGCGCCGCACCAATTCAGCCTGCAGGCCGCGCCCGGCGGGACGGCGCTGGAGTTCACGGTGGCGTTTTCCCCCCGGCCTCTGCCGTCCAACCTGCCGGACGCGGCCGCCACCGCCGACGCGAGCGCGCGGCACTGGGCCGGGTTCTGGCACGAAACCGCAGCCGTGGATTTCACCGGCAGCACCGACCCGCGGGCGGCGAAGCTCGAGGACCGCATCATTCTGTCGCGCTACCTCATGGCGGTGCAGGAGGCGGGGGACGCGCCGCCGCAGGAGTCGGGGCTGACCTGCAACACCTGGTACGGCAAGTTCCACACGGAGATGATCTGGTGGCATACGGCGCAGTTCGCGCTGTGGGGCAGCGACGCGCTGCTGGCCAAAAACCTGGCCTGGTTCCAGGCCCGCCTGCCGGAGGCCCGCGTGCTCGCGCAAAGCCGCGGCCTCGCCGGCGCGCGCTGGGCCAAGATGACCGGCCCCGAGGACCGCGAAAGCCCCGGCGGCAACCCGCTCATCGTCTGGAACCAGCCGCATCTGATTTACCTTGGTGAGCTGCTGTACCGCAACACGCCGACGCCGGCCACGCTCGCCCAATACCGCGATCTGGTCCTGGAAACGGCCGACTGCATGGCCTCGATGCTGCATTTTAACGAAAAGACCGGCGTCTATGATCTGGGCCCGCCGCTGTGGATCGTGCAGGAAATTCACGACCAGGCGACCAGCCAGAACCCGGCCTTCGAGCTGTCCTACTGGCGCTGGGGGCTGGAGACGGCGCAGCAGTGGCGGGTGCGCCTGGGACTCCCGCGGGAGGCGAAGTGGGACGACATCCTCGCGCACCTCGCGCCGCTGCCGGTGAAGGACGGCAAGTATGTCGCGCTCGCCTCGACCCCGGACACCTGGGACAATCTGGCCAGCCGCCACGACCATCCGGAGATGCTCATGCCCCTCGGCGTGCTGCCCGGCCGCGACATCGACCGTCCGACCATGGCCCGGACGCTCGACGCCGTGCTGAAGACCTGGGATTGGGAGACCAAAATCTGGGGCTGGGACTACCCGATGATCGCGATGACCGCCACCCGTCTCGGGCAGCCGGAGACGGCGTTGGAGATCCTGTTGCGCGACGGACCCAACAACCGTTATCTGCCCAACGGCCAGTGCCCTCAGCGCAGCGATGAGGCGCTGCCCAAAGATCCGCCGCCGGGAGCACGGAAGCGTGAGATCGCCGCCTATCTGCCGGCCAACGGGGCCTTCCTGGCCGCCGTCGCGCTGATGGTTGCGGGTTGGGATGGTTGCACCGAACAGTATCCCGGCTTCCCGAAGGACGGGACCTGGGCCATCCGGTCCGAGGGGTTGCATCCACTCCCGTAGGTGATCCCCGCTCCGGGCTGGAGCTGCGGCGACCCCGCCGCCGTCGGGCACGGAACCGCCACCCCGGATTGGAAAAGCTTGCGGGTAAATCCGCCCGCCACCACAACTCGGCGGTCTGAGCCGCAAAATCCACCTTCCCTTCTTTCCGGCCGTCCGGCCGTCCCTCCGCCCATGATCGCCTATCGCCAGCGGGGTCTGGTGAACGTGTATGCCATCATCACCAACGCCGTGGCGGTGACGGTCCTGACCGTCTTTGCCGCGGCGGTGCCGTTGTTGCCGGGCCTGGACCTGAACCGCAGCGTCAACCTGCTGCCCTACTGCCTGGCGGTGTTCATCGGCATGGCCGCGAGCAACGGCATCGTCCGGGATCTCGGGCCGTCGCTGCATGTGCTCCGGTTCAGCGAGGCCTTCGGCCTGGCCCTGCGGCAGACTTTTTATGTGGGGGTCTGCGTGTTCACGCTGATGTTTGTGGACAAGGACCGGACCATCAGCCGCATCTTTCTCGGGAGTTATCTGACGTTGAACCTGCTGGTCCTGACGGTGCTGCATCATAATGTGCCCCGGGCCCTGGCCCGCCTGTTGTTTTCCGACCGGGTCCGGCTGCCCACTCTGTTGGTGGGGCGGGGCGCGGTGCTGGAAAACCTGGACGCCTGGATCACCAACCGGGGGCATCTGGGGATCCAGGTGGTGGGTTTGCTTTCCGACGAAAAATCCACCCGGGCCGAGCAGGCCATCGCCCCCCGGCTTGGGGGCGTGGAGAACCTGCGGGAGGTCATCCGCGACAAAAGCGTGTCGCAGGTCATCCTGATCGAATGGATCGACGACCCGACCCAGGTGGAGAACATTGTGCAGGTCTGTGAAAGCGAGGGCTGCCGCTTTCTCATCCACAACAATTACGGCGCGCGGTTCGCGCGCAGCTTCACGCCGGTGGAGGAGGGCGGGCAGCACTTTCTCGCGCTCCAGTCCGAGCCGCTGGAGGATCCGCTCAACCGGGCGGTGAAACGCGCCCTGGACCTGGCCGTGGCCCTCCCGATCGTGGTGTTCATCCTGCCCCCGCTGTGCCTGGTGGTCTGGATCATGCATTGTCTCCAGGCCCCGGGACCGTTGTTTTTTGTCCGCCCACGGGGCGGGCAGAACCGCAAGGAGTTCAACATGCTGAAATTTCGGTCGATGCGGGTGGCGGTGGCGGATCCGGTGGGCGAGGCCCGGCAGGCCACCGCCGGGGACAGCCGGGTGTTCCCGTTCGGCCGCTTTATGCGCCGCGCCAGCCTTGATGAATTTCCGCAGTTTTTGAACGTGCTGCGCGGCGACATGAGCGTGGTCGGTCCGCGTCCGCACCTGCCGCGGCACGATGACGAGTTCAGCCGGATCGCCCGCGCCTACCGGAGCCGCGCGATGGTCAAACCCGGGGTCACGGGCCTCGCCCAGGTGAGGGGTTTCCGCGGGGAGATCACCGACTCGGAAAAGCTCCACCGCCGCGTGTACTGGGACCTTTATTACGTCACCCACTGGTCCCTGCTGCTGGACGTCCAACTGATCGTGCGCACGATCTGGCTCGTCCCGTTCCCCAACGAGGCCGCCTACTGACCGCCGGTGACTCAGGCGCGGACCGGGACGCCCTGGGCGGCGAGGTAGGTTTTTACCTGGCCGATGGTGAACGTGCCGAAATGGAACAGGCTGGCGGCCAGCACGGCGCTGGCGTGACCCTGGCCGAGCACCTCGGAAAAATCCTCCAACCGGCCCGCCCCGCCGCTCGCGATCACCGGGACGGTGACGGCGTCGCTCACCCGGCGGGTCAGCGCGCAGTCATAGCCGGCCTGGGTTCCGTCCGCATCCATGCTGGTGAGCAGGATTTCGCCCGCGCCGAGTTCGACCGCGCGGCGCGCCCAGGCGACGGCATCCAGCTCCGTCGGATTGCGCCCGCCATGGGTGAACACGCGCCAGCGCGGTTCCGGCCCCGGGTCGCGCTTGGCGTCGATCGCGAGCACGATGCACTGCGCGCCGAACCGGTCGGAGGCGGCGCGGATGAGGTTCGGATCCGCGATTGCCGCCGTGTTGAGGGACACCTTGTCGGCCCCGCTTTTGAGCATCGCCCCGATGTCCTCCACCGTGCGGAGCCCGCCGCCGACCGTGAGCGGCATGAAGCAGCGTTCAGCCGTGGCGGCCACGATGTCGCGCATGATCTTCCGGCCGTCGCTGGAGGCGGTGATGTCCAGGAAGACGAGTTCGTCGGCTCCCTGGGCGTCGTAGGCTGCGGCGGACTCGACGGGGTCGCCGGCGTCGCGCAGCGACTGGAAGCGGACGCCCTTGACGACGCGGCCGGCGGTCACGTCAAGACAGGGGATGATGCGGCGGGAGAGCATGGGGGCTTCGTTCTAAGTTCTTGGTTCCTGGTTCTTGGCTTGTCGCGCCGTAGCCTTGGCGAAGGCGGATGCTGAGTTCGCGACCACGCGCCATTAGGTGCAGGGTAAGAGTCCAGATCCACAAACCAAGAACCAAGCACTAAGCACCAAGCACCCACCTCAGCCCTCCGTGTGCGCGAGGTCGGGGTGGAAGTTGACCGCGAGATGGTAGGTCTGGCCGGGCCGCATGTTGAGCGGATGGTCCCGGACGAGGTGCTGGAGATAATGAACCTTGCCGTAGTTGGTGCGGTAGGTCGGGTCGGCAGTCACGACCTCGGTCTCCTTCCAGGTTGCCTGGAAATCGTCCTTGGCCACGCTGCAACGGTGCCCCTCGGGTCCAAGCGCGAGGGCCCCGGGCACATGGTATTTGGAGTGGGGTGCGGCAATGACCAGCGTGAGGCGGAAATGGGTCAGGGTCACGGGCTGTCGCACGGTGTAGGCAAACTCGCAGCCGATGTTCGCGCCGGAGAAGTTCCACTGCACCTTGGCGCTGCCCAGTCCCTTGAGGATCTCCTCCTGCTTCGAGATCAGCTCGGGTTGCTCGTAGCGGAAGTAAAAGCTGTTGCGCAGCCCGAGCCCGGTCACGCAGTTCTTGCCGTAAAAGGCGGGCAGGGTGACCTGCTCGACGCCGCCGACGCTGAAGGTGAGCTCGGGCAGCATCACCGGCAGATAGACATTGTTGGGCCAGTCGAAGACCCCCGGACAGTGCGGAAACGGCAGCGAGTCGCTGGTGAGCGTGGTGCCGGAGCTGATCAGCGGGATCTGCGCGTGGAGGCCGCTGGCCGGGTCCCGGTAAAGGAAGAGGCCCTGCTCCTTGCGGTTGGACTTGTCAAAGATGACGAAACGGCCGACGGCCCGCGGGGGTTCGGGCTTCACGCTGCCGCCGCCGGTGGCGGGCGGGATGGACTTGGCGAGACGGGCCCACTGGCAGAGATAACGGGCGGCGTCGAAGTTGGCCATCCGGGTGGTGTGGTGGCCGTACGCGGTGCGCTCGGCGTCGCGCAGGTCGAGGAAGCCGTGCTCCTGGTCGAGGTAGGTTTGGTAGAAAAACACGAACAACCGGCGCATCAGGTCGAAATATTTCGCCTTCTGGTCATCGGCGATCCAGCCGTCGCGCATCCCCTGCAGAATGAGGCTGACACAGTGCATCTGCCCATACGCGCCCGCGGCGCGGCCGAAGGCCCAGCCCAGGCCATCCTCCCGCACGAGGTCGGGCATCATCCGGATGTATTTCTCCCCGTAGGTGCGGAGCGTCGGCAGCTTGCGCTCGCGCACGCCGGCGTTGGCGTGGAGCTGGAGGGCCGAACGGGTGAAGACAAAAGTCATCAGACCATACAGGTTGAAATTGCCCCCGAACCCCTTGGTGGAGTCGTCGAAAAACCCGGCCGAGCTGGTGCGGTTGATGCGGTCCACCATCCGCTCGATCAGGCGGGAGGTCTCGTCCTTTTTGGAGAGCCCGAGGCTGAAGCGCGCGACCGCCTTGGCGATGTTGAACGCCTGCCAGTGGTTGTCGTAGTCGGTGCGCTGGAGCAGGGCCTTGTCGATGCGCAGCTGGGTTTCCGGGACGAGCCGCTCCCAGACCGGGTTGCGCTCCTTGGAGGGACCGTAACAGAGCAGGCCGAGCGCGGCGTAGGCCAGGCCGTTTTCGGCGGCGGGCTCGGTGAAAATCTGGGCGGTCAGGCAGCGCGCGGTGAGGTCCACGAGGTCGTGGCCCTTGAGCGACGTCTCGCCGGTGGCGCGAAAATACTCCCCCAGCGCAAAGGCCGCGTGGCCGGGCTCGTCGGAACGGGGCTGCTCGTCAGGCGCAGGCAGGAGGGTGCCGTCGGGCTGGATCGAGTCCAGGTTGTGCTCCAAAATGGAGCGGGCCATGTCGAGACATTGCTCGGAAAAACTATGCATGCAGGAAAGTGGGCGAAACACCGGTCCGCGCAACGGGCGCGGGGGCGGGGGAGGGGAAGCCTCGGGTTTTTCGGCCCGTGGTGCAAGCGGGAAAAACAAAAAGCTCCCGGGCGGCGGAACCCGGATGGGGGAGGGCGGGGCGCGGCGGTGGCGACCCGTGGCAGGAACTGCTCAGACGACCGCGACGGAGCGGTGGGCCTTGTCGAACTTCACGGTGCCGGCCTTGAGGGCGAAGAGGGTCCAGTCGCGGCCGACGCCGACGTTGAGGCCGGGGTGGAGCTTGGAGCCGCACTGGCGCATGATGATGTGGCCGGCGAGAACGGACTCGCCGCCGAATTTTTTCACGCCGAGGCGTTTGGACTGGCTCTCGCGTCCGTTCTGGGTGGTGGCTGCGCCTTTTTTATGGGCCATGGGAAATTCTCCGGTTGGGGGTGAGGGTCAGGCGGTGATGGACTCGATCTTGATGACGGACAGCTCCTGCCGGTGGCCGCGTTTGCGCTCGTAGCCCTTGCGCTTCTTTTTCTTGAAGACGATGACCTTGTCACCGCGCTTGTTTTCGAGGATCTTGGCGGTCACCTTGGCGCCGGCCAGCATGGGCGTGCCGACCTTGAAGGCTGCGCCCTCGCCGGAGGAGAGCACCTCGGTGATTTCGACAATGGCGCCCGCCACCGTGTCCGGGTAGCGGTTGACGGTCAGGATGTCCCCCTCGGTCACGGCGAACTGCTGGCCTTGTGTTTTGATGGTCGCTTTCATAAATGGAAGGGTCATTGAAAATGGCTGCGACACCGGGAAGCAAGGATATTTTGGAAAAACCTGCAGGGGGTCGCCTCGCTGCATTTGCCCGCCCGGGTTGAGGCCTCGCTTTTGTCCTGTGGTCGCCGGGGGCGCCACCCCCAAACATGGGGTCTTGCCAATTGGGATCGGTGGCATCACGTTTCATCCATGCTGGCGAACTCCCGCTCCTTCCGACTGATGGGCCTGATCTTGACGGGGATCGCCATGGCCCCGGGCGGAGCGTGGGCACGCGTGGGCGAGACGCGGGCGGACATTGAGAAACGCATTGTGCAGCCGGGGGTCGGCAGGATTTTACAAGGCGACCCCGCTTCGGGCAATCCCGCCAATCCCGCCAATCCTGCCCCGCCTGGCCCCGCCAGCACTCCGGGGACCGGTGCCGCCGGCACCGGTCGGCGCGGCGCATTCGGCGGTGGTCGCGGCGGGCGCGCCGCCCTGACCCTTGATCCCTTTCGCGAGATCCGTCCCTTTCTGCCCAAGTCGCTGGTGGAGGTGACTTATCTCAAGTCAGATGCGCCCATCAACCCGACCGCGCCGAAGACGGATGTGCCCCTTCCTCCCATCGTCAATCTGCTCAATCCCGAAACCTGCTGGCACCAACATGTCCTGTATTCCAGTGGCCGCTCGGTCATCGAGGCCTATGTGCGCGTCGGGGTGGCATTGAGCGAGTTTGAGGTGAATGGAGTGTTGGCGCTGAACAAGGGCGGCTCGGTTTGGAAAAAAGTCGACAATGGGTCCGTGGAAAGCGGCATTGGCACCGAGTATATTTTGGACGACGGCTCCATCCGGGCGAAGCAGGACGGCAATGCCCTGCTGATTTTTGCCACCAAGGTGGACGATTACATTCTGGAACAGCAGAAGGGCGCGGCGACGGTCGAGCAAGGCAAGGCGCCGACCAGCGTGCTGGGCTTTTGAGGGCGCGCCCGCCGCGACTTCCGTCCGGTCTGGCCTACGGCTTGACCGAGGGAACCCTGGCCAGGGCGGCTGCCAGCGCCTTGCGTGCGGCGTCGAGCTGGACCTGGCGCTGGGCCGCCAGCAGGCCGTTGTCACTCGCGGCCTTTTCCGCGGCGACGGCGCGCTGCTTTTCCTGATCGAGGAGCTGGAGCACCGTGTTGAGGCGGACCGCCGCCGCCGCCACTTCCTCCTGGGCCTGCTGGCGGGAGAGTTGGAGCCCATCGGCGGCGATTTTCTTCTCCTCGGCGATGACGCGGGCGGACTCTGCGGCGGCCTGGCTGGCCTCGTCCGTGGCGGTCCGCGCAGCCGCCTCGGCGGCGGCCAGCGCGTTGCGGGTCTCGGTGAGCCGTTGTTGGGCGCTGGCGGCCTCCTGCCGGGCCTGCCGGGTCTCCTCCTTGCTGGCGGCCAGCGCGTCAGCAGCCTGTTTTTCCGCGTCGGCCAGGCGACGGCTGATCTCCGTCTGGTCGGACACCGCCTGATGCTCGACCAGCTCGCCCGCGTTCCTGGCCTCATAATAGAGGAATCCGAAATACGCGGCAAACGCCACGGCGAGCAGCAGGAGGGCCGCGAGGGCGAAGTTTTTCATGGCGGAGCGAAGCTCACTCAGGCTGATCCGGGCTGGAGGCGGTTCAACCTAAATTCGGCAGTTGGTCACAGAGCACACCGAGAAAAAATCCGAGGTCACAGAGGAAGGCATCGAACGGCGGGAAGGTCTGGGAGTCGCCCACCGGGTGCGATGGTTGCAGCCACCATGGATTGTTTAAGTGCTTTGCTCTGTGAACTCTGTGTCCGCCCTCTGTGCCCTCTGTGTCACTCGTCCGTGGTTTTTATGTTCAAATCAAATTCGGCGATGCCCGGGCTGGCGGAGTTGGCGGCGGCGCGGGGCAGCGCAAAGGCGACCGCGTCCGCGAGCGGGCGCGCCTCGTGGAACAGCGCGTGGAGCACGCAGGCAAAGAGCACATCGCCGGAGCCTGTGGCCGAAACCTCGATGACCGTGGGCGGGGCCAGACTATCCGGCGGCACCCCCGGCCCGGCGAACCAGACGGGGCGCGGCCCGTCGGTGATGATCCAGGCAGGGTGGGGCCAACGTGCCTGCGCCAACCGCAGCCGCCGGGCGAGGTCGGCGGCTTCCGTGTCGGAGCCGGGCGGCAGCAGCCCGTCGAACTCCTGCCGGTTGATCTTGACCAGCCGCAGGGGCTGCTCGACGAGCCAGGCGAGGGGAGGGCCATGGCTGTCGGCAACCAGGGGTGCGCGCCGGGCCCAGGCGGCGACGGCCGCACGCAACGTGTCCGCACCCGGGTCGTCCCAGCCGGGAAAACTGCCGCAGAACGCGAGCACGTCCGCGGGTGACCGTTGGGCGGACAGAAAACGGGCGCAGGCGTCCGCGGCCTCCGGATCGGGTGCGACATCGGGGCCGAGGAAGGTCGTCTCAGGCTGTCCGGGTGCACGCACGACCAGTCCGGTCCGGGTGGGACGCGCGCCGTGGAAGATCTCGGCCGGCCAGCCCTGACGGGCCAGCCAGGCGGCGCATTCGTCACCCGCTGCGCCGCCCGCGAAGCAGAGGGAATTCGTGGGCGTGCCCAGTCGATGGAGCATTTTGGACACATTGATCCCCTTGCCGCCGACTTGAAACGACCCGGCGCGCGCGCGCTGGGTCCGGCCCGGAGCCCAGGTGGCGAAATCGAAGGTGCGTTCGGCGAGCAGGTTGCCGGTGAGGGTGAGGATCATACGGGGCGGGAGAAATCCAGCTGGATCCAAATGATCTTCTGGGACGGATCCAACCTCATTGTCGGCGGCCCCCCGGGCCTGAATCCGACCGTCCATTCCCGCGGATTGTGGCCGGCGGAATCCCCTGTCCGGCCCGGGCTCACGGCGCCGGGCTGGTGAACGCGACCACGGGTGCCGCCGCGGGTGGCGGTGGATTCTGGTGGCTGATGAGGAGGGCGGTCGCGGTGCCGACCTTGGTCTTCACGGTGAATTTCAACGGGAGCCGGTCGGGGTCATTGGAAATCCACACCTGGATCGCGCCGCCCTTTTTGAACATGCCCTTGGGGGTGCCGTTCATGGCGGGCGTGAGCAGCATCGCATCGCGCTTGCCCGAGGGGGTGTCGATCTTCTCGACCTGCAGCGCGGTGACGGTCAGGGAGTAAAACTCATTGTCGAACAACACGAGGGCGGGGTGGGTGGCCCCCGGCTTCAGATCCCAGGCCCGGGCTTGGATGAGCACGGTGATGAGGTCCATCGGCCGGCCGCCCGGCGGCATGGCCAGCGTGGCGTTGCGCTCGGGCCGGAGCGGGTCCACGTAACTGGCCGATTGACGCTGGTAGTCAAAGTTCACCGCCATCAGCGTCTGCTTTTTCCCCGCCGTGGTGGCGGCACGGGCGGTGGTCAACAGCCCGTCCATGGCGTCGAAGTGCGCGACCACCTCGCCGGTGAAGGGGTAGAGCATCCCGATGATGCCCTTGGTCTCGGTCAGGGTGGTCACCCGCGTCTGCGAACGGCCGTCAATTTTGTCGGCGCTGGCCGTCACCTGCACCTCGCCGGCATTGCTGAAGATGCCCCAGCCCACCCGGAAAGTGAACGCCTCCCCCGGCTGCAGGGCCACCGCCTCGCCGGCCCGCGCGGGGCGCAGGCTGGCAAGCAACAAGGGGAGCAATAAAAGCAGGGATTTCACCGGGGAATGAATGAAAGATGAATGACGAAATCAGCACCGGCGGAGGGAGCAACCGGCCTGAGGGACAGAAGCTCACCCTGTCTGGTCCTGGGGGAAACGCGAGTCCAAAGCTCAGTTTCGCCAAAGGTTGTACTTAAGGATGGCGTAGATGGCACGAAAACCATCGCGCCAGCCGATTTTTTTACCCTCGGCGTAGGTTCGGCCGTAGTAGCTGATCCCCACCTCATAGATGGTGCAGCCCAGCCGGGCGACTTTGGCGGTGATTTCGGGCTCAAACCCAAAGCGGTTTTCCTCCAGGGTGATCTTTTTCAGGATTTCCCGGCGGAAGACTTTATAACAGGTCTCCATGTCGGTGACATTGATGTTGGTCAGCATGTTCGAGAGCAACGTGAGGAAACGGTTGCCGACCATGTGCCAGAAATAGACCACGCGGTGCGCGTCGGCCCCCATGAAACGCGAGCCAAAGACGACATCGGCCCGGCCGGCCAGGATGGGTGCGAGCAGGCGGGGATACTCGTTGGGATCGTATTCGAGGTCGGCATCCTGCACGATGACGATGTCGCCGGTGGCGGCGGCGAAGCCGGTGCGGAGCGCGGCGCCCTTGCCCTGGTTGACCTCATGGTAAATAACCCGGGCGAGTTTGCCTTCGATCTCGTTGCGCAGGATGTCGCGGGTCCCGTCGGTCGAACAATCGTCCACGATCAGGATTTCCTTCCGCTCGACCGGCGCGGCCCGGACGGCGGCGAGGATGGCATGGATGGTCTTCCGCTCGTTGAAGCAGGGAATGACGATGGAAAGCAGTGGCGGGGCGGCGGAATCGGGTTGCATGGTCTCGCGAGGGCGCAGGAATGGCCCCGGAGCAAACCGGGCAAACCCCGGACGGTCAAGGGCCGTATGAACACCACTGCAGGACAGGGAGCCCGCATCCGCCCCATCACCGATCCGGGTGTATCAGGATCCGTGGTTAAAAACTCCGCCCCTCCGTTCCAGATTTCCTGATTTCCAAATTAAATCCGAGTCTGGAACTCAGGCCAAACCAGTCTCTGGGCCTTGGTCCTCTCTCTCTCTCCTCCGTGTGCTGAGCTTCCTCCGTGTTACAACTTCTGCTCCGACACCATCCCATCCGTGTTAATCCGTGCAATCCGTGGTTAAAAACTCCGTCCCTCCGTTCCTGATTTCCTGATTTCCAAATTAAATCCGAGTCTGGAACTCAGGCCAAACCAGTCTCTGGGCCTTGGTCC
>CAIYUN010000088.1 GCA_903929355.1 uncultured Opitutaceae bacterium
AGGTCTCCGCCATTGCCGCGATTGGTCCCCGGGACAAGCCCGGGGATGACGTGAGGAGAGCCTGGCGGATGACGAGGAAGGGAGGCCGTCGCCGCTTATATGAGCGTCCATGGGGACAAGCCCACGGCTGTCCGGTTTAACCTTGACACCAGGACTGCCATTTTTTCCGTCATGCTCGGGCTTGACCCGAGCACCCCCACGGAGCCTGTCGCCAAAAAAGCCATCACGTCTTGTTCACCGCAAGTCCCACTGGCGGTGCTCGGGTCAAGCCCGAGCATGACGGTTTTCACCGGCCCCTGTGCCTCAGAGCCTTGCCGACGGCGTCATGCCCTCGACGACAAGGGTACGCAACTTGGGATGCATATGCGGATTGGCGGCGACGATGGACGCGGTGTCGCGGGGATCGCCTTCCTCGGTGGAGGTCACGTAGCCACCGGCTTCGCGCACCATCAGCATGCCGGCCGCGATGTCCCAGGGCTTGATGCCGAGTTCCCAATAGCCCTCGTACCGTCCCGCGGCGGTCCAGGCGAGGTCGAGCGCAGCCGAACCGAAGCGGCGGATGCCCGCGACCTGCGGCATGATGTTCGCGAGGGTGCGGCTGAACGCATTGCGCCGGACGGTGGACACTGCGCCAAACGGAATGCCGGTGGCGAACACGGATTCTGACATTTCCCGCCGGGCGGATACCCGCATGCGGCGTTCATTGACGAAGGCGCCGCTGCCCTTCTCGGCCCAGAACATCTCGTCCGTGGTGGGGGCGTAGATCAGGCCGCAATTGACCTCCGACGTGCCGTCGGGCAACCGCCGTTCGAGCGCCATGCTGATCGCCCAATGCGGGATGCCGTGCAGGAAGTTGGTCGTGCCATCCAACGGATCCACCACCCAGCGCCAGGCCCAGTTGGGGGAGCCGGATTCGCCGGATTCCTCCATCAGGAACGCATAACCCGGGCGGGCCTTGTTCAGTTCCTCACGCAGCGTCTGCTCGGCTCTGATATCGGCCTGGGAGACGAAGTCGGAGGGGCCTTTGATGCTGACCTGAAGCTGTTCGACTTCGGCGAAGTCGCGCAGCAGGCGTTTGGACGCCTTTTGCGCGGCATTGGCCATGACGGTCAGATGGGGGGAGAGGCGGAATGCCATGCCAAGGGTGTCCTCAGCCTTTCGCTCGCTCCATGTAGCTGCCGTCTTCGGTGCGGACCACGATGCGCTCTCCCGTTTCGATGAACGGCGGCACCAGGGTCTTCACGCCGTTGGACAGCAGCGCCGGCTTATACGACGACGCCGCCGTCTGGCCCTTCACCACCGGGTCGGCTTCCACGACCTGCAGGATCACGCTGGCCGGCAGATGGATCGCCACCGGCTCACCCTCGACCAGGTCGAGTTCCAGCTTCATCTGGTCCTGGAGGAACGGGGCCGCGTCGCCCATCAAGTCGGCTGCGACATGCAGTTCCTCGTAGGTTTCCGGATCCATCAGCACCAGATTGGTGCCGTCGGTGTAGGAGTAGGTGTACTCCTTGTTGTCGGTCGTCAGACGCTCGACGGTGTCGGCGGTGCGCCACCGCTCGTTGGTCTTGTTGCCGGTGCGGAGGTTGCGCATCTCCACCTGGATGAACGCGCCGCCCTTGCCGGGGGTGATGATCTGCTGTTTGAGCACGGTCCAACGTTGGCCTTCGTGCTCGATCACCTGGCCGGCGCGGATCAGGTTCGCCTGCTGTTTCATGGGGAAAGCTCGTCTCGCTTGGGGGAAAGGGTGGGGGCTTCTAGACCGCGCGGGCAGGGGGGGCAAGCTTTGGCACGCGGAATG
>CAIYUN010000089.1 GCA_903929355.1 uncultured Opitutaceae bacterium
GCGTTGGTACTGTTGCTCGGTAATCATGGGACCTGCGAAAAGGTCCGAGCTTACCGCCCTCGCAGACCAACGACCGCCAGAAACTGCCAAAATGGCAGTTTTTAATTGTCGTCAACGCTGGGGTCTAATTGTCGCTGGGGGAACGCGCCTCCGCCACGTTCCAAGCCCGGACTCTCGTTTCAAACATCCAGGCCATGCGATCCGAGTTGGCGCACGACATCCCCTTTCAGAAAAACCTCGTCGCGACCTCCAAGCCATCCAGCGATTCCACCCGCGACCAATACTTCGCCGCCCAGGCCAGCCTCGACTGGCTCCAAACCCAGGTCAAACCCTGGCTTGAGCAGGCCGCCGCACTGCTGCCGCCACCCAAGGGTTGAGCCTCTCCCTCATCGGGACGTGTGGTGGAAGCTGGCCGGGTATAAGGTCCTGGCGGGATCTGTTCTCCGGCGCAGCAAACGCGGCGGCAGCCTTCGAACGTGACAACCGAGGGCGCAGTAGGTCTGCGCCCCTTCCGATGAGCACCGGGATGAAAACATTACCGGCGGCTTGACAGGGTTTCCCACGTAGCTACCTGATGTAGCTATGGTCACGGCGAAAATTTTCCGGCACGGGGGAGCCAGGCGGTGCGGCTGCCCAAGGCGTTCCGCTTCACGAGCACCGAGGTGCAGGTTGAGCGGCAGGGCGATGCGGTGCTGCTCAAACCGATGCCCGCGGTGAATTTTCGCACGTTTACAGAGATTGCCCGCCACCTGGCGGACAAGTTTCCCGGGCCCGGGGACTTTCCCTCCCCGCCGACCCGACCGGTGAAGCATGAACGCCCGATCCCGGTGTTTTGACGCCGCCAGACCGTGCAGATATCGTTTCTCCTCGATTCCAGTGTCTGCATCCCGGTGCTGCGTAACCAAACCGGCCTTGGGCGGCTGCCGGACCCGGCGCTGACGGGAATTCCGGTCATTGTCGCCGCCGAACTCTGGACCGGAGTGAAAAAGGGTTTTGCCACCCATCCCCACCAAGCTGCCCGGCTGGAGGCTTTTCTGGGTCTTTTTGCCTTGGTCGAGTTCAACCTCGACGCTGCGCTGCACTACGCGGACATCCGGGCCGCCCTGGAGGCGGCGGGAACCTCCATCGGCCCGCTAGATTTGCTGAGTGCGGCCCAGGCCCGCAGTCTCGGTGCAACGCTCGTCAGCGCCAATGCGGGGGAATTCAGGCGGGTCAAAGGTCTGAAGGTGATGGGGTGGAAGGGCGGGGATCGCTGATGATGACCGGGTGAGGGCAAAACCAGGCCCGGAAGGACGTGGAAAGACCACGCCCCTTCGAATGTGCAGATGCCAACTAAGCACGAAGCACTACGAACCAAGAACGCAAAAGCGCATGCTTTTGCCTCAGGATCGTTCCAAAGAGTTCACCCATCCGTAACGGGTTTGTCACGAAACCGTAACCTTTGACTGCCATCATGGGGGCTTGTTCGGGCCACGTTCAGCCGATGCAAGCGACCAGCCTTTGCGGATGGCAATATCCCGGGGGTTGGCCGCTTTGTTTCCTCCCAATCCACCAACATGATAAAGCACCTTTTGTCCGCCTCCTTTCTGGCCTTGGCCGGAATGGCAGCCTGCGCCCTTCCGGTGTGGGCGGCGGACTCCGTGGGGGTGGCTGACGGTGGTACAGTCTCTCCTCCCAAATACTTCATCCAGGAGTATCGCGTCGTGGGCACCCGGCTGCTGCCCCGCACCACGGTCGAGACGGCAGTCTACCCTTTTCTTGGCCCCGGCCGCACGGCGGATGACATCGAGCAGGCGCGCGTCGCGCTGGAGGAGGCCTACCACGCCCAGGGCTGGCAGACGGTGTCGGTGCAGGTGCCGCGCCCGGATCCGGCCGGGATCTCGCGGACCGGGGTGGTGGTGCTGCAGGTGACGGAGGCTCCCGTCGGGCGCCTGCGCGTGCGCGGGGCGCAGTATTTCCCGCCCGACCAGATCAGGGCGATGGCGCCGTCGCTGACCGAGGGAACCGTGCCCAATTTCAACCAGGTGCAGCACGACATCATCGCACTCAACCAGATCGCCGATCTGCACGTGAAACCCGAGATCCTTCCAACCGGCGCGCTGCCGGGCACGGTCGATTTCAATCTCAGCGTGGCGGACTCGCCGCCGCTCCACGCGAGCCTCGAGCTGAATAACCGTTACAGCCCGGGCACTTCGGCCCTGCGGCTCAACGGCTCGGTGAGCGCCTCCAACCTCTGGCAGCTCGGCCACGCCGCCGGCCTGAGTTTCCAGGCTTCGCCCGAGGATTGGAACCAGGTGAAGGTTTTTTCCGGTTATTACCTCGCCCGCCCGTGGGGCACCGACGGCCCCGGCCTGATGTTGCAGGGGACCAAGCAGGACAGCAATGTCTCCACCCTCGGCGGCGCCGCCGTCGAGGGGCGGGGCGAGACCCTCGGCCTGCGCGCCCTCTACACGTTGCCGACGGGCCAGGATTTTTACCACTCGGCCACGCTGGGTTTTGACTACAAGCAGTCCAACCAGGTGGTCAAGGTCGGGGGCGGTGCGCTCACGTCGCCGGTGACCTATTATCCTTTTAGCGCGGCTTACAGCGCGACGTGGGTCACCCCGGGTGTGTCGGGCTCGGACGCGAGCCAACCACCACCCCCTCCATTGGTTGAGACCAATCTCAACGCCCAGGTGGTCCTCAGCGTACGGGGGCTCGGGAGCGGGACGACGGCGTTCATCAACAGCCGCTTCAAGGCCGATGAAAGCTTCATCTATCTTCGCGGCGATGTGTCGCAGACGCGTGAGCTGCCGGCGGGCTTCCAGCTCTACGGCAAGGCTCAGGGGCAGGTCGCGAGCGGTCCGCTGCTGAGCGCCGAGCAGTTCAGCGGCGGCGGGTTGGCCACGGTGCGCGGTTACCTGGAGGGCGAGGTCTCGGGTGACAACGGCTACGCCGGCACGGTCGAGCTGCGCAGCCCCCCGCTGGAAAGCCATCTCGGCGTCCAGGACGCGAGTTTGCGCGTGTTCGCCTTTGCCGACGCCGGCCAGTTCACGGTGCTGGACCCGCTGCCGGGCCAGACCTCGCGCTTCGACCTGGCCAGCGTGGGCTTCGGCGCTCGGCTCGCCTCCCACGGGCATTTCACTGGCACGCTCGACGCCGGCTTCCCGCTGGTCTCCCAGACCAACACCGCGCCGCACGACTGGCTCATCACCTTCACCGCCGCGATCTCCTACTGAGCGTTCCTCCTCCTCCGATTTCATAATTCGTAATTCATAATTCGTAATTTCAGCACATGCACCCGTTCCTCTCCCGAATCCAAGCCACCCTCCGGCCGCGCCTTTGCGCCGCCGCGCTGCTCGCGCTCGCCGGCGCGGCACCCGCGCACGCCTGGTGGGATGGGGCCTGGGCTCAGCGGCAGGCCATCACCATTGATCCGGCCGCCGCAGGCGCGACTATGGCTGGACCCGTGGGCGCGGCCCCCGTTCTGGTCCGTCTGCACGACGGCAACTTCAATTTCAAGGCCGCGAAGCCCGACTTGGGCGACCTGCGGTTTGTGGCCGGGGACGACAAGACTCCTTTGGCCTACCATGTGGAGAAGTTCGAGCCCTTGCTCGATGACGCGCTGATCTGGGTGAACGTCCCTGCGGTCGCTCCCGGAGCCAAGACCACCGTTTGGATGTATTACGGCAACAGCGACGCCAAGGCCGTGCGGGCCGACGATCCCAAGGGCACCTATGACTCGGACACCGTCCTAGCCTATCATTTTTCCGAGCATGGCGCACCGGCCACCGACGCCACCGGCAACAACAACGCGCTCAACGCCGGGGTGGCCGCCGACAACACCCTCATCGGCAGCGGGCTGAAACTCGACGGTCGGAGTGTCGTCAACCTGCCGGTCTCGCCCTCGCTGGCCTGGGCCGCCGGCGCCCCGATGACGTGGAGCGCGTGGGTCAAACCCGCCGCCCCGGCGCCTGGCGCGATCCTCTTCAGCCGCCGTGATGGCGCCAACGCCCTGGTCATCGGCGCGGACAACGGCGCGCCCTATGTGGAAATCACCGCCGGCGGTGCCCCGCTGCGCAGCGCCGCGGGCGCGGCGCTGCCGCCCAACACCTGGCATCACCTCGCCGTCACCTCCGGCGGGGGAAAAATCATTCTTTATGTGGACGGCGGCAGCTACGCGACGCGGGACGGCGCGCTCCCCGCCCTCAACTCGTCGGCGCAAATCGGCGCGGTCACGGGCGGGCTGGTGGGCGAGCTCGACGAGCTGGAGATCGCCAAGGTCGCCCGCCCGGCCGCCTTCATCCTGCTCGCGGCCGTGGGCGAGGGCGGGGGGGACGCGGCGGAAAAGCTGCTCACGTTCGGTGCTCCCGAGCAGCCGACCAACTGGCTGAGCTGGCTCAAGACCGGCTATTTCGGCATCATCATCAGCTCGCTGACCGTGGATGGCTGGGTGGTCATCGGCATCCTGATGGTGATGGCGGCGATCAGCTGGTTCGTGATGATCAACAAGGTCTCGTATCTCAACAGCATCAGCCGCGGCAACTCGATCTTCATGAAGGAGTGGGAGCACATCGCCAGGGACCTGACCGTGCTCGACCACGGCAGCGAGGAGAAGGCCAAGTCGCTCGGCGGTCGGGTGGACGCCAAGGGGGAGAAGGCCCTGCGTCGCTCCCCCATCTACCGCATCTACCGCATCGGGGCGCGGGAGATCCGCCACCGCCTGCTCGCGGACCGCAGCGAGAACCTGTCGGCGCGCTCCATCCAGGCCATCCGCGCCAGCCTCGACGGCGGCATCGTGCGCGAGAGCCAGAAGCTGAACCGCATGATCGTGCTGCTCACCATCGCCATCTCGGGCGGCCCGTTTCTCGGGCTGCTGGGCACGGTGGTGGGGGTGATGATCACGTTTGCCGCCGTCGCCGCCGCGGGCGAGGTCAACGTCAACGCGATCGCGCCCGGCATCGCGGCCGCGCTGCTCGCGACGGTCGCCGGCCTGGCCGTCGCCATCCCGGCGCTCTTTGGCTACAACTACATCGTCACCCGCATCAAGGATTCCACCAGCGACATGCACGTTTTCATCGACGAGTTCGTGACCAAGATGGCCGAGCACTACTCCGAGCCGGCCGCGCGCGGCCGCGGCATCACCCGCGCCCCCTTCGCCCCCAGCGAATAAACGAGTCAAACATTCCATGAAAATCTCGAGTCAAGTCCAAGTGTCCGTCCCGCTTCCAACGGAAGCGCCCGACGCTCTGCCCGCCCGCCAAGGTTCGGCCCCATTCCGCACTCCCGATTCCGGATTCCGCAATCCGCAATCCGCAATCCGCATTTCAGGCGGCTTCCGCCAATGAAAGTCCAGGAAGACAAACCCTACGACGACATCAACATCACGCCGATGCTGGATCTGGCGTATGTGCTGCTCGTGATCTTCATCCTCATGTGCACCGCCTCGGTGCAGGGGTTGAAGGTCAACCTGCCCCATGCCAGCGCCGGCAAGCCCCTGTCCGCGCCGAAGACCAAGGCGATCTCGATCAAGGATGACGGCTCGCTCGTGCTCGACGCCGTGCCGGTCACCCTCGCCGAGTTGGAGCAGCGCCTCGCGGCGCAGAAGGCGCAGACCCCCGAGTTCCCCGTCGTGATCAAGGGCTCCGGCGTCGCCCAATACCAAAGCGTGATGGACGTCCTCGACGTGCTGGGCCGGCTCGGCCTCAGCCAGGTCGGCCTCGCGACCAGCAAGCCGCCCGGCTCATGACCTCTTTTTTACCATGAACACCCAAAACAGCTACGAGGATGAGGATGACAACCGGGAGTTTCTCCGGCGTTACTGGCTGCCGCTGATGATCGGCGGCGCGGTGCTGGCCACCGGCCTGACGGTCATCGTGCGGCTCGCCACCACCCACAGCGCGCCGCCGACCAAGGAGCAGGTGATCACCATGATCAACCTCCCGCCCCCGCCGCCCCCGCCCCCGCCGCCGCCCCCTCCTCCCCCTCAGGTGCAGGAGCAAAAGATGATCGAGCAGGCCCCGGTGGAGGACGAACCCAAGCCCGACGAAAAGCCCGCCGCGCCCGCGCCCGCCCTGTCCACCAGCATCGCCGGCAACGGTCCGGCCGACGGCTTTGGCCTCTCCGCCGGCAGCGGCGGCGGGTCGGGTGGCACCACCACCAGGTCTCGCGGCCGCTACGACCTGTACGCGTATGCGGTGCAGTCCACCATCGGCGACGCGCTCCGCCGCAACTCCGCGACCCGCAACGCCAGTTTCATCCTGAACGTGAAGGTCTGGGCCGACCTGACCGGCCGCATCACCCGGGCCTCGCTCGCCGGCACCACCGGCGACGCCAAGATGGATGATGCGATCCAGAACAAGATCCTCACCGGCCTCCAACTGCAGCAGCCCCCGCCCGCCGACATGCCGATGCCGATCAACATGCGCTTCACCGCGCGCCGGCCCAACTAAAGCAGACCGCAGCGCGGTGGATATTTCTGCTCTGTGAACTCGGCTTTTATCTCTGTGACCTCTGTGTCCCACTGCTGAGTTTAGGCTCATTCATCCTTCATCCTTTCCGTCCAGCGTCCTCCATGTCTTTTCGCCTTTACGTCCCCCGTCGGTGGCCCGCGCTGCTGACCCTTCTCCTGTGCGGCACCTTCGCCGCTCTCGCGGCGGACGCGCCGTCCGACGCCGGTGCGCCAAGCCCGGCCCCGGCCGCGCCACCCGCCCGGGCACCGCTGTCGCAGAACGTGACGATCAACCTCATCAACCGGTTGGTCGAGCGTGGGCTCCTGCCGCAGTCTGACGCCGATGAGCTGATCAAGCAGGCCGAGGCCGACGCCGCCCAGGCCAGGGCGGAGGTCGCCGCCCCGGGCGCCACCCACCCCGCCGCCGGCACCGCGCCCGCGCCGGATGGCACCGTGCGCGTCACCTACGTGCCCGAAGTCGTCAAGAACCAGATCCGGGAGGAGATCAAGGGGGAGGTGCTCGCGCAGGCCCGTGCGGAGCATTGGGCCCAGCCTGACGCGGTGCCCGACTGGGTGGCCCGCTATCATTTCCTGGGCGACATCCGCGTGCGCCTGCAGGGAATGTTCTACCCCTCGGGCAACGACGACACCGGCGCGTTCCCAAATTTCAACGCCATCAACACCGGCGCGCCTTTCGATGTGAGCGGCAGCGTTTTCTCGCCCCAGCTGAACGTCAACCAGAACCGTAAGCTCCTGCGTTTGCGCGCCCGCTTCGGCACGGAGATTGACCTGGGCGAGGGGTTCACCGCCGGCTTCCGTCTCGCGACCGGCAGCGACAACCAGCCGGTGTCCGAGAACCAGACCTTTGGGGTCGCCAACAACGGCCAGGGCGGGAATTTTTCCAAATACGCCATCTGGCTCGACCGCGGTTTCGTCCGCTACCAATACGGCGAGCCCGACCAGAACATCAGCGTGCTGCTGGGCCGGTTCGACAACCCGTTTTTCTCCACCACCATGATCTGGGCGGCCGACCTCGGCTTCGACGGCCTGGCCGCGAAGATTCGCACCGAGGTGACCGACGGGGTGACCCCCTTCCTCACCGTCGGCGTGTTTCCGGTGTTTAACACCGATCTCAACTTTGCCACCATCCAACCGGCCAAGTTCAAGAGCACCGACCGCTGGCTCTACGCGGCCCAGGCTGGGGCGGACGTGAAGGTGACCAAGGAGGTCAATGTCAAGTTCGCCGCCGCGCTCTATGATTTCGAGAACATCTCGGGCCGCCTGTCCTCCCCGTACACGCCGCTCACCGCGTCGGACCAGGGCAACACCGACGACACGCGCCCGACCTTTGCCCAAACCGGTAACACCTACCGGGCGCTGCGCAACATCGTGCCCACCGCCCTCAATGGGTTTGGGACCATCGACCAGTTCCAGTATTTCGGCCTCGCGTCGGCGTTCCGTGAGTTCGTGCTGACAACCCGGGTGGACTTCAACCGGTATGATCCGTTTCACGTTTGGTTCGACGGCGAGTTCGTGCAGAACCTGGCGTTCGACCGGGCTGCGGTCACGGCCATCGCCGTCAACAATCTGGGCTCGGGCGCCCCCGGGACCTACCAGGGCGGGGCGACGGGTTGGTACGTCAACTTCAACCTGGGCAGCGCCGCCTTGGAGAAGCGGGGCGATTGGAATGTCGCCCTGGGCTGGCGGCGGGTCGAGTCCGACGCGGTGGTGGACGGTTTCGCCGACTCCGACTTCAACAACGGCGGCACCAACGCCCAAGGCTACACGCTCCAGGGCAACTACGCGCTGTCCAAGCGGGTCGCGCTGGGCCTGCGCTGGATGGCGGCCAACCAGATCGCCGGCCCCCCGCTGCGGGATGACATCCTTTTCTTCGACCTCAACGCCAAATTCTGACCATGAAACGCCTGTTCACCCTTCTCCTGTGCGCCGTCCTGCCGGTCCTGGCGCTGTCGGCCGCCGACCAGGCCCCCACCGCCGAGGCGCAGTTGCGCGATGCCGTCAAGAACCTGATGCGTCAGGTCGCCACGGCCCAGTCCGACCTCGCCACCGCGCAGGCCGCCACGGCCGCGGCGACCGACCAGAACAAATCGGATGATGCGAAAATCAAGGCCCTGATCAAGGCCGGCATCGCCGACAAGGCCGCCGCCGACCAGGCGCTCGCGGCGCTGAACACCAAGCTCGACACCCAGGCCGCCGAACTCGCGCAGGTCAAGGCCGAGCTGGAGAAAGCCCGGGCGACAGGCGAGGCTGCGGCCGCGTTGGCGGCCAGCAAGGAGGCCGAGCGGGCCAAACTGCAGGAGGCCAACACCGTGCTGGCGCGCACCACCGCCGACCGCGAGTCGCGGAATGTCGCGCTGTTCAAGCTCGCGAATGAGATTCTCGACCGTTACGCGAAGTTCAGCCTCGGCCAGGCGCTCGCCGCCAAGGAACCGTTTGTCGGCACCACCCGCACCCGCCTGCAGAACTTGGTGCAGGATTACCAGGACAAGATCCTCGACCAGCGCCCCCAGCCGTGACCTTGAACGCAGCAATCGGATTTAACCACGGATTACACCGATAGCACGGATAGAGAATCCATCTCCGAATGACTCGGTCGTATCCAATCACCCGCAGTGTGATCAGCCAAATCCCTCGGGGGATCGAACATCCGTGTCCATCCGTGTCCATCCGTGGTTTCAACCTTCTATTTCCTGCCGGCTCAGTTTCCGCGCGTGGGTTTCATCATTCAGCATTCATCCTTCCCCTCCGTCCATCCGTGGTTAAAAATGCTTTCTTCCGGACGTTTCTGACGCTTCTGGTTGCATGCATGCTTCCAGGCGCCGTCCTGTCCCTGCACGCCGGTGACCTTTTGCGCGGGGGTGCCTCGGCCAACACCGCGCCGACGGGTGGCGCGGCCGCCACCGGGGCGGCTGCCGTCGCCGCCACCGCCGGTTTGCCTAGCCAGGCAGACCGTCTCGCGCGCACGACGCAGGCCTTGCAGGCCGTGCAGGCCCTGCAGGCCGCCGCCCGGGCGGCCGCGGCCGCCGGGGCAAACAATCTGGGCGCCGACCTCAACCACCCGGGCCAGACTTTGCCCAATGTCCCCAACGGGCTGGTCCCGGGCGGCCTCGTGGTGGCCCCGGGCGGTGTCTGGCAGGGGGCGAACCTTCCCGTGCAGACGGCCGCCGCTGGGCAGACCACCGTCTCCATCACCCAGACCTCGCAGCAGGCACTGCTGAACTGGCAGACCTTCAATGTCGGCAAAAACACGACCGTTAATTTCGACCAGAGCGCGGGCGGGGCCGGGGTGGGGCAGTGGATCGCGTTCAACACCATCAGCGACCCGTCGGGGGTGCCGTCGCAGATCCTCGGCTCGATCCAGGCCCAGGGGCAGGTCTATCTCATCAACCAGAACGGGATCATTTTTGGGGGCACGGCGCAGGTCAACACCCACTCGCTCGTCGCCTCCTCGCTGCCGCTGAACAGCAATCTCGTCACCCTCGGTCTGCTCAACAACCCCGACCTGCAGTTTCTCTTCTCCACCTTGACGATCTCGTCCGGCAGCAACGGCACCCCGGCCTTCAAGCCCCCGGCCAACGCGGCGGGTCTAGCGCAAAATGGCAACGTGACCGTCCAGGCGGGGGCCACGCTCACCTCACCGGCCAGCTCCGCCAACACCGGCGGACTGGTCGCGCTCATCGGTCCCAATGTGGCCAACGCGGGCACCATCGCCACCCCCGATGGTCAGACGATTCTCGCCGCTGGCCTTCAGGTTGCGCTGACGGGCCATGCCAGCAGCGATCCTAGCCTGCGTGGCCTGGACGTGTTTGTGGGTGCGGTGAACGCCTCCAGCGGGGTCGCGACCAATTCCGGCCTCATCGAGGTGCCCGAGGCCGATCTGACCATGGCCGGATTGAGCGTCAACCAGCTTGGTTTTGTCAACAGCAGCACATCGGTTTCCTTGAACGGACGGGTGGATCTGCTTTCGGCCGCCAATACCGTGGTGGCGGCGATCCCCGGCGGAGTGGCGGCCTTCTATCCCACCACTGCGGGCACGGTGACACTGGGGCCGGGCAGCACCACGCAGATCCTGCCCGAGCTTTCGAGCACCGCGACGCAGATCGGAACCCAGCTCGCGCTGCCCTCGCAGGTGAACCTCATGGGCTTGGCGGTTTATCTGGCTTCCGGGGCCGAAATCCTCGCGCCGAATGCCAATGCCACGATCAAAGCCCTGACCTGGCTGCCATTCAACGGCATCTACCTGCCAGCCGAAACCGCCGGTCAGGTCTATCTGGATACCGGTGCCCAGATTGACGTCTCTGGTTCGACCGATGTCGCCGCCTCGGTGCAGGAGAACATCGTGGCCGTCCAACTTACCGGAACCGAGCTCGCCAATTCGCCGGTGCAGCGCGGCGGCCCCCTGCAAGGGCAGACCATCCGGGTCGATCTTCGCCAAACGGGAACCTACAACGGACAAGTCTGGGTCGGCACCCCCCTGGCCAATGTCTCGGGCTTCCTCAACAACGTGGAGCGCACGGTGGGGGAACTGACCGTGGCCGGCGGCACGGTCACCCTTAGTGCCGGCAACTCCGTGGTGATGCAGCCCGGCTCGGCGATCAATGTCTCCAGCGGCTGGATCAACTACACCGGCGGGGTGGTGCAGACGTCCCAGGTCATCTCCGGCGGCCACATCTACGACATTGCCAAGGCTCCGCCCGATTTGGTTTATGACGGCATCGTGGGGATTAACGCCGGCCAGTTTGTGGTCACTGCCTCGCGCTACGGAATCTCGGAAAGCTTCCCCAACCCGGCCCTCTCCACCAATTCTTCTGCGGCCGCCGGCAGCAGTTTCCAAGCCGGCTATGTGCAGGGGGGGGGCGGTGGCACTCTCGCCATCATCGCGCCTGCGATGGCGTTGGACGGAAGCCTGCTCGGGCAGTCAGTCTCGGGTCCGAGGCAGCGCACCATTCTCCCGGGCAACAGCTCGCTGGCGCTTGAGTTTCTGGCCCAGGATCCCACCTACTCTTCGCTCCCGAATTACTCACCAACCCCGCCGGCGGTGATTTTTACCGCGACCTCCAGTCTCCCGCTGGCGGCGGCCTTTGGGCTCGATGGCTCGGGGAATCCTTTGCCGCTGGTCCCCGGCCGGATCAATGAGGTGGATTTGGCCCCCGGCCTTGTCGGGGGCGGTGGCTTTGGTTCGGTGATGATCGACGATCGCGATGGCAACATCAGCCTGCCTGTCGGCGTGGCTTTGACGGCTCCCGCCGGCGGCTCGGTCACGCTGGTCGGATCCAACCTTGACCTCGAGGGCAGTCTCAGCGCGCCCGGTGGAAGCCTGTCCCTCACGGCCAACAATCTTTCCCAGTCCACCCTGAACGCGCTTGGGGTCACCCAATTCACGACCCCGGCCCCGGATCCGACCCGCGGCCAGCTCACCCTTGGACCGGCAGCGGTGCTGAGCACGGCGGGCCTCCTGGTGGATGACCGCGCCAGTTCCCCGACCTTCGGCACTTTGCCGCTGGTGACGAATGGCGGGAGCGTGACCCTCATCGGCTACAGTGCCCGGCTCGCGGCCGACGCGATCGTCAACGTGTCGGGTGGCGTGGCCATCAGTATTGCGGGCAAGTATGCCTATGGGAACGCTGGCAGCATCAGTCTCAAGGCGGGCCAGGATCCCAATGATGCCGCCGTCTCAGGGGGACAGTTCGGATTGGGTGCGACGTTGCTGGGTTATGCCGGTGGCAAGGGCGGCTCGCTGATCTTGCTGGCACCCCAGATCCAAATCGGCGGCTCGTCCACGGTTTCTGGTGCACTCAGGTTGGACCCAAGTTTCTTCAGTACGGGTGGCTTCACCAATTTCACGATTGAAGGTCTGGCGGTCGCGTCGGCCCCTGTGCCGTCCCTGGATATTGTGTCCGGCACGGTCATCAACCCGGTTGCCTCCCTTTTCACGGCTTCGACTGTCGGTGGCAAGGTGAGCCTGACTCCCACCCTGGCGCCCGTCGGGGTGCGCCCTCCGGTCAGCCTGAACTTGGGCGCGGTGAGCGTGACGGATCCTTTCACCTCCCTCGAGACGGCCCGGGGGAACTTGGAGTTGGAAACCGGGGTGGTCATTCAAACCGATCCCGGGGCCGGCGTGACGCTTTCGGGCGACACTGTGACGGTGCTCGGTTCGGTGATCGCGCCCGGCGGGGCGATCTCGATTTCTGGGGGAAAGAACACCAACGCCATTTTCAACAACCCTTCGCAGGCCTTGCTGACGGTCGTCCTGGGCCCTTCCAGCGTGCTGTCGGCCGCCGGCACGACCCTGGTCACCCCCAACGCGCGCGGCTTTGTCACGGGCTCCGTTCTGCCCGGCGGGAGCATCAACCTTTCTGGCAATATCGCCACCGAGGCCGGCGCCGTCCTCAATGTCTCCGGCGCGAGCGGCGTGCTGGATCTGGCGCCGGCGGTCAGCGGCACCGTGCACGGCGGCTCGACCACCGGCCTGCCGGTTGTGCCAACCCGCCTCGACAGCAACGGCGGCACGATTTCGCTCACCGGGGCGCAGGAGTTGTTTACCGACGCGACCCTGCTGGGTGTGGCGGGCGGGCCCACTGCCGTCGGCGGCAGCCTGGTGATTTCGTCCGGGCGGTTTTACTCCGCGGGCAGCGGCGCCCCGCTCCCCACCGACATCACCCTGGCGGTGACGCAGGCCGGTCCCACCTTGGCGGCCGGAACGGTGGTCGTGGGCAGCATGGCACCGGGTGCCGGTGGCACGGCGCTCGGCAATTTCGCCGCCCACAGCTTCAATGCGGCGGGATTTGATTCGCTGACGCTCGGTGGGGTCGTGCAATTTTCGGGACCGGTCACGCTTACCGCGCCCGCCTCGTTGACGATTGGGACTGGTGGGATCATTTACGCCAACGCCGCCGTGACTTTGAACGCGCCTTATGTCGCGTTGGGCACCGCCTTCCAAGCGCCGCCGATCCCCCAGCAAATTGAAACCCCTTTTCTTTTGCAGGGCTCGATTTATCCCGTCGCGCCGACCCACGGACCGGGCAGCCTCACGGTCACCGCCACCGCCCTCATTGATATTGGCAACCTCTCCCTGCAAAACATTGGTGCGACCAGCTTCAACGCTGGCGGCGGCGATATCCGGGGCGATGGCACGCTTGATGTCGCGGGCAGCGTGCAGCTTCAGGCCGGCCAGATCTATCCTCCGACGGAGGTCAGCTTCACTGTCGCGGCTTACAACTATGGCGCGGGCGGAGCGACCCAGCCAGGGTCGGTGACGATCGCCGCGGGCGGGCCCCGGGCCCTGCCGCTCTCGGCGGGTGGACAGTTGAACCTCTATGCCTCGGTCATCACCCAAGGCGGCACCCTGCGCGCACCCATTGGCGGAATCAACCTTGGTTGGGACGGCATCGGCCCCGCACCGACCGACCCCCTCACGGGCGCGGCCGTGCCCGTCGCGCAGTCGGTGACACTGACGACGGGCAGCATCACCTCGGTCTCGGCGGTTGATCCGATCACCGGCCGGGCGTTGACCATTCCCTACGGCGTCAATCTGAACGGCACATCCTGGATTGATCCGGCCGGCAACGACATCACCGCCGGCGGCGTCCCACGAAAAACCGTCAACCTCTCCGCCGTGGGCGTGACCGACCAGGCGGGCGCGGCGGTTGACCTGACCGGGGGGGGCGACCTTTACGCCTACCGTTTTGTGGCCGGCACGGGGGGCAGCTTGGACATTCTCTCGTCCACCGCGAGTTTTGCCGTGATACCCGGCTACGCGCTGGATTATGCCCCATTCGCACCCTACAACACGGCCAGCCCCAATTTCAGTTCCGATCTCGGCTATGTGAACGGCAGCCTCGCGGTAGGGCAACAGGTCCAGCTTGGTGCCGGCGGCGGGCTATCGGCGGGAATCTACACGCTGTTGCCCGCCCGCTATGCGCTGCTGCCGGGCGCATTTCTGGTGACGCCGGAGAGTGGCACGCCGACGGGGGTGGCCTCGCCCCAGCCGGACGGCTCCATCGTGGTTTCCGGCTGGGGTTACAACCGCCTTGATGCCGCGCGGACGCTGCAGCCGCAGTTCAGTCCCTGGAAGGTGGAGTCCCTGGCGGTGGTACGGACGCAGGCGGAATACGACGACTCCTTGGCCAACCGTTTTCTCGCGGCGAGCGCCCTCGCCAACAGCGCGGCGGTGCCGCGCCTGCCGGTCGATGCCGGCCAGTTGGTCTTGCAGGCCACCTCCGCCATGGCCGTCCAGGGCTCGGTGTCTGCGGGTGCCCCTTCCGGCGGACGCGGCGGGCTGGTGGACCTTGGCAGCCCGGGTGATATCCTGATCGGGGGACCGGGTGCGACTGCGCCGGCGGGCACGCTGGTTCTCAATGCGGCTGACCTTAGCGCCTTTGACGCGGAGAGCCTGCTGATCGGCGGCGTCCGCGCGACCGGCGCAACCGGCACTGCCGTGGGGGTCACCACCAACAACCTCACGGTGGACAACGCCGGCAACCCGCTGACCGGCTTGGACCTCATTTTGGTGGCGAATGACAAGCTCACGCTCGCCCCCGGGGCTGATCTTGAGCAATCCGTCTCGGCCGCGATCCCCGGGTCGACTCTTTTATTGGGCAACGCGGCGGTGACGGGCAGCGGCAACGGGGTGCTCCTGCGGGTGAGCGGGAATCTTTCCTCGCCCGTCCTCCGCTCCGGGGTGTCTGCGGCCTCCGGGCCGGATTTGGTGGTGGGCGCGGGCGCGCGGCTCGTTGGAGCCAGCCTGACCTTGGACTCAAGCGGCGCGACCTCGCTTGATCCTGCGGCGGTTTTGGACGCGAAATCCGTGGCGCTGAACAGCGGGCAAATCAGCCTGCAACTTAACCGTCCCGGCCTTCTCCAGCCAACGACCGGCCTGGTCCTGTCCGGGGCCGCGCTGCAAGGACTTCAGGCCTCGGCCCAGGCGCTCTCGCTGCTGAGTTACTCCTCGATTGACATCTATGGCACCGGCCAGGTCGGGGCGCTCAACGGCGGGGGCCTTCCGGTCGTCGCCAGCCTGGCGCTGCACGCGGCGGAAATCCGTGGTTTTAACGCGGCCGGCGGCACCGTGACGTTCAACGCCTTGGGGCTCACCCTCGACAACAGTGCGGCCGGCACCGTGCCGGGACCAGTGGCGACCGCCAGCGGCACCTTGGTGTTCAACACCGCCACTATCAGCCTGGGCTCGAACCAGCTCGCGGTGGACCAGTACTCCACGGTTTCGCTTAATGCCAGCAGCGGCGTGCTGGCGCAGGGCACGGGTGGTCTGGCGGTGCCGGGGACGCTCAATCTCACCACGCCGGTCCTGACCGGTGCGACGGCCGCCAGTCAGACCCTCAGCGCGGGTGGTGCCCTGACCATCACCGCGCCCGCCTCCGGCGGGCCCGCGGTGACCGGCGGCTTGGGCGCGCAACTGACGCTGAAAGGTGCGAGCGTGACGGACAACGCCAACATCATGCTGCCCAGCGGCAGCCTGACGCTGAATGCCTCCAGCGGCAGCGTGGTGATTGGCAATCTCGCGGCCAGCCGGCTTGATGTGGGCGGCACCGCGCAAAGCTTTTTTGACCAGGTCCGGTTCACCAATGGAGGCCAGTTGAACCTAGTGTCGGGCGCGGGCGCGGTGAATGTGGCGGCGGGTGCCACGCTCAACGTCGCGGCGCAACCGGGCGGCGGCAACGCCGGTGCGATCAACGTCAGCGCACCGGCCGGCACCTTCACGTTGGCCGGGACCCTGCTAGGCGCGGGCGGCAACGCCGGTCAGGCCGGTTCGTTTTCATTGGACGAGGCCAGTCTCCCCGGCGGATCCTTGGCGGCGCTGGACTCGGTGTTGGGGGTGGGCGGTTTCAGCCAGTCGCTTTCGTTCCGGCTGCGGAATGGGAATGTGAACGTGGATGGGCTGGCCACGGCGAAATCGTTCAATCTGTCGGCCGACCAGGGTTCGATCACCGTCTCAGGCACCATCGACGCCTCCGGCGCGACCGGCGGGGTAATCGGGCTGGAGGCTTCGGGCGGTGTCACGCTGGCGTCGGGCGCGTTGCTCACGGTTGCCGCCCAGAATTTCAACGCCGCCGGCCGGGGTGGCGCGGTCACGCTTGAGGCCGGCAACGAGATCAACGGCGCGACCAGCCCCACGGCCTTCGTGAATGTCGCAACCGGTTCGACGGTCAATCTCGGGGTGGCTGTCAGCACCACCGCCAGCGCCACTTTGGGCGACTTCACCGGTACGCTGCTGCTGCGTGCTCCCCAGAACTCCGCGGGCACCGACCTGCAGGTCGCCCCGCTCAACGGGGCCATTCTCAACGCTTCGACCCTCACGGTTGAGGGCGACAAAATCTATGATCTCACCACCAGCGGCACGGCCACGATCACGAGCGCCCTCCAGTCCAGTGTGATGACCAATGGGACGACCTTCGGCAATGCGTCCGCCGCGATCACCGCCCGCCTGCTGGCCGCCAATGCCGCCCTTGCGCCGGTGCTGGTCGTTGAACCCGGGGCCGAGATCATCAACCGCACCGGCGGGCTGACGCTCCCCAGCAATTGGAACCTGGCGACCTTCCGGTTCGGGCCGGACAGCGTGGCGGGCGGACTTACGTTGCGGACTTCCGGCAACTTGGTGCTCTTGGGCAGTCTCAGCGACGGGTTCACCACGGCGACCTACAATTCGACCCTGCTGACGCAGAACCTCCTCCTGCCCGCCACCGCCCAGTCCTGGTCCTACCAGTTGGTGGCGGGGGCGGATTTCTCGGCAGCGGACGCGGACCGGGTGCAGCCGCTGGCGACGCTGGCCGCCAACACCGGCACCATCGCGCTGGGCCGGAACGACGGCATCAACGCCGCCACGTCGCCCGGGGCCAGCGCGACCACCAGCAGCGCGGTGGCCGGCAATTACCAGGTGATCCGCACCGGCACCGGCAATATTGATCTGAGCGCGGCCAACGACGTCCAATTGCTCAATCAGTTCGCCACCATCTACACGGTCGGCACCTTGGTGACCGACCCCACGCTCGGGGGCACCTTCACGGTGCCGGTCCTGAGCGTGCCCGCCGTTTCCTCGTTGGGTGGCGCGCAGGAGACCCCGATCTACCCCGCGCAATACACCCTCGCCGGCGGCGATCTCACCATCGCGGCCCAGCATGACATTGTGCACTACACGCAAAACAGCGCGGGTGCGCTCATTCCCGACTCCGACCGCGAGCTGCCGGTGAACTGGCTCGACCGCCGGGGCAATGTGAACCCGGCCACCGGCTTGTTCAGCGCCGCCAAGAACGGTGGGTTCGCCTCGACGACCTGGTGGGTGGACTTCAGCAATTTCTTTGAGGGCGTCGGGGCGCTGGGCGGCGGCAATGTCACCCTCAACGCCGGACACGATGTGAGCAATGTCGACGCGGTGGTGCCGACCAATGCGCGCATGCCGTCGGGCAGGCCCAATGCTGCCGGCCTCGTTGAGCTAGGGGGGGGGAATCTGGCGGTGACCGCCGGTGACAACCTCAATGGCGGGGTCTACTACGTTGAGCGCGGCACCGGCACCCTCTATAGCGGCAACAGCATCCTCACCAACAGCACCCGGTCGCCCACGCTCGGCACCATCCGAAATCCGGCCGCGCTGGACGTGGCGCAAACTTGGCTGCCGACGACTCTTTTTCTCGGACAGGGCGGTTTCAACGTGGCCGCGCTCGGGAGCGTGCTTCTCGGACCGGTGGCCAATCCCTTCCTATTGCCGGAGGGTTTGAGCAACACGTTTTGGGACAAATCTTACTTCTCCACCTATGCGACCGGCGACACGGTCCATGTCTCGTCGCTGACGGGTGCGGTGACTCTGCGGGAGAGCGCGACGGTGCCCGGTGCCACGGGCAACACATCCCTGTTGGGCATCTGGCTGCAACAGGTGCTCCTCTTCAACGGGAGTTCCAATAACGCCTCCTTTTTTCAGCCTTGGCTGCGGCTGGACGAGGTCAATGTCAGCCCCTTTTTGAATGTCGCGGGAATCCTGCCCGGTTCCCTCCGGGTGACTGCATTCTCCGGCGATCTGAACATCGCTGGCAACCTGACCCTCTCTCCGTCGCCCACCGGTACCGTGGATTTGGCGGTCGCCGGCTCAATCAATGGCTTACAGCTCACCGGCGTCTCCACGGCCAATGGGCAGTCCTCAAATTTCTGGGCGGCCACGACAATCAACTTGTCGGACGCCAATCCGGCAGCGGTGCCCGGCATTGCCACGCCACTCTCCCTCACCGCGCCGCTGCCGCCCACCGGGGGTGGCCAGTGGGCCCTGACCAGCGCCACGTTGATGAACAGCGTCAACCTGCTCTTCGCCGAGTCCGGCGCGACCGAGGGGGCCAATACCGTAATCCAAACCCAGCAGACCTTGCACGCCCCAGGGCCGCTCCACGCCGGCGATTCCGATCCGGTTTATCTCTATGCCGGGGCGGGCAACATCTCCGGCCTCACGCTTTTTTCCGGCAAGCCGGCGCGTGTTGTGGCTGGCGCCGACATCACCGATATCGCCCTCTACCTCCAAAACAACCACGCGACCGACCTCAGCCTTGTCGCCGCCGGGCGCGATCTTATCGCCTATGATCCCAACTCGCCGTTGCTGACGGCGGCTCAGGCGACCGGCAACAAGCTCGATTCCGGTTCTGCGGCCGAGTCCGGCGACATTCAGGTTGGGGGGCCGGGCACGGTCGAGGTGCTGGCCGGCCGCAATTTCAACCTCGGGGTCGGCTCCGCCGGGAGCAACGGCATTGGCGTCGGCCTGACCAGCATCGGCAACACGCGCAACCCCTACCTGCCGTCGACTGGCGCCAGCATCATTGCTGGCGCGGGGATTGGGGTGTCGTCGGGCTTGGACTCCAGCGCGATGGATTTTTCGGCCTTCATCCTGAATTTCCTCAATCCCCTCACCAGCGGTGCGGCGGCCGCCACCTACCTGCCCGATCTCGCCCCCTTGCTCGGATTGACGAATGCCACCATGGCCCAGACGTGGGCTGCCTTCAGCGCGCTGCCTGCCGCGCAGCAGGATGCGCTGGCCCTAGACCTCTTTTACAACGTGTTGCGCGACGCTGGCCGCGACCATGGCGTCACGACCAGCCCCGGCTTCGGCAACTACCACGCCGGCTTCGCCGCCATCGCGGCGCTTTTCCCCGGCCAGGCTTGGTCGGGTGATGTTTCGCTCACTTCGCGTGAAATCAAGACCGCCAGTGGCGGCGATGTCAGCCTGTTCGCGCCCGGCGGGCAGCTCACGGTCGGGTTCAACGTCAGCGGTGCCCAGGCGGTGGACCAGGGCATCCTCACCCAGGACGGCGGCAACATCTCCCTCTTTACCCGCGACAGCGTGATCGTCGGCACCTCACGCATCTTCACCCTTCGTGGCGGCAATGAGATCATCTGGTCCTCCACCGGCAACATCGCGGCGGGCGCCTCCTCCCGGACCGTGCAGTCGGCCCCGCCGACCCGCGTGCTCATCGATCCCCAAAGCGCCAACGTGCAGACCGACCTGGCCGGCCTCGCCACGGGCGGCGGCATCGGCGTGTTGGCCACGGTGGCGGGCGTGCCGGCCGGCAACGTGGACCTGATCGCCCCCGCCGGCGTGGTGGACGCGGGCGACGCTGGCATCCGATCCTCCGGCAACCTCAACATCTCCGCCGTGCAGGTTCTGAACGCGGGCAACATCTCGGTGAGCGGCAGCAGCGTCGGCACCCCGGCCCCGGTGGCAGCTCCCAACATCGGCGGTTTGGTTGCGGCCACCTCGGCGGCCAACGGCGCGGCCAATGCGGGCACCGACACCATCAACAAGCAGACCCAGATTTTTACGGCGCCCCAAACCAACGAGCTCCCCTCCATCATCACGATTGAGGTCCTCGGCTACGGCGGCGGCACCTGAGCCCGATGCTGCAATCCCGATCCAACCGCTACGTCGGATCCGTCAGATCGCTCCCCGCCCCCGCCAAACGCAGCTTGAGCTCACATCCCACCCGGTGGGTGACACCAAAACCTTCCCCCGTTCGATGTATTTCTCAGTGACCTCGGATTTTACCTCTGTGACCTCTGTGACCAACTGCTGATTTTAGTTTAAATTGATTTCGAATTCACGCGACGGCGCCGGACCGCGCACCAAGCCACCATGCCACCGGCCAATATCCCCCAACTCGCGGGCTCGGGTACAGCGGCCGTCAGGGCGAAGTTGTCCAAACTGGTCAATTCGGTGCCATTGTGCATGTCGGCCGGCACATAGATCGACGCGACATTGCCCAACACGGCGTTGATCTGGCCCAGCGTGGCCGGCGTCCCCCCGCTCGCGACCCACTCCAGGCTGTTGGTCGTGCCGCCGTCGAAGACAAAGCCGGTGGACGGGTTGAGGGCAAGATTGTAGCTCGTCCACACCAACGGGTTGCTGCTCGTCGCGGGTGCGGCCAGAATCAGGGAGAGATTGTCCCCCGACCCGGAGGTGATCACCAATGGTGTGAAACCAATGTTCTCGGCCTGCTGGTTGCGGGCCAGGTCAAAACTCAGGGTACCGTTCAGATACCCGGCATCATTGCCCAGAAACTTGGCTGGCGCGGAAAAGACATCGTCGGACCCCTGGGCGCCATCACTGAACTGGATGAACCCGCCCGGATTGCCCCCGGTGGCAAAAAAGGTGAGCGTGGAAGCGGGATCATTGGTGGCCAGGGTCCAGCCATCTAAACCAGTGTCGAAGGTGCTGATGACTTGACCCGCCGCCGCCGATGCACCGGCGCCCGCGAGAAGGACTGCAAGACTGAAGGACCGTAAGTTCATAATTTGATCAAATATGGGCGCGTTGCATGACCGGTTGGGTCAACAATGCCAAGACCCGATTTTGGCAGCATACGTCATGCCACCGCCATGCGCTCGCGCTTCGATGTTGGGGCGTCGTCTTGCCGACGCCCTTCCGCCCTGGATCGCGACGACCCCGTCGCGTTGCCTATTGGGAGCGGAGGCCCCCGTTTTTCCCACCGTCAACCCGGCTTCACGTGCTCTATCGCGCGACTGTTGCCTGCGAACAGCGCGCGTCACGCTTGAGCCAGCGGGGTCACGTGTGGCCGCGAACCTCGTCAGGTTGTCGAGCGGTTGCACCCACGCACTCTGCCGCGAATCGTCTTGCCGGCGCACCGGAGGGGTGACCAATATCAGAAACTCCGCTGGCCATGGCAGTTCCCCCCTATTTCAAACTCTTCAACCCTTTGCTCGCGGCCATCCTCAAGCTGGGCGGCTCGGCCTCGATCTTGGAGCAGGAGCGGGCTGTCGCCGACGCGCTCTCCCTTTCCGAGAAGGACACCGCCGAGATCCACCGCGGGTCGATGACCAAGCTGGGCTACAACCTGGCGTGGGCCAGAAGCTACCTCAAGTCGTACGGGCTGCTGGACAATTCGGAGCGGGGAATCTGGTCGCTGACGCCGGCGGGTCTGAAAACTCCATCCGTGGATGAGGAGGAAGTAAAACGCACCTGCCGCGCCCAGACCCGCAAGGAGAGGAAGTCAGCCGAAGCCGATGAGGTGCCCGATGGTCCCCCGAATTGGGAGGAAGAGCTGCTTGAAATCCTCAAGGGGATCGATCCAAGCGCCTTCGAGCGTCTCTGTCAGCGGGTGCTCCGCGAGCTGGGCTTCATCCAGGTCGAGGTGATCGGGCGCTCGGGGGACGGCGGGATCGACGGCCGCGGGGTCATCCGCATGGGTGGGATTCTTTCCTTCCGGGTGCTCTTCCAGTGCAAGCGCTACCGCGGTAGCGTGCCGCCGTCCACCGTCCGCGACCTCCGCGGTGCGCTGGACGGCCGCGCCGAGAAGGGCCTGATCCTCACCACGGGGACCTTCAGCAAGGAAGCACGCAAAGAGGCCCAGCGGGACGGTGCCATGCCCATTGACCTGATCGACGGCGAGGAACTGGTCGCGAAGTTGAAGGACCTCAAAATCGGGGTAGAAATCAAGCAACGCACCGTCGAAGAGGTCGTCATCCAAAGGGAATATTTCAGCACGATCTGACCCTCGGCTAGGCACACGGCCATGGCGACGTATCAACACGTAATTTGGACCACTCGTGGATGCTGGCGCCCAGACGAAAAGCGCGGGTCTTGGGCCGCTTTGGGCAAGCTTTACTGCGAGTTGCAAACGGACAACGCGGCCGTCGAACTTTCGCGTCCTTTGCCGAAGGAATGGAGCGGAAGCCCATTCTTGCCGGATTTCGTTTCCCTCGGTCCCAAAGAGCGTGAAAGCGTCGGTGATGCCATTCGGTACCTGGCTAGGGAGGACGGCGATCGACTCGCTGGAAATACCCCCATTCACCTGTTGTCGGTTGAGCCGACCAGTGTGCAGATGGTGACTTCCTGCGAGTACGGGGATCTGGCACAGATAGTTGGGCGATTGAAGAGTCGCTCAGCGAGGGAAGCTCTACTCAACCGCGTCTGGGGAGATCCTCCCGCAATGGTTTGGGGGAAAAGTTTTTGGTATTCGCAGTTTTGCGATGCAAACGTTGTCAAACGGATAGAAGGCTATATTCAGGGTTCTGCGCGGTAGGAATTTCCTCTCCCCATGTCGTCTTCCAGCTCACATTCCGCCCGCCACCATGAGCGCCCACGCTGGCAGTGGTGGTTGCTTGGCTTCCTCATCCTGCTTACCTTCGTCTGCGGGGTGGTCGGTTTTCGGATCTACGATGTGGATAATAAGCTACCGGGCGACTTTCTCGATGCCTGCTACCACACGGTGCAGCTATTTCTCGTCCATGAACCTACACTTTCGCTGCCCATCAATTGGTTCCTTGAGATCGCCCGCTGGCTGGCGCTCGGGCTGTTTGGTTACGCGGCTTGCAGCACCGGTCTCCGTATTTTTTCCACCGAACTTCGGGTGATGGCGCTTCGGCGATTTCGCGGTCATACCATTCTGTGCGGCCAGGGCCGGACCGGGCTGGAACTGGCGCGCTGCACCATGGCGAACCAGCCACGCCGCCCGTTGGTGGTGCTCCTCCAGCCCGGGGATGACTCGCTCCTCCACGAATTTGAGGGTCTTCGGGCGACCGTTCTGGTGGGCAGGCCTTTGTCACTTTTGGAGAGGGCCGGCCTTGCTCGCGCCGCCCGGATCATCGTTGCGGGCGAGGTGGACGGCGACAATGTCGAGCTCGCCCTCCGTGCCGTTGTGTTGAGTCACGCCGCACGTTCGGCCTCCCTGCCGCCGCTCAACTGTCATGTGCAGGTGGGCGACGTGGATCTGCGCGATGCCCTGAGGCGTCGCCAGCTTCCGGGTACGGATGGTCGCTGCGTGGTGCGTTTCTTTGACTTTTTCGAGCACGCTGCGCGGGATGTGCTGCTCAACCAGGGGCAACTCCCCCTCGACCACCA
This sequence comes from uncultured Opitutaceae bacterium, assembly GCA_903929355.1. Lineage (GTDB taxonomy): Bacteria > Verrucomicrobiota > Verrucomicrobiia > Opitutales > Opitutaceae > CAIYUN01. The sequence continues at coordinate 23,796 of CAIYUN010000089.1, forward strand.
TGGCATCTCCGCCACCGACCCCCGGCAGGTTCATCTCATCATCATCGGCTTTGGCGGGATGGGGCGCGCCCTGGCCGTCAAGGCCGCGCAACTGGGTCACTTTGCCAACCACCGCCCCCTCAAGATCTCCGTCCTCGATGCGGATGCGCCCGCCCGCGAGCAGTCCCTGCTCTTCCGCTACCCGGCATTTCACAAAACCTGTGAGATTTCTTTTCACGCGCTTCCGGTCGAATCCGCCGCGGCGTACGCCCTGATTGAAGCTTGGTGCACCGACCAGGACAAGATACCCTGCCTCGCCGTCTGCCTGGACAACGATCCGCTTGCGCTTCGGCTGGCCCTGCGGCTGCAGCCCCTGTTTGAGGCCCACCAAGTGCCAGTCACGCTTCGGATGACCCGGCCCGACGGGCTCAACTCCCTCCTGAAGGCGCCCGCCGTCGGCGCGTCATTGAGCTACTACCTGCGCTCCTTTGGCTGGCTCGATACCGCCGCTTGCGCGCGTTTCATTGCGGAGGAGGTGGGCCCCCGCGAGCGCATGGCGGCGCTGGTCCAGTGTCGCTTTGTTGCCCTGGCCAAGGATCAGGGCCGCGAAGGCAAAATCGATGGTGCAGTGAAAGAATGGGACCAACTGCGCGACGAGGACTACAAGGAGTCCAACCGCCAGCAGGTGGACCACATCGCCATCAAGCTGCGCGCCATTGGCTGTGAGGCGGCACCCCGCACGGACCCGCGCCCGGAGGTGCAACTTACGGAGGCTGAAATTAATCTGCTCTCCACGATGGAGCATGCGCGATGGGCGGCCGAGCGCCTCCTGGCTGGTTGGACCTATGCCGCCGGAAAAAAGAACCCTGAGACCCGCACCAACCCCAATCTCGTCCCGTGGGCCGAACTCACCGAGCCAGTCAAAGAATATGACCGCGACGCCGTGCGTAACATCCGCGAGCTGCTCGCCGCGGTGGACCAGCAAAAGATCGTCCGCCGCCAGCCTCTCGGGTGAGCGGCCCCCAGCGGCACAGCCGGTCTCCGCCCAACTGGGCCACCTCTGACCGACAGGTGCGATTGCATGCATTGAGCACAAGCCCGTTTCGCTCCCACGACTCATGAAAAAACTTACCGTTAGGGAAATCCTTACTCTGGCGGCGCTGTGCCTGATCGTAGGTTTTGATCGGTTCTACTGGATCCTCGCCGCCTGGCTTGCCTTGCGGGTCACCTTCGACCTCTGGAGGTGGTGGACTCGCTCGGCACCTTCGGCCAAATGGAGGAATCCGCAATGGGGTTCCGAAGAGTTCGCAGTTAATTACCAGTGGCAGGAACCCGCATCCGTAAAATTTCCCCATCCAGTCGCGTCTGGGGCCTCCTACGAGCCGCAGCCGCCGCCCACTGGAGGAACCGATCCGCAGGCCAATCTGCGCACGGCCATTGCCCGCCTCATTCAGTTGATCGAGGCCGGAGACTGTTCAACTGCGGTCCAGGAATTCTCCGATCCGCACTCCGGTGAGAACCTGCGCTGGGACGCCCGCATGCGTAATGGGCAGAACATGACAGACCTTCCCCCCTGGGCGCGAGTCCTGCATAAGACGCACATAAATCACGCGTCGCTCCTCGTCGCGCTGCATTCGGTCGAACGCGTATGCCCGGCGTTTGATCCAACTGGAAACTCCGCCAAGGATGCAGTAAACGTTGGCTATGCTGGCCTTTTCCAGCAGCTCATGCTGCCGCCCGACAAAAGCGATGCGCTCCACGCCCTCCTCGCTCGGCGCATGACAGTCGCCAACGACATCTTCTTGAACGGCGTCAACCAGGGGGGCGATATCCAGCAGCTGCGGGCGTTGGTTCAGAAAAACGAGGACCAAGTGGACCAAGATATCCATTCCCTCCTTGGCGACGCTGGATTCAAGCAATTTGAGGATTACGAAACCAATCTGCGCCAATCCTTCCTCCGGGGCGGACGGTAGTCTTTGTGACCCTTTGGAAATCGTCTGCTGACCCAAAATCGTAGTCCGCGCCAGTGGGATGAGTGCTGGCTTGGCCGATCATCTCTGACGCGCGCTGCGTTGGGATGCCTTCTTTGGCGCGCGACTGCTATTAAACCGGGAGGGGAGATACACTTCCAGCCCGGCCTGCGCCAGGATCTTGGGAAATGCTCGCACGCCGTCGCGGTCGTATTTTTTGACGCCAGTATCCCCGTCGCTCAGTTCGCTCCATGCGACCAAGCAGTTACCCGTGAGGCGCTGCCCCAGGACTGGGCCCGGACTCAGTCCAATCTCGCCCTCGCGCTTCGCGACCAGGCCAATGCCAGCTCTGGGGCCGAGAGCGCGCGGCTGCTCGCTGAAGCAGTGGCCGCCAGTCGCGCGGCCCTTGAAGTCTACACCCGTGAGGCGCTGCCCCAGGACTGGGCCCGGACTCAGTCCATTCTCGCTTACGCGCTTCAAGTTCAGGCCTATGCCAGCTCTGGGGTTGAGAGC
>CAIYUN010000090.1 GCA_903929355.1 uncultured Opitutaceae bacterium
TCATTTGGCCCACCACAACCTCAGTCCCAAACCCTACCGATGGAAAGCGGAGGGCGCGGCGATCCTCGAACGCATCCGCCGCGCTCGCGAAGCTCAGGTCAAACTTAAAATGTAACGCCATTAATGAGACACTACACTAGGTCCCCCGGATCATACCACGAGGCGCGCCCATCCGCCTTCGCCAAGCCTTCCACCTTCGCTAAAGCTACGTCGGACAAGTCGGCGCGACAAGGCGGTCGCGCCCTACCCTCCTCCTACGCTAAAGCTTCCGCCTTCGCCAAGGCTATGGCGGACAAGTTGGAGGACGCGCCGGAGCAAACACAGTCTAAATCGCAACAGGCGTTGGTATTATGCCTCGACAAGATCAAGGGTCAAGCTTGGCTGGCGGCCATGAGGCTTGGCCACCTATTCGTCGGGATCATCGCCCTCCTTCTGGCCGGCTGCGAGGGCGGCCAAACCTTCAGCTCAGAAGATTTTGTCGACCTAAAGATCGTCAATCGATCGCAGCTGGAAGTGAAGAACGCCAGCGCGAACTTCGGCAAGTTCGATATGGATTTGGGCAAAGTGCCCCCGGGTGCCGAAGGGTCGGGCGGGGGCGTAAATCCGGATCTAATCACAGGCTCAGCGGAGCTGCAGTGGGACGAGGCGGGTACGCACCGGGTCGAGAAGATCTACCTTTGGAAGATTTACCCCAAGGGAAAGCCTGGGACCCTGATTTTCACGATCTACGACGGCCGGGCAGAGGCCAGATTCGAGGCAAGAATCGATGAGTCATTCCAATTGCCCGAATGGGTCGGTGACGCGGTCGACATGGCGCTGGAGCTGGCGGGGATTTGGATGCTGTGGCGGTATGTCCTCTGCCCGGCCGCGCGGGCCAAGTGGTCCCCGCCGCAGATTGCGGCGTGGCCAGTCGGTTGGATCGCTTTGATCGTGCTCGTGGTGGGGGCTCTCGTGGCGGGAGTGGTGGGCGCGGTGGCGGCTCTTTTCCTGTGCAGGCCCAGGTCCGACAACGGCGAATTGTTGGTGGTTATGATAGGATTCGATCTGGCAACGATTGCGTGGTGCCAGTTCGTCCGGAAGCGGGTTCGGGAAGGTAGGGGCTTGGCGCCGACCATCCGCCTGCGGACGGCGCTGGCCGGAGGCGCGGCGACGTTCCTGATCATGTGCGCCATAGGCCATGCGGTGTACTTGGTTTGGACGAGCGCGATGCAGTTGGCGGGGTTGCAGCCCGAAAGCCAGGACTTGACGCTGATGGCGGAGAAAATCGCTTCGCCGGTGGAGCGGGTTCAATTCGCCCTGGATGTGGCGGTGATGACTCCGGTGATCGAGGAGCTGGTATTCCGGGGCGCCCTCTATCCTTTCGCCCGGGCCCGGCTGCCGCGATGGGGGGCATTGTTGTTGCCAGCATGCCTTTGGGCGGCGTCGCACGGCAGCCTCACGGCCTTTGTTCCGATCATGGTGTTTGGGGTGATAATGTCGCTGGCCTACGAGCGCACGGGCAATCTGGCGGTGCCAATGGTGGCTCATGGCTTGCACAACCTGCTATGGTTGGCGGGGGTCTGGTATTTTGGGTAGGTGGATGGGATTGATCAGTTCTTGATTCTTGGTGCCTGGTTCTTGGTTGGTTGGTTGCGGAAGAACCCGAACGGCGAGACATCCCCACCAAATTGACCCACTACCCTACTTGGTGCTGGTTGCTGAGTGCTTGGTTCGCCGGGCTGGGGTGGCGGAATTCGCGCCTGCGGGGACGAAATTGGCTCAAGTCCGCGCGATGCCGTGCCGATATGAACTGCGGTTCATTTTACCCAACACCATGAAAGTACTCTTCAGCAACCCTCCCTGGTGGGAGGTTGACACCGTGCACAATCGCATCCGCGGCGGCGTCCGGGCCGGCTCGCGTTGGCCGTTCACCCAGATCACCTCCTCGTCGCCCGACCGCTTTGTCTATGGCGACTATCTCCCCTACTGGCGCACCGTGGACCGCGTGGAAAAGCTCACCGACTCCCCGCTGCAAAAAATCGCCGACGCCCGCCTCGCCGACGCCACGCCCGCGCTGCTCGGCGAGGACTATGTGCTGCTCGACGGCGCCATCGAAGACGCGCCCGAAGCGCTGGCGGACCAGTTTGACGTCGCGTTCTCCATCGCCTGCTTCGAGCACGTCAGCCGCATGCCGAAGGCGCTCGGCCGCATCGCACGCCTGCTCAAGCCCGGCGGAAAACTTTTCACCATGTTCTCGCCGCTCTGGGGCGCACACGACGGCCACCACCTGCCCGAGATCACCAACCGGGAGACCGGCGAGACCTACAAATTCGACCGCAGCCCGATTCCGCCGTGGGGTCACCTGCTCGCCAGCCCGGCCGGGCTCTACAACTTTCTGCGTCCGCAGGTCGGCGACACCACCGCCGAGGAGATCGTTTACTACGTCCACCACGCGCCGCACATCAGCCGCCTGTTTCTCGAGGACTACGTCGGCTATTTCCACCAAAGCCCGCTGACAGTGGTCGAGTGCCGCGCGACGTTTCCGCGCCCCATCACGCCGGAAATGCAGACCGAACTTGAGCGCCTGCATCCCGGCCACACGCAGTTCCGCTACAACGGCCTGCTGGCCGTGCTCCAGAAACCATTCTGAGGTGAACCACTGATTCACACTGATCGACACTGATGACCAGCGGTCGGATGGAGGAGATTTCGGAACAGACGTTTTCCGCCGATGGGGAGACGGAGCGGATGACGGAGGGTTGAACCACTAATCTTCACTAA
>CAIYUN010000091.1 GCA_903929355.1 uncultured Opitutaceae bacterium
TCATTTGGCCCACCACAACCTCAGTCCCAAACCCTACCGATGGAAAGCGGAGGGCGCGGCGATCCTCGAACGCATCCGCCGCGCTCGCGAAGCTCAGGTCAAACTTAAAATGTAACGCCATTAATGAGACACTACACTAGGATAAAGTGAGATGCTCCCCCCGGGGCGGGAGCACGAGGATGTTTCTTCCCATCCCCGCTAATCCGTGTCATGATGCCGCCTCTATTTCACCATGACCCTCACGCCCGAGCAACAAGCCGCCGTCACCACCTGGGTCGCCGCCGGCGACTCCCTCTCCGCCGTTCAGAAAAAACTCCGCGAGCAGTTTGACGTCTCACTGACCTACATGGATGTCCGCTTCCTCGTGGACGACCTGAACCTGGCCCTCAAGGATCCGGCGCCCAAGCCCGCCGCCAGCGACGTCACCAAGGCCCCGACCGCCCCACCCCGCCCCGCTCCGCCCGAGAAGAAGGGTTTCATTGAGAAGGCCAAGGAAAAGCTCGGCCTCGGCGGCAGTGAGGCCACGGCACACCCCGACGCCGCAGCCGAGGACGATCTCACCCAGGCCCCATTCACCGATGATGACCTCCCGCTGGGTGGCGCCAGCACCGTCCAGGTGGCGGTGGACAGCGTGACCCTCATTCCGGGCGCGGTGGCCAGCGGAACCGTGACCTTCAGCGACGGCGTGACCGGAAAGTGGATCGTGGACCAATACGGACGCCCCGGGTTCACCGAGGTGAGCCAGCCCAACTACCGCCCCAACCCCGCCGACGCCCAGGCATTCATGCAAAAGCTCAGCGCCGAGCTGCAGAAAAAGGGGTTTTAACCTAAAAATCTCAGCAGGTTGACCCAGAGCGCACAGAGAACAGACCCAGAGGTCACGAAGCCAACAACTTAAATAATTGTGATAGCTCAGTTTGCCTTGTTTGGGTAGGGACGCCACTCCGTGGCGTCCGCGGACGGCTCGGAGAGCCGCCCCTACCGTTAAGGAGTCAGAGCCAAACTGAGCCACTCCTAAAAGAATCCATGGTGGTTGCAATCCCCACACCCGGTGGGTGACAGCCAATTTTCTCCCCTTCCGATGTATTTCTCCGTGAACTCGGATTTTATCTCCGTGGTCTCCGTGACCAACTGCTGAATCTAAGTTGATACGAATCAGAGCCGGGCGAGCAGCTTGTCCTTGAGGGCGGCCTTGGGCATCATGCCGACCAGGGTGTCGAGCAACTGGCCGTTCTTGAACAGGAGCATCGTCGGGATGGCGCGCACGCCGTATTCGGCGGCGATGGCGTCGTTGCCATCGGCGTCGATGTCGAGCTTGGCGATGGCCACCTTGCCCGTCAGCTCGGCGGCCAGCTCCTCGAGGATCGGTGCGATCGCCTTGCACGGGCCGCACCACGGGGCCCAGAAATCCACCAGCACAGGCGTGGCGGCGGCAATGGCGGGCTTGAAGGTCGTGGCGTCGAGGTTGGTGATGTTGGCGGACATGAGTGGATGAGTCAAAGGTTGAAGGTCGAAGGTCGAAAGTCAAGGAGCGGGCCGGTCACGTCCTCAAATCCCTCGTCCGTCACTTGGGCGTGGAGGCCTGCAGGATATCGGCCAGTTCCTTCGGCTCAACCGTCTCAAGGCGTTTGTGGCGGCGTTTCAGCTCCTCGAAGGTCTTCACGACTGCCTCGGTCATGCGCTCGTGCGACTCGGCTGAACCACCCACCAGCACGAACTGCTCGCCGGTGGTGAGGCGCTTGTGGCCGTCGTCGTTGTCCAGGGCGAGTCCAAGCAGGCCGGCGCAGACCAGCTTCCCCTTGGGCGCCGCCTTCGGCTGACCGGCCGCCTTTGACTTGGACGCCGCCGGAGCCAGGCCGGCTTTCTGCTTGGTTTTCGCGGGCGCACGCCGCGTGGGCTTGGTTGGTTTTTTGCTCACACGGTCAACGTGTCGCTTTCGGCGGGCGTTTCAAGCGGGTTTTCCGTCACCGGCACCGCGTCGCACACAATGTCGGCAAAGGCCTCGTCCTGCCGCACGCGCAGCCGCCCCAGCCGGGTCAGTTCCAACACGGCGAGAAAGGTCGCCACGAGCACGCGCAGGTTCAGCGGGCCGGTAAAAAGCTCGGAAAAGACAAAGGACGGGCGCGTCCGCGTGAGCTCGAGCAGCTCCTCCATCTTGTCGGCCACCGTCACCTGCTCGTCCTCGATCTGCCCGACCACAAGTTTTTCGGCCAGGCGGCGCAGCACGAGGTTGAAGGTCGTCCACAGGTCGAGGCGCCCGATGGGCAGCAGCGGACGGTCGGCGGAAATGACGGAGACGTGACGCCCGAGAAGATCGCGCTGGAGGGCGGCCAGCTCCCCGAGCCGGCCGGCGGCCTCCTTGAATTTCCGGTATTGGAGCAGTTGGTTCACCAGCTCCCAGCGGGGGTCGAAACTGTCGTCATCCCCCTCCGGATCCACCGCAGCCTGGCCACGGGGCAGCAGCATCCGGCTCTTGATCTCCATGAGTGAGGCGGCCATGACAAAAAAATCGCCGGCCACCTCGAGGTCGAGCTGCTGCATCGAGTGGAGGACCGCGATGTATTGCCGCGTCACCGATTCCAGCGGGATGTCGTAGATGTCGAGTTCGTTCTTCCGGATGAGGAAAAGCAACAGGTCGAGCGGGCCCTCAAAAACGGGCAGCTTGATGCGATGATCGGTGTCGGGAACCACGGTGCGGGGATGGTTGGGGGCGGCGGACGGGCGGCAATGAAAATGTTTGGCGGGGAAAGACGGATTCGGATTTTGAACAGGAACAGAGAACGGAGGTTTTTAACCACGGATGGACGGAAGGGGATTTAACGCGAAGTCGCTGAGACGCAGAGGCGCAAAGCCCAATATTCCCCACTGCGCCCTTGCACCTTTGCGTCTTTGCGCTGATGGATTGCTCTGCGGTTTGAACAGGAAACGGAGGGAATGGAGAGGGAGGGCGGAATGGTCAACCGCGGCGGAAGGCTGCAACGAAGAAACCGTCGGTGTCGTGGCGGGCGGGGAGGATGGTGAGGGTCGGACCCGAGCCGGGGAAACCAAAGCGATTTCGCAATGGCTCGGGCAAAAAAGCGGGCTCGGCGGCGAGAAAATGGGCGGCAATGTCGTCGTTTTCCCGGCGGCTGAGCGAGCACGTCGCATAGACCAGCCGGCCACCCGGGCGGACTGCCCGGGCGTGGTGGCGCAGGATTTCCAACTGGCGGACGGCCTGGGCGGCAATCTCAGTGGGCGAGGTGCTCCATTTCAGATGCGGCGCCCGCCGCCAGGTGCCGGACCCGCTGCACGGGGCGTCCACCAAGACGTGGTCGTAGGCTTCGGACGCGGGTCGCGCGACGATGGCGATATTGGTCAGCTGGGCGCGATGGGCCCGCTGCTTCAGCTCGGCCAGGGCGGCGGGACGGGGATCATGGGCGTCCACTTTTCCGCCGGGTCCGACCAAACGGGCAAGTTGAAGGGTTTTGCCTCCCGCGCCCGCGCAGGCGTCAAGCCATCGGCCCCCGGCATCCACACCGGCGGCGGCCAACACGGACTGCGAGCCAAGATCCTGCACCTCCACCAAGCCGGAACGGTGCGCGTTGGTTTTGGTCACATCCGCCTCGCCGACCAGACGGATGGCGTCGGGCAGGAGGCCGGACGTGGCCCAGGACCAACCCTGCGAGGAAAACTCTGCAAATACCGCATCGGGCGCATCGGTCTGCAGCCGCAGCCAGAGCGGGGAGCGGGCCAGTTGGGCCTCCAACTCGGGGGACTCGAACAACGCGGGGCAATGGTCACGAAACCAGGCGGGCAGCAGTCCGGTCTCCGCCTCTTCCAGAAACACGGCCCGTTCCGCCAGCGACCCCGGGGCCGGCCAGCCCGGGCATTTTTCGGCGCGAAACGTCTGGGTGTCGCGGGTTTCGGCGGCGAGCCAGGCGACGATTGTCACCGCCCGCGCCGGTTCGCGGTCCAGCCACGGCTCAATCCAGGGGAGATAACGCAGGGTCGTGTACATGAGCTCGCGGTAGAGACGCCGATCCCGCGCCCCGAATCCGCGCCCGCCCGCCAGCAGGCGTTGGATGGCAAGCGGCAGCGCCCGATCCTTGCGCCAGTGCGGGCGAAGGGCAGCGAGGAGGCGCAAGAAAATCTGCGCCTGGTTTTCAACGATGCGGGAGGGCGGAGACACGGGGGATATTTCTTATTGGCTATTGCTTATTTTTTATTGGGCCAATTCCCGGACGTCGGACTCTGAAAATAACCCAATCAGCGATAACCATTAAGCAATAAGCAATCTCCACCGCGCGGCTCAGAACTTCTTCAGTTCCGCCTCAATGTTGAAGCCGAAGGAACCGTCGCGATTCGGTCCCTGGTGCAACACGACCAGATAGAGCAAGCGCCAGACGTTGGCATAGGTCTGACGAAACCCATAGTCCTCCTCGTCGAAGCGGTTCAGCTGAGCGTCGTAGTGGATCCGGGTGATAAGCTCACGCGCCTCGTCGATGCGATAGGTTCCGTCGAGCACATACTCCTTCAACTGATGGTCGAGATAATGCTGGCCGACCCGGACCGACCAGGCGTCGCCATCGTGGACCATCACGCCGGAGTTGAGCTCGCGCAAACCGCCCGTGAGCGGATCCACCCGGGTGAAGGCATCCGCCCGCAGCCAGGGCGCGGGCATGAGCGCCCCCTCCGCCTGCACAGGGGAAAACGGCCGCTGGCCCGCCAGGCGCGTCAGGCGCCAGTCCACCGCCAGGTTCAAGGTTGCGAGATCGCGCGAGCCATAATGTGGGTCGCGGGTTTGCAGGGTGTTGTTGACCCCCCACCGCAGGACGTTGGTGGGGCCCAGCTGGTCGATACTGCGGATTCCGGTGAGTCCCAGCGGCTCCAAGTAGGTGGAGTAGGCCTGCCGGTCCAACGCCGGGATGTAGGGCGTGCCGCTGGTGGCGGCGGGGATGTAGCGGTAGGACAGCGTCGGGGTCACCAGATGGCGGAGGCCGTCAATGTTCTGGGCCGGGTTGGAGTAGGGGTAGACCCCGCTGGCGCGCAAATTAACGTCGAAGCCCACCTCGCCCAACACCCGGGTGTAGGTGGAACGGCCGCTGGTGGCGTCGGCATAATACGTCACACGGGCGCCGGCGACCGGCTTGGCCGCGAGCCATTCAAATGGGGTGAAAGGGCGCGTGAGCTCATAGACGGCGTCGAGCCGGTGGCTGTTCAAAGTGGGGCCGGACGGGACGGCGGCCTGCTGGAGATCGGCCGCGCTGGCGCTGAAGGTTTCGTAAAAACCCTGCCCGATGGCGCTGGGCAGCTCGTCGAAGCGCAGTTCCGGCAGGCGCTGCTGCATCGGGAAAAACGGGTTGGGCTGCGCGCGCACGAAGCCGGAGATGACGCTGTTGGTCCCGGCGTAGTCGGCCTCGAGGAAGGTGTCGGGCGTCTGCACGGGATAAAACTGGTCCGGATGGAAATCGCGGATCACGTCGGAGTCCGACCAGTAGTTGAGCTGCCCGAACACGGTAACCTTCTCCCCGATCTGCTCGTGATGGTCCCAAGCGACAAAGCCGCGGTTGGCCTGGATGGGCCGGCCCAGCACATCGGTCAGGCGGTTGCCCTCGTCGCGGATGAAGCCGGTTTTCAGGGTGTCGTTGAGGGAGTAACCGGGCTGGTCGAGCTTGAGCGCGGCCCCGGGGCCGACCATCACGCCACGGTTGGTATAGACGCCCAGGTCGCCGCCCAGCTTCAGTTCCGGCCCGACCGGCGCGAGCAGATTGGCGTCGGCAAACACCCCGAGCGTGGACCGGTAGCCGCCGCTCAACTTCAGCGCCGTGAACAACGGATCGTTGACCGACTGGTTGTAGGCCGGCACGGGCAGGAACTGCCACGCCCCCAGTCCGAGCCTTGCGTGCTCGGCGCGGACGGTCTGCCCCGGCACATACGTGAGCGAGCTGGCATTGAGGGTGGGGTTCCACGGACTCGGCTCGCCGTAACTGAGCCGGGCGTCCTTGACCGTGACACTGGTGTGGTCGCCCACCAGCTCGCTGCCGGAAACATAGAGGTGGGTGTCACCCAGCCGCGGGTTCTTCACGGAATAGGCGCGGGTGCTGAGATGGTAGGTGATTTCGTCGGCCAGCAACCGTTCCGTGCCACGCGTCAGGGAAATGTTCCCCCGGGCGACCACCACCTCGGTTCGCAGGTTGTAATGGATCTCGTCAGCGAGCAGGAGCATGTTCTCGTAAGCGAACCGGGCATGCCCTTTTAAAATGGTCTCCCCCGAGACAATATCGTATTCGGTGTGCTCCGCAGAGGTGTCCGCGTTGGAGACCGCACCGCGCAGCAGGGCGACGGCGGTGAAAAATAGCAGAGGCAGGAGGCGGCGGATCACGTTGACCGGGGAGCAAACCACCCTCCCCGGCGCAAGCAAGCCAAGGCTTGCGGGAAAAAAGGCTGATCCGCCGTCGCCGATCCTTCGCCATGGCTTCCTCCTTCGCCAAAGCTTCGGAGGACAGGTCGGACCGCAAGCAAGGCCATGGCGCGACGAGAGGACTGAAGGCTGAAACGGTCCAGTCCAACTGCCGGGCATGAAGGGAGGGCGGTTTCAGGGTTGCATAGCGTGGACCGATTGGTTGCAATTGACCCATGAAAAGCACCGGGTTCACCTATTGGCAGGGCGGCATCCACTGGCTCGGACGTCTCGACGAGTATCCGGACTACCTGACCCAAGGCTTATCGCTGGAAGATCTTAAGGAACACTTGGCGGATTTGCACAAGGATTTGAGTTCCGGCGTCATCCCCAGCGTGATCCGCCATGCCGAGCTTGAGCTGGCATGAAATGACGCGAACTCATCCAGAAAATTGTGGACTCGGGCGCGGTCTTCATCCGCCACGGTGGCAAGCATGATTGGTATCAGAATCCCGAGACAAAAGTCTGCCAGCCGGTGCCAAGGCATACCGAGGTGAATGAATTTCTGGCGAAGAGCATAATCAGAAAGCTCGCCAAAAAATAGGCTGCGTCCGGGACTTGGCCCGGTATTCGCTTTCGCTTGGGCCGATCCACCCAACGTCACGCCCCGCGCCCTCCACCATGTCCCGCTCCCCCCGCCCCCGCCGTTCCGACGCCCTCCGCGAGATGGCGATGCTGCGAACCGAGATTCGCGCGCTCGCCGCGACGCTCGGCCGGGTGATCACCCGGCTCGAAGGCAAGGAGGCTTTTGAGACGGTCGAGCAGTTGCGGACGCTCGCCAAGGGCAGCCGGGCCGGGGACCAGGCCGCCGGGCCGGCCTTGCGCGCCGCCGTCGCCCGGCTCGCCCCGGGACCGGCGTTCAACCAGGCGATGGCCTTCACCCTCTATTTCGAGCTGGTCAATCTCGCCGAGGAGAACTTCCGCATCGGGCTGCTGCGCGAGCGGCACGCCGCCCGGCTGGCGCTCGCCCCCGGCGCGGACGCCGGGCCGCCGATCCGCGAATCCATCGAGGCGGCCATCCTCGCGCTCAAACAGCGCGGGGTGGACGGCCCGACCCTGCAGCAGATGCTCGACCACCTCGCCATCGAACTGGTGATCACCGCACACCCGACGGAGGCGAAACGCCGCACGCTGCTCGAGAAACTTCGCCGCCTTGGCCAGTTTCTCCGCCAGGGGGCGGTGGCCGCGGACCCGGGCCGGGTGGAACGCGAGATTGTCTCGCTCTGGCTCACCGACCGGAGCCGCGCGGCCCGGCCCGAGGTCGCCGACGAGGCGCGCACCGGCCTGTGGTATTTCGACTCGACCCTCTGCGAGACGCTGCCCCGCCTGCAAGCCGATCTCGAACGCGCGCTGCGCGTACATTATCCCGGCGCGCGCCCGCCCGCCACGTGGCTCACGTTCGGCTCGTGGATCGGGGGCGACCGCGACGGCAATCCCAACGTCACCGCCCAGGTCACCGGCGATGTGCTGGTGCTGCACCGCCGGCTGGCGATCGAGAAGCTCCGCCTCGCGACGCGCGAGCTGGCCCGCACCCTCACCGTCTCCGACCAGCGCGACGTCATCGCGCCGGCCGTCCGCCAGCTGGTGCGGGAGGACAGCCACCTGACCCGCCATGTCGAGGAGCTGGTCCGCCGCTACCCGCATGAACCCTACCGCCTCGTGCTCGGCGTGCTGCGCGCGCGCCTGGCCCAGGCGGTGGGGGAAGTGCGCGACGGCTCGTTGCTGGCGGCCGAGACGGTCGGTGATGAGGCCTGCCTGACCGCCGCGATGGTCCGCCAGACCCTTGACGTCATCGGCGCCAGCCTGCGGGCCGGCCGGGCGGCTCCGCTGGCCGACGGCGAGCTGGCCGACACCATCCACCAGCTCGAGGTATTCGGCCTGCACACGGCCCGGCTCGACCTGCGCCAGCATTCGGCGCTGCACGAGGCGGCCGTGGCCGAGGTGCTCGGCCGCGCCGATTATGCCGGCCAGCCGGAGGCGGGAAAACGCGCGCAACTGACCACCGCGCTGGCCACCGCGACCCCGCTCGGGGCAACCGCCCTGGCCCGGTTCTCCCCCGCCACCCGCCAGGTGCTCGACCCGCTGCGGCTGGCCGCGCTCGCCGCGGCCAAGCTGGGCCCCGCCGCGTTTGGCATCTACATCATCAGCATGACGGACGAAGTGTCCGACCTGCTGGAGGTGGCCCTGCTGATGAAGGTGACCGGCGCCGACCTGCCGATCGCGCCGCTCTTCGAGACTCTCGACGACCTGGAGCGGGCGCCGGTCATCCTCGCCGCGCTGTTCACCGAACCGGCCTGGCAGCCCGCGCTGGCGCGGCAGCACCGCCACCAGCATGTCATGCTGGGCTATTCCGACAGCAACAAGGACTGCGGCTACCTCACGGCGAACTGGGCGCTCCATCAGGCGCAGGAGACCATCGTGCGGGTCGCCGGCGAGCACAGCGTGCGCGTAACCCTCTTCCACGGGCGCGGCGGCAGCATCGCGCGCGGGGGCGGTCCGGCCGCCAAGGCCATCCTCGCCCAGCCCGCCGGCCTGCGCGATGGCGGCATCCGGGTGACCGAACAAGGGGAGGTGCTCTCGACCCGCTACCATGATCCCGACCTCGCCCACCGGGTGCTCGAGCAGATGACCTACGGCGTCCTGCTCGGCATCCATGCCGCGCAGCGGCCCGCCGCCCTGCCCCTCCCATGGCGGGAGGCCATGGGGACGATGAGTGTGGCGGGGTTGGCCACCTACAAGGCGCTGGTCCACGACGACCCCGAGTTTCTGGTCTTCTGGAAGCAGGCCACACCCATCGACGAGATCTCCAACCTAAAGCTCGGCTCGCGGCCGACCTTCCGGCGCAACACCACCAGCGTCGAGGATCTGCGGGCGATCCCGTGGGTGTTCTCGTGGATGCAGAGCCGGTTCAATTTTCCAGGCTGGTATGGCCTGGGCTCGGCGCTCGGCACCGTGCTCGGACGCGGTCCGGCCGGTCGCCGGCTGCTGCGCGCGATGTATGCGGACTGGCCGTTCTTCCAGACGCTGGTGGACAACGCCCAGCTCACCATGCGCAAGGCCGACATGGGCATTGCCGCGCTCTACACCGGCCTGGTCGAGGATCCCAAGGTGCGAACCCGGATCTTCGGCGTGCTGCTGGCGGAGTTTCAGCGCACAGAAAAGGCCATCCTGGTTGTGACGGGCCAGCGCCGGTTGCTCAGCCGCGAGCCCGTGCTGTTGAAATCCATCGAGCTGCGCAACCCCTACATCGACCCGCTCAACTACCTCCAGGTCGAGATGCTGCGCCGCCTGCGCTCGGGCAAACTGTCCGCCGAGGAGACCACGGCCACCCGGGCGGTGGTGGAGCTGACGATCAACGGCATCTCCGGCGGCCTGAAGAACACGGGATAGCGACCGTGCCTTGAAGGTGGGGTGCATTGTCCCCAATGCGCCTTTATCTCTGGCGATGAAATGCGCCCGGAAAGAGCGTTGAGGTCAACGCTCTCCACCCCGGAAAGCCCGGACGGCTTCGGCGTGCTGCTGGCGGAGTCAATGCGCCTCCAGGTTGGGCAACAATATGCGCCCGGAAAGAGCGTTGAGGTCAACGCTCTCCACCCCGGAAAACCCGGACGGCGCGACAAGGCGGTCGCACCCCACCCCCGGAACCAATCAACCGCCTGAGTCCCGCTCAGGCGCGGCCGAGGTAGGAGCCGTCGGTCGTATTGACCCGGATGATCTCGCCCGCCTTGATGAAGAGCGGCACATTGATCATCATGCCGGTCTCGAGCTTGGCGGGCTTCTGGACATTGCTGGCGGTGTCGCCACGGATGCCATCGGCGCTCTCAATGATCTTAAGCTCGACGGCGCTGGGCAGCTCGATGGTGAGCGGCGAGTCGTTGACGAAGAGCACGTCCACCTTGCCGTTGGCGGTGAGGTAGTTTTTGGCGTCGCCGATCAGGTTGGCCGTGAGCTCGACCGTCTCGAAGGTGTTGGGGTCGATGAACGCAAACGAGTCGCGGTCGGCGTAGCTGAACTCGAGGGTCTTCTTCTCGGTCGGGAGCACCTCGATGGTGTCGGTCGAGTTGAAGCGCTGGTCGAGGGACTTGCCGTAGCGCAGGTTGCGCATCTTCACCTGCACAAAGGCGCGCAGGTTGCCCGGCGTGCGGTGCTGGGTTTCCATGACGAGGTGGGCCTCGCCGTTGAACTTGATGACTTGGCCTTTGCGGATGTCGTTGGCTGCGGGCATGGGAGGGGGCGGAAGGGTTTGGGTTGGGAAAGGGTGCAGGTCTACAGACTGCCAACCCCGAGGTCAAGGCTGCCGTCAACCCCGGCCACCTTCCCTTCTCGCTCGTGCGCTCCCGACAAGCCAGGAACCAAGCGTCCGGTTGGTGCTACTTGCCGCCGACCAGTGCGCCCATCTGCTCCTGGAGCGAGAGGAAGAACTCGGGGCTGAGCTCGCCAGCCGGGATCTCGTAAAGCTGCTTGGAACGGACGTGCTCGTAGATCTGGCGCGCCCCGTCGGCCGTCCGGCCCTTTGGGCGCACGATTTTCTTACGCTCCAGGACGAGGGCGAGAAACTGCACCAGCCGGGCGTTCTCCGGGGCGGACCCGGCGGCGGGGTCGGCGAGGGTGAGAAAGAGGTTCTCGGCGTTGAGCCGGAGCAGGCGCGCGGCGTCGGCCTCGGATGAACGTTCCTTGACGACCTGCACCCAATGGCAGACCAGCTTGCCGGGGGGCGCGAAGCCGGCCCCGGCGGCGGGGTCCACATCGAAGCGCGCCAAGCCCCCCGGCGCGGCCCCGGTGGCGAGATAGCTGGCGACACGGTCACCGACGGCAAAGGTCCGTCCGGTAACCGCGCAGATGTGGGCAAGCGGCGGCAGATGAAGATCCATGGGAAATCTTGTTGCCTGAGCGGCGGACCGAAGCCAGCACTTTCCCACGCGCAAGCATGAACCCCTCCAACACCGCTGAAACCACGGCCGGGCGCGACCGGGCAGGGCCGGGCCCCATCCGGGCGGGTTTCACCCCGCCAACCGACGGCCGGTGGTCACTCCCCCTGCCCTCGCGATGAACGGCCGCCTCATCATCATCGGCGACATCCATGGCTGCCACCAGGAGTTTGCCGACCTCCTCGACCAGCTCGCCCCGGTGAAGGGCGACCGGATCATCCTGCTCGGCGACCTCGTCAACCGCGGGCCGGACAGCCTGCGGGTGCTCGACCTCGCCCGTGCCGCCCACGCCATCGCGCTGCTGGGCAACCATGAGCTGCGCCTGCTGAAACACCGGCGCACCGGCGACAAGAAATACCTGAAGGAAACCGACCTCGACACCTTTGGGAAACTGCGGCCGGAAGACTGGGCCTACCTGGAGGCCATGTCGCTCACCTTCGAGGAGCCGGAGCTGAATCTCGTCTGCGTGCACGGCGGGTTTCTGCCCAACGAGCCCTGGCAGCGACAGCCGGCCGAGGTGGTGACCCGGATCCAGGTGATCGACCGCGACGGCCGACCGGCGAAGCGGGCGGACGCGCCGGACGCGCCGGCCTGGGCCGATCAATGGAGTGGGCCGCCCTTTGTGATCTACGGGCACACGCCGCGCCCTGAGGTTTACAAGCTCAAGTGGTCGGCCGGCATCGACACCGGCTGCGCGCTGGGCGGCAGCCTCACGGCCTACGTGCTGCCGGAGCGGCGGTTTGTGCAGGTAAAAGCCCGGCGCCGGTATTATCCCTGAACGGGGCGCCGGGCGGCGTTTACGCATTGCCGCGCGGCGCAATGCCGCCCTTCCTGACCACCATGCCCGAAGCGAATCCCCCCATGCTCAGCGTCAGCGAACTGAAGTCGTCCGAAAGCGCGAACGGCCGCGCCTTCACGGCGCTGCTGGTGGTAAAGAAGCTCGCGGGCAAAACCGCGTCGAACGGCAACCCGTTTCTCAGCGTGGACCTGGGCGATCGCACGGGTTCGTTTGGCTGCACGGTGTTCAGCGACCATCCGGGTTTCGAGGGACTGAAGCACGCCGGCGAGGGCGCGGTGGTGCGGGTCGAGGGGAAAGTGGAGCACTATCAAGGCCGCCTGTCGCCCAAGCTGGCGCGGGTCACCGTGGTGCCCGAGAGCGAACTGGCCGCGCCGGGGCTGATGGAGAACCTCGTCGAGGTGGCGCCGGAGGACGCGACGGCGCTGTGGGCCGAGTTCAACACGTTCATCGAGGGTATCGGTCACGCGGAGCTCCGCGCGACCGTGCGCGCCGTGTTTGACGAGATCGGCGAGGGGTTTCGCCGGGCGCCGGCGGCGGTGGCGATGCACCATGCCTACCGGCACGGCCTGCTCGAGCACACCACGCACATGGCGCGCGCGGCGCGGGCGCTCCTGCCCCTTTATCCGGAGGTGGACGCGCCTCTGGCCATGGCGGGCGTGCTCCTGCACGACACCGGCAAGGTGATCGAATACGAGGGCACCCTGGCGACCCGGCGCAGCCGGCGGGGAATTTTGCAGGGGCATGTCGTCCTGGGCTACCAGCTCGCGCGCAAGGCGGGCATGAAGGTCCGGCTCGACGCCGATCGGTTGGAACGACTCGAACACATCATCCTGTCGCACCAGGGCGAACCGGAATGGGGTGCGGCGGTCTATGCGGCGACGCCGGAGGCCGTCTTCGTCTCCATGATCGACAATCTCGACGCCAAGATGGGCATGGTGCAGCGCACGCTGCGCCAAGCGACGGCCGGAGACATCTTCTCCGACCGACTGCCCGGATTGAACACGCCGTTGCTGACCCAGCCGCCCACCTGAGCCGACGGACGGCTGCCAGGATCAGGCGCGGCGGGGATAAGCCCCGGCTGTTAGCTCTGCAAGTCCTTCATGATTTGAATAATCGGAAGGAATAGCGCGATAACGATCGTGCCGACGATGACCGCCATGAACACAATCATGATCGGTTCGATGATGGCGGTGAGACCCGCCACGGCGTTGTCCACCTCCTCATCGTAGGTGTCGGCAATACGGTTGAGCATGTCGGGCAAAGCCCCGGTCTCCTCGCCGACCTCAATCATGGAACTGACCATGTTGGGGAAAACCTTGGTGGATTCGAGCGGTTTGGCGACGTTGTCGCCCTCTTGACCCGGTCATGGACGATGCTCAGCGCGTTCGCCACATGCACGTTGCCGCTCGTGTCCCGGGTGATGATGATGGCCTGGAGAATCGGCACACCGGACGACAGCAGGGTGCCCAAGGTCCGGGTGAAACGGCCGATGGAGGCCTTCAGAAACAGCGGCCCCAGGGCGGGAAACTTGATGAGGCACCAGTCGATGACGCTGATCCCGAATTTCGTCCGCTTAAAGACATTGAACAGGACATAGACGCCGAAACAAATGCCCAGCGTGGCCAAAATGTGCCCGGTGATGAAATTGCTGGTGTTGAGCACATACTGCGTGAGCTCGGGCAGCGGCTTGCCCTTGAGCATCGTCTTGAAAATGCCCTGGAACTTGGGGATGACGAACACCATGAGGGCGCTCACAATGCCGACGGCCACAAATCCGATGATCACGGGATAGGTCATGGCGGACTTGACCTTGCCCTTGATGCGCTCGGCCTTCTCCATGAACTTGGACAGACGGTCGAGCACGGTCCCGAGCACGCCGCCCGCCTCGCCGGCCTTGACCATGTTGATGTAGAGGCGGTCGAAAATCTTCGGGTGCTGGAGCAGCCCGTCGGAGAAATTGCCGCCGGAGCGGATGGTTTCGGCGAGGGACTCGATGACGGCCTTGAAGGGCAGGTTTTTCTCCTGGCGGGCCAGCGTCTCCAGACTGCGCATGATGGGCATGCCGGCGTTGACCAGGGTGGAGAGCTGGCGGGTGAAGACCGTGAGGTTGGCGATGGAAATGATGCGGCCGATGACGATCTGCGTCTTCTTCTTCCCCGGGCCGCCCTTGGCCGCGACCGCCGTGGCGGCGCGGGACGGATCCTTCTTGGCCGGTTTGGCGGCCGCAGCTGCGGCCTCGGTCAGGCCGGTGGGACGCAGGCCCCGGCTCTTGAGATCGGCGGACGCCTGCTCGGCGCTGGCGCTTTCGATCGTGCCTTTGGTTTCCTTGCCGGTGCCGGCTTCGAGGGCGGTGTAGTTGTATTTGGCCATGGGGATTGGGTCCGGTTGTGGGGTTAGGTGTATTTGACAACTTCCTCGATCGAGGTCGCGCCGTCAAAGATGGCACGCAGGCCGTCGTCGCGCAAGGTCCGCATGCCCTGCTCCAGCGCCTTCTGCTTGACCACCAACGTGGGCGCCCGGGAGACGACGAGGTCGCGGATCCCCTCGCTCATCCGCAGCCACTCGTAAATGCCCATGCGGCCGCGGTAACCGCTGTTGCTGCAATGCTCGCAGCCCTTGCCGTAGAAAAACTCGCGTTTGCCGATGTCGATGGGATCAATGTTGAGCTGCTGGAGCAACGTGGCCGGCGGCTCATAGGGCGTCCGGCATTTGGTGCAGATGCGGCGGACGAGCCGCTGGGCCAGGATGGCCTCGAGGGTGGCGGAAAGGAGGAAAGGCTCCACCCCCATGTCAATCAGCCGGGTGAGGGCGCCGGCCGCGTCGTTGGTGTGCAGCGTCGAGAGCACGAGATGGCCGGTGAGCGAGGCCTGGATGGAGATTTGCGCGGTCTCGAGATCGCGGATTTCCCCGACCATGATGATGTCCGGATCCTGCCGGAGGAAGGAACGCAGGGCGGAGGCAAAGGTGAGGCCGACGGCGTGGTTGACGGGCACCTGCATGATGCCCTCGATCTCGTATTCGACGGGGTCCTCCGCCGTGAGCAGCTTGAGGTCGGGCGTGTTGATGATGCGGAGACCGCTGTAGAGGGTGGTGGTCTTGCCCGAGCCGGTGGGGCCGGTGACGATAAAGATGCCGTTGGGCCGGTGGATGATTTCCTGGATGCCCTCATAGACGTCCGTGGGCATGCCCAGCTGGGAGATGTCGAGCTGGACGGCGGACTGGTCAAGCACGCGGAGCACGACGGACTCGCCGAACTGGGTGGGGAGCGTGGAGACACGGAGGTCCACCGGGCGGCCGGAGATGGTGAGCTTGATGCGACCGTCCTGCGGGATGCGCCGCTCGGCGATGTTGAGATTGGCGAGCACCTTCACCCGGGAGGTGATCGGGAGGGCAAGATGCTTGGGCGGGGGCGACATCTCGTACAGCGAGCCGTCGATCCGGTAGCGGATCTTGAACTCATGCTCAAACGGCTCGAAATGAATGTCCGAGGCCTTGTCGCGGATCGCCTGGCCGAGGACCAGGTTCACAAAACGGACGATGGGGGTCTGGCCGGCCATGGCCTCGATGTCGGCCTCGCTCAACTCCTTGCCGTCGGCGTCATGGTCCGAGCTGGAGAGATCCTTGAGCAGATCCTCGATGGTCGCCTCGTCGTCCCCGTAGTGCAGCTTGACCAGGGCGTCGATCCGGGTGGGGTCGGACACCACGAGCCGCACGTCCTTGCCAAGGGCGAAGGTGAGGTCGTCAATCACCTGGTTGTTGAACGGATCGCTGGCCAGAATCTCGATGCTCTGGCCATCGAGGCGCAGCGGGATGATCCCGTAGGTCCGGGCCAGCTGGCCCTCGACGCTGTTGATGATCTCGCCGGAAATCGGGGGCAGCTCCTCCAGATAGGTCAGCCCGAGGTGGTCGGCGATCTTTTGCAGCAGCACCGTCTTGGACACAAAACCCAGCTCAACGACGAGGTCGGCAAGGGATTTGCCCGTGGCTTTGTGCTCGTCGTCGGCGGCCTCCAGGTCGGTGGCATTGACGAGGTGCTGGTCGCGGCAGAGTTCCAGAATGGCGTGGTCGTGGCTTTCAAACATGGGGAAACGGTGGGGTGGGTGGGTTAAACTGTGCGGAGTTTGGCGCCGGCGGCGAGTAACTTCTCACGCATAATGACGGGATCCTGCGCCTTTTCCACGGCCTCGTCGGGCGAGACGATCTCCCGATTCACCAGGCTCATCAGGTGGATGTCGAGGGTGATCATGCCGAGGCTGGCGCCGGTCTGGATGTCGGAGGTGATGCGAAAGGTCTTGTTCTCCCGGATCAGCGAGGCGATGGAGCTGGTGGTGATCATGATCTCATAGCCGGCGGCGCGGCCCCCGCCAATCTTCTTGCAGAGCACCTGGGAGACGACGGCGATGAGCGAGGTCGAAAGCTGCATCCGGATCATCTCCTTCATGTTGGCCGGAAAGGCGTCGATGATGCGGTCCACGGTCTTGGGGGCGCTGTTGGTGTGCAGCGTGCCGAAGACGAGGTGCCCCGTCTCGGCCGCGCTGATGGCGGCCTCGATCGTCTCCAGGTCGCGCATTTCGCCGACCAGGATGATGTCCGGGTCCTGCCGGAGGGCGCGGCGGATGGCCTCGGAAAAGCTGGGGACATCGCTGCCGACCTCACGCTGGGTGACCACACACCGTTTGTGGGGATGGTAGAACTCGATGGGATCCTCGATGGTGATGATGTGGCCGTCGCGGGTCTCGTTGATGTAATTGATCATCGCGGCCAGCGTCGTGGATTTGCCCGAACCGGTCGGCCCCGTCACCAGAAACAGGCCGCGCGGACGGTAGAGCAGCTCCTTGATCTTGTCGGGGATCCCGATGTCGCGCAGGCCGTAGAACTTGTTGGGGATCTGGCGGAGCACCATGCCGTAGTTGCCCTTGGACTTGAGCACGCTGACGCGGAACCGGGCCTTGTCCATGTAGGCGAACCCGAAGTCCGCCCCGCCGTTGAGCTTTGCGCCCTGCTGGTGGTTGTCCGGCGTGATGGAGAGCATGAGCTGCTCGGTGTCGGCGGGGACCAGCGCCGGCCCCTCGATGGGCACCATGCCGCCCCCGAGGCGGAGCGTGGGCGGCTGGCCGACCTGCAGGTGCAGGTCGGAGGCGTGCTGATCGACCATCAACTCCAGCAGGTCGTTCATCTCGTAGCTCATGGACGGAGGCGGGCCGGACGGGTGATCAGTTGGCGTCGCCGACGGTGATGGAAACGACCTCCTCGATGGTGGTCGCGCCATTGACAACCTTGCGGATGCCGTCCTCGCGCATGGTGCGCATGCCGAGGGAACGGGCCTTGTCGCGCAGCTTGGACGTCCCGGCATTCTCGTAGATCATGCGCTGGAGCTCCTCGTTGATGACAAACACCTCAAAGATGCCGTAGCGCCCGCGGTAGCCGGTGCCGTTGCAATTGGGGCAGCCGGCACCTTTCATGAAATTGGCCGCGGCGGCCTGCTGCGGTGTGATATTGAGGGCGCGCAGTTCGGTGGGTGCCGGGGTATACGGCTTCTTGCACTGTTTGCAGACCTTGCGGACCAGGCGCTGGGCCATGGCGGCGCGCAGCGAGGTGGAAACCAGGAACGGTTTCACCCCGATGTCGATCAGGCGGGTGACGGCGCCGGGCGCGTCGTTGGTGTGCAGGGTGGAGAACACCATGTGGCCGGTCAGGGAGGCGTTGATGGCGATTTCCGCGGTCTCCAAGTCTCGAATCTCACCCACCATCACGATGTTGGGCGCCTGGCGCAGCATGGCGCGGAGCGCGCTGGCAAAGGTCATCCCGACGTCGTGCCGGACCGGCACCTGGTTGATGCCGCCCAGCTGGTACTCGACGGGATCCTCGACGGTGATGATCTTGCGGTCGGGCTTGTTGATGAAATGCAGGCAGGAGTAGAGGGTGGTGGTCTTGCCGGACCCGGTCGGGCCCGTGACCAGCATGATGCCGTCGGGCAGGCTGATGAGGCGCTCCATGATGGCCTGGTCGTCGCTGAAAAATCCGAGCTCGGGCAGGCCCAGCTGGAGGCCCTCCTTGTCCAGAATACGCATCACGATGCTCTCCCCGTGCGCGGTGGGCAGCGACGAGACGCGCAAGTCGAGCGACTTGCCCCCCATGTTGACCTGGATGCGGCCGTCCTGCGGGATGCGCTTCTCCGCGATGGAGATGTTGGCCATGATCTTTAGACGGGAGAGAATCGCGGGCTGGAGGCGCTTGGGCGGGTTCTCGACCTCCAGCAGCACCCCGTCCACCCGGTAGCGGACGCGGAAGCGTTTTTCGAGGGGCTCCAGATGAATGTCCGACGCGCGACGCTGGATGGCCTCCAGGATCACCGCGTGGACGAGCTTGATGATGGGCGCGTCGCCCTCGTTGCTGGTGCCGGGCGCGGCGGCGGTGGCGGAGTCGAGGCCCTCGCTCGCGGAGAAGTTGTTGAGGAGCTGCTCGATCGAGGCGGCGTCCTTGCCGTAGAAACGCTCAATGGCCTGGCGAATGTCCTCGGCGGGGGCGACGCAGGGCTCCAGGGTGAGCTTGAGGACATGGCCGAGGTCGTCGAGGGCCGAGACATCCAGCGGGTCGCTGATGGCCAGACGGAGCACATTGCCCTCCTTCGAAATGGGGAACACCAGGTAGCGCGCGGCGAGCGTCCGGGGCAGGACGGAGATCAGCTCGCTGGGGGTGCGCACCATGTTCAGGTCCACCGTGTGCATCCCGAACTCGTCGGCCAGCACCTTGCTGATCTGGGCCGGCTCAATGATTTTCTCGGCGTAGAGCAGATCCAGGATCTTGGGCGGCGCCGTGGTGAGGTCGGTGTGCTGCGCGATGCGTTCGCGCGCGGCCGCGAGCTGGGCCTGCTTGATCACACCCTTGTCAAGGGCGAGCTGGATGATGAAATCTTCGTCGGAGGTCACAGGGGAAACGAGGTTATGGGGGAGGGGAGGGGTGGGAGCAAAAACTACCGGTTGAGACTTAGCAAGAACTCCGCGTTGGTTTTTGTCTTCTTAAGTCGCTGAATGAGCATGTCCATCGCCTCGACGGGGGGGATGCCCTGCATCGCCCGGCGCAGGCCGTAGACGCGGAGCATCTCCTCGGGGTGATAGACCAGCTCCTCCTTGCGGGTGCCGGAGCGGTCGATGTTGATCGCGGGGAAGATCCGCTTGTCCGACAGGCCGCGGTCGAGGTGCAGCTCCATGTTGCCGGTGCCCTTGAACTCCTCGAAGATGATCTCGTCCATCCGGCTGCCGGTGTCGATGAGCGCGGTGCCGAGGATCGTGAGGCTGCCGGCGCCCTCGATGTTGCGGGCCGAGCCGAAAAACCGCTTGGGCCTCTGCAGCGCGGTCGCCTCCAGGCCGCCGGACATGATCTTGCCCGAGTTGGACGCCAGCGCATTGTAGGCGCGCGCCAGCCGCGTGATCGAATCCAGCAGAATGATGACGTGCTCGCCGGCCTCGACCAGCCGCCGGGACTTCTCGATCACCATCTCGGCCGCATGGATGTGGCTTTCCGGCATCTCGTCGAAGGTCGAGCTGACCACCTCGCCCCGGGTGTGGCGGCGGAAGTCGGTGACCTCCTCCGGTCGCTCGTCCACCAGCAGGATGATGAGCTTGAACTCCGGGTAATTGTGCGAAATGGAGTTGGCGATGTTGTGCAGCAGCACCGTCTTGCCGGTGCGGGGCGGGGCGACAATCAATCCGCGCTGCCCGAAGCCCACCGGCGTGAGCAGATCCACCGCCCGCATGGAGATGTCGCTGTGCACCGGCGCCTCCAGCAGGATCCGCCGCAGCGGATAATACGGCGTGAGCTCCTCGAACGGCAACAGCCGGCTGGTGTCACCCGGCGGGCCGCCCATCACCGTGCGCACGCCGGCGACCGCCGGACACCGCTCGCCCGGCTGCGGGGCTTGGGCGATCACCTCGACCAGATGGCCGCGCTTCAGGCCGTAGCGCCGCACCAGGCTCTCGGGCACATAGGTGCTTTCCGGGAACAGCCGGTAATTGAAATGCCCGTGCACGATGAACCCATGACCCCGGTCCGTGAGGTCGAGCCAGCCCCGGTCGAGCAGGGGGATCTTCTTTTCGGCGGTCAGACGCAGCACTGACTCCAGCGCCTGCTTGCGGTTCGGCGGGCCGTCGAACCCAATCCCCAGGGCGCGCGCGCGCGGTCAGGTCGGCCAGATTGAGGGCGTATAACTCGTCGATCCGCAGCGGTTGGGCCGGACCCGACCCGAGTTCGGCGGCGAGCGCGTCCAAGCCCGCCAAGTCGGCGAACCGTGCCGGATTCGGCAGGTCGCCATAATGCGGGGTGAGATTCGGTGGCGGCGGCTGCGCCGGATGATGGGGTGGCGGCGCGTGGTGGGGCGGTCCGCCCCGGCCCTGCTGCTTGTCCAACCACTTCTTCTTCTTGTTCTGTTTGTTTCTTTTCCACCACGGGCCACCGCCATCGTCATCGGCGGGCGGCTTGGGCTCAAACACCGGCCGCGGCCCTCCCGCAATGGCGGGGGTGTCCGGCGAGGTGGCGCCGTTGCCGGAGACCGGGACCGCGGTCGTCGGAGTCGCCGACTCCGGTTCGGGCCGATCCATCGGAGCCGGTTCCTTTGTCGCCGGGGTCGCCGACTCCGGTTCCGGCCGGCTGGCCGGTTCCGGTCGGGCCGCGGCGACCGGTTCGGGCGCGGGCGCATGGGACTCGACCGCCACGGACGGAAACAGTTCGGCGGGACGCTCGGGGGCCGCGGCGGCGGCCGATTTGGCCTTGGACGGACGCCCCCGTTTGCGTTTGGGCTGGTCGGCGGCGGCCTTCGCGGCCTTATTTTTTTTCTTCGATTCGGATTCTGCCATGATGGGTAAAGAGGTCTATACGGTCAAAAAACCGTCCGGCCAAAACTTCCCGCGGGTAGCCGCTCAACGGCGGGCGGGCTCGTCGGCGAGGAGGGCGACGAGACGCACGGTTTGCCGGCGCAGAGCGTCGGGCGTGCCATCGTTGCACAGGACAAAGTCGGCGAGTTCGATTTTCTTGGCCAAGGAGAGTTGCTGCGTGATTCTCGGTTCGGCGAGCGCAGGGGGAAGCCCGCGCTCAGTCAGCCGGGCGAGTTGGAGGGGTGAAGATGCGGCC
The DNA here is from genome assembly GCA_903929355.1 of uncultured Opitutaceae bacterium. Lineage (GTDB taxonomy): Bacteria > Verrucomicrobiota > Verrucomicrobiia > Opitutales > Opitutaceae > CAIYUN01. Next base: position 21,293 of record CAIYUN010000091.1, read on the forward strand.
ACACAGACGGTGAAATCAAACCAATTTTCCAATTTCTTTTCAAACAGGAGCGGCACCTCCACCACCCAGCGGGCCGCCGGCGCGGTGGCCAGCGCCTGACGCCAGCGCGCCAGCACCCCCGGCAGCACCAGTTCCTCCAGCCACCGCAAATCTTCGCCGCCGCCATCGGCAAACACCCGCGCCGCCAGCCCGTCCCGCCGCACCGCGCCCGCTGCGTCCAACACCCCCGGGAAACGCCGGCCCACGGCCGCGGCGATCGCTGGCTCGACCAGGACCTCCTCCCGCACGATCCGGTCGGAGTCGAGCACGCGAAAACCCAGCTCCGCGAGAAAACGCGCCGCCGTGGATTTGCCGCAGCCGAGGCCGCCGGTGAGTCCGATAATCATGGGAAGGTGACAAATGAGCCGGTGGGAAGAATTTGGCTTGCGCCGCCATCGTGCAAACCATTAGTCACAAGCAGACCGATCCACTCCCGCCGCCCGGCATGCCCCTCACGACCGACACCACCAGCGCGTCCAACGTTGCCGAGGCAACGAGGCGGCTCTATCTCGGCCTCTTTCCCGATGCGCCAGACCAGCCGGTGCGGAAGATTTTCGCCGAGGCCGATCGTTTTTTTAGCGGGCAGCACCCCGACTATCAGGCCAACGACATCAAGTATCACGATTACCGTCACACGCTCCAGGTCTCGGTCTGTTATGCCGACCTGTTTGCCGGCCGACACACGCGGGAACCCGGCACGCTCGGGCCGCGCCACTTCCAGCTCGGCCTGGCCGCCGCGCTCTTCCACGACAGCGGTTACCTGAAGGTCCGCGCCGACCGCGCTGGCACCGGCGCAAAATACACCTACTGCCACGTCCTCCGCAGTTGCGCGCTCGCGGCCTCCCACCTTCCGGCCATGGGCTTCAGCCTGGACGAGATTGACACCGTGCTCGGGGCCATCCGCCGCACGGGCCCGAGCCCGCCCGGCGCCGTACAGCGCTTCCACACCCCCGAAGACCAGTTTCTCGCCTGCGCGGTCGCCAGTGCGGACTACCTTGCGCAAATGGCCGCCGACGACTATCCCTCCGAGCTCGACCTGCTTTACGCCGAATTCACCGAATCCGACGATTTTGCCGGCGTGCCCCCGGCACGGCGCGCCTTCAAGTCCGCGGCCGACCTCGCCGCCCGCACGCCCAAGTTTTGGGTCAAGGTGGTGCGGCCGAAAATCGACAAGGATTTTCTGGGTGTCCATCAGTACCTGGCGGCGCCCGACGGCACGAATCCCTGGATTGAGGCCATTGAACGCAACCTGGCGCGAATCACCGCGCGGGCCGCCGCCACCCCCGCCACCTGAACCATGCTGGCCGCGCTCTCCTCCGCCGCCCTCCAGGGGATCGAAGCGGAGCTGGTCCACGTGGAGGTCAACTCCGGCGAGAGCGGCGAACCAAAGCTGATCCTCGTCGGCCTCCCTGACGCCGCCGTGAAGGAGTCGGACGACCGCGTTTTCTCCGCGCTCAGCAACAGCGGCTTCAAAACCCCGCGGACGCGCACGACCATCAACCTCGCGCCCGGCCATCTGCGCAAAGAGGGCCCGTTCTACGACCTGCCGATCGCGCTCGGGCTGCTGGTGGCCACCCACCAACTGGCCGCGCCCAGCGCCACCGACTATTTGATCGCCGGCGAGCTCAGCCTCTCCGGGGCGACCCGACCGGTCCGCGGCGCCCTCGCCATCGCGCGCCTCGCCAAAAAGCTCGGTAAGCGCGGGGTGCTGCTCCCGCCCGCCTCGGCGCACGAAGCCGCGCTGGTGGAGGGTATCGCCGCCATCCCCGCCGCGTCGCTGGACCAGGCCGCGCGCTTCCTCGCCGGAGAAATCGCCCTCCCGGCGGTCCCGCACGCGACCGCGCTCGCGGCCGCGGCCGCGTCCGACCCGGGCGCGGGTGACTTTGCCGAGATCAAGGGTCAGCACGCGCTCCGCCGTGCGGTCGAGGTCGCCGCCGCCGGGGGCCACAACCTGATCATGATCGGGCCACCAGGGGCGGGCAAGTCCATGGTGGCCAAACGTCTCCCGGGCATCCTCCCCTCCCCTACCCTGGAGGAGTCGCTGGAGATCCTCAGCATCCACTCCGCCGCGGGTCAGACGCTCAGCGGTCCGGCCGTCTTTGGCCGACGGCCGATGCGGGCGCCGCACCACACCATTTCGGACGTCGGCCTGCTCGGCGGCGGCACGATCCCCGGGCCCGGCGAGATCTCGCTCGCCCACCACGGGGTGCTTTTTCTGGACGAGCTGCCCGAGTTCAAGCGCGGTGCGCTGGAGGTGTTGCGCCAGCCGCTGGAGGACGGCCACGTCTCCATCTCCCGCAGCGCGGGCAAGGTCACCCTCCCCTGTGCCTTCATGCTGGTCGCGGCCATGAACCCCTGGCGCTACGTTGCCTTTCTGTCATGTTCTCAGAAGAAGGAGCGTAGGAAAGGTTTATGGCGATTTCCTCTTTGGAAATCACGATGCTCCTCACCAAAGATTCGACGATGCTCCGTTTCTCGTCCTGCGTCATTTTCGGCCAACGGGCGTAAAAACTCTTGGCGTCGGCCATGATGTGCTCGGCGGTCAGACCGTCAACTTTGAGGAAAGCAAGCTCACCCTCAATTCGGGGCATCTCGGCTTCAATCTGCTTCCGGCGCTCCTCAAGCGGCTGATGCCGGGCCTTGAAACCGTCAACGTCAATGCCGTTGGCATGAAAGAGGCGAAAGGCGCTCTCCATCTCCTCCTTCACCCGGCGCAGTTCGGCGCGGAGCGTTTCCAAGAGCTTTTGCTGGTCGGTCACGGTGTCGCTGGCGCGGCTGAGGTAGGCGTCCACTTTCGACGGATCAAGCAGGTAGCTTTTCAATTCCTCATGGAAAATGCCGTCCAAGTCCACAACTGGAATTTTGGTGTGGCATGAGTAGCAAATGTATTTCGGGGTGTTGGCCGGGACATACATTTTCTTGCCGCACTCGCAAAGGACGTAGCCGGTGAAAATGTGGACGGGGCGCGGGCCGGGGCGCTCCCCGCGTGTCTTGCGGGCATCAAGGAGCGCGTTGCACTTGTCCCAAAGCTCCTCCGAAACAATCGGGTCAACCTTGGTCACAACCCACTCGTGCTCCGGCTTGAAAGCCCATTTTTTGTTCCCGCTGACGCTGGTGGTGTAGTTGGAACGATACAGCCCCTTGGCCGTGGTGTCACGGATGAGCCGGTCAACGGTTGTGTCGGTGAAATGCCCATTGCGCGTGCGCAGCCCGCGCTCGTTGAGCAGCCGTGAAACGGCCTTCTTGCGCTTATGCTCTGCAAACAGCTCATAGACCAATTTGCGGACGGGAGCCTCCTCGGGGTGAAGCTGCAACCGCTCGTCTTTCCATTGGTAGCCAAATGGCAGGCGTCCGCCCAGCGGCTTGCCGAGTTTGGCGCGGGTTGCGATTGAGGCCCGGAGACGATCTCCAATCTCCTCGCGTTCCCATTGGGCCATTGCCGCAATCATGGTGTAGAACAGCCGGCCCGCCGGGGTGCTGGTGTCAATGGACTCCTGGAGAGAAACTAGGTCGGCATCAAACTTCCGAAAGTAGTCGGCAAAGTCCAAAAGCTCGCGGGTGTTGCGGGCGAGCCGCGCGAGCTTGGAAAAAATCAAGGCTTGGATGCGTCCCGTTCGCACGTCCTCCATCATGCGCTTGGCCTCGCGGTGCTCGGCAACGCTCTTGCCGCTGACACCGGCCAGATCATAAACTTCGCGGACATGCCA